>NZ_QLTA01000035.1 GCF_003269065.1 Paracidovorax anthurii
AGGGGTACGCATCCTGATGTCAGGCCAAAAGCGAGGCATCACCCGAACGCTCAAGGCCATGATCCGCCGGCGCAGCGCCATCGAGCCGGCCATCGGGCACATGAAGATGGACGGGCGGCTGGGGCGCAACCCGCTCAAGGGGGCGCTGGGCGATGCGCTGCATGCGGTGATGTGCGGCGCTGGGCACAACCTGCGCATGATCCTGGCTGCGCTGCGGCTTCTATGCGCCCGACTCGGGCTGTCGATGCAGGCAGTCATCGCTGCATTGATCGCCCCTTCGCTCAACAACAGACCTGCCTGCGGCTGAAAACAGGATTGTTCAGGGCGGACTAGGTGGAGGCGCGCAGCGTCAGCGCCCCTGCAGCCCTGCAGCCCTGCCTGTAAAGTAGAAGCAAACACTTGACTAAATCTATTTTAGTCTAAATAGATTCACTTTATGCCGCGAGTCATGCAGGGAAGAACCGATCGTTCTGCAACGGTAGGCGAGGCCCGGCTTGGGTGATTCGCGACAGGCGCGGGGCAACATTGCGCAGGCAGGCAACGCTGCCATGCTTGGCCCGACTCATTCTGAACGCCTGGCAGGGCATGCTGGTCGCCGGGCATGTAGATGGCATCGACGAATCGGTTTCGTCCTGACGCTACAGGCCCCAAGGCTGCTGCCAAACGATGGCCCCCACGCTGAACGACAATTCCCCACCTGCCGATCCTCCCCGCCATGCGCTCCCCCATCACCATCGTCGACGTCGACAACCCCGCCACCTGGACCCGCTACCGCGCCGGCCTGTGCGAGACCTGCGCGGCCAACTGCTGCACGATGCCGCTGGAGGTGCAGCTCTCAGACTTGGTCCGGCTGGGCCTGGTGGATGCGTTCGAGGCCGAGCACGAGGAGCCGCGGCACATTGCCAAACGGCTGCAGAAGGCGCGGCTGATCGATCACTTCAACCACAAGAACGTGCTCTTCACCATGGCGCGGCGGGCGAGTGGCGATTGTCACTTTCTGGATGCCGCCACGCGGCGCTGCACGGTGTACGACGTGCGGCCGGAGACCTGCCGGCTGCACCCGCAGAAGAAGAGCCCGCGGCCGGGCTGGTGCGCGTATGGGGCCGCAGCGCAGGGGCAGGGCGGCGGCCGCAGCGGGCGGCGCTGAAGGCGGGCGGGGCCGCCCGCATCAGTGGGCGGCGCCAGCCCCCAGCAGGCTGCAAAAGCGCGCCATGTCCACATTGCCACCACTGAGCAGGATGCCGATGCGCCGGCCTTTCAGCTCGGCCTGCTTCTGCCGCGCCGCGGCAAAGCCCAGGCAGCCCGTCGGCTCCACGACCTGCTTCATGCGCGTGGCGAGGAAGCCCATGCAGTCCACCAACTCCGCATCGCTGGCGGTCAGGATGTCGTTCACGTCGCGGCGGATGATGGGGAAGGTGAGCTGGCCCAGGTGCTGGGTCTGCGCGCCGTCGGCGATGGTCTGGGGGGTGTCGATGTGCACGATCTCGCCCGAGCGGAAGGAGCGCTGGCCGTCGTTGCCGGCCTCGGGCTCGACGCCGTAGAGCTGGCAATCGGGCGCGAGGGCCCGCGTGGACAGGGCCGAGCCGGCCAGCAGGCCGCCGCCGCCCAGGCACACGAAGAACGCATCCAGCGGGCCCACTTCCTCGAACAGTTCCTTGGCGGCCGTGCCCTGGCCGGCGATCACGTCGGGGTGGTCGTAGGGCGGCACGAGGGTGAGGCCATGGCGCTCGGCGAGGTCGCGGCCGATCTGTTCACGGTCTTCGGTGTAGCGGTCGTAGCTGACGACGTTGCCGCCGTAGCCCTTGGTGGCCACCACTTTCGCGGCGGGCGCGTCGTGCGGCATGACGATGGTGGCGGAAATGCCGAGCAGGCGGGCCGAGAGGGCGATGGCCTGCGCGTGGTTGCCCGACGAGAAGGCGACGACGCCGGCCTTGCGCTGTTCGGGCGTGAAGCGCGAGAGGGCATTGAACGCGCCGCGGAACTTGAAGGCGCCCATGCGCTGCAGGTGCTCGCACTTGAAGAACACCTCGGCGCCGAAGGCCTCGTTCACGGTGCGCGAGGTCATGACGGGGGTCTTGCGTGCATGGCCCTCGATGCGGCGGGCGGCGGCGGCGACGTCGTCGTAGGTGGGGAGGAGGGTAGGGGCTGTGCTCATGGAAGGGCTTTCTGGAAATGGAGGAAGGCGGGGCGGGGGCGGATCACCAGGGCCAAGCGATGGAGGTGCCCAGCCCCTGCTCCAGCGCCTGCCGGTGGATGAGGCGCGCGACGGTCAGGTCCTGCAGCGCGAGGCCGGTCATGTCGAAGACGGTGATGTCCCCGGGCCGCCGCGTGAACGGGACCTTGCCGGTGAGCAGGTCGCCGATCTCGTCGCAGGGCAGGCCGGGCGCCCATTGCAGCTCGCCGATCTGGCGGGCCTGGGCCGCGTCGTCCACCACGAGGCGCGCGCGCGCGGGCAGGCCCTCGGGCAGCTCGCGCTTGCCGCGCGTGTCGGTGCCCACGCAGAGCAGGTGGGTGCCGGCGCGCACGGCCTCGGCACTGAAAAGCAGCCCGCCGCCGGGCGTGGCGGTGATGACCACGTCGCTCTCGGCCACGGCCGCATCGGCATCGGCGGCAGGGCGGATGTCGCAGCGGCCGGCGAAGCGGGCCTCGAACGCGAGGTCGACCTCGCGGCGCGCGCTGGCATAGCGCACCTGCCGCAGCGCGGGCAGCACGCGCAGCGCCGCGTCGAGCTGCGCAGCGGCCTGCACGCCGGTGCCGAACACCGTGGCGCGGGCGCTGTCCGCGCGCGCCAGGGTCTGCAGGCCGATGGCGCCGGCCGCGGCGGTGCGGGCGGTGGTGATGGCGTTGCCGTCGATGACGCACAGCGGCCGGCCGGTGGCGGGGTCGAAGAGCAGGATGGTGGCCTGGTGGGGCTCGCCACCCACGCCCCGGTTGCCGGGCCAGAAGCCCGCCGCCTTGAAGCCCAGCAGGCCTTGCGAGGGCACGTCGCCCGACTTGATGCCGAAGATGCCGCCGGTGGGCAGCGGCTCGCGCACCACGGGAAAGCCCCGCCCCTCGCGCCGACTGTGCAGCACGAAGGCCTCGCGCACGGCCTCGGCCACCGCGCCGGGCGCCAGCAGGCGCGCGGCGGCGTCCCGGTCCACGAGGAGGAGGCGGGCGTCACCGGGCATAGCTGTACACCGATGCGCGCGAGACGCCGAGGTGGGCCGCGATGACCTCCATCGCGCGGCGCACGTCCAGCAGGCCGGCCGACCGCAGGTCTTTGAGGAGCGCGCGCCGGTCCTCGGCCTTGAGCAGCCGGGGCGTGGTGGCCAGCCGCGCGGCGAACTGGTCGATGCGCGCGCGGATGGCATCGGCCCCGGCGGGGTCGAGGTTCTCGGTGGCGGGCGCCTGGCCCTGGAGGGCGGCGAACTGGCCCAGCATGGCCTGGAAGCCCTGGAACAGGCTCAGGTCCACGTTCAGGCACAGGGCCGCGATGTAGCGGCCCGTGGAGTCCTTGATGCCGATGGAAGTGCTCTTGGCCTGCCGCCCGTCGGCGAAGCGGTTGGGGTAGTTGGCGATGACCTGATCGACCTCCGGGTCCTGGATGCGGGCCAGCCCGAGTTCGGTGGCCGGGTCGCCCGCCGCGCGGCCCGAGAGGTTGTTGTGGATCGCGAGGATGGCGTGGCGCGGGTCGAGCAGGTCGTGCACGACGACCTCGCAGAACGGGCCGAAGGTGCGGGCCAGCCCGGCGGCGATGGCCTGCAGCTGTTCGAGCAGCAGCCGCTGCTCCGGGGTGCGTTTCTTCATTCTGGAAATTTTGTGTTTTTCTGGATTATTTGTCAAATCCAGTTCATGGCCTCCCTGCGGCCCGTCAGCCGCGCGGCCCAGGCAGGCGCCAGGGCACGGGGTCCAGCGCCGCCTTGGCGGCATCGATGAAGAGCCGCAGGCGCGCGGGCAGGCCCTTCCTGGACGGCACCAGGGCCATGACGGGCGCGGGCTCCAGCTGCCACCGCGGCAGCAGGCGCACGAGCCGGCCGCTGGCGATGAGGGGGCCCACGTCCCACTCGGAGCGGGCCATGATCCCCAGGCCGGCCAGGGCCCACTGGGTCATCACCTCGCCGTCGTTGGTGGAGAGCGCGCCGGCCACGCGCACGGTGACGGATTTGCGGGGCTGCGCGCCGCCGCCCTGCGGCGCGAAGCGCCAGCGCACGAGATCGTCGTCGTTCTCCCGGAGGCACAGGCAGGCGTGGCGCTCCAGCTGCGAGGGGTGGGTGAGCGCGGCGCCCGCGCGGCGCGCGTAGCCGGGGCTGGCGCACAGCAGCCGGTCGTTGGGCGCCAGCAGGTGGCCGACCCAGGAGGAGTCCTTCACGGCGCCGATGTGCACGACGACGTCGTTGGCGGCGGCCTCGCGCAGCGGGTTGTCGGAGAGCGTGAGGGCCACGGTCAGCCCCGGGTGCCGCTGGTGCAGGTCGCGCACGATGCGCGCCACGTGCCGCCGCCCGAACCCGAAGGGCGCTACCACGCGCAGGTGGCCGCCCGGCGCCTGCGAGCCGCCTGCCACGCGCTCGCGCAGCGCGTCGATGCGTTCGAGCACCTCGGTGGATTCCTCCAGCAGCCGGCGCCCTTCGTCGGTGAAGGCGATGCCGCGCGCGGTGCGCACGGCCAGGTGCACGCCCAGCGCGTCTTCGAGCTTGCGCAGGCGCACGGTGAGCGCGGGCGGCGTGAGGTCCATCAGGCGGGCGGCGCCGGCCAGGGAGCCGGCATGGCCCAGGGCGCGCACCATGCGCAGGTCGTCGATGTCGAGCATTCAGCGATGCTAAATGCTCCAGTTCGCCAGCGTTAAACGCAAGGGGGCCGCAGGCTCCTACAGTGGCCTCCATCGCCGCGGCGTTTCCGCGGCCCGGCCCGCGAAGGACACCGACCGCCATGACCTCTCTTCAAGACCTCGACACCCCGGCCGCCCTGGTCGATACCGCGCGCATGCAGCGCAACATCGCCCGCATGCAGGAGCGCATGGACGCGCTGGGCGTGCGCTTTCGCCCGCACGTGAAAACCACCAAGTGCCTGCCGGTGGCGCAGGCGCAGATCGCGGCGGGCGCGCGCGGCATCACGGTGTCCACGCTGAAGGAGGCCGAACGCTTCTTCGACGCGGGCGTGCGCGACATCCTCTACGCCGTGGGCATGGCGCCGGCCCGGCTGCCGCAGGCCCTGGCGCTGCGCCGCCGGGGGTGCGACCTGAAGATCATCACCGACAGCGCGGCGGGCGCGCGGGCGATCGCGGAATTCGGCCGCGCGCAGGGCGAGGCCTTCGAGGTGTGGATCGAGATCGACGTGGACGGCCACCGCTCGGGCATCCCGCCCGAAGGCGAGGCGCTGCTGGAGGTGGCGCGCGTGCTGGTGCAGGGCGGCATGTGCCTGGGCGGGGTGATCGCCCATGCCGGCTCCAGCTACGACCACGACACGCCCGAGGCGCTGCGCCGCATCGCCGAGCAGGAACGCGCCGGCACGGTGCGCGCGGCCGGGCGGCTGCGCGACGCGGGCCTGCCCTGCCCGGTGGTGAGCGTGGGCTCCACGCCCACGGCGCTGGCCGCGGCCACGCTGGAGGGCGTGACCGAGGTGCGCGCGGGCGTGTACGTGTTCTTCGATCTGGTGATGCACAACGTGGGCGTGTGCGGCACCGGCGACATCGCACTGAGCGTGCTCACCACGGTGATCGGCCACCAGGAGGAGAAGGGCTGGGCCATCGTGGATGCGGGCTGGATGGCGATGAGCCGCGACCGGGGCACGCAGAAGCAAAAGCGCGACTACGGCTTCGGCCAGGTGTGCACGGAAGGCGGCGAGGTGCTGCCGGGCTTCCTGCTGAGCGGGGCCAACCAGGAGCACGGCATCGTTTCGGGCACGGACGGGGCCTGCGCCGACATCGCGCAGCGGTTCCCGATAGGCACGCGGCTGCGCGTCCTGCCCAACCATGCCTGCGCCACCGGCGCGCAGCACCCGGTCTATTACGCGATCGGGCCCGGCGGGCAGGCCGAGGCCTGGCCGCGCTTCCAGGGCTGGTGAATCTGCCCAACCCGGGCCCGGGGCGGTGGGGGTTTCACACCACCGGCGCATGCATGAAGAACTGCGCGATCAGCGTCGCGCCGAGGAAGGTGCCCGCGTTCGCCGCGAACGACACCACCACGATGCGCCAGCCCAGCCGGCGGAAGGCCGGCACGTCCTTGGCGAGCGAGAGGCCCGCAAACGCGAGGATGGGCGTGGCCAGGGCCAGGAAGTTCAGCTTGCCCGTGAGGGCCGCGACGGTGGCCGCGCCGGGAAATTCCGGGTAGGTCAGCAGCATGCCCACGAGCGAGACCCACACCACGGCGGGCACCTTGCGGGCCGCGAGGTGGTAGAGCGCGTGGCCCGCCAGCACCACGCCGACGATGATGGCCATGCCCTCCAGCACGCCGGGGTCGGCGGGAGAGACCTTGTACGTGATCCAGTTGCCCAGCAGCGCGAAGGCCGCCACCAGCACCCAGACCACCACCAGGGCGGGCAGGCGCAGCACGGGGGCCTCATGGTGCACGTCGCCGGAGGACAGCGCCGACGGCGGCTCGATGCTCGCGCGGGTGGTGCGGCCGATGAGGGGCTCCAGCACCTTGTAGGCCCAGACGGTGAACGGCAGCGACAGGAACAGCGTGAAGTAGGTGCCGATGGTCGTGGTGATGAGGTTGCTCGCGGCGGCGAAGGTGGCCACGTCCTTCGCGACCTCGGGCGTCTGCTGCGCGGCGATGGAGCCGGCGGCGGCGGCCATCATGCTGCCCGACCCCACGCCCGCGCCCATGGCCAGGGCCAGCGGGTTGAAGATGCCCAGGCTGGTGATGAACCCCGCGAGGATGGCGATGAACACCGCGCCGAACACGGTGCCGGTAAGGTATTCGGCCAGCACGCCCTGGCCCTCGGGCGACTGCATGCCGTACTTCTCGCTGATGATGGCCAGGCTGGGCTCGCGCCCCACGGAGAAGGTCGCGCCGATGGCCTGGCGCTTGATGCCCAGCAGCAGCGCCACCGGCAGGCCGAACACCATGGTGCCGAAGAAGTGGCCGAACTCCTGCAGCACCAGCCCCCAGCCCGCGGCGGCGAGCTTGGGCACGGAGCCGCCCACCATCAGCCCCAGCTTGGCGATGAAGAGCAGCAGCGCCGGCTGCAGGATGGCCGTGGCCAGGCGCTGCTGCCCGATGCCCACCGCCAGCCCGGCCGGCAGGCGCCGGCTGGCCAGGCCGATGGCCGCGCCCATGAGCAGGGCCCAGAGCAGCGGCAGCAGCACGATCTTGGCGGGGCCGAGGGGAATGTTCACCGCGCCGATGGACTCGGCCGCCAGCACGAGCACGCAGGCGATGAGGAACAGGCGGGCTTTCTCGCCGACGGAGTCGGCCGGGTCGGTCGCGGAGGGCATGGAGGTGGTGGTGGTCATGTTCGCTCCTTTGGAGGCGGAACCGCCGGGGCTGGGCCCCGGCGGGGCGGTTGCGGCGCGCGGGTGGCGCCCTGTCAGTTCCCGATGCCGGGCGCGTAGCCGAAGGGCGCCGCCGGCGTGGCGGAGGTCTCGACCCACACGCTCTTGACCTGGGTGTATTCGCGCAGGGCCTCGATGCCGCTGGAGCGGCCGTAGCCGCTCTGGTCATGGCCCCCGAAGGGCGAGGCCACGTGGATGACCTTGTAGGTGTTGATCCAGAACGTGCCCGCGTTCACCCGGGCGGCCACGCGGTGCGCGCGGGCCACGTCCTGCGTCCACACCGCGCCGGCGAGGCCGAAGGGGCTGTCGTTGGCGATGGCGATGGCCTCTTCTTCCGTGTCGAAGGGGATGGCGACGACGACGGGGCCGAAGATCTCCTCGCGCGCCACGCGCATGCCGTTGGCCACGTTGCCGAGCACCGTGGGGCGCACGAAGTAGCCCGTCTCGGCCGCCTGGCCCCGGCTGCCCTCGACGACCTCGGCGCCCGCCTGCAGGCCGTCCTGGATCATGCCGAGCACGTGCGCGTACTGGCGGGCGTTCTGGATGGGGCCGACCTCGGTCTCGGGCGAGAGCGGGTCCCCGGTGCGCAGGCGCCGCGCGCCCTCGGCCACCATGGCGACGAAGCGGTCGTACACGCTGCGCTGCACCAGCAGCCGCGAGCCGGCCACGCAGCTCTGGCCCGCAGCGGAGAAGATCGCGGCCTGCGCGCCGATGCAGGCCCGCGCGAGGTCCGCGTCCTCGAAGACGATGTTGGCCGACTTGCCGCCCAGCTCCAGCACGCAGGGCACGCCGCGCGCGGCGGCGGCGGCGGCGATGCGGCCGCCCGTGGCGGGCGAGCCCACGAAGACCACCTTCTTCACGGCCGGCTGCGCGATGGCCGCCTGCCCGGTGGTGTGGCCCAGGCCGCTCAGCACGTTGATCACGCCCCGGGGCAGGCCCGCCCGCTCGGCCAGGGCGGCCACGGCGAGCGAGGAGAGCGGCGTGAGTTCCGAGGGTTTGAGCAGCACCGCGTTGCCCATCGCGATGGCGGGGGCCACGTTCCACCCGCAGGTGAAGACCGGCGCGTTCCACGGGGTGATGAGCAGCACCACGCCGCAGGGCTCGCGGCGCGTGTAGTTGAGGTGACCGCTGGGCACGGGGATGACCTCGCCGTGGAGCTTGTCGGTCCAGCCGGCGTAGTACTCGAACATCTCGGCGACCTTGGCGACCTCGCCCCGGCAGTCGCGGATCGGCTTGCCGGCGGACAGCGCTTCGAGCTGCGCCAGCGGTTCGAGGTGGGCGCGCAGCACGCGGCCGATGTCGAACATCACGCGGCCCCGGGCCGCATGGCTGAGCGCGGCCCACGCGGCCTGCCCCTGCACGGCGGCGGCGGCGGCGCGGGCCACCACCGCCTCGCCCGCATCGGCGTACTCGATGAAGAGTTCGCCGTTGGCGGGATTGACGAGCGGGACCGGAGCGCCCTCGCCGGTGACGAGTTCGCCGCCCACGTAGGAGCCGATGGCGCGGGCATCGGGGAAGAACGGCGCGAAGGCCGCCAGGAGCTGTTCGGTGTGCGAGGTGTGCATGGGATGTCTTCAGGGAGGGAGTGTGCGAAGGAAATGTGACGGCCGGCTCACGCGCCCGTTCACGCGCCGGTTCAGGCCCTGGCGCGGTCGGGCGTGCCCAGCTCGACGATGCGGTTGAAGTCCTCCCCGTCGCCGATGGTGGCGGCGCTCAGGGCCCACAGTTCGGCCACCTTGGCGGACAGGGGCAGGTCGATGTCCAGCGCGCCGATCAGCTCCTGCGACAGGCGCACGTCCTTGCGCATCAGCTTCATGGTGAAGCCGGAGTCGAAGGCACCGCTGCTCACCCAGATGGGAAAGTTGTGCTCGGTGACGAAGCTGCGGCCCGATCCGCCGTTGATGCCCTGCAGCAGGCGCTCGGTGGGCACGCCCGCCTTCTCGGCCATGCGGGCGACCTCGCCCGCCACCAGCAGGTGCGCGGCGCACAGCAGGTTGTTGGCGATCTTCGCCACGTGGCCCGCGCCCACCTCGCCCACGTGGATGCGCTTGGCGCTCATGGCGGCGAGCACGGGCTCGGCGCGGGCGATGCCGGCCTCCGATCCGCCGATCACCATGGTCAGGGTGCCGTTGAGGGCGCCGCGCGGGCCGCCGCTCACGGGCGCATCGATCAGCTCCATGCCCGCCTGGGCGAGCTGGGCGGCCAGCGCGCGCGTGGTGGCCGGGTGGGAGGTGGACGTGTCGATGACCGGCACGCCGGCCCGGGCGTGGCGGATCAGCCCCTGCGGCCCCGCCACCACCTCGGACACGACCGCGGCCGTGGGCAGCGACAGCACCACGGCGTCCGCCGTGGCCATCACCTCCGCGATCGAGGCGACGACCGGCACGCCCTCCAGGGCGAGCGCGACGCGCGTCGCCTCCGAGGCGTCCGTGCCGACGACCTCGAAACCGCCGCGCCGCAGCGACAGGGCCATGCCGCGCCCCATGTTGCCCAAACCAATGACTCCGATGGTCTTCACGCTGAAATCTCCGAAAAAAGACGGTAAGGGCGCCCCGTGCCCACCGCCGCTCGGCGGCGGGAACCGTGGAACGCAGCCACAGAATCCCACCGGGGACGGTGTTTGACAATGTCAACTTCCGTAAAATTTCGTTGCTTCCAGGGCAACACTCGCAGGCCCCGGAGAACGAAGAAAGGAACCCCCATGGGCGCCGTGCTGGACAACCGCCGCGTGCGGTATCTGTACGAATCGGCCGTCACCGGATCGGTGCGCGCCGCGGCGGACAAGCTGGATCTCAACCCCTCGGTGGTGAGCCGGCAGATCGCCAGGATGGAAGAAGACCTGGCCGTTCCCCTGCTGGAACGCCACGGCCGGGGCGTGAAGCCCACCGAGGCCGGCCTGCTGCTGGTGGAGTACTACCGGCAGCAGTGCTCGTACGAGGACGATCTGGTCACCAAGCTGCAGGAGCTGCGCGGCATGGCGCGCGGGCACATCAACCTGGTGCTGGGCGAGGGCTTCGTCAGCGACCTGATGGCCGAGCCGCTGCAGGCGTTCTGGCAGCGGCACCCGGGGCTCACGCTCACCCTGGACCTGGCGGGCACCAACGAGGTGCTGCGCAAGGTGGCCGAGGACCAGGCCCACATCGGCCTCGTCTACCACCCGCCCGTGACCGCGTCGATCCGCTCGCGCGCCGCGATCCGCCAGCCCATGTGCGCCATCACCGTGCCGGGCCACCCCCTGGCGCGGATGCCGCGCCAGCCCCTGCTGCGGCAGGTCGCGGAGTACCCGCTGGCGCTGATGCACGGCTCGTACGGCACGCGCCAGATCATCCACCTGGCCGAGCAGATGGACCGCATCCGGCTGACGCCGAAGCTCACCACCGATTCGATCTCCGTCATCAAGCATTTCGTGCGCGGCGGCCTGGGCGTGACGCTGCTGCCGGCCTTTGCCGTTTCGCAGGAGATCGACGCGGGCCAACTCGTGGCCACGCCCATCGACAACCCGCTGCTCGCCGGGGCCGAGGCCCACATCGTGACCCGCCTGGGCCGGCAGCTCTCGATCGCGGCCAACCAGCTGCTGCTGCAGCTGATGGCGTCGATGCGGGCCTTCCAGGGCACCCGGCAGGGCGCCGCGCCGGCCGGCGCACGGGCGCGCGGGGCGCGCCGGCCCTCGCCGCTGTAGGACTCCGCCCGGGGCGCATGCGGGGATCGCGCCCACCCCGGGGCGGCCCGGGCCGTGCTGTGATGGGGGCTTGTCCGTTTCACGCACCGCACAGGAGACCGCATGTCCGAGAAATCCGCATCCGTCCATTGGCAGGGCGCCGGCAAGACCGGCCAGGGCCAGATCAGCACCGAGACCGGCGCGCTCAAGGCCTATCCGTACGGCTTCGGCAGCCGCTTCGGCGACGACCGCAAGGGCACCAACCCCGAGGAGATCGTGGGCGCCGCGCACGCCGCCTGCTTCACCATGGCCTTCGCCTTCGCGTGCGAGAAGGCCGGCATCGCCACCGAGACGCTGGACACCACGGCCAAGGTGCGCCTCGCCAAGGACGGCGAGGGCTTCAAAATCGACCGCATCGCGCTCACGCTCCAGGCCACGGTGCCGGGCATCGACGACGCGAAGTTCCAGCAGATCGCGGCCGACGCCAAGGCGAACTGCCCGCTGTCGAAGGCGCTCGCGGGCGTGCCCGAGGTCACGCTCGACGCGCGCCGCGTGGGCTGACCACGCGCCTCGGGCACGCGCAGGCACGCCCCCCGGTGGACGCGCCCGGCGTTCGCGGCTACGCTGCGCGCCGCCGCCCTCCACCACCGCCGCCCGCGATCCGCCCCGTGCCCCCACCTCCGAAGGCCCTGCCCGCCATCGATCCCGACCGTTGCACGGGCTGCGGCTGGTGCGTGTCGGCGTGCCCGCCGCACGTGCTCTCGCTGCACGCGGGGGGCGATGGCGCAGCGGGCGCCGCTCCCGCCGGGGGCCGCAAGCGCTCGGTGCTGCACGACGCCGGGGGCTGCACCGGCTGCGCGCTCTGCGCCGTGCGCTGCCCTTTCGATGCCATCCGCATGGAGCGCACCGCGCCGCGGCACTGAGCCGGCGCCTTCCGGTACACTGCGCCGCATGCCGTTCGCCCGCACGCTCCAACGCTTCGCCCACGCCGCCCCCGCGCAGCGCGTGGCCGCGCCGCTGGCGCCCTGCGCACGAATGACCATGATCACCATTACCACCGCGGCCCCCTAGCCTGCGCGCTGGGTGGCCGTCCAAGCGGCCACCTGGTGTCATTCCCCCCGAACGAACCCAGCCCGGCCGCTGGGTTTTTTGTTTCCGGGCCCCCATGGCCCTTCGTTCGGAAAGTGAGAGTGACGCGATGTTCAACGATCCCCAATGGCGCCCCGTTCCCTCCGCCGCGGCCCTGGCCGCCGGAGCCGCCCCCCGCCCGCTGCGCGTGGGCATGATCGGCATCGGCACGGTGGGCGCGGGCACCTGGCGCGTGCTGGCCCGCAACCAGGCCGCGATCGCGGCGCGCGCGGGGCGGGGCATCGAGATCGTGGCGGTGGCCGCGCGCGACCTGCAGCGCGCCGCGCGCGTGCTGGGCGAGGGCGCGGCCGGCGTGGAGCTGACGGA
Organism: Paracidovorax anthurii; assembly: GCF_003269065.1. GTDB lineage: Bacteria > Pseudomonadota > Gammaproteobacteria > Burkholderiales > Burkholderiaceae_C > Paracidovorax > Paracidovorax anthurii. The sequence goes on from NZ_QLTA01000035.1 coordinate 12,588, forward strand.
CGACCCGCTGCGCGTGGCCACGCACCCCGGCGTGGACGTGCTGGTGGAGGTGGCCGGCGGCACCGAGGGCGCGCGCGCCTGGGTGGCGGCCGCCATCGCCCAGGGCAAGCCGGTGGTCACCGCCAACAAGGCGCTGCTGGCCGTGCACGGCAACGCGCTCTTCGCCCAGGCCGAGGCGCGCGGCGTGCCGCTGGCCTACGAGGCGGCGGTGGCCGGCGGCGTCCCCATCGTGAAGGCGCTGCGCGAGGGCGCCGCGGCCAACCGCGTGGAGTGGGTGGCGGGCATCGTGAACGGCACCAGCAACTACATCCTGGGCCGCATGCGCCATGCCGGGCTGGCGTTCGGCGACGCGCTCGCCGAGGCCCAGGCGCTGGGCTACGCGGAGGCCGATCCCACGTTCGACGTGGACGGCATCGACGCCGCGCACAAGACGGCGCTGCTCGCGGCCAACGCCTTCGGCACGCCGGTGTGCTTCGATCACGCGCACGTGGAGGGCATCCGGCACCTCTCGGCGCTGGACGTGGCCGCCGCGCGCGAGTGGGGCCATGCCGTGAAGCTGCTGGGCATCGCGCGGCGGCGGGGCGAGGCCGTGGAGCTGCGCGTGCACCCGGCGCTGGTGCCGGCCACGCACCTGCTCGCGCAGGTGGACGGCGCGATGAACGCGGTGCTGGTGCGCGGCGATGCGCAGGGCGTGACGATGCACTACGGCGCCGGCGCGGGCGCCGAGCCCACGGCCTCGGCCGTGGTGGCCGACCTGGTGGACGTGGCGCGCCAGACGGTGGCCCAGGCCGGCGGGCCGGTGCGCGCCCCGGTGCCGCCGCTGGGCTGCCCGGGCGCGGCGCTGGTGGCGCTGCGCGTGCTGCCGATGGACGAGGTGGTCACGCGGCACTACCTGCGCGTGCCCGTGGCGCCCGGCGCCGAGGGCCCGGCCCTGGCCGGCGTGGCCGCCGCGCTGCAGGCCGCCGGCCTGGAGGCGGAACGCCTGGAGCGCCTGCGGACACCCGCCGGGTTGTCCGCCGGGCCGCAGTTGACCGTGCTCACCCGGGCCGCGCGCGATGGCGCGGTGCGGGCCGCGCTGGCCGCGATCGGCCGGCAGGCCTGGTGCGCGGACACGCCCGCCCACCTGCGGGTGGAGACGCTGGACTGACGGCGCGCGGGCGGGGCGGGGTCAGCGCTGCGGCTTCCTGCCGGTCTTGACCGCCCGGCAGGCTCCATGTCGCCGGTTTTGCTGCATTGTTAGCTATTAAAAATATAGCATCAGGCCAGTGTGGGCTCGCAGTCGATCCGCGTCTTCACGGAGTTGGCGAGGAAGCACGCGGCATGCGCGCGGTGGTGCAGGTCGTGCAATTGCTCCAGGCTGGGCGTGTGGGCCGGATCGAACCGGGTGGCGGGCCGCAGCACCACGCGGTCCACGACGGGGCGGCCCTGCGCGTCGGGTGCCATGGTGGCCTCGGCCGTGTCGCGGTAGTCGTCCACGCGCCAGCCGCCGCGGCAGGCGAGGTCGAGGAACCACAGCATGTGGCAGCTCGACAGCGCGGCCACGTAGGCCTCCTCCGGGTCCACGCCGGCCGGGTCGGAGAAGGGCAGCGGCACCACGTGCGGCGAGGAAGAGGCGGGCACGGTGGCGCCGCCGTCGAAGTGCCAGACGTGGGCGCGGCGGTAGCGCCGATCGAGGAAATCGTCGGTGCCGCGCTGCCAGGCCACGGTGGCGGTATGGGAAGCCATGGGTCGTCGTCCTTGATGGGGGGACCGCGAGCCTACCCCGGCCCGCGCGCCGCAGGGGAGAAAAACACCGCGGCGAACCCGGCCGCCGCCCGGCCGTGCCACACTACCACTGTATGTCTCAACAGGATTGGGCCGCGCAGGCCCTGCAGTCTTTCGATGCGGTGGTGCAGGCCACCGACGGTTTCCGCAGCCGCGGCGGGCAGCGGCGCATGGCCGAGCAGGTGGCGCACACCTTCGCGCGAGCGCAGCTCGGCAAGGTGGAGGAGGGCGATGACGGCACCCCGCCCGCGCCCGCGCGCGCCATCGCCGTGGTGCAGGCCGGCACGGGCGTGGGCAAGTCGCTCGCCTACAGCGTGCCGGCGATCGCCATGGCGCTCTCGCGCGGCACGCGGGTGCTGATCTCCACCGCCACGGTGGCGCTGCAGGAGCAGCTCGTGCACAAGGACCTGCCGGCGCTGGCCGCGCGCATGCCGCAGCCCTTCCAGTTCGCGCTGGCCAAGGGGCGCGGGCGCTACGTGTGCAAGCTCAAGCTCGAACGCCTGGCCGGCACGGGCGAGGCGGGCGACGACGGCCCGGACGACGACCTCTTCGCCGAGGAGGAAGCCGCCGCCCGCGCGGCCCGCCCGCGCCACGAGACCGAGGCGCGCATGAAGTTCTACGCCACCATGGCCGACGTGCTCGCGCGCGGCGCCTGGGACGGCGACCGCGACACGCTCGAATCCCCGCCCGAGCCCGAGGTGTGGAGCCCCGTGGCGGCCGAGGCCAGCTCCTGCACCGGCAAGCACTGCCCGGCCTTCAGCCAGTGCACCTACTACGACCGGCGCAAGGCGCTGGTGGCCGCGCAGGTGATCGTGGCCAACCACGACCTGCTGCTGTCCTCCATCGGCGCGCGGCTGCTGCCCGAGCTGGACAACTGCCTGCTCGTGATCGACGAGGCCCACCACCTGCCCGCCACCGCGCTCGACCAGTTCGCCTGCGAGGCCGACCTGAGCCGCCTCACCTGGATCGACAAGCTCGCCAGCCGCGCGCTGCGCATCGGCACGCTGGTGGAGGTGGAAGAGGTGGCCGACATCCCCAACCACTCCGCGCGCCTGCGCACCGCGCTGCAGGACGCCGCGCGCACCGTGATGGACGTGTACGGCGAGGAACTGCGCGCCCCCCGGCCCGCCTGGGGCGGCGCACGCGCCGGCACAGCCCGCCCCCCAGCCGCCGGCATGCCCACGCGCGCCCGGGTGGCCGGCGGCGCGCTGCCCGATGCCCTGGTGGAGCCTTTCGCTCAGGTGGCGCACCACGCCAACGGCTTCCTCGACGCGCTGCGCGCCGTCGCCAAGGCCCTGCGCGCCGAGATCCGCGACAAGCCCGAGGAGGGGCGGCGCCTGTCCGCGCTCTATGCGCAGATCGGCGCGCTCGCACCCCGGCTGGAGGGCGTGCACGACGCCGCCCAGCTGCTGCTGCAGGACGCGCCCGAGGGCGCCGTGCCCGCGGCCAAGTGGTTCACGCTGGCGGTGGATGGCGACTACATCGTCGTCAAGGCGCACGCCAGCCCCGTGCTGCCGGGCAACACGCTGCGCCACCACCTCTGGTCGGCCGTGCGCGGCGCGGTGCTCACCTCGGCCACGCTCACGAGCTGCGGGCAGTTCGACTTCTTCCTGCGCGAGGCGGGCCTGCACGGCGACGAGGCCGTGGCCACGCTGGAGGTGCCCAGCCCCTTCGACTACGCGCTGCAGGGCACCTTCATCGCCTCCGAGACGCACGCCGACCCGCGCCAGGCGGCCGATTTCACGGCCGAGATGGTGGACGCGCTCTTGAGCGACCTCGCCATGGTGGAGGCCGGCGCGCTGGTGCTCTTCACCTCGCGCGACCAGATGCGGCAGGCCGTGGACGCGCTGCCCACCGCCATGCGCAGCGTGGTGCTGGTGCAGACGCAGATGCCCCGCGCGCAACTGCTCGCGCGCCACCGCGAGCGCGTGGCGGCGGGCGAGCCGTCCATCATCTTCGGCATGCAGTCCTTCGGCGAGGGGCTCGATCTGCCGGGCGCGCTGTGCGAATCGCTCTTCATCACCAAGCTGCCCTTCGCGCCGCCCGACGACCCCGTGGGCGAGGCGCGCGCCGAGTGGCTGCGCGGCGCGGGGCGCGACCCGTTCAGCGAACTCGTGGTGCCGGCCACGGCCATCCGCCTCGCGCAGTGGGTGGGCCGCGCCATCCGCACCGAGGAGGACCGGGCCCACGTGTATTGCTACGACAAGCGCCTCGTGCGCACGGGCTACGGCCAGCGGCTGCTGCAGGGGCTGCCGCCATTCACGCTGCAGCGGCGCGGGCCCGGATGAGGCCGCGCGGGAAGGGCGCCCGCGCCGCGCCCTTCCCATGCTCTTTCATTTAAATTGCACACAATTAATTAGCGTGATAATATTCAGGCACTCCACGGCACGCGGAACCCTTCCCCCCCGGTGCCGGGGAGCCGCCAGCGCGATGACGCCCTCGATAGTTATCACGCTAATCATTAGCACTCCATACGATAGAAGGACACGCCATGCACGCCGCCAAATCCCTCCTTGCCGTCACGGCCCTCGCGATCGCCGCGGGCACCGCCCACGCCCAGCCCGAACGCCATACGCAGAGCTTCCTGAACGCCCTGGCCGCCGGTGGCGGCAAGCCCCTGGAGCAGCTGACCCCGCAGGAGGCCCGCGCGGTGCTGGAGGGCGCGCAGTCCGGCGTGAAGCTGGTGCTGCCCCCGGCCGAGGTGTCGGAAAAGCGCATCCCGGTCGAAGGCGGCGAGGTGCTGCTGAAGATCGTGCGCCCCGCGGGCGCCAAGGGCCAGGTGCCCGCGTTCATGTTCTTCCACGGCGGCGGCTGGGTGCTGGGCGACTTTCCCACGCACGAGCGCCTGATCCGCGACCTGGTGGCCAGCTCCGGCGCGGCGGCCGTGTACGTGGACTACACCCGCTCGCCCGAGGCCGGCTACGGCGTCGCCATCCGCCAGGCCTATGGCGCCACCCGCTGGGTGGCCGAGAACGGCCGCCAGATCGGCGTGGACGGCAGCCGGCTCGCCGTGGCCGGCAACAGCGTGGGCGGCAACATGGCGGCCGTGGTGAGCCTGATGGCCAAGGAAAAGGGCACACCCAAGATCCGCTTCCAGGCGCTGCTGTGGCCCGTGACGGACGCCAACTTCGACACCCCCTCCTACCAGCAGTACGAGAGCGGCTACTTCCTCACGCGCAACATGATGAAGTGGTTCTGGGACAACTACACCACCGACGCCGCCAAGCGCAGGGAGATCCATGCCTCGCCCCTGCAGGCCTCCACCGAACAGCTCCAGGGCCTGCCGCCGGCGCTGATCCAGACCGCCGAGCTCGACGTGCTGCGCGACGAGGGCGAGGCCTATGGCCGCAAGCTCGACGCGGCCGGCGTGGACGCGGTGGTGACGCGCTACAACGGCATGATCCACGACTTCGGCCTGCTCAACCCCCTGGCGCACCTGGCGGGCACGCGCACGGCCATGGAGCAGGCCGGCGCCGAGCTGCGCAGGCACCTGCGCTGACCCGCCCGGCCCCCGGGGCGCGGCGCGCGGCCGCCTCCGGGGGCCCCTCCTGGCGCCGTTAAGATGCCGGCTCACCAGGAGGGGCGATGAGCAAGGTCAAGGATGCGCTGTTACTCGATCAGCAGCTGTGCTTCAGCATCTATTCCACCTCGCTGGCCGTCATGCAGGCCTACAAGCCCCTGCTGAAATCGCTCGGCCTCACCTACCCCCAATACCTCGTGATGCTGGCGCTGTGGGAGCGCGACGGCATCCCGCTGAAGGCGCTGGCGGAGCAGCTGCACCTGGACCCGGGCTCGCTCACCCCCATCGTCAAGCGCCTCGAAGCCGACGGGTTGCTGCTGCGCGAACGCGACCCGGCCGACGAGCGCAGCCTCGCGCTCGCGCTCACGCCCCGGGGCCGGGACCTGCGGGCCGAGGCCGCCCGCGTGCACGCGGCCTTCGCCCAGGCCTGCGACCTGTCGGACGACGCCCTGGCCCGGCTGCGCCAGGAACTGCAGGCGCTGCGCGGCCGGCTGGAGGGGTGAAGCGCGGCCTCCCGGAACTCCTGGAGGACTATTTTGGGCCGAATCGGCTCCATGTCGCCGGTTTCATTGGGCTTTCAGCTATGTTTTCAATAGCAAACCCATCCCCCGGGCACGGCGGCGCGCGCGGCCGCTGCCGTCGATGATCGCGATCTCGGTGAACAGGCTGCCCTCGCGCCGGCCGCCCTGGAACGAGAGGTCGTAGCCCCCCAGGTCGATGCGCGGCGTGCGGTTGAGCGCGTCGGCCAGCGCGCGGCCGTCCACCGCCGCGCTCCGCCCGGCGGCCGCGAGGCGGATGCCCTGGCCGATGGCCTTGGCAACGAGGAAGCCCTCGAACGTGGCGAGCGAGGTGACGCTGTCGGGCTTCTTGGCCGCCAGCATGAGCTGGTGGAACTCGCGCACCACGGGGATGGACTGGCTCGACAGCGCCGGAAACACCTGCGTGAGGCCCACGCCCCGCGCCCGCTCCACGCCCGCCTCCTGCACCAGCTTGACCGGGTCCAGATCGGAGATGCCCACGAGCTGGGCATGCCCGCCCGCGCCCTTGTAGGCCTGCACGAAGGCGCTGGCGGCCTTGTGGCCGGCCACCATCACGATCACCTGCGCGTCCACGCCGCGCAGCGTGCCCAGCGCGGGCTGGACGTCGGACGTGGTGCGGTCGTACGGCGCGGAGGCGACGAGCTTGAGCTTGCGCTGCTCCAGCGCGGCCTGCAGCGCCGCCAGGCCCGTCTTGCCGTAGGCATCGTCCTGGTAGAGCGCCGCGAACTTGGTGATGCCGATGGCGCCCGCCATCTGCGCCACGATCTTGGCGATCTCGGTGGAGTAGCCCGCCCGCACGTGGAAGACATAGGGGTTCACCGGCTCGCGGATGACCTGCGAGCCCGAGCGCGTGGGAAACACCGGAAGGCCGTGCTCCTCGGGAATCTTGGCCTCGATGAGCGCCTGCGTGTTGCTGGTGGCGAACGAGATCAGCGCCGCCGGCTTGGCCGCCAGGAGCTTGCGCGCGCCGGCCACGGTCTTCTCGGGCTTGAAATCGTCGTCCTCGAACACCACGCGCACGTCGGCGCCCAAGGCCTGGGTGCGCTGCGCATCGGCGAAATACGTCTCGACGCCCAGGGCCACCTGCTTGCCCACCTCGGCGGCGGTGCCGCTGGTCAGCGGCGCCACCATGCCGATGGTGACCGGCGCCGCGGCCCGCGCGGAAAGCCCCATCCAGGGAAGGGCCAGGGATGCGCCCAGGCGGGCGGTGAAAGCTCGGCGTTGCATGGAATGGCGCTCCTTCTGGAGGGAAACGACGGGAACAACAAGGGCGGGCACCCGCGCACGTTCGGCAAGCCCCCACCCGCGGCAGCGAGCATCGTAGTGTTTTGTTACGCCACCACCCACCCTGTGGCGCCATTCGCACAAAAACGCAGGCCGGCCGGGGCGGCGGGCCGGCAGGGCGGGGGAACGACAATCCCCCGCATGTCCTCCGCTTCCTGCATCGCCGTCATCGACTTCGAAACCACCGGCATGGTCCCCGCCCAGGGCGCCCGGGCCACCGAGGTGGCCATCGTGCTCGTCGATCGCGAGGGCCGCGCGGTGGACCGCTTCCAGAGCCTCATGAAGACCGGCGCCTGGCTGCCGCCCTTCATCGTCCAGCTCACGGGCATCACGCCGGCCATGCTGGAGACTGCGCGCCCCGCCGACGCGGTGATGCGCGAGGCCGCCCGCTTCGTGGGCGACGCGCCCATGGTGGCGCACAACGCCGCGTTCGACAGCCGGTTCTGGCAGGCCGAGCTGGCGCTCGCCGGCCAGCCCGCGCCGCATGCCTTCGCCTGCACGGTACTGCTGTCGCGGCGCCTCTATCCCGAAGCCCCGAGCCACCAGCTCGGCCGCATCGTGGACCACCTGGGCCTGCCGCGCGCCGCACGCGCCCACCGCGCCCTGGCCGACGCCGAGATGGCCGCCGCGCTGCTCGGCCGCATCCAGCACGACCTGCGCACGCGCCACGGCATCGCCGATCCTGGCCACGACCTGCTCGGCGCACTGCAGCGCTGCGCGCGCAAGGGCATGGACCAGTGGCTGGCGCGGCATGCGATGGCGCAACGGCCGCTGCCGGGGCTGGCCACCGCGGAACGCCCATCGGCGCCATAGGCGGCGCGCGGGGGCTGCGGCCGCTCCGGGTGGAACGTGCTGGACTGGAACCAGCCGGCCATCGGCTTGCACCGCGCCTTGGCGCGCCGGCACCCCGAAGGCGCCACGCAGAGCCCCGGGCAGGCCGCCGGGCGCGGCGTCAGAACACCGCGTGCGTGCGCGCCCGGGCCGGCGCCAGGGCGTCGGCCAGATCGCGCGCGAGCGGGCCTACTTCGTCCCCGCGCAGCGCGCCGAGGCTGATGCGCACGGCCGGCCCGCCCGCGAGCCGGAAGGGCGCGCCCGCCTGCACGGCCCAGCCGCGCGCGGCCAGTGCCGCGACGGCGGCGGGTTCCGCGTCCACCGGCACCCACACGTGCAGGCCTTCGCCGCCCGTGGCCAGGACCGCGCCCTGGGAGCGGAGCGCGAACTCCAGCGCCTGCCGCCGCCGCGCATAGGCCTGCCCGGCCCGCGCCAGCTGGCCCGAGCCGTCCGCATCCCGCCAGAGCCGCGCCGCCAGCGACTGCAGCAGGCGGCTGACCCAGCGCGGCCCGGCGGCCTGCTGGGCACGCAGCGCCTGCATGAGCGCGGGCGGGCCGGCGGCCAGCGCCACGCGCAGATCGGGCCCGAGGAACTTGCCCACCGAGAGCACATAGAGCCAGAGCGGCGGCAGCGCGTCGGCCGGCGCCAGAGGCTCCTGGCTGAGCGGGCCCCAATGGTCGTCCAGGATGCACAGCAGGTGCGGCCGGGCCAGCAGCAGGCGGCGCAGCGCCCGCCAGCGCGGCGCCGAGAGCGCGCAGCCCGTGGGGTTGTGGGCGCGCGGCGTGAGCACCAGCGCGGCGCAGCCGTCCAGCACTTCTGCGGGCGGAACGATGACGCCCTGCGCATCCACCGGCAGCGGCACGGGCTTGAGCCGCAGCGACTGCAGCAGCGCGGCCATCGGCGGCCAGCAGGGGTCTTCGAGCGCCACGCGGTCGCCCGCGCGCGCATGCTGGCGCAACGCGCGCTCCACCACATCGAGCGTGCCCGAGAACACGCCCGTGGCCTCCGTGGGCAGGCCCTGGCGGGTCAGCCAGGCGTGCGCGGCCTCGCGCCAGAGCGGGGCCTCGGCCGGGCCGCCATAGCCCTCTCCGGCATAAAGGCCGGGCCACGCGTCGGCGCGCAGCCGGGGCAGGAGCGCCGGGTCCACATCGCCGCTGGCCAGGTCGCGCAGGCCCTGCGGCAATGCCTGCGCCCCGTGCGGCAGCGGCAGCGCCGCCGCCACGCGGGTGCCCCGCCGCCCGTCCGTCTCCAGCCGGCCCGCATCGCGCAGGCGCGCATATGCGGCCGCCACCGTGTTGGGATTCACGCCCAACTGCGCGGCCAGCGCGCGCACGGCCGGCAGCGCCGCGCCGGGCGCCAGCGCGCCGGAGCGCAATTGCGCCTCGATGCTGCCGGCGATTTCAGCGGCGGAATCACCATTGAATGACCATGAATCCATACATTGATCTTAATGTATTGGTACGAATGATTTTTTGTACTAGTTCAATTTCTTCAGGTGGATTTTCTTGTGAGAAAGACGGAATTCCATGCCGATGCGCCGGCATGCGCGGGGCCGGGGCGCTGGCGATGCCAGGAAAGGAAAACCGGGCGTTGCGGGCCATGGGCCACGCGATGGAGCGGATCGCGCCTCTCGCCTGCCCCAGGCGCGGAGAACGCCCGGCCGATCACGGCGCCGAAGGCGGCGTGGGTGCGTATTTGTCGCCCACGGCTTCGCGCAGCGGATGCGTGTCGTAGACGATGTGCATCTCCCGGATGCGCGCGCTGCCTTCCGCGAAGCTGAACACATCGACACAGGTGAACGCCACCTGGCGGCCATCGCTCAAAGTCCAGTCGTACCGGAAGTAGGCGGCCACGCGGACGGTGCCGCCCGCGGGTTCGACCGAGGCCATGAGATCGATCGGCGTGATCACGCTGGCCGCGGAGGCCTGGGCGAGCTTCCGGAAGAAGTCGCCCGCCCGCAGGGTGCCGAGGAAGGGCGAGTGCACGATGCCCTCGGGTTCGAAGCAGGCGATCAGGCCTTCGGTATCGCCCGCGTGCAAGTGGGCAAGGTAGGTCCTGACGGTGGCGAGCGGTTGTTGCGGCATGGGAGGGAGCCTTTCGCGGCGCAGTGGTTGCAGCGCACAGCTTTCCCGCTTCGGCCTGCCCCGGCAAGGGGCGGCAGCGGCAGATATATAAACCGCGTTGATGTATCTACGCCATCTGCAGTACCTCCGCGCGGTGATCGAACAGGGCTCTTTCGCCGCCGCGGCGCGGGCCTGCGGCGTCTCGCAGCCCGCGATCAGCCATGGCATGCGGGTGCTCCAGGACCGCTTCGATGCGCCCCTGCTCGCGCGGGACGGGCGCCGGTATGTGCCCACCGACCTGGCGCTGCGCGTCGCCTCCGAGTCGCGCTCGGTGGCCGAGCGCATCGACGCGCTGCTGCCCGGCACGGCACCCGCGGCAGCCCTTGCCCGGGGCAGCCCATCCGTGTTGCGCGCCGGCCTCACGTCCTCGGCCGCCATCGTGTGCGGTCCGGTGCTGTACCGGGGCTGGTGCGCGGGACACCCCCGGCGCTCGCTGGAACTGGTGTCTGCCGACGAAGGGCGCCTGCTCGCCGGCCTGCTGGAGCAGCGGCTCGACATCGCCATCGCGCCGCGTCCGCGCGGGTTCGCGCACCACGGCATCGTGCAGCGGCGGCTGTATGCGCTACGCCCCCTGGTCTATGCGCGCCGCGGCCATCCGCTCGCCCGCGCGCGTTCGCTGGAGGATCTGCGGGGCGCCGCATGGGCGCGCGTCGAGCCCAGCGTCAGCGGGCCCGTGGATGTGCTGACCGAAGCCCACCGGGTGCGGCAACTGCGCCCCCCGCGCGTGGCCGCGCGCTGCCCGGACTTCGCCAGCATGCTGCAGATGGTCGCGGCGACCGACCTGCTCGCCGTGGTGCCCCATCCCGTCCTGGCGGGCGGCGCGGCCGCGCTGCTCTCGCCGCTGCGCCTGCGCGAGGCGTTGCCGCTCTACGACATGTGGCTGTTCGAGCCCGCCCGCCGGCCATCGAAGCTGCCGGCCGGCCTGCGGCGGCAATTGCAGGACCTGGGCGACGCCGTGCCCTAGCAGGCGCTGCGCGGGTGCGGAAAACGCACGGCGGCGGCCGAAAACGCCGCCGCAGGGGTTTACCAGGCCAAAAAGGCTGTGCTAGCATGGCCGCTCTTTTCCAGCCCCCATGCAACGCAGCCGCCTCCTACCGACCCTATCCCTAGGCCTAGTGCCTGGCCGGGGTCTGCCTGCGTTTGCTTCCCCCGTTGCCCGCTGATCCGACGATCCCGTCGCCAGCCCGCGCAACACCGACGTCCCCCTGACCCCGGCCCACGAACCAGCCTCCACCCGCGTGGAGGGCTGCAGGGAACGTCGCACCGGTTTTCTTCCTCGCTGATTTCCCGCCGTGGCGGCCCATCGCCGTCCTTGCACCGCCTGCGTGCGGTGGCCCGCCCGGCCCGACCCCGTTTCGTGGAGCCTCTCATCATGATCGCCAAGCCCGCCACCAAGTACCAGCCCATCGCCCCCGTCGCCTTGCCCGACCGCGCCTGGCCCTCCCGCACCATCACCCAGGCCCCGCGCTGGCTCTCCACCGACCTGCGCGACGGCAACCAGGCGCTGTTCGAGCCGATGAACGGCGAGCGCAAGATGCGCCTCTTCGAGGAGCTGGTGCGCATCGGCTTCAAGGAGATCGAGGTGGGTTTCCCGGCCGCGTCGCAGACCGACTTCGACTTCGTGCGCCGCCTCATCGAGGAAAACCGCATTCCCGAGGACGTGACGATCATGGTCATGACGCAGTCGCGCGAGGACCTGATCGAGCGCACGGTGCAATCCGTGCAGGGCGCGCCGCGCGCCATCGTGCACCTCTACAACGCCACGGCCCCGGCGTGGCGGCGCATCGTGTTCGGCATGAACGTGTCGCAGGTGATGGCCTTCATCGACCACCACGTCTCGTTCCTCAAGCGGCTCACCGACGCGCAGCCCGCCACCGCCTGGACGCTGCAGTATTCGCCCGAGACCTTCAGCGCCACCGAGCTCGACGTCTCGCTGCGCGCCTGCCAGACGGCCATCGCGGCCTGGGGCGCCGGCCCCGGCCGCCCGATCATCATCAACCTGCCGACGACGGTGGAGAACGCCACGCCCAACGTGTTCGCCGACCAGATCGAATGGATGCACCGCCGCCTCGCGCCGCGCGAGCACATCGTGCTCTCGGTACACCCGCACAACGACCGCGGCACGGGCGTGGCCGCGGCCGAGTTGGCGATGATGGCCGGCGCCGACCGCGTGGAGGGCTGCCTCTTCGGCAACGGCGAGCGCTGCGGCAACGTGGACATCGTGACGCTGGCGCTCAACCTGTACACCCAGGGCGTGCACCCCGGCCTGGATTTCTCCGACATCACCCACGTGGCGCGCGTGGCCGAGGAATGCACCTCGCTGCCCATCCATCCGCGCCATCCGTACGCGGGCGACCTCGTCTTCACCGCGTTCTCGGGCTCGCACCAGGACGCGATCAAGAAGGGTTTCGCGGCGCAGGACCCGCAGGGCCTCTGGGAAGTGCCCTACCTGCCCATCGACCCGGCCGACGTGGGCCGCACCTACGACAGCGTGATCCGCGTGAACAGCCAGTCGGGCAAGGGCGGCATCGCCTTCCTGCTGGAGCGCGAGCGCGGCGTGGTGATGCCGCGCCGCCTGCAGGTGGAGTTCAGCGCCGTGGTGCAGCGCGCCACCGACGCGAGCGAGGGCGAGATGGGCGGCGATGCGCTCTGGGGGCTGTTCCGCCAGACCTACATCGCCCCGCCCGCGGAAGGAGCGCCCGGCACGGTAACGCTGCACGGCCAGCGCCTGGAGGAAGACGGGCAGGGCATCGCGCTGGACGTGACCATCGGCGGCGTGCGCCAGACGCTGCAGGGGCGCGGCAACGGCCCCATCGACGCCACGGTGGATGCACTCGGCCTGCCGCTGCGCGTGGACCACTACGAGGAGCGCGCCACGGGCGCGGGCGCCAATGCCCAGGCGCTGGCCATCGTGGAGGCCGCGCTGGAGGGCGTGCCGGGCGCGACCTTCGGCGTGGGGCTGGACCACAGCATCGTGAGCGCCTCGGTGCAGGCCGTGGTGGCGGTGGCGAACCGGCTGCTGGCGCGGCGTCAGGCGGGCGGCCACGCACCGCAGCGGGCCGCGGCAACGGCCTGAGCACGGGGCTGCGAAAGCCCCCGGACTCGGGCCGGGGGCGCCGCCTGGGTTAACCTGCGGCGCCATGCATTCCGGCCTCTTCGCGATCCGTTCATGGCGTGCGGCGCCCGTGCTCGCCTCGGTGCTGCTGCTCGCCGCCTGCGGCACGGCGCCGCCCACCCCGACCCGCGCCCCGCAAGGCACGGCGCCCGCGTACTCGCACCTCTCGCCCGAGGCATCCAGCGACATCGCCATCCACGCCATGGGCCTCGTGGGCACGCCCTACCGCTATGGCGGCAACACCCCCGAGGGCGGCTTCGACTGCAGCGGCCTCATCGGCTACGTGTACCGCAGCCTCGCCGGGGTGGCTCCGCCGCGCACGGTGGCGCAGCTCAGCGATTTCGGCACGCCCGTGGCCGCCAGCGAGGTGCGCACGGGAGATCTGGTGATCTTCGGGTCCGGCCGTCCGACGCACGCGGGCATCGTGGTGGACGGCAACCGCTTCGTGCACGCGCCCTCCACGGGCGGCACGGTGCGGCTGGACCGGCTGAATTCGGGCTACTGGTCGCGCCAGCCCACGGCGTTCCGCAGGCCTTGAAATGGCGCCCCCCTGAGTCGCCTTCGGCGCCTTCCCCCCAGGGGGACGACACCTGTGGCCTGGCGGAGCCGGATCCACGGTGTCTGCTGGCGTGGCCTGCTCCGTGGCCTTTGGACGGGCAGGGCGTGCCGGTCGCATGGACCCGGGGCGCGGCAGAACCGTGCGGGCATGAGCCGGCGCAAGGTGCCGCCGGCCGGGCGCGCGACAATCGCCGCCCATGACGACCACGACCTCCCAGGGCGCCGCCGCGCCCATGCCCCACGCCCACCGCCCCGCGGCGCAGCCCTCCACCCACGACACCACGCGCATCGACGATACGCGCATCAAGGCGGTGCGCCCGCTCATCACGCCCGCGCTGCTGCAGGAATGGCTGCCCGCGCCGGACGAATCCCAGGCGCTGGTGGAGGCCAGCCGCGCGGCGCTCTCGCGCGTGCTGCACGGGCAGGACGACCGCCTCATCGTGGTGGTGGGGCCGTGCTCCATCCACGACCATGCGCAGGCCATGGACTACGCGCGCCAGCTCAAGGCGCATGCCGACGCCCTCGCGGGCGACCTGCTGGTGGTGATGCGCGTGTATTTCGAGAAGCCCCGCACCACCGTGGGCTGGAAGGGCTACATCAACGATCCGCACCTGGACGGCAGCTTCGCGATCAACGAGGGCCTGGAGATGGCCCGCGCGCTGCTGCTGGACGTGCTGGCGCTGGGCCTGCCCGTGGGCACCGAGTTCCTGGACCTGCTCTCGCCGCAGTTCATCAGCGACCTGGTGAGCTGGGGCGCGATCGGCGCGCGCACCACCGAGAGCCAGAGCCACCGCCAGCTCGCGAGCGGCCTCTCGTGCCCGGTGGGCTTCAAGAACGGCACCGACGGCGGGGTGAAGGTGGCCTCCGACGCCATCCTCGCGGCCCAGGCCTCGCATGCCTTCATGGGCATGACCAAGATGGGGCAGGCCGCGATCTTCGAGACGCGCGGCAACCAGGACTGCCACGTGATCCTGCGCGGCGGCAAGCAGCCCAACTACGCCGCAGCCGACGTGGACGCCGCCTGCGCGCTGCTGCGCGGCGCCGGGCTGCGCGAGCAGGTGATGATCGACGTCTCGCACGCCAACAGCAGCAAGCAGCACCGCCGCCAGATCGACGTGGCCGCCGACGTGGCCGCGCAGATCGCCGCCGGCGACGCGCGCATCACCGGGATCATGGTCGAGAGCCACCTGGAGGAAGGGCGCCAGGACATCGTGCCCGGCCAGCCGCTGCGGGCAGGCGTGTCGGTGACGGATGCCTGCATCAGCCTCGCGCAGACGGTGCCGGTGCTCGAAGGCCTCGCGGCGGCGGTGCGCGCGCGGCGCGGCCGCTGAGAACGTGTTCACGGTCTGAGGGCTGAGCAGGGCGGGGCGGAGCCGGGCGGTCAAAGGCTGTTGTTTCCGGGCGGGTTCCACGCCCGGACAGGGCTGCGCGGACGTTTCACGGTGTAGCATCCGTAAGCGTGCGTTCCGGCCTGCCGGCGCCACGACCGACGGCGCGGCAGGGCCGCGCCACCGTTCCACTTCCACCGCCCTCCCGCCATGCAGGTGCCGCAGCCACCGTTTCCGCCGCCGCCCGGACACAGGCAACGGGCTCTCCGCCGCAGGGCGGCCCCCTGACCATGGGTTCGGGCACGGACCGGATCTGCCAGCGCCTGGACGCGCTGCATGCCTGCGCCATCCTCGACACCCCCCCCGAGGAGACCTTCGACCAGCTCGCACGCCTGGCGGCCCACCTGTGCGGCATGCCGATGGCGGCGATCGGCTTCGTGGACGTCGACCGCGAGTGGTTCAAGGCGAGCGCGGGCATGGCGCTTTCCACCCTGCAGCAATCGGCCGGTGCCCACGCGCTGTGCGCCCTGGCCCAGGGCGGCGTGCTGGTGCAGGTGAGAGACGCGCGCACGCACCCGGTGCTGTGCGACCATCCGCTGGTGCAGGGCCCGCCGCGCGTGCACGCCGCCGCCTGCATGCCGCTCAAGACTGCCGAGGGCCTGGTGCTGGGCGCGGTGGTGGTGCTGAGCACCGAGCAGCGCACCCTGCAGGCGCAGCAGGTGGATGCGCTGCGCGCCATCGCCGGGCAGGCGATGGCGCTCCTGGAGATGCGGCGCCAGCGCCGCAACCTGGCCCGGCGCTCCCAGGACCGCGCGCTGTCCGAGGAGCGCTTCCACCTCGTGGCGCGCGCCACCGCCGACGCCATCTGGGACTGGAACCTCACCGACGATTCGATGTGGTGGAACGAGGGCATGGAGACGCTCTTCGGCGTGCCCCTGCAGACGCTGCCCCACGACAGCACCTCCTGGACCCAGCGGCTGCACCCGGACGACAGCGACTCGGTGCTGGAGGGCATCCACGCCGCGATCGAGGGCACCGACAACCACTGGACCGACGAATACCGCTTCCGCCGCCAGGACGGCAGCTACGCCTGGGTGCAGGACCGCGGCTTCGTGATCCGCGACGAGGACGGCAACGCGGTGCGCATGGTGGGCGGCATGACCGACATCAGCGCGCAGAAGCAGAACGCGCTGCAGTCCCAGCGCGACGCGAGCGCGCACGCCGAGCTGGTGCGCGTGCAGCAGCGCATGAGCGCGCCCGAGCTGCCCATGGAAGAGGTGCTGCAGCTGGTGGCGCGCACGGCCATGGATCTGGCGGACGGGCACGGCGCGATGGTGGTCCTGCGCGAGGGCGAGCGGCTGCGCGTGCGCGCGAGCACCGGCCGCCGCGCGGCCCCGCTGCACGAGACCCGCCCCGCCATCGGCTATCCGCTCTGGCAGCGCCTGGAGGCCGGCGAGACGGTGCTGCACGGCCAGGGCGAGCCGCATGCGCCGCTCTCCACCGACGGCGGGCGGCACGGGCCGGTGTCCTTCATCGCCGCGCCGCTGCGCACGGGCGACAACGTGCTCGGCATGCTCAAGGTGAACGCCGATCCGGTGTTCACGTTCTCGCAGCGCCATGTGGCGTACGTGCAGATCCTGGCCGAATCCCTGGGCGCGGTGCTGCAGCTGCGCAGCTACGCAGCGCAGCTCAGCGCCTCCGAGCTGCAGTACCGCTCGCTCTTCGACGCCCACCCGCAGCCCATGTGGGTCTATGAGCGGGGCACCCTGCGCATCCTGGCCGTGAACCGCGCGATGGTGCGCCACTACGGCTACAGCGAGGCCGAACTGCTGCGCGCGACCACCGTGCAGCTCTGGCCCGAGGATGAGCGCGAGGCACGCGAGCGCGAGGTGCTGGCGCTGCCGCCGGGCCTGCGCCGCGACGCCGTGCACCGCCGCCACCGCAAGAAGGATGGCACCCTCATCGACATGGAGGTGTACGCGGGCGACATCACCTTCAACGGCCGCTCCGCGCGGCAGGTGCTGGCCACCGACGTGACGCAGCGCATGCGCGTGGAGCGCGAGCTGGCCCGCGTGGGCACGGTGCAGCGGCTGCTGAGCGCCTGCAACGAGGCGCTGGTGCGCGCCACCGGCGAGGGCGCGCTGCTCTCGGAGGTCTGCCGCATCGCCCGCGAGGTGGGCGGCTACCGCAGCGCCTGGGTGGGCATGGTGCGCCGCTGGACCTCCGGGCAGGGCGAGCACCACGGCATCGAACCCGTGGCGTGGTCGGGCCTCACCGCCGTGGGCGTGGAAGCCCTGCGCCCGATCGGCACGCCCGGCGCGCCCTGGACCCCCCAAAGCCCCGGCCCCTCCGGCGAGGCCCTGCGCAGCGGGCGGCCGGTGATCGTGCGCGACGTCCGGCAGACCCGCGACGCGGACCTCTGGGCGCAGCCGCTCTCGCAACTGGGGCTGCGGGCCGTCATCAGCCTGCCGCTGCGCGATGCGCAGCAGGTCTTCGGGCTGCTCACGCTCTACCCCGAGGGCACGCTGGAGATCGGCGCGGAAGAAACCGAGCTGCTGCAGCAGCTCGCCAACGACATCGCCTTCGGGCTGGGCAGCCTGCGCACGCGCCAGGACCAGCAGCGCCTGCAGGCCCTGGTGCTCAAGGCCGCCGCGGCCGTGTCGGCCAGCACCGGCACGCAGTTCTTCAAGCAGCTGGCCAGCCACATGTGCGACGCGCTGGGCGCGCAGGCAGGCTGCGTCACGCGGCTGCTGCCGACGCCGGCGGGCCAGCCGCCGCGCGCGGTGACGCTCTCGCGCGTGGAGGAGGGCCGGGCCCAGCCCAATGCCGAGTATTCGCTGGAGGGCACGCCGAGCCTGCGGCTCGTGACCGAGCCCGAGTGCGTGATCCCGCACGGCGTCTCGGAGCTGTACCCCGAATCCCCCGTGGCACGCCTGGGGGCGCAGGGCTACGTCGGCCAGCAGCTGTGCGATGCCGAGGGCCGCGCGATCGGCCTGATCTTCGTGGTCTTCCGCGACCCGGTGCAGCAGCCCGGGCTGGTCACCTCCACGCTGCGCATCTTCGCCGCGCGCGCGGCCGCCGAGATGAGCCGCCAGACCTCCGACGCGCACATCCGCCGGCAGGCCTCGCTGCTGGACAAGGCGCGCGACGCCATCATCGTGCGCGACCTCGACCACCGCATCACCTTCTGGAACGAGGGCGCCGAGCGCCTCTACGGCTGGACGCGCGAGGAGGCCGCCGGCCAGTCCATCGCCACGCTGCTCTACCAGGACACGCAGGAGTTCCTGCGCGCCACCACCGCCACGCGCGAGCAGGGCGAATGGGCCGGCGAGATCGTGCAATACCACCGCGACGGCCGGCGCCTGGACGTGGAAGGCCGCTGGACCCTGGTCAAGGACGAGCAGGGCCGGCCCGACGCCATCCTGGCGATCAACACCGACATCGGCCAGCGCAAGGCCACCGAGCGCGAGATCCAGCGGCTCGCCTTCTACGACTCGCTCACCGGCCTGCCCAACCGCATGCTGCTCATGGACCGCATGCGCCAGGCGCTGGCCACGGCGCAGCGCCGCCGCCAGGGCGGGGCGCTGCTGTTCATCGACCTGGACAACTTCAAGACCCTCAACGACACCCTGGGCCACGACCAGGGCGACGTGCTGCTGCAGCAGGTGGCCGCGCGGCTCAACACCTGCGTGCGCTCGGTGGACACCGTGGCGCGCCTGGGCGGCGACGAGTTCGTGGTCATGATCGAGGCGCTCAGCCCGCGCCCGGACGAGCTCGCCATGAGCGCGCGCACCGTGGGCGAGAAGATCCTCTCGGTGCTGGCCACCCCCTACGTGCTGCAGGGCTACCACTACCGCAGCACGCCCAGCATCGGCGTGGCGCCCTTCAGCGACGCGCGCACCACCACCGTGGGCGAACTGCTCAAGCAGGCGGACCTGGCCATGTACCAGGCCAAGACCGCCGGGCGCAACACGCTGCGCTTCTTCGACCCCGGCATGCAGGCGGTGGTCACGGCCCGCGCCGAGCTGGAGAACGACCTGCGCGCGGCCCTGGCGCGCGAGCAGTTCGAGCTGCACTACCAGCCCCAGGTGGACCAGGGCGACCGCGTGATCGGCGTGGAGGCGCTGGTGCGCTGGCCGCATCCGCAGCGCGGCATGGTCTCGCCGGCCGAATTCATCCCGCTGGCCGAGGAGACCGGGCTCATCCTGCCGCTGGGCCGCTGGGTGCTGCACACGGCCTGCGCCCAGCTCGCGCGCTGGCGGGACGCCCCCGGGCTGGACCACCTCTCGATGGCGGTGAACGTCAGCTCGCGCCAGTTCCACCACGAGGCCTTCGTGGACGACGTGGCGCGCGCCATCGCCGTGACCGGCGCGCCGGCCGGCCGGCTCAAGCTGGAACTCACCGAGAGCCTATTCGTGGAAGACATGGAGACCACCATCGCCACCATGTCGGCCCTGCGCGCCCACGGCGTGGGCTTCTCGCTGGACGATTTCGGCACCGGCTACTCGTCGCTGAGCTACCTCAAGCGCATGCCGCTGGACCAGCTCAAGATCGACCAGAGCTTCGTGCGCGACCTGCTCACCGACCCGAACGACGCCGCCATCGTGGACACCATCATCGCCCTCTCGCGCAGCCTGGGCCTGGACGTGATCGCCGAGGGCGTGGAGACGCTGGAGCAGCGCATGCGGCTGGCGAAGGCCGGCTGCCGCTCCTACCAGGGCTATTTCTTCAGCCGGCCGCTGCCGGCCACGGCGCTGGAGCCCTTCCTGCGCGAGCGGCCCGCGCCGCGCTGACCGGCGCCGCACGCGCCGCCCACGACCCATCGCACGCACGCCAGCCCCCTGCAGAGGGCCGTGGCGGCGCGATCGCCCCCTCAGGGCACCCCCCCTGGCACCTGCCATGCGAAAGGCCTTGCGCGTGGCCCTGTGCGGTCGCGCGATGGACGGGCCGCCGCATTGCGCCCCGCCGTGCTTTCCATGGCCCGCTTCCCCGGCCCCTGCCGCGAGAGGGGGGCACGCCGTATTGCCTGGTCCCCCGCGCCCTGCGCCGCCCCGGCTGTTCCTTTGTTATTCCTTCAATGCTTTTATAAAAACATAGTCGTAGTAGTAAGGACCGGCCCTGTCTGTGGACAAGGCGTTTTTTCCGTTGCAGGACAAGGCACTTGGCGCGTGGTCAACCTTGTGGGTGGAACCGGGGTGCCACTGTCCGTCCGGCGGGGACAAATCCCGCGCACGGCGCCTTGCTGTGGACAAGCGGGCGGTTGTGCGAAAGATGTCCCCAGACTTGTTCCTGGCGGGCCCGTGGCGGAGATTTCTCGGTCGAATCCGCTCCATGTCGCCGTGAAATCTACGTTGTTTGCTATTGAAAAATGAGCAAACAGGAAGAAGAGTACGCCAGGGCGCCTTCGCCGGCGGTGGGCGCCGGCACGTCCGCCCGCGGATGCCGCGCGCCGGATCGCCCAAAAAACCGCGGCCGGGCCGGCATGCGTCACCCGGCATCGGGGCGCGCGGGGGCATCCCCAATGCATCCCGGACTTCCGCCATGGCCCCGGTGTGGCTGTCTTGTTATTCCTTCAAGGTTTTTATAAATACATAGGAATAGTAGTAAGCAACCCCCCTGGATGTGGACAAGCGCTCTTTTCCCAATGGCGGCGCGGACTTGGGGCCCGCGCAACCTTGTGGTGGGAGGGCGGGGGAACGCGGGCGTTGGGCGATAACAACTTGGCCGGATCGCCTCCGCCTGTGGACAACGCATCGGTTGGTCAAAAAATATCCCCAGGTTTACCCACATCCGGCCTCGATGGCGGCCTGCGCCGGGCCAAAAAAAAGAGCCCCGTGAAGGGCCCTGGAGGGATGCCGGCGCGGCGCGTCAGGCGTCAGAAGTGGTAGGCGTAGCGCAGCTGCACGAAGTTCTCGCCGGGATTGGGCCTCTTGATGCCCGCGTTGGAGAGGTGCTGCACGCGCACCATCACCTCGTGCTGGCGCTGCGCGCCCAGGCTGTAGCCCAGGGCCAGGTGCGTGGCGAAGTTGTAGCGGGTGCTGAACTCCTTGTCGGGCGTGTGGTAGCGCGCGTCCATGTAGGTGATGCCGACGCCGCCCTCCCAGAACCAGGGCGCGCGGCCGTTGTCGGGGCGCAGGCGGAAGGTGGGCGTCACGCCGACGAGGGTGGTGTGGCCGGAGCCGCCCGCCACCGCGTCGAAGGACCAGCGGCTGGCGTAGATGTCCCAGTAGCCGCGCACCTCGTTGCCCCAGAGCTCGCTGCGCCAGGAGGCCCAGGGCAGGGTCACGCCCACGGTGGCGGAGTCCGTCTGGTGCTGCGCCCAGCCGCCCTGGACGTACACCGACGGCGTCTCGGGGCCCGCGCCCTGGGCCCAGGCGCCGAAGGAGAGGGCGGTGGCCAGAACGAAAAAAGCGCTCCGGGCCGCCAGGGCGGCGCGGGAGCGCTCCATGAATGGATGAGACATGATGTGAATTCCCAGTTTTGGTTGCGACCGTAAGGTTACACAATTCATGCAACCCACTGTAGGACCGGGGCTGGGAACCCGCATGTAGGCGGTGGCCGCGTGAGCGGCCGCACACTGCGCACCCCTCCGGAGCGTGCAGTCGCTCCGGAGGTTTTCTTTCTTTTCTTTATGGCCCGTATTACTGGGCGGGTGCCGGTGGGGGCGGCGCCGGGGCGCGTTCGCCGCGCGGCCCGCCGTGGCCGGGGTGGGGCTTGCCGCCGGGGCCCTGGCCGTCCATGCCCGGGCGGTGGTGGTGGCCGAACATGCGGCGGCTCTCGTCGTCGAACACCTTTTGCTGCGTCGGGTTGAGCGCGGCATAAAAGGTCTTGACGGCTTCGCCACGGCGGTCCGCCTCGGCGCCGCGCTGGGCGCGGACGGCGCGCATGCGGTCGATGCGCTCCGGCGTGGTGAGCCGGTCCATGCCCTCCATGTCCAGGCGGGCGGGGCGCGGGCCCTGGGGCCGCATGGCGGCGGTGAAGGTCTCCCAGGCGGGCTGCTGGGCGGGGGTGAGCTGGAGCTTTTTCTTCAGGGCCTCGGCGTGCCGGGCCATGCGGGCCTGGCGCTCCTCGGGGCTGGGCATGCGGTGCGGGCGCTCGGCCCCGGCCGGTGCCGGCGCGGCGGCGGCCGTGGCGGAAGCGATGCGTCGTTGCAGGAAGGGGGCTGCCATGGTGTGGATTCCTTTCATGCCCTGGAGGGCGTTGCCACCGCGATCGGTTCGCGCAGCGGTTGAAAGGCAGTGTCGGCCGCCGATGTTTCGCCCCCATGAGTGGGGCGTGTGCCTGTGTAAAGTTGTGCCAAGGCTTTGTTGCGGCGGCCGCCGCGCCGGGCCGCGGGGCGCGCTGCAACGACAATGGCGGCCCTTCCGCCTCCACCGCCGACGCCGGCGCGTCCCGCGGGCGGAGAACCAGATCCAAGGAATCCCCGATGTTCAAGAACATGATCGTCTACCGCATCGCCGAGTGGCATGCGGAGCTGCCGCAACTCGAAGAAGCCCTGGCCCGGACCCCGTTCGCGGAATGCGGCGCCACGCAGGAAAAATCGGTGGGCTGGGTGCCCCCGCGCGGCGAGGCCCACGGCGCGCTGGCCGAATCCGTGGGCGGCCACTGGATCCTGCGCTTCATGGCCGAATCCAAGATGCTCCCGGGCTCGGTGCTGGCGCGCAAGGTCAAGGAAAAGGCCGCGCGCATCGAGCGCGAGACCGGCCGCAAGCCCGGCAAGAAGGAAACCCGCGAACTCAAGGACGAGGCCAAGCTCGACCTGCTGCCCATGGCCTTCACCAAGCAGGGTTCGATGTGGGTGTGGATCGACCCCGAGGCGCGCCTGCTGGTGCTCGACACCGGCAGCCAGGGCCGCGCCGACGAGGTGGTAACCCTGCTGGTGGAAGCGCTGCCGGGCCTCTCGGTGGCGCTGCTGGACACCCAGACCGCGCCGCAGGCCGCGATGTCGCACTGGCTCAAGGAGCAGGAGCCGCCCGTGGCCTTCAGCGTGGACCGCGAGTGCGAGCTGAAAAGCGCCGACGAATCCAAGGCCGTGGTGCGCTATGCGCGCCACCCGCTCGACATCGACGAGATCCGCGAGCACATCGCCGCCGGCAAGCTGCCCACCAAGCTCGCGATGAGCTGGGACGACCGCGTCTCGTTCGTGCTCACGGAGGGGCTGCAGATCAAGAAGGTGTCCTTCCTCGACACCGTGTTCGAGGGCCGGGGCCAGGACGACAGCGGCTTCGACACCGACGTGGCGATCGCCACGGGCGAGCTCTCCAAGCTGATCCCCGACCTGATCGAGGCGCTGGGCGGCGAGGGGCGCACCGGCCTGGACGGCCCGGCGCCGGCCCTGCGCTCGCGCGCCGAAACGGATGCGGGTGCCCCGGCGGCCGCCCCCGGCGCCGCGCTGGCCACGGCCGCCGAAGACGACGGCGCGCCGTTCTGACGCCTGGGGCCCCGCGCCCGCCATCCTTTCGGGGGGTTGGCAGGCCGGGCCATCCGGCGGCACGATGGCGGCCGTTTCCGTCCTTCACCCACCTTTTTCCTGGAGGTTTCCGCCATGCTCCTTCCGAACCGATGGCTCTCCCGCGCGCTGCGCCCCGCCGCCGCCGCGATCCTTGCCGCCGCGGCCCTGTCTGCCCACGCGCACCACGGCTGGTCCTGGGCCGAGGAGGCGCAGTCCGAACTCGCCGGCACCGTGCAGCGCGTGGAAGTGTCGCCGCCGCACCCCTGGCTGGACGTGCGCGTGGCCGACGGCACCGTCTGGCGCGTGGAGCTGGGCAACCCCGTGCAGACCGAGCGCTCGGGCTTCACCGCCGCCTCCGCCAAGGCCGGCGACACGGTCAAGGCCCTGGGCAACCGCGACAAGGACGCCGCCAAGCACCGCATGAAGGCCGTACGCATCGAGGTCGGCGGCAAGACCTACGACATCTACCCCGAGCGCATCCACAAGCACTGACGGGCCCCCGGCATGGACGCACTCCCGACCCCCGCCTGGCTCCTGCCCTGGCTGCAGGCCCTGGGCGGCTTGCCGCCGGCCGCGTGGCTCAAGGCCTCGGGCACGGCCTACCTGGTCGTGAACGCGGTGCACATCGCCGCGCTAGGCCTGGGCGTGGGCGCGGCCCTGCTGCTGGATTTGCGGCTGCTGGGCTGGATCGGGCGCGCGCTGCCGCTGGCGCTGATCGGGCCCTTCCTCTCGCGCTCGGCGGCGGCCGGGCTGGCGTGCGCGGCGGCGACCGGGCTGTGGCTCTTCGCCGTGCGGCCGCTGGACTACGCGCAGAGCCCGGCCTTCCTCGCCAAGCTCGCGCTCATCGCGCTGGCGCTGGCCAACGTGCTGGCCATGCACGCGGGCGGCCGCTGGGCGCGCACGCTGCGCGCGGGGCAGGCCGGCGCGGCGGCCCGGGCGCAGGCCGTGGCGTCGCTGCTGCTGTGGCTGGGCGCCGTGCTGGCGGGGCGCTGGATCGGCTTCCTCTGACCGCCGCGGCGCGTGGAGCCTGCGGCTACCATCGCCCCCCATGGCGCTCAACTGGGTCTGGATCGGCTTCTTCACCATCGCGTTCGCAACGTCCGCCGTGCGCTGGGCACTGGGCGACGCGGACATCTTCCAGGCGCTGCTGGCCGCGATGTTCACGGCCGCGCGCTCGGGCTTCGAGATCTCCATCGGCCTGGCCGGCGTGATGGCGCTCTGGCTGGGCCTGATGCGCGTGGGCGAGCGCGCGGGCATGGTCGAGCGGCTGGCGCGCGCGGCCGGCCCGCTGCTGCGGCGCCTCTTTCCCGGCGTGCCGCAGGGCCACCCCGCCCAGGGCGCGATGACCCTGAACCTCTCGGCCAACCTGCTCGGGCTGGACAACGCCGCCACGCCGCTGGGCCTCACCGCCATGCGCGAGCTGCAGTCGCTCAACACCCGCCCGGGCGGCACGGCGAGCGACGCGCAGATCATGTTCGTGGTGATGAACACGGCCGGGCTCACGCTGATCCCCACGTCCGTCATCGCCATCCGCCAGAGCATCGCCGTGCAGCAGGGGCTGGGCGCGGGCTTCAACGCGGCGGACATCTTTTTGCCCACGCTGCTGGTCACCTTCATCTCGCTGCTGGCGGGCGTGCTGGCTGTGGCCGTGTGCCAGCGCCTGCCGCTGTGGCGCCCGCGCCTGCTGCTGCCCGTGGCCGCCGTGGCCGGCCTGCTGGGCACGGCCGTGTGGGCCCTGGCGCGGCTGCCGGCCGAGCAGGCCGCGCGCATCGCCGGCACCACGGGCGCGGCGGTGATCCTGGGCGTGGTGCTGCTCTTCATCCTGGCGGGCGCGGTGCGCCGCATCAACGTGTACGACGCCTTCATCGACGGTGCCCGGGAAGGCTTCGGCGTGGCCGTGCAGATCGTGCCCTACCTCGTGGCGATCCTGGTGGCCATCGGCGTCTTCCGCGCGGCCGGCTGCATGGACGCGCTGCTCGCCGCCATCGGCGCGGGCGTGGCGGCGCTGGGCTGGGACACGGGCTTCCTGCCGGCCCTGCCCGTGGGGCTGATGAAAGTGCTCTCCGGCGCCGGCGCGCGGGGCCTGATGATCGACGTGATGCAGGCGCACGGCGTGGACTCGTTCGCCGGCCGCCTCGCGGCCATCGTGCAGGGATCGACCGAAACCACCTTCTACGTGCTGGCCGTGTACTTCGGCAGCGTGGGCGTGAAGCACACCCGCCACGCGCTGGCCTGCGCGCTGTTCGCCGATGCCGTGGGGCTGGCCGCGGCCATCGGGGTGGGGTACGCGATGCTGCGGTGAACGCGGCGCGCGGCCCCGTTTGCTGGAGAATCCACGGCTTTGCGCCTTTGCCAGAAAGTATTTCCGTGACCGACACCCCGCAGCGCCCCGAACTCCCCGACCACCTCTCCATCGACCCGCACAGCAAATTCCACGTGCCCGCCGTGTTCGAGCACGACATCGGCATCCGCTTCAACGGCAAGGAGCGCTTCGACGTGGAGGAATACTGCGTGAGCGAGGGCTGGATCAAGGTGCCCGCCGGCAAGACCCTGGACCGCAAGGGCCGGCCGCTGATGCTCACGCTCAAGGGAACGGTCGAGGCCTTCTACAAATAAGAACGTGTTCACGATCTCCCAGGGGTCGCGCAGTGGCGTGTGCGGGAGGGGATGCAAGGCGCGGTGCGCCGCCCATAGCCCGGCTATGGGCTAGCGCCGCAACGCCGCAGACCGCCCGCACACGCCACTGCCCGAAGGGTTGGAGCGAAATCGGGCGATTGAACGCCCCGGCTGCTTGCATGGGCACGAGCCCATGCGGCGCATCCGAGGCATCCACTCATCCCGATTGCGCTCCAACGCGACCCCTGCGAGATCGTGAACACGTTCTAAGGCGCGGTGCGAGGGCGGCGGAGGCCTGGAGGCCTCCGCAGGCCCGCATTGAAGGCCTGGGAGCCCGCATGTCGGCGTATTTGCTGACTCAGTAGCTATTGAAAATATAGCAGCCGCTCGAAGAAACCACCTGGGGTGCGGCCCCGGATCTGGCCCGGAAGACCCTGCCACCGGGGCTGCCGGTCATTGCCCCGCCTGTCGCCGATGGGGTGCTGTCAGTCGCACTGGAACCGCGCCTGCAGCCTGGGCGGGTTCTTCGATGTGCGGGTGGTGGCGGTGCAGCGTTTCGCCGCGTCGTCCACGCGCTGCGCTACGCGCACGGTGCCGCCCGCGTAGTCGCACGAGACGAATTTGCCCTGCGGGTAATCGCCCTCGAAGGTCCAGGTGGCCGTGGAGCCGGCCTTGCCGGGCTTGTCCGATTGCGGGATCAGGGCGGCCTCCTGGGCGGGGGGGCCGTCGAACACGTTGGCGCCGCTCAGGGGGAGGGCCTTCTGGCTCAGCGAGATCTCGGTGCCCGCGGGCAGGCCGGAAGCCTCGGCCCTGGGGGAGGAAAGCCGGACCGTGGCCGGGCATTCCAGCGTGGTGGACGCCGCGGACGCCATGCCGGGCGCGCCGGCCGCCGCGAGGGCCAAGGCCGCAAGCACTCTCCGCGAGAGGGGGGGGCAGGCAATGGTCATGGGAGATCCTCGCTCACTCGATGATGGAATACGCGCCGGCGTTGTTGCTGGGATCGGCGAAATCCCCGTTCTTGCGCTGGGGCTTGGGGCGAACGTAGCGCATGGACACCGTGGGCTTTTGCGTGTCGCTCAACCACTGGTCCATGATCCAGATGCCGCCAGCATCCTGCGAGATGAAGAACGCCGCGTGGTTGCCCGTGGGCAGGCTGCCATAGTTGCCGGAGCTGTTGAACGTGGCGATTGCCGTGCCCTTCTTGATGTTGGCATTGCCGAACACGGTCTCGCCCTGTTTCCAGGAGCTGGTGTGGGGCAGCTGCGCGTAATGCTGCAGCAGGGCCACGCAATGCTTGCTGCCGACCTTGGCGGTTCCCTCGAGCCCTTCGGCATTCTGATAGATGTAAGGCATCTCGTCTTTTCCAGAAAAAACGCGATCCTAGTCGGCCGTGTGCGGTTTCCCACGGCTGTTTCCAATGGTTGCAAAGCAGGCGGGCGGCCGTGCCCGGCCATTCGGACCCGGCTTTGCGATGGGCTGGCAGCGGGCCGGCGCATCAGGGACCGCCGAGGCCCGCGCGTCTGTCCATCGTCAGCCGAGGGCGGAATTTTTTTACTCCGTTATCGACAGGGCATTGCTGCCATGCAGTGCGAAAACCGTGGCCATCGTGTCCAGCAGTTGCCGCTCGGCCGGTGTGGGCTGCATTTGGCGATCGATCCGTGCGCGCACCTGGTTCCGAAACATCCGTGGTCCTGCTTGGGGAGGCAGAAGAATGTGCGGAAAAGTGATCCCATGAGGGCAAATTTTTAAGAAGTCCCCAATTTCCCGGTGAATTTGTCCTGATGGGGGCAAATTTGCGAAGATGGCACTGGCAGGAAGCCAGTGCCATCGACGGGCCCCGTGCGCCTTCTTCACGATCAATGGCGAGCGATGGCTACTGGCCGCGTGGCCCCGCCAGGTCATCCAGGATCGGGCATTCCGGCCGCCCGTCCCCGTGGCAGCAACTCGCCAGCGACTGCAGCGTGCGTTGCATGGCCTGCATGGCGGCGATGCGTTCGCCCAGGGCGTCGATGTGGGCCTGGGCGATGTGCTTCACCTGGGCGCTGGCGCGGTGCTTGTCCTGCCAGAGGCCGAGCAGGGCGGTGATCTCCTCCATCGAGAAGCCCAGGTCGCGCGCGCGGCGGATGAAGCGCAGGGTGTGCACGTCGGCCTCGGTGTACTGGCGGTAGCCGCCGTCGGTGCGGGCCACGCGGCCGAGCAGGCCCAGCGCCTCGTAGTGCCGCACCATGCGCGGCGAGACGCCCGCGCGGGCGGCGGCGGTGCCGATGGCGACCGGGCCGCCGCCGGCATCGGGCCCTGCGCTGGCTTGGGAATGGACCGGCGCGGCGCTCATGGGGCGACCGCGTAGCCTTCCTCGGCGATGGCGGCGGCCACGGCCTCGCGCGGCTGGTTCGTATCGACGGTGACGCGGCCCGCCGGGCGGTCGATGGCCACGGTGGCGGCGGGGTCGAGCTGGCGTACGGCCTGGGTGACGGCGCGCTCGCAATGGCCGCAGGTCATGCCCTGGACCTGGAGGATGTGCTGCTGTGGCATGGAAAAGCTCCTTTCTTTCTTCGGTGGCCCGGGGATGCGGGCGATGGACGGGATGGCGGATGCCATGGTGGACCCTGACATGGTGGCAGAGTCAAGCGCCGGCCGGCCACTGCCGCGCGGCTTGACCTTGCCATGATGTCAGGGGTTAAGGTGCCGGCATGGATGCTTCCCCTTCTTCCGACTCCTCGGCCCCCCGGGCCCTGGACCTCGCCATCGGCGGCATGACCTGCGCGAGCTGTTCGGGCCGCGTGGAGCGTGCGCTGCGCAAGGTGCCCGGCGTGCAGAGCGCCGAGGTCAACCTGGCCACCGAGCGCGCGCACGTCGTCTATGCCGCGCCTTCGGGCGATCCGCCCGCCGCGATGGACGGGCTGCTGCGCCGTGCCGTGCGCAACGCGGGCTACGAGCCGCGCGCGGCCGATGCGCCCAAGGCGCCGCAGGATGCCTCGCCCTGGGCGGGCTTCGGCCCCGTGGCGGCCGGCATCGTGCTGTCGCTGCCGCTCGTGCTGCCGATGCTGGGCGCGCTGGCGGGGCACGGCGGGATGCCGCCCGCGTGGCTGCAATGGCTGCTGGCCACGCCCGTGCAGTTCGTGCTGGGCGCGCGCTTCTACCGCGCCGGCTGGCACGCGCTGCGCGCGCGCGCCGGCAACATGGACCTGCTGGTGGCCATCGGCACCAGCGCGGCCTACGGGCTCTCGCTGTGGCTCTGGTTCACGGCGGCGGTGCGGGGTGGCGGCGGGCATGCGCCGCACCTGTATTTCGAGGCCTCGGCCGTGGTCATCACGCTGGTGATGCTGGGCAAGTGGCTGGAGGCGCGGGCCAAGCGCCAGACCACGGCGGCGATCCGCGCGCTGCACGCGCTGCGGTCCGAGCGGGCGCACTGGATGGGGCCGGACGGCGAGGTGGACGTGCCCGTGGCCGAGGTGATGGCGGGCGACCGCATCGCCGTGCGCCCCGGCGAGCGCATTCCCGTGGACGGCACGGTGGTGGAAGGCCGCACGCAGGTGGACGAATCCATGCTGACCGGCGAGCCCCTGCCCGTGGCGCGCGGGCCGGGCGACGCGCTCACGGGCGGCTCCGTCAACGGCGAAGGCCGCGTGGTGCTGCGGGTGACGGCCGTGGGCGCCGAGACGGTGCTGGCGCGCATCATCCGCCTGGTGGAGGACGCGCAGGCCGCCAAGGCGCCCATCCAGCGGCTGGTGGACAAGGTTTCGGCCGTGTTCGTGCCGGTGGTGCTGCTGCTCGCGCTGCTCACCCTGCTGGGTTGGCTGGCGGCGGGCGCGGGGGCCGAGGCGGCGCTGATCCACGCCGTGGCGGTGCTGGTGATCGCCTGCCCGTGCGCGCTGGGGCTGGCGACGCCGGCGGCCATCATGGCCGGCACGGGCGTGGCCGCGCGCCACGGCATCCTCGTCAAGGACGCGGAGGCGCTGGAGGCCGCGCACCGCGTGGGCACCGTGGCCTTCGACAAGACGGGCACGCTCACGCTGGGCCGGCCCCGCCTGACGGCCTTCGAGCCCGCGCCCGGGGCGCCGGCGGAGCCCCTGCTGGCCGTGGCGGCCGCGCTGCAGGCCGGCAGCGAGCACCCGCTGGCGCGCGCCACGCTGGAGGCGGCGCGCGAGCGGGGCCTGGGCCCGGCATCGGCCGCCGAGGCCGTGCGCGCCGTGCCGGGCCAGGGCACCGAGGGCCGCGTGGACGGCGCGCCCTGGCGCCTGGGCAGCCTGCGGTGGATGGAATCGCTGGACGCCCGCCTGCCCGGGCCGCTGGCCGCGCGCGCGGCGGCGCTGCAGTCGGAGGGCGCCACCGTCTCGGCGCTGGCCGAAGCCCTGCCCGGCGGCGGCGCGGCGGTGCGCGCGCTGCTGGCCTTCGGCGACGAACCCAAGCCCGGCGCGGCCGGGGCGATCGCGGCGCTGCGGGCGCGGGGCCTGCGCGTGGCGATGGTGTCGGGCGACAACCGGGGCGCGGCCGAGGCC
Source organism: Paracidovorax anthurii (assembly GCF_003269065.1). Taxonomy (GTDB): domain Bacteria; phylum Pseudomonadota; class Gammaproteobacteria; order Burkholderiales; family Burkholderiaceae_C; genus Paracidovorax; species Paracidovorax anthurii. The sequence continues at coordinate 43,217 of NZ_QLTA01000035.1, forward strand.
ATGGCCCGCCGCCTGGGCCTGGACCCCGGGGCGGGCGAGGTGATGGCCGAGGTGCTGCCCGCCGACAAGGCCGCGCGCGTGGCGGCCCTGCGGGGTGGCCGGGAGGGCGGCGCGCCGCCCCGCGGGGTGGCGATGGTGGGCGACGGCGTGAACGACGCGCCCGCGCTGGCCGCGGCCGACGTGGGGATCGCCATGGGCAACGGCACCGACGTGGCCATGCATGCGGCGGGCATCACACTCATGCGCGGCGACCCGGCCCTGGTGGCGGCGGCACTCGACATTTCGCGCCGCACGGTGGGCAAGATACGGCAGAACCTGTTCTGGGCTTTCGCGTACAACGTGGCAGGCATTCCCCTGGCCGCGCTGGGTTACTTGAGTCCGGTGGTGGCGGGAGCGGCCATGGCGCTCAGTTCCGTGAGCGTGATGGCAAATGCCTTGCTTTTGCGTCGGTGGCGCCTTTGAGAATTCGCGTCCCTTCGGTTACGCTTGGCGGGCAAGCTGCAACGTTTTGTTTCATCCATGCGCAAACCCTGCCGGAGGGCGCGCGATGCGGGGATTTGAGGAAGACAACCATGAAATTCGATTCGCTCATGCGGGGATTCACGATCCGGGTGCGCATGCTGGGGGCCATCGCGGTGGTCCTGGGACTCCTGGGCCTGCTCGGCGGCGCCGGCATGCTGGGCATGTTCCGCATCCATGCGATGAGCGAGGAATTCATCGGCCACTCCTTCGCGGAGGTGAGCGCCATGGCCGAGCTGCGCGGCGAGATGGGCGCCATCCGCCAGCACGAGAAGGACATGATCATCCAGTACGAGAAACCCGAGGGCGTGCAGAAGGCCCACGCCGCTTGGACGGCGAGCCTGGACCGTGCCAAGAAGGTGGCCGGCACCTTCCTGGCGGGCGCATCGGACGGCGACAACCAGCTCGCGCAGTCCATCATCACGCGCCTGGACAGCTACCGCGGCCAGTTCTCCAACATCGCGCGCCAGCTCGAATCCGGGGGCTACGACAGCGCCACCGTCGCCAACCGCATGAGCGGCAAGGCCATCGCCGAGTTCGCCGAGGCGGACAAGCTCATGACCCAGCTCGATGCCGCGCTGCGCCAGGAGGTGGAGCAGGTGACCCAGCGGCAGCAGTCCGTCTCCAGCCAGACCAAGTGGCTGTTCGCGCTGGCCGTGGTGATCACCGTGGTGGTGGTGGTGCCGCTCACGCTGCTGAACATGAATTCCATCTGCCGCCCGCTGGTGGACGCGCGGCGCATGGCCCAGGCCATCGCCGGCGGCGACCTGTCGCAGAGCCTGAGCGTGGAGGGCCGCGACGAGGTGGCCGACCTGCAGCGCTCGCTGCAGGGCATGCAGGAGGGCCTGGGCGCGCTGGTGTCGCAGGTGCGCGACGCCAGCGGCAGCATCGCCACGGCCAGCCAGGAGATCGCCTCGGGCAACCAGGATCTCTCCTCGCGCACCGAGCAGACGGCCAGCAATGCCCAGGAGGCCGTGGCCTCGCTCTCGCAGCTCACGGCCACGGTGCAGCAGACGGCCTCGTCCTCGCAGGTGGCCAACCAGCTCGTGGCCTCGGCCTCCGGCATCGCCACGCGCGGCGGCAGCGTGGTGGAGCAGGCCGTGGCCAGCATGCACGAGATCTCGGCTTCGAGCCGCAAGATCAGCGACATCATCGGCCTGATCGACTCGATCGCCTTCCAGACCAACATCCTCGCGCTGAACGCCGCCGTGGAGGCCGCCCGCGCGGGCGAGCAGGGCCGCGGCTTCGCCGTGGTGGCCGGCGAGGTGCGCAACCTCGCGCAGCGCAGCGCCCAGGCCGCCAGCGAGATTAAGGGCCTCATCAGCTCCAGCGTGACCGCCGTGAACGGCGGCGTGCGCCACGTGGAAGACGCCGGCACGGCCATGAAGGAGATCGTGGAGAGCGTGCAGCGCGTCTCGGACATCATCGGCGAGATCAACTCCGCCGCATCCGAGCAGTCCGCCGGCATCGGGCAGGTCAACGGCTCGGTGGGCGAGATCGACCGCATGACCCAGCAGAACGCCGCCCTGGTGGAGCAATCCGCCGCCGCCGCCGAATCCCTGCGCGAACAGGCCGCGCGGCTGTCGCAGGTGGTGCAGCAGTTCCATCTGGCCGATTCGGAGGTGGCCGGCGGGGCGCGGGGTTACGCGGGCTCTGCGGCGCTGGCGTCGGGGAGTGGGCGGACGGCGTTGCTGTCGGCTTGAATGCGCGTGCGGGCTTGCTGGCCGGGCAGGCCGGCAGGGCCTGCGGATAGACCCCGCACGGCCTATGGAACGGCGACGCTTTTGAGCGTGGACAGCAGCCGTTCCCACAGGTTCTTCGGCATGTCGCCGGCCACCATGTAGTAGATGTCCGGCCTGTCCGTGAAGAGATAGGCGATGTCCAGCCGGGGATCGGATTGCCGTATCCGGATCGCCGTCAAAGGCCCTTTCGAGAATTTCTCGTAGCTGACGGCATCTGCAATGGATTCGGCCTTCCTCACGAGGTCCAGGCTCTCGTCCTGGCGCGAGGTATCCCCGAGCAGTTCGTAGAACGCCAAGGGCGTGCGGAGGCGGTGCTTCTCGAAGATTCCCAGCCGCTGGTAGCGCTGCCGCAGCGCCTTGGCTTCCATGGCCTGGATGACCGGCCCCTGGGGAAGCCCCTGTTCCGGCGGTGCGAGCGCCACGAAGGGCTGCCCGTCCGTGGGAACGAAGAACCTGCCGACCAGGCTGGGTGAAAACTGCATCTCCAGCCCGCCGAACTGCAGCGTGGCGCAGCCGGGGCAGGGCTGCTCGGGGGGCCAGGGCTGCGCAGCCAGGCCGGCGCATTGTGCCGCCAGGCTGGACAGGCCCAGGAGTGTGCCGAGGAGGGATCGCTTCATGCCCATCGTGCGAATTGCAGTGCGCTTGCGCCCATGGAGGCCAGTTGGAAGTCGGAGCGGAAATTCTGCACGGCTTTCTTCGCGCAGGTAACGCTCAGCTTCTTCTGGATGTTTCGGTATCCCACGCCCGCGAGCTGCATGGACAGCCAAACGACCGACGCCGGACCGCCGGCTGGCCGAGGAACGAACGAGAGCGCCTGGGAGCATTTCGCGGTCTCGGTCAGCATGTTGTGGAAGACCGTCGCAACGCCGTCATTGACCACGCCATTCCAGGGGACGGGAACCTGCGCGAATCTGAAAAAGGAATCGATCGTTTCCTTCAGCGCCGCTTTCTGTGCATCGGTATTTTCCTGATCTCCGGACATAGGACCCATGTGCGATTGGATCGTTGCATGCTATGCCAGTGGATGATTGAAACGATGGCAATTCGCGGAGACCTTGCTTATCCAGCACATAAGCGATTGAGGCGCAGCAGAAGCTATGCCAGGCCGCCAGTGTGGAACGGGGTGTGATCCGGGAGGGAGCCGCCACGCAACTCCCTCCGCTGCCGGGTCAGGCCACGGCCGGGGCCTTGGAGGTGTTCTCCTTCGGCCCGAACCACGCCACATACAGCGCCGGCAGCACCACCAGCGTCAGCATCGTCGCCGTCACCAGCCCGCCGATCACCACGATGGCCAGGGGCCGCTGCGTTTCCGATCCGATCTCGTGCGAGAGGGCCATGGGCAGCAGGCCCAGCATGGCGAGCAGGGCGGTCATGAGCACGGTGCGCAGGCGCTGCATGGAGCCCTGGCGCACGGCTTCCACCACGCTGGCGCCGCCGGCCTGCAGTTGCTGGAACACCGAGAGCATCACCACGCCGTTGAGCACCGCCTGCCCCGAGAGCGCGATGAAGCCGATGGCCGCCGAGACCGACAGCGGGATGCCGAAGGCCCAGAGCGCCACGAAGCCGCCGATGAGGGCCAGGGGCACGTTCAGCAGGATCAGCGAGGCCATCTTGATCGACTTGAAGGCGTCGAACAGCAGCACGAAGATCAGCAGCAGCGAGATGGGCACGACCACCGAGAGGCGCTTCATGGCGCGTTCCTGGTTCTCGAATTCGCCCGACCAGTTGACCTGGTAGTTGGAGGGGATCTTCACGTTCTTCTCCACGCGGGCCTTCATGTCGGCCACCACCGAGCCCATGTCGCGCCCGGCGATGAAGATGCCGATGGCCGTGGTGCGGCGGCCGGCCTCGCGGGCGATGTTCATCGCACCGGAGCTTTCGCGGATTTTCGCCACGTCGCCCAGCTGCACGTAGCCGCCGTCGGGCGTGGCGATGGGCGTGCGCGGCAGGTTGGCGATGGTGCGCTCGTCCGAGGGCAGGCGCACGGCCACGGCGAACTTGCGCTCGCCTTCCCACAGGTTGGTGGCGGCCTTGCCGGCCAGCGCCGCCTCGATCACGTCCTGGATGTCGCTCACGTTGAGGCCGTAGCGCGCGGCGCGGTCGCGGTCGATGTCGATGAGCAGCTGCGGCACCTGGCCTTCGCGGTCGATCTCGGCGCGGGCCACGCCCTGCACCTGCTTGACCTCGCGCGCGATTTCTTCCGTGATGCGCTTCATCTCCACGAGGTCGTCGCCCGCGAGCTTGATGACGATCTGGCCCTTGATCTGCGAGATGGATTCGAGCACGTTGTCGCGGATGGGCTGCGAGAACGCCGGGTCGATGCCCGGGATGGCCGCGAGCGCGCGGCCCATCTCCTCGGTGATCTTCTCGCGCGTCATGCCGGCGCGCCACTGGTCCTCGGGCTTCAGATCGACAAAGATCTCGGCCATGGAGATGGTCTTGGGGTCGGTGCCGTCCTCGGGCTGGCCGGCCTTGGAGACGGTGGTGCGCACCTCGGGCACCGACAGCAGCGCCTTGCGCGCCATGCGCAGGATGCGCGAAGCCTCGGCGGTGGAGACGTTGGGCGAGAGGCTGAAGTTGACCCAGGTGGTGCCTTCGTCGAGCTCGGGCAGGAATTCGGACCCCAGCCGCGAGGCCGCCACCATGGCGAGCCCGAACACCGCCAGCGCGATGACGACCACCGTGCGGCGGCGCGTGAGCGCCCAGTCGAGCAGCGGGGCGTAGAGGCCCTTGGCGCGCGTGACGAGCCGGTTGTCGCCGTGCGGCAGCTTGCGGCGCAGCAGCCAGTAGGCCAGCAGGGGCACCAGCGTGAGCGAGAAGATCAGCGAGCCGATGAGCGCGGTGGTGACCGACAGCGCCATGGGCTGGAAGATGCGGCCCTCGTGGCGCTGCAGCGCGAAGATGGGGATGTGCGCCGCGATGATGATGAGCATCGAGAACAGCGTGGGCCGGCCCACTTCGCTGGCGGCCTCGATGATGGTGTCGCGCCGGTCGCGCTCGTCCATGTTCTCGCCGCGCTCGGCCAGGCGGTGCATGATGTTCTCGATCACGATCACCGCGCCGTCCACGATGATGCCGAAGTCCATCGCGCCCAGGCTCAGCAGGTTGGCCGGCACGCCCATGATCTTCAGACCCATGAAGGTGGACAGCAGCGCGAGCGGGATCACCACCACCACGGCCAGGCTGGCGCGCAGGTTGGAGAGGAACAGGTAGAGCACCAGCGACACCAGCAGCGCGCCTTCCACGAGGTTGTGGAACACGGTGGTGAGCGTCTTGTCCATGAGCCAGGTGCGGTCGTAGAAGGGCACGATCTGCACGCCCGGCGGCAGACCGCGCGCGTTCAGCTCGGCGATCTTGTCCTTCACGCCCTTGAGCACCACGCTCGGGTTCTCGCCCTTGCGCATGACCACGATGCCGGTGACGATGTCGTCGTCCTGGTCCTGCCCCACCACGCCGAGCTGCGGCACGGCGCCGATGCGCACCTGGGCGATGTCACGGATGAGCACGGGCGTGCCGCCCCGCGAGGCCACGACGATGCGCCCGATATCCTCGGCCGAGCGCAGCAGGCCCAGGCCGCGGATGGTGTACTGCTGCGCGCCCTGCGCCACGTAGCTGCCGCCGGCATTCGCGTTGCTGCGGCCCAGCACGTCCAGCAGGTTCTGGAAGCTCACCTTGTACGCGCGCAGCTTGTCCATGTCGGGCTGCACCTCGTACTGCTTGATGGCGCCGCCCATGGCCACCACGTCGGCCACGCCGGGCACCTGGCGCAGCGCGCGCTCCACGGTCCAGTCTTCGATGGTGCGGATGTCGGTGGTGGTGAGGCCGTCGCCCTTCAAGCGGTAGCGCATGATCTCGCCCACCGGCGTGGCGTTGGGCGCGATCTCGGCCTGCACGCCCGGCGGCAGGTCCACGGTGGACAGGCGCTCGGCCACCTGCTGGCGCACGATGTTCACGTTGGCCGCATCGTCGTAGGTGACCACGGTGAACGACAGTCCGAACTGCGTGTGCGAGAACACCCGGATCGAATTGGGCAGGCCGGCCAGGGCTGTCTCGATGGGCAGGGTGACCTGCTTTTCCACCTCTTCCGGCGCGCGGCCGGGAAAGAGCGCGATCACGGTGACCTGCGTGTCGGTCACGTCGGGGAAGGCCTCCACCGACAGGTTCTTGAAGGCGATGACGCCGGCGAGTGCGAACAGCAGCACGCCGAGCACGATGAAGAGCGGCTGGTGCACCGCGTAGTGGATGAGGCGCTTCATGGAGCCTCTTTCTTCACGGCGCCGTCATCGGCCATGGATTGGAACTGGCGGGCCAGCAGCAGCGCGTTCTGGCTCACCACGGCCTCGCCGGCCTGCAGGCCCGAGGCCACGATGACCTCGCCCGGGCCTTCCTGCGCCAGCTCGACCTTGCGCGGCGCGAACACGCCGGACTCGCGGCGCACATAGACCACGTGCTGCGTGCCGTCGAGCACGATGGCGCTGGCGGGCACCACCACGCCGTTCGCGCGGCTCTCCTGCACGCGCGCGGTGGCCAGCATTTCGGCCTTCAGGCGCCGGTCGGCGTTGGGCACCACGCCGCGCACCTTGATCGTGCGCGTGCCGGGGTCGATGGCGTCGGCCGTGGCCATCACCTTGCCGGTGAAGGTGGCGCCGGGGTAGGCGGGCACCTGCAGCGCGAAGGCGTCGCCGGGGCGCAGCGAGGCGAGATCGCTCTCGCGCGCGTCGATCTGCACCCAGAGCGACGTGGGGTCGGTCACCACGAAGAGGGCGGAGCCGGACTGGTCGGGCCGCACTTCCTGGCCGGGGTTGAGGTTGCGCTCCACCACCACGCCGCTGATGCCGGAGGTGAGCGCGAGCTGCTGGTTCACCGTGGCGCTGCCGCCATAGAGCCGCGTGCGCGCGGCGGCGCGGGCCACCTCGGCATGGGCGCCGGCGGCGTCGGCCTCGGCCTGCTCCAGGTCCTTGCGGGCCACGATGCCGGCCTCGAACAGCTCGCGCTGGCGCTTGAGCGACTGCTGGGCGAGCGACTGCGCGGCCTGCGCCTTGGCGGTGTCGGCCTGGGCCTGCCCGAAATCCGGCGAGGCCAGCAGCGCGAGCGGCGCGCCGGCCTTCACCGACTGGCCCAGGTCGGCCTGCATGGCGGTCACGCGGCCCGCGAAGGCGGGGTACACGCGCTGCGTGCGCTCCTCGTTCCATACCAGGCGCGCGGGCAGGTCCACGGCCACGTCCTTGGCGGCGCGCGCCTCGGTGGTGGTCAGCAGCGCGAGCTGCGGGTGGCCCGAGGGAAAGCGCAGCTGGCCCGACTGCAGCACGGGCGGGGCGGGCTCGGGCGTGGTGGGGGTTTCGGCGGCGGATTTGCCGCAGCCCTGCAGCAGGGCCGCGGCGCCCAGGGCCGCGAGGGCCATCAGGCCGCATGCGGCCTGGCGCCGCGTGGGGAGGGAGAGGAAGTGCACCATGGTCGGAAGGTCCGGGGGAGGAATCGGGGGGCGTTCGGAGCGGGCGGGGCCGGCGGTCAGGGCATGCCCGTGAGCACCTGCGGCTGCGTGCGCAGCAGCCAGGCGCCGCGCGCCTTGGCGTAGTCGGCGCGGGCCGAGAGGGCGTCGAGCAGCGTGGCGCGCAGCGTGCGCTGGGCGTCCAGCAGGTCGGTGAGCGCGATGGCGCCCTTGCGGTAGGCCAGCTCGGCGCTCTCGGCCACCTGGCGCGCGCGGGGCAGCACGCCCTGTTCGTAGTCGGCGGCGCGGCGGGCGGCGCTCTCCTGCGTCTGGCGCAGGTGCTGCAGGTCCAGCAGCGCGAGGCGGCGGGTGTTGTCCAGCGCGTCCTGCGCCTTGGCGTATTCGGCCTGGGCGCGGCCGATCTCGCCCTGGTACTGGTAGCCCCACTGCAGCGGGATCTGCACGCGCAGCTCGACCAGCCGGTTGGAGGTGCCGGGGTAGTGGTCGATGGAGGCGCCCACCGTCCAGTCGGACTTGCGCAGCGCGTTGGCGCCGTCCAGCGCGGCCTGGGCGGCCTGCGCGCGGGCCAGGGCGGCGCGCACGTCGGCGCGGGATTCGGCCCAGGCCGCCAGCTCGGCGTCGGCTGCCGACGCGCCGGCGGCCACGGTGGGCCAGGGGGTGTCCACGGCCTCCAGGCGGGCGCCCGTGCTGCCCGTCACCTGGGCCAGCGCCAGCGCGGCGTCGTCGCGTGCCTGTTCGGCCGCGCGGGTGTCGGCCCGGGCGCGGTCGGCCTCGATGCGGGTGCGCGCGGCGTCCTGCGCCGACAGGTCGCCGGCTTTCACGCGCCGGTCGGCCAGGCCGGCCACGTCGCCCAGGCTGCGTTCGATGGCAGCGACCTCGCGCAGCCGGTCCTGCGCGGCCAGCAGGTCGTAGTAGGCGGCCATCGCGGCCTGCAGCTGCTGCACCTGCACGTCTTCCACGTCGGCATGCGCGGCGTCGGCCGCGCGCTCGGCGGCCTGGGTGCGCAGCGCGCGCTTGTCGCCGCGCTCCCAGGTCCAGTCGATGCCCACCGACTTGTCGATGCGCTTGCGCGTGAACACGTTGCCCGCGCCGGGGCCGTGCTGCAGGTCGATGGAGCTGGCCTTGGTGGTCAGCGAGGGCAGGGGGGCGTGGTTGGCGCTGAGCACGTCGGCGCGGGCGCCGGCCAGGTCCTGGCGGGCCTGCGTGACCTCGCTGTTGTCGCGCGCGGCGGACAGGGCCTGGGCCAGGGTCCAGGCCGCGCCGCGCGCCGCGCCGGCCGGGCTGGCTGCCGCCGGGGCGGAGGAAGAAGAAGGCGGGGCGGCGGTCTGGGCATGGGCCGGGGGCAGACCGGCGAGGGCGCCGCAGGCCAGCAGACCGGCCGCGGCCAGGGAGGCCGGGGCACCGCGAAGGACGGGGAAGGGAATGGGGCGCATGGCGCATTTATAGGCACCGCCGCCTGACCGCTGCCTGACCATGGGCCCGCGGCGCTGCGCCCCGAGGGTGGTTTCGGTGCCGTTTCCCGCGCCACAATGCACGCATTCCCCCCGATCCACTGGCGCGGCCCGTGGCGCGGAGGCCCTTCCACCCCTGTCGCTTCTTCCTGCCCATGCGCATCCTCGTAGTCGAAGACGATGCCGTGCTGCGCGGCGTGATGCTGCGCAGTCTGGCCGATGCCGGCCACCGCGTGGACGCGGCCGCCAGCGTGGCCGAGGCCGGCCATTTCTGGAGCGTGCAGCCCTTCGATGCCGTGCTGCTCGACCTGAACCTGCCGCAGGACGCGGCCCCGGGCAGCGCGCTGGGCAGCGGCCTGTCGGTGCTGCGCGCGGCGCGGGCGCGCGGCGACCGCACGCCGGTGCTGGTGCTCACCGCGCGCGACCGCACCGAGGAGCGCATCGCCGGCCTGGACGCGGGCGCCGACGACTACCTGGGCAAGCCCTTCGACCTGGCCGAGGTGGAGGCCCGGCTGCGCGCCCTGGTGCGGCGCACGCAGGGCGCCGACGACCGCACCCGCGCGGGCGGCCTGGTGCTGGACCGGCGCGCGCGCCGCTTCACGCTGCAGGACGCGCCCTTCGAGCTGCCCGCGCGCGAATTCGAGGTGCTGTGGGAGCTGATGACCCCGCCGGGCCGCGTGGTGAGCAAGCGCACGCTCTCGGACAAGCTCTCGGGCTTCGACGACACGCTGGGCGACAACGCGCTGGAGGCCTTCATCTCGCGCCTGCGCAAGAAACTGCAGGGCAGCGGCGCGGGCATCCGCACCCTGCGCGGGCTGGGCTACATGCTGGAGGCCGGGGCGCCCGGCGAGCCGTCCCCATGAGCGCCGCCGATCCGCGCGGCCCCGTGCCGCCGCCCGCCGGCCTGCCCGCCGCCGCGCCGCCCTCGCTGCGCTCGCGCCTGCTGCGCCACGTGCTCGCGCCGCTGGCGCTCACCTGGTTCGCGGGCACGGCGATCTCGGTGCTGGTGGCCAACAGCTTCACGCAGCGCGCCTTCGACCGCGCGCTGCTCGACGACGCCTACGCGGTGGCGGCCAACGTGCGGCTCAAGGAGGGCACGCTGGACCTGGCCCTCACCTCGCGCGAGCTGAAATCGGTGCTCTTCGACCAGGTGGAGACGGTGTATTTCGCCGTGCTGCTGCCCGACGGCTCGCTGCTGGCGGGCAATGCCAGCCTGCCGGCGCCGCCGCCGCGCGGCGGCGATGCCTACCGCTTCTCCGACATCAGCCACCGCGGCCGCGCCCTGCGCGCCGTGCGCGTGCAGGTCGCCGAGCCCCAGCCCTTCGAGGTGATCGCCGCCCAGACGGTGCATGCCCGCAGCGCCATGCTGCGCAGCGTGCTGCTGTATTCGGTGGTGCCCCAGGGGCTGCTGCTGCTGGCGCTGGCCCTCTGGCTGCGGCGCGCCATCCAGGCCGACCTGCAGCCCCTGGCGGCCTTCCAGGCCGCGCTGTCGGGCCGCGATGCGCGCGACCTCGCCCCCGTGCCGGTGGAGGCCGCCACGCGCGACCTGCAGCGCCTGGGCGGGGCCGTGAACGACCTGCTGGCGCGCGTGGCCCAGGGCGTGCGCGCGCAGCGCGAGTTCGCCGGCAACGTGGCGCACGAACTGCGCACGCCGCTCGCCGGCATCCGCGCCCTGGCCGCCTACGGCCTGGCCCACAAGGACCCGGCCGTGTGGCATGAACAATTGGCCGGCGTGGCTGACAGCGAGGCCCGCGCCAGCCACCTCGTGGACCAGCTCCTGGCCCTGGCGCTGGCCGACGAGGTGCGCGGCGCCATGCCGCGCCAGCCCGTGGCGCTGGACGAGCTGGCGCGCGACGCCGTGCTGCGCTTCCTGCCGCGCGCCGACGCGGCCGGCGTGGACCTGGGCGCGCGCGGGCTGGAGCAGCCCATGACCGTGCAGGGCCAGCCCCTGCTCATCGAGGGCGTGCTGGGCAACCTGATCGACAACGCCCTGCGCTACGGCCGCCCCGCCGGGGACGGCCCGCCGCCGCGCATCACCGTGGAGATCGTGCGCGAGGCCGCCGAAGCCGCCGAGGGCAGCGGCGGCGGTGGCGTGGTGCTGGCGGTGGTGGACAACGGCCCCGGCATCCCGCAGGCGCAGCGCTCCGACCTGCTGCAGCGCTGGGCCCAGGGCCGCGAGGGCGAACGCCTGGGCCAGGGCGCCGGCCTGGGCCTGGCCATCGTGGCGCGCTATGCCGAGCTGCTGGGCGCGCGGCTGGTGCTGGGCACGGGGGCGGACGGGCAGGGGCTGCGGGTGGGGCTGGTGCTGGCCGAGGCGGCCGTTGCCGCAGCCGAGGGGGGCTGAACGCCCGCGCCGGCTTGCCAGGCCCCCGCGCAGCCTTAGAACGTGTTTACGATCTTCTGAGTAGCAGAGCCAGAAACGCCAAGTGGACGAACTGTAAGCTGGTGTTGAGCCATCGCTCACAGTTCTTCCATAGCCGCCGGTTCTTGTCCAGCCAAGCAAAGCTGCGCTCAACCACCCAGCGCTTGGGCATGACCTTGAAGGTGTGCAACTCGCTTCTCTTGGCGATCTGCACCGTCACATGCTCACCCAGGATGTCCTTGACGCCTTGCGCGAAGGGCTCGCCTGTGTAACCGCTGTCCGTCAGCACACTTTGCACCCGCCCCAGCGAG
>NZ_QLTA01000036.1 GCF_003269065.1 Paracidovorax anthurii
CAGGCGTTGCGCCCCTGTCTCTCGCGGGCCGCGCCAACCTGATTTTTTTAAAGCCTGCTCCAGCACGCTCACTCCGTGCTGGTCAGGCTCGCTCCACTTGCGCCAGTACGCATAGACGTTGTGCCACTTGGGGAACTGCGGCGGCAGATAGCGCCACTGACAACCCGTGCGAAGCAGGTACAGCACTGCACAGAACACTTCGTACAGATCCAGCTTGATCGGTTTGGTGCTGCGCCGAACGCTGCGCAGCAGCGGCTCGATCTCGGCAAACTTCTCTCTACTGATGTCGCTTGGGTATGGCTTTCTTTTCACCCCAGGATTGTCGGGGGAGATCGTAAACACGCTCTTACCGTCCCTTCCGGCGCGTTCCGCGCCGCGTCATACCGGATCGGGCTCGGCCCCGTCGCCGGCCAGTTCCGGATCCTGCTCCACAGGCTGCGCATCGGCGTGCTTCACGATGGTCACCGGCACCGGGCTCGCGTGCACCAGGGCCTGCGACACCGAACCCAGCAGCGCGCTCGCGATGGCACCCTGGCCGCGCGCGCCGATCACGATCAGCCCGCTCTGCGTGCGCTCCGCGATCTCCACCAGCGTGGGCGCCACGTCGCCCACACCCACCTCCGCCTCGCACGGCACGCCCGCCCCATCCACCAGGGCGCGGGCCGGCGCCATGAGGTGCAGCCCCGCCTCCAGGCTCGCGGCGGCGATCAGGTCCGGATCGCGCGACAGCACCATTTCATAGAGCGTGGCCGGCTCCTGCACGTGCGCCAGCACCACGGAGGCCGAGAGGCCCTGGCGCAGCAGCGCGAGCACGTGGCGCACGGCATCGAGCGAGAGTTCGGAGCCATCGACGGCGACGAGGATCTTGAGCATCTTCGGAAAGTCCTTTCTTCGGTGTTCTGGCGCGGGGCCGGGCACGGCCCTCTGCGGCCCAGTGTACGGGCCGCCCGCGCGCGGGCGTCTGGGACAATCGCCCCATCATGCTCCAATTCGAACTTCTCGCGGCCGACCCGGACAGCCACGCGCGGCGCGGCACCCTCACGCTCAACCACGGCGTGGTGCAGACCCCCATCTTCATGCCCGTGGGCACCTACGGCACCGTCAAGGGCGTGATGCCCCGCAGCCTGCACGACATGGGCGCGCAGATCATCCTGGGCAACACCTTCCACCTGTGGATGCGCCCCGGGCTGGACGTGATGCAGAGTTTCGGCGGGCTGCACGGCTTCGAGCAGTGGAACAAGCCCATCCTCACCGACTCGGGCGGCTTCCAGGTGTGGTCGCTCGGCGCGATGCGCAAGATCACCGAAGAGGGCGTGCATTTCGCCAGCCCCGTCAACGGCGACAAGCTCTTCATGTCGCCCGAGGTGAGCATGCAGATCCAGACGGTGCTCAACTCCGACATCGTGATGCAGCTCGACGAGTGCACGCCCTACGAAACCAACGGCCACAAGACCACCGAGGCCGAGGCGCGCAAATCGATGGAGATGAGCCTGCGCTGGGCCCGCCGCAGCCAGGACGAGTTCCACCGGCTGGACAACCCCAACGCGCTCTTCGGCATCGTGCAGGGCGGCATGTTCAAGCACCTGCGCCAGGAATCGCTGGAGCGGCTGGTGGAGATGGACTTCCCCGGCTATGCCGTGGGCGGCGTGAGCGTGGGCGAGCCCAAGGACGAGATGCTGGACATCATGGCCCACACGCCCCACCGCCTGCCGGCGCACAAGCCGCGCTACCTGATGGGCGTGGGCACGCCCGAAGACCTCGTGCAGGGCGTGGCCGAGGGCGTGGACATGTTCGACTGCGTGATGCCCACGCGCAACGCGCGCAACGGCACCATCTTCACGCGCCACGGCGACCTGAAGATCCGCAACGCCCGCCACAAGGCCGACCACCAGCCGCTGGACCCCACCTGCACCTGCCACGCCTGCGCGGGCACCGAGGGCGTGGCCTGGGCCGACGGCGGGCGCGGCGGCTTCAGCCGCGCCTACCTGCACCACCTGGACCGCTGCGGGGAGATGCTGGGCCCGATGCTCACCACCATCCACAACCTGCACTACTACCTGAACCTCATGCGCGAGATCCGCGAGGCGCTGGACGCGGGCCGCTTCACCGAATTCCGGCGGCGGTTCGCGGCCGACCGGGCGCGGGGCGTGTAGCGCGGGGGGCGGGGCACCGCCCCATGGCCTGCGGCGCGCGCACGCCCTACCATGCGCGCATGCTGACCGTTCACCACCTCGAAACCTCCCGCTCGCAGCGCGTGCTGTGGCTGCTCGAAGAACTGGGCGTGCCCTACGAGATCCGGCGCTACCAGCGCGATCCGCGCACGCGGCTGGCGCCGCCGGAACTCCAGCGCATCCACCCGCTGGGCAAGTCGCCCGTGATCGAGGACGGCGGCGAAGCCATCGCCGAATCCGGCGCCATCATCGAGTACCTGGCGGAGCGCCACGGCGCGCGGGCCCCGGGCGAACTGGCGGGGCTGGTGCCCGCGCCGGGCACGCCCGAGCACCGGCAGTGCCGCTTCTGGATGCACTACGCCGAGGGCTCGCTGATGAACTGGCTGGTGATGAAGCTGGTCTTCAAGACGCTGCCCACGCAGCCCATGCCCTTCTTCGTGCGCCCCGTCGCGCGGGCCCTCTGCGGCAAGGCGCAGCGCAGGCTGGTGGACCCGAACCTCGCCACGGCCCTGGCCTTCATGGACGACCACCTCGCGCGCCACGCGTGGTTTGCCGGCGACGCCCTCAGCATCGCCGACTTCCAGATGAGCTTCGCGGTCGAGGCCGCTCTATCGCGGGCCGACGGCGCGGATGCGCACCGCCACGTGCGCGCCTATCGTGACCGCATCAACGCCCGGCCGGCCTACCAGCGCGCGATCGCCCAGGGCGGGCCGGTGGTGATGAACGCCTGAAACAACAACCCCCTGTGGCGCTTCGCGCCTCGGTGCCGCCGCCAGAGGCGGCAGCGAGAGAACAACACAAGGCGCGAAGCTGCAGACAGTGCAGCCGCACGGCACGGCGAAGCAACGCCGTGATCTTTCTGATGGCGAAGCCGTATGAGCCCCGCCCCTCACGCTGCGGCTTGCGGCGGCTGGCCGGCCCCCGCATTCCCCGACGCGGCCGGGGTCCCGCAGGCATGGCAGAACCGGGCGAAGGCGCTCTTGCGGGTGCGGCAGGGATCGCAGCGGTTGAAGAGGCCGATGCCGCAGTGCGGGCAGAAGTCGATCGCCTCGTTCTTCAGGTCCACGGGGCGCTCGCAGCCCGGGCACACGCCCTTGGCGAGCCGCGCCAGGGCCACGTCGTAGCTCAGCTCCTCGCGGCGCCGCGCGTCGGGCAGGGCCTCGGCCTGCTTCTGGCGCTCCAGGTAGCGCTGCAGCGCCAGGATGGCATAGCGCCCCACCAGCACCGTGACCGCGATGCCCACGATGTAGCGCACGTAGCCGCCGTAGCTCGGCAGGTAGGGCACGAGCTCGACGAAGAAGGCGAACAGCGCGAAGAAGATGAAGCCCCAGACGAAGGGCCACCAAGTGCCCTGGCGCTTCTTCGCGAAGAGCCAGCCGGCCACGGCGAGCAGCGGCAGCGTGAGCGCGAGGCGGTAGAGGAACACGCGCAGCTCCACCTTGCGCTGCGCCGCCCGCATCGCTTCGTAGCCGGCGGCTTCGAGCCGGCCCAGGCGCTGGTGCGCGGCCGCCGCCGACTGCCGGGCATCGAGCAAGGCCTGCTGCTGCGCCTCCACGGCCTGCTGCGTCTGGCGCTCGCGCACCTTGAGCGCATCGAGCGCCTGGGTGCGCTGCACCACCTCGGGGTTGTGCTCGGACTGCTGCGTGGCGCCGCGCGTGGCGATCCAGTTGTTGAAGGTCTCGCGCGCGGCCAGGCTTTCGCTGCGCGCCTTGCCGCGCTGCAGCTCGGCCTGCTCCAGCGCGGTCTGCGCCCGGGCCTCGGCCTCGCCGGCGGCGCGCACCTCGGCGCGCAGGGCCTCGGCCGCGCGGCGGTCGAGGAAGTCGTCGAGCTGCAGCGGGGCCTCCACGCGCGGCAGGTCGCCCACCAGCGTGCCGCCCAGCCCGATCAGGAAGCTCGCGAACACCAGCGACACCAGCCACAGCCCCCGGCGAAACCACTTCTCCGACAGGCGCAGGGATTTGCTCATGACAGACTCCTTGTTCAGATGCTACGTTTTTAATAGCTACTCATGCAGCAGATACGGCGACATGGAGCTTGTTTGACCTCGAAAACCGGATCATGGGCCGTTCAACGACCCCCGTCCAGCACCAGCGAGGCCGGCGCCGCGCCCAGGCCGGCGCGCGGCATCCAGGCCAGGGCGGAATCCACGGTGACGGTGGCGATGCGGTCGGCGAACCGTTCGCGGCCCGGGTGGTCGTCGAAGGCCACGTTGGCCGCCGTGACGCGCCCGCCCAGCCGCGTGAGCGGCCCGATGCGCAGCACCGTGGGCTCGTAGCCCTTGAAGCGCAGCCACGCCTGGGCCTGGCTGCGCGTGCGGATGGTGGCCGGCTCCATGGCGGCGGCCAGCGTCTCCAGCGCCCACTGGTTCGATTGCTGGTAGCGCGTGCCCCAGGCGTAGCTCACCATGCTGTAGGGACTCTGGTGCAGGGCCGTGGTGCGGGCGCGGTCGGCGAGCACCTCGGCCAGCCGGGCCTGCACCTCGGGCGTGGGCACCAGCCACACGGCCTCGTAGCGCCAGAGGTCGTCGAGGAAGAACTCGCCCAGGCCCTGGCGGTACACCGCGGCCACGGCCGTGCCGCATTCATTGAGCTTGTGCGCCACGCGCCAGGGGCCCTCGGGCGTGCGGTAGGCCCAGCCCAGGTGCGAATAGCGCAGCCCGTATTTCGACAGGTCCTGCCCGGCGCGCGCGAGCAGCACGACGCGCGCGCCGGAGCGCTGGTGCTCGGCATCGAGCGCGCGGGCCGTGCGCTCGGCCAGTTGCATGCCGCGCTCGATGGTCTGCGCGGTGGGCCTGCGGGCCTCGCACGAGCGCCCCGCGTGGGCCGTGCCCGCCGCCATCAGCGCCACCGCTGCCATGGCGAGCACGGCGCGCCGTGCCTTCCGGGTTGGCATGGCAGGCCTCCTCACAGCCGCTCGTTGTGGAGCAGCGCGCGGCCCAGCGCGTTCGGCACGAAGGCCAGCACCTCGCCGGCCGCCGAGAGGATCACGCCCGTGCCGATCACGCTGCAGGTGACCACCGCGCCCACGCCCCAGGCCACGCCCGAGGCGGCGGAGCCCGCCACCTCCACGCTCGCCCGGGCGCCGTCGGAGGCGCGCTCCAGCACATAGACGGTGCCGCGCGCCGACGCCTCCACGGCCCGGATGGTCAGCACCGCGCCGGCCGCCGACAGCGCCACGGGCAGGGCCACCACGGCGCCGGCCGCCGTGGACGCGACGGACGCCGTGCCCACCACCGAGGCCACCGGCAGCATCGAGAGCGCGACCGAGGCCTCGCTCTGCGCATGCGCGGGCAGGACGGCCACCGCCGCGGCGGCGGCCAAAGCCAGGCCCGCCAGGCCTGCCGGCCATCGACGCACCCCCTCCCGGGGTCGGGAGGTTGTAAGCGAACACACGGGGAAACGGGGTCGGGGCAGCGACATCACGGGGGTCTCCTGCAGGGGATGGATCGGGGCAGCGCGCGGCATGCGGCGTCGCCGGGGAACACGAGACGCGGGCTTATCCCGCAAAGGGGTCCGGTCGCGCAGCGGTGGCCTCCGGAGTGGCGGCGGCGGCCGCAGCGCTGGCCTGCATCGCATCCCGGCGGCCCTGCAGGCGGGCTTCGGCCAGGTCGGCCTCGTGGCGGTCGCGCAGCATCTTGGCCAGCGTGAACGCGGTGGTGATCAGATAGAGCCAGCTCACCCCCAGGAAGGCCTTGTAGGAGGGCGAGATCTCCATGTCCAGCAGGCCCCAGCCGGTGAGCCCCACGGCCACGCCGAAGCCGCCCCAGACCACGAGCTTGAAGAGCGGCGTGTCGCCCGCGCCGCGCCGCGCGGCGGCCTGGTTGTCGCGCACGAACTTGGCGAGCATGAACACGGCGGAGAGGCAGAACACGTAGCCCATCACCATGAAGATCTGCTCCAGCCGCTCTCCCGGCAGCCAGGCCAGCCCCACCGCGCAGCAGAAGGCGGCGATGCCGAACGACACCCAGACCTGCAGGCGCCAGGCAGCGGTGTCGCGCTGGATCAGGGGGACGGAAGAGGATGTGGAAGCGGAGTGGCGTGACATGGAGGTGGAGGCTTGCGGCCCGTGGTGGAACATGGGCGGCATCATGGACAGCGCCCCGGCCGGCCGCGCCCGCGGAGCGGCGCAGTGGCGGCGGCTCGGACAACCGGTATCGCAGGACGATACTTTTTGTGACGAACTCGGCGCAGAGCGCTCTGCGCGGCACTGCCCCGTCGATTAGCCTGCGCGCTTCGTCTCGACCACCCCGGAGGAGCCTCGCCATGTCCGCCCTGCCCACCCTGCCCCCTGCCCGCGCCACCGGTGCGCTGCTCTGCGGCTTCGCCGCATCCGCCGCCCTGGCCGGGGTGATCCCCGGAACGGGCGCATCGCCTTCCAGCACCCAGCTGGGCGCCACGGATGCCGTGGCGATGCAGCGCGCGCCCGACCAGAAGGGCCACGTGCTGCTCGTGCCCTACTTCACCGCACAGCAGGGGCAGATGACCGTGCTGCATCTGGCGAACACGGACCGGAACAACGGCAAGGCGATCAAGCTGCGCATCCGCGGCGCCGCCAATGGCGACAGCCTGCTGACCCTGACCGTGCTGCTCTCGCCCGGCGACATGTGGACCGGCGCGGTGACCGCCGGGCCCGATGGCCGCGCGCAGATCGTCACTGGCGACGCGTCCTGCACCGCCCCCCGGCTCGCCGCCGGCGTCGCCCAGCCCTTCTCCACCGACCGGCTCAACCCCGCGCTGACGCAGGAAGAACGCGCCAGCCATACGCGCGAGGGCGCCATCGAGGCCATCGTGGCGGCCGACATCCCCTTCGCGCCCCTCTACGGCGCCACGGGCACGGCCTATTCGGAACTGCGCGCCGCGATCAGCCCCGCCCTCGTCCCGCCCCGTTGCTCCGCCCCCGCCGTGGACGCGGCCCTGCTGGAGGATGCCAGCGACGAAGCCACCGCCGCCGCCCGCGGCTTCGCCACGCCGTCCGGCGGCGTGGGCGGCACCTGGTACATCATCGACGTGCCCGGGGCCACCACGTTCTCTTCCGCCATGACGGCGCTGCAGGCCATCAATGCGGCCGGCAGGCCCGCCCGCGGAAACTACGTGCTGTTCCCCGCCACGGACCAGGCCATCGCCCAGCCGGAGCGCTACACGGCCGATCCGCTGCTGGTCTCCGCGGGCCTCGCATCGCGCCAGAAAAGCATCGACGGCGTGGCCTCCGAGCCAACCTCCTCCGCCGTGGTCCAGGCCCTGGCCCACGACCTGCCCGACCTCTCCACGCCCTACCGCCTGCCCGCCTCGGAAGCCAACGCGCGCCGCACGGCGGCCGAGGCCTCGCAGGCACTCGCCGCGCACGAGGTGTCCAACCAGTTCTCCGTCGAATCGTCGATCTCCGCGCAGACCGACTGGGTGCTCGCCATGCCCACCCAGCGCTACAGCGTGGCCCTGGACTACGCGACGGGGCAGCGCACGTTCTCCGTGGTGCCGCCGGCCGGCGAGGGCCGGCAGTACTACCACACCGACAACACCCAGGCCCGCGCTGGCCGGGTGTGCCGCTTCAACGTCAACACGACCCTTCACGTCTCCTCCCGCGAGGACCTGCGCGACCGTGTCGGCACGGGGGCGCTGTTCCCCACCCCGCTGTCCCTGCAGCTGTGCGGCGCGGTGACCGTCGCGCCCGCGGCGCAGATCGCCAGCGCCAGCCCTTCGGTGCTGTCCGCCTCCGCCGCGCTGTCCTCGCCGCTGCAGACCCAATCCGCGGTCACGGGCTGGGCTGCGCTGGAATTCCTGGACCCCACGGGGCAGCCCGTGATCGGCGCCGCGTTCATGAAGCTCGTCAACCCCGGCGCCGCACCGGGTCTGGCCGGCCACTACGGCATCCTCTATCCGCACATGGTCACCCAGCCCTGACCGGCAGCGGTTCCATGGCGCCGGAATGGCGCATTCGCTATATCTTCTATAGCAACATGATCGGCAAAACCGCCGGCATGAAGCCTTTTTCTTGCCCAAAATGACCTGGAAGCGCCCTGGCGTGGCAAGAACCCGGGGGCCGGCCGGCCCGGACGGGACAGGGGCGGCCTCCTGGGCAAGCGCCGCACCATCGGTTAGTCTGCGATCCTTGATCGTTCTGAACACCACCGAGGACCCTCCATGCCTTCCCTGGACATCGCCCGCGCCGCCGGCGCGCTACTGCTGTGTGGCTGCGGGCTCGCCGCGCCCACCCTGGCCGGCGTGATTCCCGGCACCGGCACCACGCCCTCGCGCACGCAGCTGGGCACCACCGACGCCGTGGCCCTGCAGATCGCGCCCGGCAACACCGGCCACGTGCTGCTGGTGCCCTACTACACCGCGCAGCAGGGCCAGATGACGGTGCTGCACCTCGTCAACACCGACCTGAGCAACGGCAAGGCCGTCAAGCTGCGCTTTCGCGGCGCCGCCAACGGCGACAGCCTGCTGACCCTGACCGTGCTCCTGTCGGCCGGCGACGTGTGGACCGGCGCCGTGACCGCGGGCGCCGACGGCCGGGCGCAGCTCGTCACCGCCGACAACTCCTGCACCTCGCCCCGGCTCTCCCCCGGGGTGGCGCAGGCCTTCGTGACCGACCGCCTCAACCCGGCCTGGACGGCGCAGGAGCGCGCCAACCACACGCGCGAAGGCGCCATCGAGGCCATCGTGGCGGCCGACATCCCCTCCAGCGCCGTGTACGGCGCCGCCGGGCAGGCGAACTCCGCGCTCTACACCGCCATCCGCCAGGTCAACGACGTGGCGCCCTGCACCCAGTCGGACATCGACGCGGCCCTGCTGCAGGACACCAGCGACGAGGCCACCGCCGCGGGCCGGGGCTTCGCCACGCCCTCGGGCGGCGTGGGCGGCACCTGGTACATCATGGACGTGCCCGCGGCCACCACCTTCACCTCGGCCATGACGACCCTGCAGGCCGTCACCTCGGCCGGCCAGCCGGCGCGCGGCAACTACGTGCTGTTCCCGCCCACCGACGAGGCCATCGGCCAGCCCGAGCGCTACACCGCCGACCCGCTGCTCGTGTCGGCCGGGCTGGCGGCGCGCCAGAAGGACATCGACGGCACCACCGAGAGCCCCACCCTCGGCGCGGTGATCCAGGCACGGGCCTTCGACCTGCCCGACCTCTCCACGCCCTACTACCTGCCGGCCTCGGAGTTCAACGCGCGCCGCACGGCGGGCCAGACTTCCGAGGTTCTCGCCGCGCGCGAGGTGCGCAACCAATATTCGATGGAAACCTCCATCTCCGCGCAGACCGACTGGGTGCTCGCCACCCCCACCAAGCGCTACGGCGTGGCCATGGACTACGCCACCGGGCTGCGCACGTTCTCCGTGGTGCCGCCCTCGGGCACGGGGGACCAGTATTACTACAGCGGCAACACCGTGGTGTCGGGCTCGCAGGTGTGCCACACGGGCACGGGCTGGCAGTTCCTGGTCGCGTCGCGCGACGCCACGATCTCGACCAGCGGCGCGGTCGTGCCCACGACGCTGCCGCTGGTGCCGCGCAGCTGCGGCGCGGTCTCGGTGGTGTCGTTCGGGGGCAGCTCGCCGCTGTCGGCCTCGGTGGCGCTGAGCCCCGTGCGCAACGGGTTCGCCTCGGGCTGGGCCACCCTGCAACTCAACGACATCCCGGGCCTGCCCATGATCGGCGCGGCCTTCACCAAGCTGGTCAACCCCAGCGCCACGCCGGGCGTGGCCGGGCACTACGGGCTGCTCTACCCGCACATGATCCGCCAGCCCTGATACGGCTTCGCCATCAGAAAGACCACGGCGCTGCTTCGCTTTGCCGTGCTGCAGCACTGTCTGCAGTTGAGCGCCTGGTTCTCTCTTGGATGGCAACCCCGCATGGCGCCCTGCGCTGCGGGGCCTGCGTCAGATCGCGAGCGGCAGCTCGGTGGTGGACACCACGTTGCGCAGCGCCATGAACGAGCGCACCTGCCGCACGCCCGGCAGGTAGAGCAGCTGCTCCGCGTGCAAGCGGTTGAAGCTGTCGCTGTCGCGCGTGCGCACGAGCATGAAATAGTCGAACTCGCCCGTCACGAGGTGGCACTCCATGCAGCCGGAGATCTGCGCGGCGGCCTTCTCGAACGCGGCGAACGACTCGGGCGTGGAGCGGTCCAGCACCACGCCGATCATCACCAGCATGCCCGCGCCCACCGCGCGCGGGTGCAGCAGCGCCACCGTGCGCTCGATGAGCCCCTGGCGCCTGAGGCGCTCCACCCGCCGCAGACAGGCCGGCGGGCTCAGGTGCACCTTGGCGGCCAGCGCCACGTTCGAGAGCGACGCATCGCGCTGCAGGGCGCGCAGGATGGCGCGGTCCGTGCGATCGACGTCGGCCTCGGGCACCGGGGCGGGCGCCGCGCCCGAGGGTTTTCGTAATTTTGTTGCGCACATTTTGTTTTTCAGGAAATAAAGATATTCATCCATCGCGATCCAGCGATGAATGGAACGGAATGGACGGGATTTTCACAACCCTGTTTCTCGCCCATTTTCCTACCATGCAGACAACGGCACGCCCCCGACCGCCCGCCAGCGGGCACGCGAGCGCGCCGGAGTCCACAGGCCCCTGCGCCGCATCCCGATGTCCTTGCCAAAGCCTTCCATGAACCTGCAGAAATTCCCCCGCCACGCCCTCACCTTCGGTCCCACGCCCATCCAGCCGCTCAAGCGCCTGTCCGCGCACCTGGGCGGCAAGGTGGAGCTGTATGCCAAGCGCGAGGACTGCAACTCGGGCCTCGCCTTCGGCGGCAACAAGACGCGCAAGCTCGAATACCTGATCCCCGAGGCGCTCGAAGGCGGCTACGACACGCTGGTGTCCATCGGCGGCATCCAGTCCAACCAGACGCGCCAGGTGGCCGCCGTGGCCGCGCACCTGGGCCTCAAGTGCGTGCTGGTGCAGGAGAACTGGGTCAACTACTCCGACGCGGTCTATGACCGCGTGGGCAACATCGAGATGTCGCGCATCATGGGCGCCGACGTGCGCCTGGACGCCGCGGGCTTCGACATCGGCATCCGCCCGAGCTGGGAGCAGGCCATGGAAGACGTGCGCCGCGCGGGCGGCAAGCCCTTCCCGATTCCCGCGGGTTGCTCCGAACACCCCAAGGGCGGGCTGGGCTTCGTCGCTTTCGCCGAAGAAGTCCGCCAGCAGGAGCAGGCGCTGGGCTTCCGCTTCGACTACATCGTGGTGTGCTCGGTCACGGGCAGCACCCAGGCCGGCATGGTGGTGGGCTTCGCCGCCGACGGCCGCGCCGACCGCGTGATCGGCATCGACGCCTCGGCCAAGCCGGAGCAGACGCGCGCGCAGATCCTGCGCATCGCGCAGAACACCGCCCAGCTCGTGGAACTGGGCCGCGACATCACCGAGCGGGACATCGTGCTCGACACCCGCTACGGCGGCCCCGAATACGGCCTGCCCAACGAGGGCACGCTGGAGGCCATCCGCCTGTGCGCGCGCCAGGAAGCCATGCTCACCGACCCGGTGTACGAGGGCAAATCCATGCACGGCATGATCGACATGGTGCGCAACGGCGAATTCCCGGCGGGCTCGCGGGTGCTGTACGCCCACCTGGGCGGCGTGCCGGCCCTCAACGCCTACAGCTTCATCTTCCGCAACGGCTGACAGCCCCGCCCCCTCCCCCTAGCCCCCCGCCAGGGGGGATTGCCCCTCTGCCGCCGGTTTGGCGGTACTCACGGTGCACGCACGGTATCTCCTCGGCGGGAAGGAAACCCCGTGCATGCCGCCAACACCACGCCCATTCTGGCAAATATGATTTTTCCGGGAAATCCATTTAACGGAATACGAACCCCATCCAAACCACCGCTGCTTCCGTAATCATGTCGGCTCGGGGATCATTTCATCCCCGTATTCGCCGAATCGAGCCCGCCACTTCAACAGGAAGCAACACGCCATGCAAACCCTCCGCAATATGAAGCTGGGCACGATGCTCGGCATCGGATTCACCACTTTGATCATCTTTGGTTTAGGCCTGGCCTTCATCGGCAGGGTGCAATTGGGCTCCATCAGCGACGACATCAACATCCTGACGGATGACCGAATCGCCAAGGTACTTCTGGTGCAGGAAATCAAAGACAACGTCAACATCGTCGCCCGCGGTGTGCGCAACCTGGCACTGCTGGAGGACCCGCAGCAGATGGCGGTAGAAAAGCGGCGCATCGATGAAGTGACCGCACGCAACTCGGACAATCTCGAAAAATTGAGAACGTCGATCCAGTCGTCCGACGGCCGCTTGCTCATGGAGCAACTCAACCGGACGCGCGTGCCCTACGTGACAGCGGTGGAAAAGGCGGCCCAGCTCGGTTTGAAGAATGAGAACGATGCCGCCCGAGACATGCTTCTGAAAGAAGTGCGCCCTCTGCAGAACGCGTATTTCAAGGCACTGGACGATGTCAGCAAGTACCAGCAAAGCCAGATGGCCGACACAGGCAAGGCTGCGCAGGCACAAGCATCCAGCGCCAGCACCCAGATGGTGCTGCTGGCGGTCGTGTCGGCCTTCATCGGCGCGTTGCTGGCCTGGGCCATCACCCGCCACATCAAGGGCCAGCTCGGCGGCGAACCCGCCTACGCCGCCCACATCGCCCAGGAAGTCGCACGCGGCAACCTCGCCGTGCGCGTCGATCTGCGCACGGGCGATTCCTCCAGCGTCCTCGCCGCCATGGGCGCCATGCGCTCCAGCCTCGCCCAGGTCGTCTCGGAAGTCCGCCACAGCAGCGAATCCATCGCCACCGGCGCATCCCAGATCGCCACCGGCAACGCCGACCTCAGCCAGCGCACCGAAGAGCAGGCCTCCAACCTCCAGCAGACCGCTGCCTCCATGGAGGAGATGAACTCCACCGTCAAGCAGAACGCCGACACCGTCCGCACCGCCTCCCAGCTCGCCTCCTCCGCTTCCGCCACCGCCGCACGCGGCGGCGAGGTCGTCGGCAACGTCGTGCGCACCATGGAGGACATCACCGCTTCCTCCCGCAAGATCGGCGACATCATCGGCGTCATCGACTCCATCGCCTTCCAGACCAACATCCTCGCCCTCAACGCGGCGGTGGAGGCCGCCCGCGCCGGCGAGCAGGGCCGCGGCTTCGCCGTCGTCGCCTCCGAAGTCCGCACCCTCGCCCAGCGCTCGGCCACCGCCGCCAAGGAGATCAAGTCCCTCATCGACGACTCCGTCACACAGGTCGAAGCCGGCTCGCAGCTCGTCGGCAAGGCCGGCGCCACCATGGGCGAGATCGTCGATCAGGCACGCCGCGTTGCCGACCTCATCGCCGAGATCGGCGCTGCCACCCACGAGCAGGAGCAAGGCATCTCCCAGGTCAGCGACGCCGTCAATCAGCTCGACCAGGTCACCCAGCAGAACGCCGCGCTCGTCGAGGAATCCGCCGCCGCCGCCGACAGCCTCAACTCCCAGGCCTCCCGCCTCGTCGAGCTCGTCAGCGTCTTCCAGGTCGATGCCTCCGCATCCCAGGCCGTCATCATTCAGGCTCAGAACCGCAGCCGTGATACCGCGCGCGCCACGCAGGCCGCGCTCTCCCAGGCCAGGGCTCCCGCTGCGGCCAAGGCAGCCGCCAAGCCCGCGCCACGCGCGCAAGCCTCCGCGAAACCGCCGGTCATCGCATCATCCGCCGCGCCCACGGGGAAGGCCCAGGACGACTGGGAAACCTTCTGACGCCGTGCCCTCAAGGGCGCTCAGGCGCGCAGCCAGGCCCGCATGTGGGGATAGGGCTCCACGCCCAGCGCCTCGGCCTGCGCGGGCTGTAGCGTGAGGCCGGCCGCAACCAACCCCGCCGAGCCCAGGTAGACCCCCATCTCAAAGGTGAACCGCAGGCTCTCCGCCTGCCCGTGGTAGCCCCCGTCGTGGAACAGCACGGCGGCGTCCAGCCCGAGGTGGCGCATCGCCGCCCAGGCCCAGGCCGTGGCCTCGGTCTCTCCGCCGTGCTCCACGGCGGGCAGCTCCTGCAGCGCGCCGTCCACCTGGGGGCGCAGCGCGGAGGGGATCACCGCCAGGTGCCCCGCCTCGTGCAGCAGATCGCCCGGCCAGCGCAGCCGCGCCACGTCCACGCACAGGCCCCCATGCTCGACCCGCACGCCGGGCAGGAAGCAGCCGTCCGGCAGCTCGGCCTCGCGCACCGCCAGGCCGATGCCCCGCAGAAAATCCATGATGCGGCGGGCCTGCGCCACGTCCCCGGCGTTGTCTTCCATACGGCTCCCTCTTCGTCTTTCTTCTTTCAGCGTTGCAGCAATTGCGCCACCTGCTCGCGCAGCACCTCGGGCTGCACGGCCTGGGCCGGCAGCGGCACGCCCACATGCAGACCCACGCGGTTGAGCACCCCGCGGCGGAACGGGCGGGCCATGGCCGCGCCGTCCACGCGGCTGAAGAACGATCCCCACAGGTTGGTGAGCGCCATGGGCACCACCGGAGGCTCGATGCCCTCGGCGCGCGCGCGCTCCAGGATCTTCATGATGCCGCCCTTGAAGGGCTGCAGCGTTCCATCGCGCGTGATGCCGCCCTCGGGGAAGATGGCGAGCAGGTCGCCCTCCCGCAGCACCTGCGCGGCGCGCTCGAAGGCGGCCTCGTAGACGGCGGGGTCGTCCTTCTGCGACGCGATGGGAATCGCCTTGGCGAGACGGAACAGCCAGCCCAGCACGGGCACGCGGAAGATGCGGTGGTCCATCACGAAATAGATGGGCCGCGGGCTCGCGGCCATGAGCAGCACGGCATCGACGAAGCTCACGTGGTTGCAGGCCAGGATGGCGGCGCCCTGCGTGGGGATGTGCCGGTCGTCTTCCACCTTGAAGCGGTAGACCAGCCGCGAAAGCACCCAGGCCACGAAGCGCAGCAGGTACTCGGGCACGATGAGGAAGATGTAGCCCGCCACGACGGCATTGGCGATGCCCGTGAAGAGGAACACCTGCGGAATGGTGAAATGCGCCGCCAGCAGCGCGCCCGCGATGACCGAGCTGGCGATCATGAAGAGCGCGTTCAGGATGTTGTTGGCCGCGATGATGCGCGCGCGGTGCGTGGGCTGGCTGCGCATCTGGATCAGTGCGTACATGGGCACGCTGTAGAGCCCGGCGAACAGCGACAGCAGCAGCAGGTCCGCCATCACGCGCCAGTGCGCGGGCTGCGCCAGGAAGGCGGCGATGCCCATGGCGGGCGCGGGCGGCAGGCCGCGCGACGCGAAATACAGGTCGATGGCGAACACGCTCATGCCGATGGCGCCCAGCGGCACGAGGCCGATCTCCACCTGCCGGCGCGACAGCACCTCGCACAGCAGCGAGCCGATGCCGATGCCCACCGAGAACACTACCAGCAGCAGCGAGGCCACGCGCTCGTCGCCGTGCAGCACCTCCTTGGCGAAGCTCGGGAACTGCGACAGGAACACCGCGCCGAAGAACCACATCCAGCTGATGCCCAGCAGCGAGCGGAACACCACCACGTTGCCGTGCGCGAGCTTCAGGTTGCGCCACGTCTCGCTGAACGGGTTCCAGTTGATGGTGAGGCCCGGATCGGTGGCCGGCGCGCTCGGGATGAACTGCGCGACCGCCCGGCCCGCGAGCGCGATGGCGACGCAGGCCGCCGCCACCCAGGCGTGGCCCACGCCGGGCAGCGCCACCAGCAGGCCGCCGGCCACCTGGCCGAGCAGGATGGCCACGAAGGTGCCCATCTCCACCATGCCGTTGCCGCCCGTCAGCTCGCGCTCGGAGAGCACCTGGGGCAGGTAGGCGAACTTCACCGGCCCGAACAGCGTGGAATGCAGGCCCATGAGGAAGGTGCAGGCCAGCAGCACCACGGGGCTGGCCGCCATGAAGCCCCAGGCCGCCACCAGCATGATGGCCACCTCCAGGTTCTTCACGAAGCGGATCATCCGCGTCTTGTCGATCTTGTCGGTGAGCTGCCCCGAAGTGGCCGAGAACAGCAGGAACGGCAGGATGAACAGCGCCCCGATCACGAGGCCCGCCATCGCCGGCGGCATCCACGACACGCTGAGCTGGTAGGTCACCATCACCGTGAAGGCGAACTTGAACAGGTTGTCGTTCGCCGCGCCGGCAAACTGCGTCCAGAAGAACGGCGCGAACCGCCGCTGGCGCAGCAGCGCGAACTGGTTGGGATGCCCGCCATGCCCGCCCTGAGGGGGGACATCTGCGGTCGCCGTGCGAATCTGCTCCTGGCCCATGCGTGGCTCCTGGGGGGTGTCGTGGATCATCGCGCCTTTGCGCTGGCCGGGATTGTGCCCTCGCGGCGGCCCCGCCAGGGCGTGCCGCGCTCGCAGCGCGCGAAGTAGCGCCCGGGCCCGAGCGCCGAGAGCAGCGGCCACGCGGCCAGCGCTGCGGCCACGTGCTTGAGGCTGTGCCCCGACACGAGGTGCGCCGTGGCCGCGAACACGGCCGCATCGGCCGCCTCCAGCACCTTCGCGAGCGCATACCAGCCGATCACCGCGGCCAGCGAGAAACCCAGGCGCCCCGGCAGCGGCGCGTGGCCCGCGCGGCGCTCCCGCGCCGCATCGGCAGCCAGCGCCAGCAGGAGCAGCATGCCGCCGCCCTGCAACACGCCCCAGGGCCACAGGTTCCCGGTGATGCCCCAGGTGCGCAGCGCCGCCCCTCCGCCGGCCAGCACCACCAGGGCCGTGAGGGCGGCGGCCCGGGCGCCGATGCGCTCGTCCACCGCGAGCGCCAGCATGCCGGCGAAGGCCACGAGCATGCCCGCGCGGTCGGCCAGCAGCGTGGCGCCGTGGGGCTGCCAGTGGTAGAGCGCCGAACCCGCGGCCGTGAGCACCAACCCCGCGAAGAACACCCCCACCGCGCCGGCCGTGGCCGCGCGCAGCGCTCCCTCGCGCAGGCGTGCAACGAGGCGCGCCAGGCCCGCGATGCCCAGCACCGCGAACGGGAGGTTGGTGAGCACGTCCATGGCGTGGGGCAGGCCCCAGAGCGTGCGCTGGTCCGCGTAGGCATGCGCCTGCGGTCCAGGAGCGATGAACGGCCCGGCCAGGGCGATGGCCAGGCAGGCCAACAACGCGGCGCAGAGCGCGCCTTCCCGGCGCGAAAGCAGCCCTTGCGGCGCGGTGGATGGAGAAGCGGGAAAGCGGTGCATGGAAATCCTGGGCGACAAGCCGTGGTGGCGACAGGCCGGCAGTCTCACGAGCCAGAGGCGGCAAAGCATCGCCCATCGGCACCTGCACACCCAGTCGATTCCCCAAGTATCCATAATCGATACCCATGAGCACCACCGCCGACCTCGTCGCCGCCCTCAAGAAGGAACTCAAGGCCGCCCGCATGACCTATGCCGACCTGGCCCAGGCCCTGGGCATGGCCGAGTCCAGCGTCAAGCGCATGCTGGCCAAGGGCGACATGCCGCTGTCGCGCATCGATGCCATCTGCCGCGCACTGCGGCTGGACTTCGCGGACCTCGCGCGGCGCGTGGCCGACAGCCAGCCCCTGCTGGACCAGCTCACGCTGGAGCAGGAGCGCGCCGTGGTGGCCGACAAGAAGATGCTGCTCATGGCCATCTGCGTGCTGAGCCAGTGGACGCTGGAGCAGATCCTGGGCACCTACCGGCTCTCGGAGGCCGAGGGCATCAAATACCTCGCGCAACTCGACCGCATCGGCATCATCGAGCTGCGGCCCCTGAACCGCTACCGGCTCAAGCTCGCCAAGACCTTCCGCTGGCGCCCCCATGGCCCGGTGATGCACTACTTCCGCGACCATGCCCTGCTCGATTACTTCAGCGGCAGCTTCGGCGGGCCGGGCGAGGGCGTGCTGATGGTGCACGGCGCCATCAGCCGCAGCTTGGCGCCGGCCTTCCAGGAGCGCATCCAGCGCGTGGCCCATGATTTCGCGCAGCAGCATCTGTCCGACCAGCGCCTGCCCGAGGCGGAGCGCGAGGGCTACACCGTGCTGCTGGCCATGCGCCGCTGGGAGTTCGAGGTATTTACCGCGATGCGGCGCTGAAAAGGTGTTCACGAACTGAGCCCGCAGGCGCCAGAAGCGAAGCCCCCGTCAGCGCAGGAATCTCTGGCGCAGGGCGCTGCAGATGCAGGTGGCCAGCTCTTCCTGCTGGTCGATGCCGAACTGGATGGCGCGATCGAAATTGCGCGCCCAGGTGATGCGCCGCAGCGAGGGGTCCACCAGTCGGATCGACGCACGGATGCGCTGGGCATCGATGCGGACGCTGCTCTCGATACAGTGGTGCGCGCCCAGGCGGCGCGGCGGCGTAGCCCTGCCGCCAGCCACTTCCGGCGGCGCCCCCGGCGCCATGAAGACCGTGCCGAACGACTTGAACAGCTGCTCCAGCAGCTCCTCATAGAGGCCGTGTGCGAAGGCCTGCCCGTCCCCCCGCTCCGCGATGTAGTGGATGGGCTGGACCATCAGCAGGCGGGACTGCTCCGGGTCGTCCTTCGCGATGCTCCAGCGCCGGATGGCGGGCATGTAGGTGCCGACGGGAACGCGTATCTCGATGCCGTCCGGGGGCTCGTGCGCCGCGTAATACACCTCCAGCCGCTGCCGCAGGCGCCCCACCTGCACGCGCACGATCGGGTCCTCGGCCGGAACGAAGCGCGCGGGCTCCCGGTCGAACACCTCGATCCCGATCGCGTATTCGTTGGTGTTGCGGCTCTCGCCCGTGATCGCCTGCTCCACGAGGAAGCGCAACAGGCGCTGCATGCGGTGCGCCTTCATGAACGCATCGCTGGCCAGGATCGCGTTGCACGCGGTCCGGATCTCGTCGTCTTTGATTCCCTCGATACCCTGTTTCACAGTGTGTCCCTCATCAATTGCACTACTTGGTCTTTTGTGAGGCAGCCCCGCGCCACACCCCTCCCGCACGGCGCGGTCCGGCATGGAACCGGAAAAGGCTCCCGCAAAAGCTTCGCACGAATCGGGAAGTAACAAACGGGGAAACAGGGGTATCGGCCGGCCCGATACGCAGGCCTGCGAAGCACGGAAATCCAGGTATCGCGCAGAGGGAGCGCGGCCCCCCGGGCCTTGTTACGGTAACGGGCCCGGGCGGTTAACCGTAACGATACTTTTCCGTGCGGGAAGCCGGAAATAAGATGCCTTCCGGCTCGAAAGATCGCCGCGACAAAACATCAAATTCATTGGAGGGTTCCATGCCAGATTCGCTTCCGGCCGAGGTCATCCAGGCCATCGCGATATCGAACGCGAAATCCATCGGAGAGCAGCCGGCCATCCTGGCGAACCTCGCGCTGGCGCAGCAGATCTTCAACCAGAACATGCAGCAGCAGATCGCGCTGAGCCAGCAGCAGGCCATGAACCAGGTGCAGATGGCCGCCACGGCCAAGAGCATCGCCATGATCGACAACTGCAAGAACCAGGGCGCCATCGACCAGATGGTCAAGGACGTCGAGAAGCTGATCCGCGACATGGATCTGCTGCAGATGCAGAACAAGCCCGCCGGCAAAGGCTGACGCCCGGGCCTGCCGACTTCACCGAATGCGCTTCGCCCCGTCCGCCCGGACGGGAGCGGAAAACATCCTCCCCATCCCGGGGCGGCGGTAGGTTAGCCGCCATTTCACACACCAATCTGATCAACGAGGAGAAAACACCATGGCTTTGAACGAAGAAGTAGTGAGCGCAGTCGCCATCGGCAACCTGAAGGCGATTTCGGAACAGCCCGCGATGCTGTCCAACCTGGCCTACTCGAACACGGTGGCCAACACCAACCTGTCGCAGCAGAACGCGGTCGCCAACCAGCAGGCCATGAACGAGCTGGGCATCTCCATCGTCGCCAAGGCCTCCAACACGGTGAGCAACCTCGGCCCGCTGGAAGCCCGCTCCGCCGTGGACATCCTGACCAACAACGAGCTGGCGCAGACCATCGCCGACATGAAGGCCACGCTGCAGGCCTTCAAGGGTTGATAAACAGGGTCTCATCGGGCCTGAAACGGAGGGCAGAACATGCTTGACGAACAAGTGGTGAGTGCGGTCGCGATCGGCAATCTGAAAGCGATTTCGGAGCAGCCGGCGATGTTGTCCAACCTCGCGTACTCCAACGTGGTGACCACCAACAACCTGGGGCAGCAGAACGCCGTGTCGAACCAGCGGGCGGTCGGCGAACTGGGGCTGCCGCTGGTGGCCAAGGCCACCAACACGATCAGCAACATCGGCCCCCTGGAGGCCCGCTCCGCGGTGGATGTGCTGACGAACGACGAGCTCGCGCAGACCATCGCCGATCTCAAGGCCGTGGTGGACGCGTTCGCCGGCGCGGGCGGCAAGGTGCCCGGGGGGCTTCTGAAGCGGCTCAGGGGACTGATCGACGTGGGCCTGCGGCTGGAAGGCGACATGGTCGTCGTGCCACCGGAGCTCACGCCGATCCTGATCCCTGGCAGCATCGCCAAGGAAGATATCCAGATCGTTATCGAGAACCGGGGCGTGATCATCAAGGTCAAGCCCACCGGCCGGTAAACGTCCAAGGGTGACAGCGGGGCGGCCCACAGGCTGCCCCGCTTCTTTGCGAGGGAGCAAACATGGGAAGCATTGAAATCAAGGTGGCCAACCAGCCGCAGGGCCTGCCCGGCGAGGTGACCGAGGCCGTCGCGCTGACCGGCGTGGCCACGGCACAGCAGCCCGCGAACCTGTCGAACCTGGCCTACGCCAATCAGGTCACCAGCAACAACCTGAGCGCGCAGAACCAGGTCGCCCGCCAGGACGCCATGAACCGGCTGCACTACTCGATCCTGGCGCAGGCCGTGAACCAGGTGCAAGACCTGCAGCCCGTCACGGCGCGGTCCAGCGTGGCGGCGTTCACCGACAACGAAACGGCCCAGGCGCTCGCGGACCTGAGGGCGGTCATCGGGTCGTTCTCCGGCCGCTGAGCGCGGGGGCCAGCAGGAGCACAACGGCATGCAACACACCACCCAACCCATGGCGCCCATGGAGCAGCACAACCGCCTGCTCATGGCCCAGATCGAAGGCCGGCTGCGCAGCGGCTTCGACGCGGCGCTGAGCAGCGGCGACTACTACGTGATCCGCAACAAGGGCACGGGCGTCCTCTCGGTGCTGGCATCGACCACCATCCAGGACGACCACGACTGCGTGCTCGGCCCCAAGCCGTTCGCGCAGTGCATCGAGTTCGTCAACTCCTCCGTGGTCACGCGGATGGCTGAATCCGACGGCTGGACGCCGGCGGCCAGCGCCCTGCCGCCATCGCCCGCCACGCAGGAACACGCCACCGAGGGAGCCGCCCCATGAGCCAGCCGGAATCCATCGAGGAACTGGGCAAGGCCGTCGAGGACATCGCCATATCGATGACCAAGGTGGCCACGAACATCGCCCTGCTGGGCGTGGAAGGCAATGCCGACGAGCAGATGCGCATCATCACCGAAGAGAACAACAAGGTGCTGGACTACATCCGCAAGCTCTACAACCTGCCTCCCGCGCCAGGGGGCTGACATGGCGGCCACCGGCTCGATCGTCGATGCGCCGCTCGCCGCGGCGGGCGCGCTGAACGCCGTGGCGCTTCCGCGCGCCGAGGCGTCCTACACGCTGATGGTGCAGGTGCTGCAGAGCGAGCAGCCCTCCCCGCTGATCTTCGGGTCGCTGGCCCTGAGCGCCAGCGCGATCACCCAGAGCCTGGCGCTGTACGAGACGACCATGGCCCGGGGCCATGCCGGCTGACGCGCGCAGCGGAACCCCCATGCCGCGCCCCGATCCCCTATGGCGCCCGCTGCCGGAGCAGGTGGTGGTCGTGGCCTTTCCCACCGCCTGCACGCAGGCCGCCTGGCCCGGCGCCGCGGGCGCGCCCGCGAGCTTCTTCATCGTGCAGGCCCCCACCGAGGACATCACGCTGCCGCAAAGCGACCTGGGCTGGCTGCGGCTGTCGCAGCCCGAGCCCATCGCGCCAGGCTGGAGCCGGGTGGCCTACCAAGCCGACGACAACACCCTGGACGCGCGCAGCGTGCCGGTGCCCGTGGTCGTGCGGCAACACCGCTATGCGGTGGAGTTCCTGCAGCAGGCCGGGCTGCTGGTGCAGACGGAGATGGTGCGCGTGCTGAATTCGCCGCTGAACATCGACTGCCTGATGGCGGTGATGTTCATCGCCAGCCTCATCAAGAAGATTCCGGTGCCGCCCATCAAGGTGATCGTCACGGTGCTCGCGGTGCTCGCGCTCATCGCGCTGGGCATGGCCGTCTCGCTGCTGCGGCACAGCTTCGCGGGCGTGCCCGAGCCCCGGCCCCTGTCCACCGACACGAATGGCGTGCCCATCACCGTGGTGCCCGGCGTCTCCGTCTCGCAGGGCCTGCCGCTGGCGCAGGTGCCGGCCGAGGACCAGACCATCGCGCTGCAGACCCTCAAGGAAATCTACTGGCTGCTCAAGCAGGTCGCGTGATGCCCGCGCCCCGTTTCCCCCATCCCCCAAGAGAGAAAGAGAGGTCTCCGTGCCCATCACCATCGAAGAAATCCTGCAGAACACCGCCGCCTACACCGCGATCCTGCCGCTGAGCTACATGGTTCCCACCTTCTACCCCACGCCGCCCGGCAAAGTGGAACCCTCCAGCGGCGCGCCCCGCATCCGCCTGGACGACCCCGACCTGCAGGCGCGCGCCCAGCGCCTGGTCAACGTGCTCTTCTGGACCGCCACCACCTACCAGAACCTGGACGGCATGACGGACGGCAGGACACTGAAGGTCTTCATCGCACCGGAGTTCTACTTCCGCAAGGCATCCCGGCAAGAGACCGACAACGTCCAGTTCCTGCGCGACACGAGTTTCGGCTCATATCCCGAGGATGCCCGCTACGTGCTGGCCGAGGCGCTGTACGGCGCGATCCTGGGCTCGTCGCTGTTCCGGGACTGGCTCATCGTCGCGGGCACGGTCTGCTCTGTGCTGCCCATGCAGGACGCCCACCGCCTGAACCTGCTCAACACCGCGATCATGCTGCGCGGCCAGCGCGCCCGCCAGGATGCCAGCGTGCCCTACGTCCTGATGGAGAAGCACTACATCTCGCATATCGACGGTCCGCCGCAGGACTGGCACGCCAACCTCGACCCGTCCACCACTTACAGCTTCCAGCTCAACCCCGACCAGAACCTGGACAACCTGATCTACTGGGACCAGATGACGGTGGGGCTGGAGGTGTGCCTGGACCACGCCAAGCAGGTCGCGGCGAACGCCATGAACACCCTGAGCCAGACACTGGGGCCGCAGGCGAAGGCCCTGGACCTGCAACTGGTCACGTCCTGCGGCATGACCATCGTCCAGCAAGCCGTGGCGGTGGCCGACGGCGCCCTCATCCTGCTCACGGACGGCATGTCCCACCTCCAGCACCTGCAGGAGCCGGTCTTCGAGATCGGCCGCTACGATGCGGCCGCGAACACCACGAAACTGATCGACCGCAGCAGCTTCCAGTTCACCGAACTACCGCTGCACGAGGACTACCAGGTGGACTACCTCCAGGGCCTCTACAGCAAGAAGGGCCTGCGCCAGGGCGTGTGGGCCGCCAAGGCGGCACTGCCCCTGCGCACGACCACCCCCTGACGGCAGGGGCGCGGGCCCGGCGCTCACAGCGTCTCGCTGTGCACGTGCACCACGCGGCCGATGAGCCGCGCGGCGGGCTCGGTCAGTTGCTTGCGCGGAAAGCGCAGCGCGTTCTCCGCCGCGAGCCACCAGGCGCCGCTGTCGCGCACGACGCGGCGCACCAGGCACGCGCCTTCGTAGTCCACCACGAACACCCGCCCATCGGCCGGCGCGGGCTCGCGCGTGTCCACCGTCACCACGTCGCCGGCATGCAGCGAGGGCTGCATGCTGTCGTCGCCGATCGCCACGGCGATCAGGTCCCGCGCGCGCAGGCCCCGGCGCTCCAGCCAGTCGTGGGTGAGCGCGACGGACGGGATGTCCCCGCCCCCGGCATGGCGGCCCGAGGCCGTGGCCCGTTCCGCGTCGCCACGCCAACGCAGCACGGCCTGCGGCTGCACGGGCAGCAGCAGGACGGCATCGGCCACGGCGGAGGCATTCATCGGGTTCGCGTACGGATGGGCCGGCTCGCCGGCGTGCACCGGCGCGGACGCGGCGGGATGGAACCAGCCCCGCATGCCGCGCAGGGCCTCGATGGCCCGCACGGTCTTGTCCGACACGGCGCGCGAACCGGACAGCATCTGGCGCACGAAAGCGCCATCGCGGTAGCCCAGCATGCGCCCGAGCGCGGTCACGTTGCCGCCCGTCAGGTGGGCCACGGCCTGCTCAAGCCGCTGCCGCCGATAGAGTTGCAACGCGGTTTCGTCCATGGGCTCGAAAAGTAGCACGCGCTACAGTTGCGCATGCTACTTTCCAAAAATAGAATCCAGAGCAATTGCTACTTTCCATGCTGCGGACACCATGACGCTGCACGAATACCTCCAGCTGCACGATGCCCTGAGCGTGCGCGAACTGCGGTTCCGAATGGCGCAGTATGGCTCTCCCATCAAGAGCGATGCGCAGATCCGGCAATGGCAGCACGGCTATGCCCGGCGGATGCCGTCGCCCCCGAACTGCGTGGCCATCGAACACGCCACGGACGGCCGCGTCACGCGCCAGGACCTGCGCCCGCACGACTGGGCATCGATCTGGCCCGAGCTGGCCAAGGCGGGCTGACGCGGCCCCGAAACACCTGCTCACACTGCTTCGCGCAGTGGCGACACGGGCTTGACGAAGCGCCCGGAAGATGGCGACATGGCGAGCGGATGCCACGCACCGCCCGCCATCCCTTCGCTTCACAAGGAGACCTCCATGACCACCCGCAAGGCCCTCTCCCTCACCGCCGCCTCCATCGCCCTGGCCTCGGTCCTGGGCACCGTGACCACCGCGGCCCGCGCGGCCACCAGCGCCACGGTGATCGTGCAGTCCGGCCCGCAATACGTGCCCGCCGCGCCCATGGTGGTGCAATATCCGGCGCCGCCGGCCCCGCGCTATGAGCGCGTGCCGCCGCCCCGGCGCGGCATGGTCTGGGAACAGGGCCACTGGGAATGGCGCGGCCATCGCCACGTGTGGGTGCCGGGCCACTGGCTGCGCGCACGGCCGGGCTATGCCTACCGCCAGCCGGCCTGGGTGCAGAACGACGGACGCTGGGAAATGCGCCGCGGCGGCTGGGACCGCGACGGCGACGGCGTTCCCAACCGCTACGACCGCCGGCCCGACAACCCCTACCGCCGCTGAGCCGGCCCAGCCGGGGCCATATCGATATAGGGGCACGGCATGAAGCCTTGCCCACAATGGCGCATCCATGGCCCGGGCAACGGGGGGCCGCCCCGGCGGCGGCATCCCCGGGCCCGCAGCCGTCCTCCCCCAAGGATCTCCCGATGCGCCGATACCTCTCCTCTTCCTGGCCCGCCGCCGCCACGCTCGCTGTCGCGGCCTGGGCCGCCGGCCTTGCGGCCACGGCCCATACGGCCGACGCCGCCACCGGCTGGCCGCGCCAGCCCATCACCCTGGTCATGGGATTTCCCGCCGGCTCCGGGATCGACGTGGTGGCGCGCGCCGTGCAGGAGCCGCTGGGCCAGAAGCTCGGCCAGCCGGTCATCATCGACTACAAGTCCGGCGCGGCCGGCAACATCGCCAGCGAAGCCGTGGCGCGCGCGAAGCCGGACGGCTACACCCTCGTCTTCGGCACGGCGGCCACGCACGGCAGCAACGCCGCGCTCTACAAGAAGCTGCCCTTCGACGTGGAGACCGATTTCGCCCCCGTGGGCACGCTCATCGACGTGTCGAACGTGCTCACCATCAACCCCGACGTGATCGGCGCGAAGACCCTGCAGGAATTCGTCGAAACCGTGAAGGCCCACCCCGGCCGGTACAACTACGCCTCCACCGGCAACGGCGCGGGCACGCACATGGCGTTCGCCGAGTTCAACGCGCGGCTGGGCCTCGACATGGTCCACGTGCCCTACAAGGGCGGCCCCGAGGCCATCGCCTCGGTGGTGCGCGGCGAGACCTGCTGCATCATGAACCAGGTGCAGACCGTGCTGCCGCACTACCAGGCCGGCAAAGTGCGCCTGCTGGGCGTGACCACGGCCCGGCCGGTGGCGGCCGTGAAGGAGGTGCCCACGATCGCGTCGAGCGGCCTGCCCGGCACGAAGGGCTTCGACAGCTCGATCTGGTTCGGCATCTTCGCGCCCCGGGGCACCGACGACGCCGTGGTGCGCAGGCTCAACGCCGCGCTGCGCGAGGTGCTGGAGCAGCCCGAGATCCGCCAGCGCTTCGAATCGCAGGGCAACACGGTGCGCATCGAGACGCCCGGGCAGTTCGCCCGGACCGTGCACCAGGACCGCGCCAAATGGGCGCAGGTGGTGAAAGACGCCCGGATCAGCATCGACTGATCGCCGCGCAAGGTGCGCCCCGGCGGCCCGTTGCGCGGGCGCCCGCTACGCCGCGAACATCGCAGCCACCTGGTCCAGCCAGGCCTGGCGCCTGGCATCCGTGGCATGGCTGACCGGCGACAGGGCCACCCACTCCACCTTGCGCACGCCGCACTTGCGCAGCGTGCCGCGCACCAGGGCACGCTGCACGGCGTCTCCGTACAGCCAGCGGTAGGCCCATTTGGGCGTGTTCATCGTGGTCACGACGACGGCGCGCTCGATGTGGGTCAGGTGCCCCTTCATGCCGAACCGGGCAGGCTCATACGCCCAGCCCTTGGTGAACACCTTGTCGATGAAGCCCTTGAGCAGCGCCGGCATGACCTCCCACCAGATGGGGAAGATGAAAACCAGTTGCCGGGCCGCGTCGATGCGCTCCTGGTAGCGGGAAACGGCCGGATCGGCGCTCTGGCCCCGGGCATACACGGCCAGATCCGCGCCCCGCATGGCGGGATCGAAGTTCTCCTCGTCCAGGTGCAGGCGGTCCACGGTGTGGCCGGCTTTTTCGAGCTGCTGCACGACGCGCCGGTACAGCGCGTGGCAATAGCTCTTGGAATACGGGTGGGCCAGGATGACCAGGGTATGCATGTGCGCTCCATCGGCAGTGGTGTGATGCAGCGATGGTGAAAGGTGCGCGGCACGCCGTCATTAACAAAGGTTCAGGGGCCAGGCGCTGGCGGGGATTCCCTCAATTTGCGACGGATCCGGCTGAGGTGCACGGCGCTGACGCCCAGGTAGGCGGCCAGGATGTGCAGGGGAATGCGATCGAGCCGCTGGTGGTGCGTTGCCTGCAGCGCGCGGTAACGCTCGGTCGGCGAGTCGGCAATGGCGCTCGCGTAGAGGTTGACGTAATGGATGAGCCGCTGCTGCATCAGGGCCTGCAGATCGGCCTGCAGCGTGGCGTCCGCCGCGGCGAGCGCCTTGATGGCCGCCCCGTCCACCACGCGCAGGCGGCAGGGCTCGATGGTGGCCAGGAACAGGGCGCTCGGGCGGCCGGTCAGGAAACTCTCCAGCGAACAGACCACCTCGCCCTCGAAGAAGAACTGGGTGCTGGTCTCCCGCCCCTGGGCATCGATCAGATAGAGCCGCGCGCACCCCTGCTCGATCAGGTAGAGGCGCTGCGCCACGTCCCCTGCGTGCAGCAGCACGTGGCGCGCATCGGCATGGTGGCGGGCACCGGATTCCAGGAAATAGTCGCGGAGGGCTTCTTGCATGGGGGCGCAGGGCATTGTGCATGAGGGGGCCTGATGCCCGGCACCGCCCGCGGGGTAGGAAGAACGCCGGAACACGCCCTAGAATGAGCGCCGCAGGAGAGCGAACGGGCCCACCCGTTCCACCGAAGGCGCAAACTCCCATGCACGCTCAGGTCCCGTACTGCACACCATCACGGCCGTCTGGAGAGCCGCCACGCCACGTGGCGCACCGAAGGAGCAAGCCCCGCGCAGGTCGCGCGGGGTGAATCTCTCAGGTACCAAGGACAGGGGGAGCGGCAGCCAGGCTTCGCGGCCGCCGGCTGTTTGCTATTGAATTCATAGCAGCCAGCGCACGCTTTGCCTCGACATCCCTTGAAAAAGGCTTGTGACACCATGCGCGTGACCGTTCTCGGTGCCGGTTTGCTCGGCACCACCTCCGCCTACTTCCTCCAGCAACTCGGCCACGAAGTGACCGTCATCGACCGCCAGGCCGCGCCCGGCGCCGAGACCAGCTTCGCCAACGGCGGCCAGATCTCGGTGAGCCACGCCGAGCCCTGGGCCAATCCCGGCGCCCCGCTCAAGGTCCTGAAATGGCTCGGCCGCGAGGATGCCCCCCTGCTCCTGCGGCTGCGCGCCGACCCGGGCCTGTGGCGCTGGGGCCTCGCGTTCCTGCGCGAATGCACGCCCGCGCGCACGCGCCACAACATCGGGCAGATCGTGCGCCTGGGCACCTACAGCCGCGAGACGCTGCAGCAGCTGCGCCGCGACCTGGGGCTCGACTACGCGCAGCGCACCCAGGGCATCCTGCACTTCTACACCGATGCCCGGGAGTTCGACGCGGCCCTCGCCCCGGCCGAGCAGATGCGCCAGCTCGGCTGCGAGCGCCGCGTGGTGAGCGCCGACGAGGCCGTGCGCATCGAGCCCGCCCTGGCGCACATCCGCCCCCGGCTGGCCGGCGCCACCTACACGGCGGCCGACGAGTCGGGCGATGCCCATGCCTTCACGCGCGAGCTGGCGCTGCGGGCCGGGCAGGCGGGCGTGCACTTTCGCTTCGGCTGCCACGCCACCGCGCTGCGCGCGGCCGGCGGCCGCATCGACCACGTGGAGATCACGGACGCCGAGGGCCGCTTCGAGCGCGTGGAAGCCGACGCCTACGTGCTGGCCATGGGCTCGTTCAGCCCCCTGCTGGCCGCCCCGCTGGGCCTGCGCCTGCCCATCTACCCCGCCAAGGGCTACTCGGTGACCCTGCCCGTGCGCGACCCGATGGCGGCCTACGAGGTGAGCCTGACGGACGACGAGCACAAGCTGGTGTTCTCCCGCTACACCGGCGCGCAGGGCGACCGCATGCGCATCGCCGGCACGGCCGAGCTGGGCGGCTACGGGCGCGACCTGAACCGCGTGCGCTGCGAGGCGATCATGCGGCGCGTGGAGCAGCTCTTTCCCGGCGCGGGCGACATGGACCAGGCGCAGTTCTGGACCGGCCTGCGCCCGGCCACGCCCGGCAACGTGCCCCTCATCGGCAGGACGAAGCTGCCCAACCTGTTCCTCAACACCGGCCACGGCACGCTGGGCTGGACGCACGCCTGCGGCTCGGGCCGCTCCATCGCGCGCATCGTCAGCGGGCTCGCGCCCGAGGTGGACTTCGCCTTCACCGGCCTGGAGCGCGGCGGGCGGGCCGCACTGGCGGCGGCGTGACGCACGGCCCCGGCGGGAAGCGCCACCGCATCCGCTACATTTTCAATAGCAAACTATTGAGTATTTACGGCGACATGACGCCTGAAACACCTGAAGCCGCAGCCTGCGGCACGGTTTTCAGTCGCGCCAGCCCTCGCAGGTGAACACCGTGAGCACGCCCGTGTAGCCGTAGAGCCGATGGTGGGCGATCTCTCCGCCCGCGAAGAAGCCCGCCAGCGGCACGTCGCCCAGCGCGTGGCGCACGATCTGCAGCTCCGCGCTGGGCCCGCCGAAATGCGGACCGCCCCGGCCCGAGCAGCTCACGTAGATCGCCCCGAGGATCGTGCGCTCGGGCATGCCGTCGGTGGCATGCGCCAGGGCCTGCATCAGCGCCGCGCGCTCGCCGCCCGCCGGGGGCGGCGGGGCGGCGGGCTCCTGCGCCTCGGGCGCAAGCTCCTCGCGGATCTCGGCGCAGATGCGCATCAGGTCGGCCCGCGCGGCTGCCACGTTGCGCTGGCAGAACGCGAGCCGCATGCCCTCCTCCACCCGCTCGGCCAGCGCCACGCCCTGGCGCAGCGGATCGAGCCCCACGAGGTGGCGCACCCGCACGTCGGTGCCGAAATGCCCCGTGCGCCCCGTGGGCTGCACGCCCGCGTCCACCAGGCCCGCCAGCGTGGCGCGCAGGGCCCGCAGCGCGGGCTGCGGATCGCCGTCGAGCGTGATGCCCAGCGTGCCCAGCAGCACGTCGAGCGCGGGCTGGCCGTCCAACTCCAGCACCACGTTGTCCTGCGCGCGCGTGATCTCCGCGAACGGGCCCACCGGCTGGCAACCCTGCGTGACGCGCGAGAGCAGCCCCACGCCGGGCCCGAACGCCACGCCCGAGAGCCCGCCGCCGAACACGCCGCGCGCCGCGCCCTGGCCCGCGATGTTGCCGTTGCCCCCCACCGCGAACTGCACGCTGCGCGAGCGGCTCGCCGCGACGCCGCCGAAGAGGTAGCCCGAGGCCGTTCGGTCCGACATCTCGGCCACCAGCTCCGCGAGGTCCGGCGTCTCGCCGTCGGCATGCACCAGCGCGGTGTGCGGCACGAAGCCCCCGCCCGCCGCGCCGCTGCGCGCGAGCGGCGCCACGCCCGAGAACACGCGGTACTGGTCCGCCGGCAGGTCCAGCAGCATCACCGAGAGCGCCGGCTCGTCGAAGTATTC
Source organism: Paracidovorax anthurii (assembly GCF_003269065.1). Classification (GTDB taxonomy): domain Bacteria; phylum Pseudomonadota; class Gammaproteobacteria; order Burkholderiales; family Burkholderiaceae_C; genus Paracidovorax; species Paracidovorax anthurii. The sequence goes on from NZ_QLTA01000036.1 coordinate 30,597, forward strand.
GGCATTGTTGGCCGCCACGCCCACGCCCACCGTGCCGCTCCAGTCGGTCACCTCGGGCAGCTCGGCGGAGAGGAAATCGAGCAGCGCCTCGGCCTCGTCCGCGTAGTGGTCGGTGATGTAGAGCAGGCCCAGCGTGGGCGCGCTGGCGTAGTGCGGCAGGGCCATCTGCGCGCGCAGCTGGGCCAGCACCAGCGATGCGCCCATGCGCCACTGCGGATGGGTGGCATGGCCGTTGGGGAAGAGCTTCATGGCCGGCCCCACCCGTCAGCCGCGCGGCGCGCGGCGCGCCTGGGGCTTGGGCGCCGCGGCGGGGGCCGGCGCCGTCGCGGCCCGGCCCTTCGCGCGCGGCGCCTTCTGCGGCGCGGCGGACGCACCGGCCGCCGCGCCGCCCTTCGCGGGCTTCGCCGGCCGCGCGGACCTGGCCGGGCGCGCGGGGGATGGTGACGACGGGGGCGCGCCGGCCGAAGCCTTGCGCGCGGCATCCTGCATGCCTTGCATGCCCTGCGCGGCGAACTGCGTGGCCATGTCCGTCGCGGTCTTCAGGGCCCCGGCCGCCATGTCGCGCGTCGCATCCATGGAGGGAAGGCTGGACATGTCGCTCATGGCGTTCGCCGCGATCTGCTGGAACTGGCCCGTGAGCGCAGACCACCACTGCAAGGGGTCCACCACGCCGGGCCGGGCCTCCTGCTCGCCGGCCGGGTCCGCTGCGCCGGACGGGGGCGGCCCGGATGGGGGCGCGGCCTCTTCGGCGGCCGGTGCCGGCGCGGCGGCAGGGCGCGCGAACGGGTCAGGCCGCTCGGGGACCGGCGCCTCGGGGGCCGCGCGCGATGTGAAGGCGTTCGCGAGATCGCCCATCGCCACGTTCATGCCCTGCAGCGTGGACAGCGTCATCTTCTGCACTTCCAGCGCCTGCACCGTGGCGGTCAGCGCGCGGGAGTTCTGCTCCAGCCAGAACTGCACGGCCTTCAACTCCTGGATGCGTTTGTCCAGCTCCTCCACGCTGATCGTGGGTGCCACCCAGCCCGAGAGCGGAGGCATCTGCGGCATGCCCGCGGCCGCGCCCTTGGCGAGGTTCTGCAGGAAATCGAAGCCCGGCACGAAACGGCCGAAGCCGAACGGGGAGGTGTCATGGGGGGGGTTGCTGCTGCTCATGGCCGATTCTTCCTTCGGTGCGGTGCACCAGGGTGCACGCGGTTGCGCCCGTCGCCTCCGAGTCTCCACGGGGTCTGCCACGGCGCGGACGGTGGATGCAGCTTAACGCGATTGCCAGGGCACACCAACGCGGCCGCCCCAGTGCCCGCGCGGCCTGTGGGCACATGGCCCGGCAAGGCACGGCGCACGCGCATCGCGGGCTCCGGCGCCAGCATTCATGCCCTTTGCAGCGGTGTATGCGCCTGCAACCCGCACCACGGGCCGGCAAACCCCCTAGAATCCGCCGACCAGCCTCTGTCTGGAACCTTCATCACTTCATACACGAGAAAACCGACACCATGGCAACTGCAAAGAAAACCGCCGCCGCTCCGGCCAAGAAAGCCGCCGCCCCCGCGGTGAAGAAGGCCGCCGCGCCGGCCAAGAAGGCCGCTCCCGCGAAAAAGGCGGCGCCCGCCAAGAAGGCCGCAGCCCCCAAGGCCGCTCCCGCCGCGCTCAAGCCCCTGAAGGCCACGTTCACCAAGACCTCCCTGATCGCCCACCTGGCCGAGCAGTCGGGCGTGGAGCCCAAGGCCGCCAAGGCCGTGCTGGCCGCGCTGGAAGCCACGATCCTGGGCGCGGTGCACAAGAAGGGCGCCGGCGAATTCACGCTGCCCGGCCTGATGAAGATCGGCCTGCAGCAAGTGCCCGCCAAGAAGAAGCGCTTCGGCAAGGACCCCTTCACGGGCACCGAGCGCTGGTTCCCCGCCAAGCCCGCATCGGTCAAGATCAAGACCCGCGCGCTGAAGAAGCTCAAGGACGCGACCCTCTGAGGTCCATCCGGAGCGCGGTGCGCTGAACACGAAAGCCGGTGCGATGCACCGGCTTTTTTCATCGCCGGGCCGCCCCAAGATGAAAAACACCCCCTCGGGGGGCAGCGACCCCGCGAAGCGGGAGAGCGTGGGGACATTTTTCATGCCCGTGCGCGCGGCCCGCGGCTCCGCTGCACGGCTCCCTTCAAGCCCGGGGCAGCAGATAGAGCTGCATGAGCCTCTCGCGCTCCACCGGCCCCACGCCCAGGCTGCGCTCCAGATAGCGCTCCACGCCGCCATGGTCCGCATCCACCGCATCCAGCGCCGCATCGAGGAAATCCTCCTGCACGCGCCACAGCACGTTGAGCACCTCGTCGGGCGCCGAGCCCAGCAACTGCGCCGGCCGGCGATACAGGCCGTTGGTGAGCAGGTAGTCCTGCATCACCACATCGCGCGGCACACCCAGCGCCAGCAAAATCATCGCGGCCGCGAAGCCCGTGCGGTCCTTGCCCGCCGTGCAATGGAACACGAGCGGCGCATCGCTCTCCAGCAGATGCGTGAACAGCGCGGCGAACTCCGGCGCGTTGCTCGCGACGAAGGCACGGTAGGTGTCGCGCATCAGCTCGGTCGCGACCGCGGGCGTCATCTCGTGGCCCGACAGCGCCATCTCCTTCATGCGCTGCAGCACGATGGGCTCGATCGACAGCGCGTGGTAGGCCACGTCGGGCAAGGCATAGGGCAGCGTGGCCCGCTCGTGCGTCCCCCGGAAATCCACCGCACGCCGCAGCCCCAGCGCGGCAACCGCGCGCGCATCCTCGGGCGTGAGCCCGGCCAGGTGGTCGGAGCGGAAGATGCGCCGCCACCGCACGCGCCGCCCGTCCCGGCCCGCATAGCCGCCCAGATCGCGGAAATTGGTGGCACCGGCAAGATTCAGGGATCGGGTATAGGTGGCATCGTCCATGCCAGCCACTGTATGCCAGACACACGCGCCGCACGGTAACGCGAAGCACAATGGACCGGCGCGGCCGGCGCCCTGGATCCCGTGTCATCTGCTGGACACGCCGCGCGCCGCCGCCGGCCTACAGTGCGCGGCACCGCCGCTTGTCGTGAAAGAGGAGAGACCCATGCCCACAGCACCCGCCGATGCCGGATTGCAGCGCTCCGTATCGCCCGAGGAATGGCAGTTGCGCGTCGATCTCGCCGCGTGCTACCGGCTGGTCGCGCTGCACGGCTGGAGCGACCTCGTCTTCACGCACATCAGCGCGCGCATCCCCGGCCCCGAGCACCACTTCCTCATCAATCCCTATGGCTGGATGTTCGACGAAATCACCGCGTCCAGCCTGGTCAAGGTGGACATGGAATGCCGCAAGGTGATCGACTCGCCCCACCCCGTGAACCCGGCGGGCTTCGTCATCCACAGCGCCATCCATGCCGTGCGCCAGGACGTGCAGTGCGTGCTCCACACCCATACCCGCGCGGGCGTGGCCGTGAGCGCGCAGCGCGGGGGCGTGCTGCCCATCAGCCAGCAATCCACCTTCGTGCTGGCCTCGCTCGCGTACCACGACTACGAAGGCGTGGCGATCCGCGACGACGAGAAAGCCCGGCTGCAGGCCGACCTGGGCCGCGCCAACTTCCTCATGCTGCGCAACCACGGCCTGCTCACCTGCGGCAAAACGGTGGCCGACGCCTTCCTGGCGATGTACACCTTCGAGAGCGCCTGCCAGATCCAGATCGCGGCCCAGGCCGGCGGCAATGATCTCGTGCCCGTGGACCCGGCCATCATCGAGGGCGTGGGGCATGCGATGAAAGTACAGACAGGCGGGATGGGCGGCGGCTTCGCATGGCCCGCGCTGATCCGCAGGCTGGACCGCATCGACCCGGGGTACCGGCACTGACGGCTTCAGGGCCCATTTGCGATTTGCGGCGAGGCACGCCCTTCCGGCGCCCCGCACAGATTTGCGTTTGCGATCAGGACGAAAAACACGGCGAAGCCGCGCAGCCCTCTCCTGGATTGCGAAACCGCATCAATCCACGATGAACAACCTGGCGCCCACCTGGGTCGATGAACGATGCGCCGCATCGCCGAAATCTGAAACCTGGTAGCTCATCCCTGCCGTGAGCGTGAACCGCCGGCCATCCTTCAATTCCGTTTCCAGTTCGCCTTCAAGCACCAGCAGGACATGCCCCCGGTCGCACCAGTGGTCTGCCAGGTAGCCGGCGGAATACTCCACGCAACGGATGCGCACATCCCCCACGGTCTGGGTGCGCCAGAGCGCCATGCCGCTTTCTCCCGGGTGCTCGGTCGCGGGCACGGCGGACCAATCGGTCACGGTAAACGGCAGGGTCGGAATCTTCATGGTCGGATGCTTGGTCGTTGGCAGAAAAAATCGGGCCGCCTCGTCCGTGCGCAAAGGGCTGAGGAGCCCGGTCAGGCCGGCATGGTGGCCTGACGGGCGAGCACCGATGGTAGTGCGCCTGCGCGCCTGCAAACGGGGAAATCCCCCCTCCGTCCCCCGCCCTCACATATGTGCAGCACGGGCGCCATGCGCTCCCGATCGCAGGCAGCCATGCCGCCGCAGCTGCGGGGATGCCCATCACGACCGTGCGCACAGGCATGCGCGTGGAGTCCCGTCAGATGCGCGAAAACTGCCGCCCCGCTCCTGAAAAAACCCCATGGCCAATTTCTACACAAGGCGGCCCCGGTATCTTCTCCTGCCCGGCAAGCCCCATCGAAGCCGTGGCGCTGAGGCGGAAAGACTCCCGGCAAAAAACAGGCTCGGCTCTCAGCCTGTGTATGGCTCAACGGTTGCGCGCGGTCTTCAAAGCCCCGCACAAGCCCCCATCCCCGGGCTACACACCGGCCTCGGAAACAAAAAAGCCCATCACGATGGATGGGCTTTTGAGAATGTTTGGTGGCCTGGGACGGAATCGAACCATCGACACGCGGATTTTCAATCCGCTGCTCTACCAACTGAGCTACCGGGCCTAAGCCTTGAATTATAGCCAGAAAAACAGCGCCTCTGGCCAAAGCCGCGATTTTTTTGAAATCGCCTACTGGTTGCGCTTGTTGCGCCCCAAATCCACGCCCAGCTGGCGCAGCTTGCGGTAGAGATGGGTGCGCTCCAGGCCCGTCTTTTCCGCAACGCGCGTCATGGAGCCGCCCTCGCGGGCCAGGTGGAACTCGAAATAGGCCTTCTCGAAGCCGTCGCGTGCCTCGCGCAGGGGACGGTCCAGATCGAAGCCCTGGTGGGAATTGGGGCCGCTGTTCGCCACGGCCTGGACCATGGCGGCCGCGACCGAAGGCATGTGCACCACATCCAGCGAGGAGAGCGGCAGGGCCGCCGCAGGAACGGACGCCGTTGCGGCCGCCACGGGGGCATTGGCGGGTGGCGCGGCGGTGCGGGCCAGCCCCTGCTCCACGGCCTTGAGCAGCTTTTGCAGGGTGATGGGCTTTTCCAGGAACGAGAAGGCGCCGATGCGCGTGGCCTCGACGGCGGTATCGATGGTGGCGTGGCCGCTCATCATGATCACCGGCATGGTCAGGCTGCCCGCCGTGGCCCATTCCTTGAGAAGGGATACGCCATCCGTGTCGGGCATCCAGATGTCGAGCAGCACGAGATCGTAGGCATTGGTGGCGCGGGCGACCCGGGCCTGGGTGGCGTTTTCCGCCAGATCCACGCTGTGGCCTTCATCGTTCAGGATTTCGGACAGCAGGTCGCGGATGCCGAGTTCGTCGTCGACCACCAATATGTTTGCCATGTGTTCGTATGCTGCGTCTTGCTGCGTGTAACTTGTTGTTAATGCACCACGGAGGTTTCAGGGGCGAATGATAGCGACACTTGCGCGCCCCGGACCACACCATCGTCCACACGATTGGAAAGATCGATCCGCGCCCCGTGTTCATCAGCGATTTTCTTCACCACGGCCAGCCCCAGGCCGGTTCCCCGCGGTTTGGTGGTGACATACGGCTCGAAGGCCCGTTGGAGGATGTTGGCCGGGAACCCGGTGCCGGCATCGCTCACCGTGAGCCGCACGCGCCGCGAGGTTTCGCTCCAGCGGGTGGCGATGCGCACGGGGGCCGCGGGCACACCCTGCTCACGCGCCCTCTGCTCGCTCGCGTCCTGGGCGTTCTGCAGCAGGTTGTGGATGACCTGGCGCAGTTGCTGCGCGTCCCCGGCGATCCGGGGGCACCGCGGGTCCAGCTCGGATTCGACGGGCACGGTGGCGTTCTCCGCCCCATAGAGATGGAGGACATCGGCCACGAGCGCATTCAGGTCCAGCCGCTGCAGTTCCGCCGCCGGCAGGCGCGCGTAGTCGCGGAACTCGTTGACCAGGCGCTTCATCGCGTCCACCTGCTCGACGATGGTCTTGACCGATTTGGCAAGCACCGCCTCTTCCGCCGCGCCCAGCTTGCCGGCGAGCTTCATCTCCAGCCGCTCGGCCGAGAGCTGGATGGGCGTGAGCGGGTTCTTGATTTCGTGGGCCAGGCGCCGGGCCACCTCGCCCCAGGCCTGCGCGCGCTGGGCCGAGACGATCTCGGAGATGTCGTCGAACACCAACAGCCGCAGGGCATCGGGCAGCTCCGCCCCCCGGGCGACCAGGCTGGTGCCATGGCCGGGATGGCCACCGTGCCCCGAATCCGCCGCGCCAGCGGCGGTGGCGGGGTGCAGGTCGAATGGATGCTGCCAGTGGTCCAGGCCATGCTGCTCCCGGTCGCCCAGGAAAGCGTCGAAATGCGCCTGCACGGCGGCCGCGAAGGACGCCAGCCCGGGCACCTCCGCCAGCGGCCGGCCTTCGAAGGCGGCCATGGGAGCGCGCAGGATCCGCGTAGCGCCGGGGTTGGTGGACCGGATGCGGCCCTGGGCATCCAGCACGATCACGCCGGCCGTGAGGTTGTCCAGGATGGTCTGCAGGCGCGCCCGCGCCGAATCGACCTCGACCATGCTGCGCTCCACGGCCGTGCGCGCATCGGCCAGTTGCTGCGTCATGACCGCGAAGGAGCGCGTGAGCCCGCCCAGCTCGTCGCTGGTCTGCAGCACGGCCTTGGGACTCAGGTTACCCGAGGCGACCTCGCGCACGCCCTCGGCCAGCACGAGCAGGGGCCGCGCGAGCTGCCGGCCCAGCAGCACGGCCAGCAGCACCGCGCCGAACACGGCCAGGAACAGGCTGAGCGTGAGGGTGCCGATGTACATGCGCCGCAGGCCGCCCCGCGCCAGCGCGCGCTCCTGGTACTCGCGGTTCGCCTCCTGAACGGCCACGGCATTGGCCACCACCACCTGCGGCAGGCGCAGGGTGGCCTGCAGATAGCGCGGCTCGGCCAGCAGGCCGACGCTGGCCGATCCGACCGCCACCAGGGTCTTCACGCGGGCGTTCTGCACGGCGTTGGGGTCGGAAACGTCGTCCAGGCCCTCGATCTGGAAAGCCGAGCGCTGCTGGCGCGCGTTGCGCAGCAAGGGCGCGGCCGGGCGCTCGGGGTTGAGCTCGAAGCGCGATTGCCCGGCGCTCGCGATGGGCTGCCCGGCGGCACTGAAGAGCACGACGTCCGTGGCGCCGAGCTGGTCCCGGATGCGCTCCAGCACGAGGCCCGCCGCCGCATCCGGCACCTGGGCCAGCTGGACGCTGGCCGCGCGCGTCTGCGCGGCCATGTCGCTCGCCAGGGTGTCGAGCGTGGCGCGGGCCAGGCTCACGCCCGCAGTGAGCGCCCCCTCCACCTTCACGTCGAACCAGCTCTCGATGGAGCGGGAGACGAACTGGTAGGACACCACGTAGATCAGCAGCCCGGGCACCAGCCCCACGAACGCGAAGATGCCGGCGAGCTTGACCAGCAGCCGGCTGCCGAAGCGCCCGCGCCGCAGGCGCACCGCCAGCCGCACGGCCACCCACACCAGCACGGCGAAGAGCAGCAGCGCCACGAGCACGTTCAGGCCGAAGAGCCATGCGTAGTTGCGTTCGTAGAGCGCCCGGTGGTTGGTCGACACCGTGAGCAGGAACAGCAGCACGAGGCCGATGGCGCCCATGATGGCCACGCCCACACCCAGCCCCCAGCGGGCGGCGCGCGTCTGGCGGGTGCTGCGGGCCGCCGCGGCCTCGGTTCCGGACACGGGTCCGGGCGGGGGAGTCGTGGGCATGGCTATGGCTCCGCAGACAGGCGCTCGGTGCGCGAGAGGGTCAGATCCCAGCCGTTGCGGCCCATGGCGCCGATCTGGAACGGCCGGGGCAGTTGCGACATGTCGAGCCGGAAGCGGAAATGCACGACGTGCGCCGCCTGCCGGTCGATCTCATCGGCATCGGCGATCTTCCAGCGGGAGATGCGCTGCATTGCGGCCATCGCGTCTCCGAGTTCATCGTAGCTCTGGCCCAGCACCACGCCCAGGCCGCTGTGGGCGAACGGCACGGACGACTGGTTGAGGCGCCATCGGCGCGTGAGCGGCTGGTAGCTCAGCCGCAGATAGCGCACGGCACTGGCGACGGTCTTGTCCGACCAGTACCAGCGCTCCCGCAGCACGTCGGCCTCCGCGATGAAATAGACCGAGATGCCCTTGAAGAGCGCGTCCTCCGCCAGATCGGGCAACTCGAAACGCGTGACGGCGGAGAGGTACAGGCCGCTGTCGGAGGCATCCAGCCGCAACTCGGGCACGTCGCCCCCGGTCTGCGCGGTCGCCGGCATCGCCGCCCCGAGCCAGAGCGCCACGCACACCGCGAACGCATGCAGCCAGCCCACCCGGCCGGAGAGCGGGGCCCGCCCGCGCCGTCGCCCGCCGCGCCCGGCGCGGAGGTCATCCAGGACGCTTGCCCAGAAGTGCGTAAAAGAATCCGTCATGCTCACCAGAACGATTCTCCGGGACGTCGCCGCCGTTGCCGGGCTCTGCGGGCAGCAAATGTCCGGGCGAGGGCAGCAAATCGGCATCAGTGTTGTTCGCAAGAAACGCCTGCACCTGGTCCTCGCCCTCGGCGCGGAAGACGGAGCAGGTGCAGTACAGCAGCCGGCCGCCCGGCCTGAGCAGCGGCCAGAGCGTGGCCAGCAGCCGGGCCTGCTGCCCCGCGAGCTGCGCGATGTCCGACGGCCGGCGCAGCCAGCGCACGTCCGGATGCCGGCGCACGATGCCCGAGGCGGTGCAGGGCGCATCCAGCAAGATGGCATCGAACGGCTCGCCGCCCGAGGCATCCTGCCACCAGTCCTGCGGACGCCCGGCATCGGCCACCAGCACCTGGGCCCGCAGGCCGAGGCGCTGCAAGGTCTCGTCGATGCGGGTGCTGCGCACGGGATCGATCTCCAGCGCGGTCACACGCACCGGGGATGCCGCGCCGGCGTATTCGAGCAGATGCGCGGTCTTGCCGCCGGGCGCGGCGCAGGCATCGAGCACCCGCAGCGGCCGGGCCAGGTCCAGCCCCGCCAGCAGCAGGGGCGCCGCCTGCTGCGCGGCCAGATCCTGCACCGACACCCAGCCCTCGGCGAAGCCGGGCAGGCGCTGGACCGGCTGGGGTGTCTGCAGGACGACGCCGGCATCGCCCACTCCATTTGCTACCAAATCAATAGCAGACAATGCAGCCAAATAGGCGACGTGGTCCACTTTTTGCCGATTGATCCGCAGCGCCATGGGCGCGTGGCCGTTGTTGGCGTGCAGGATCTGCTGCCAGTGCCCGGGATGGTCCTGGCGCAATCGATCGATCCACCATGCCGGGTGGTTCCAGCGCGCGACCGGATCGGCATCGGTCGCGGCCACCAGGGCATCGCGCTCGCGCAGAAAGCGCCGCAGGCAGGCATTCACGAACGCCGCCTGGCCCCGCGTGGCGGGATGGCGCTTGGCGGCCTCCACGGCCTGGTTGACGAGGGTGAACGGTTCATAGGGCGCCAGCTCGGGCGCCCACCCCAGCGCCAGGGCCGTGCACAGCAGTGCATCCACCCGGGGCTTGGGCCGGCGCGGCGCGAGCAACGCCCGCAGGGCCTCGGCGCGGCCCAACTGCCGCAAGGCCTGGAACAGCAAGGCCTGGACGCCGGCACGCAGCGCGGGGTCCACCGCGGCCATCGCGGCAGTGCCCGACTGCCCACCCCGCACGGCCAGCAGCGCATCGGCAACGGCATCGAGCTGCCGCCACAGGGCGACGGGTTCCATGGAGGGGCGGGGGCGCGAAGCGCGCGGATCGGACGGTGGCATGGGCAAAGGCCCGGGCGGGCCGCGATGGATGGGAAAAAGAGAGGGGGAGCGGGCGAACGGAAGGCGCGCGCCGATCACAAAGGCCGCGCGGCATGGAAGCCGAACAGCCACGCGAGCAGCCGCGCTGGAAACTGGCCGATCGCGCGGTTGTACACGGCCACGGCATCATTGAACTGCCCCATGGCCTGGGCATTCTGCGCGGACAGCTCCTGCCAGCGCTGCTCCCACAGCGCCAGCGCATCGCCTTGCGGCACGGGGGGCGCATCCTGCGCGGCAGGGCCCTGCGCATCGGCCGGCACGTCCCGTGGTTCGCGGGCAACGCGCACCATGGCCGCCCAGGCGTTCTGCAGCACCTCCCGCCCCGCCGCCAGCGCGGCTGCGGCTCCGGCGTCGAGCGGCCGGGCCCGCGCCACGGCCAGGCAGGCCCCGAACTGCGTGGCGGCGGCCCACAGCGCGGTGCGCGACTCGGCCTGCCCCTCGGGGGCGGGGCTCATCGCGGCCTCGTACTCGCCGAGCATGCTCGTCATGCGCACGAGGTGCACGTCCAGCCCGCCGAACGCTTGGATCGCCGCGGAGCGGAGCCGGACGAGCCGGTTGTAGGCCCCCACCGCCCAGAACAGCAGCACGGCCAGAAGAATCCAGGTAGTCAGCATCGCAACGATCTTGCCCGGTGGCGGAACACGCGCACGTGCGCGTTGCCCGCCTGGCCCGGCGAAGGAGAGAGAAAGAAACCGGCCCGCCTGGAAAAACGCTCCCGGCCTGCCGTAGCGACAGAGCGGGAGCGTGACAGCAGGCCGGAAGGCGCTTGCCGAAAGCGGGCGGTTACTCGGCCGAGGCCCCGTCCACGCTGGAGCCTTCGACCTCGGAGGCTTCTTCCGTCGTCTCGGCCATCTCGGCGGCTTCGGCCTCAGCGATGGCGCGGCGCTCAGCGTCGTCCATGGCTTCCTTGGCCTTGCGCGCCTGGTGGTAGGCCAGACCCGTGCCAGCCGGGATCAGGCGGCCCACGATCACGTTTTCCTTCAGGCCACGCAGCTCGTCGCGCTTGCCCATGATGGCAGCCTCGGTGAGCACGCGGGTCGTTTCCTGGAACGACGCGGCCGAGATGAACGAATCGGTCGAGAGCGATGCCTTCGTGATCCCCAGCAGCACGTTGCTGTAGGTCGCCGAAATCTTGCCAGCGGCCTGCAGCGCCTCGTTGGTGTTGAGGATCTCCGAGCGCTCGACCTGCTCGCCGGCAATGTAGCCCGACTCGCCGGGGTTCTCGACCACGACGCGGCGCAGCATCTGGCGAACGATCACCTCGATGTGCTTGTCGTTGATCTTCACGCCCTGCAAGCGGTACACGTCCTGCACTTCATCGACGATGTAGCGCGAGAGCTCCTCGATGCCCAGCAGGCGCAGGATGTCCTGCGGATCGGCCGGGCCGTCGACGATCAGCTCGCCCTTGTTGACCACCTGGCCTTCGTGGACCAGCACGTTCTTTTCCTTGGGCACCAGCTCGTCCCAGACCTTGCCGTCCGGATCGGTGATCTGCAGCCGCACCTTGCCCTTGGTTTCTTTGCCGAAGGACACCGTGCCGGTGATCTCGGCCAGCATGCCCTTGTCCTTGGGCGAGCGGGCTTCGAACAGCTCGGCCACGCGGGGCAGACCGCCGGTAATGTCGCGGGTCTTCTGGCCTTCGACGGGAATACGGGCCAGCACTTCGCCGGGGCCCACGTCCTGGCCATCGCGCACCTGGATCAGCGCGCCCACCTGGAAGCCGATCGTCACCGAGTGGTCGGTGCCGGGGATCTTCACTTCGGCGCCATTGGCGTCGACGAGCTTCACCTGCGGACGCACGACCTTGGCGGAGCCACGGCGCTTCGGATCGATCACGACCAGCGTGGACAGGCCGGTCACATCGTCCACCTGCTTGGCGACGGTGAGGCCTTCCTCGATGTTCTCGAACTTCACCTGGCCGGCGAATTCCGTGATGATCGGGCGCGTCAGCGGATCCCAGTTGGCGAGGATGGTGCCGGCCTTGACCTGCTGGTCGGCCTTCACCGTCAGGGTCGCGCCGTAGGGCACCTTGTGGCGCTCGCGCTCGCGGCCATGTTCGTCCTGGATGATGATCTCGCCCGAGCGCGCGATCACGACCAGTTCGCCCTTGCTGTTGGTCACGTAGCGCATCGTGGCGTTGAAGCCGATCACGCCGTTGGACTTGGCTTCGACGCTCGACGCGATGGCCGCACGCGATGCCGCGCCACCGATGTGGAACGTACGCATGGTCAGCTGCGTTCCGGGTTCACCGATGGACTGCGCGGCGATCACGCCCACGGCTTCGCCGAGGTTGATCAGGCCGCCGCGGCCCAGGTCGCGGCCGTAGCACTTGGCGCACAGGCCATAGCGGGTTTCGCAGGTCAGCGCGGTGCGCACCTTCACCTCGTCCACGCCAGCGGCTTCCAGCTCCTCGAGGGCATCCTCGTCGAGCATCTGGCCGGCGGTGGCCAGCACGGCACGCGTTTCGGGGTGCAGCACTTCCTCGGCCGTGGTGCGGCCCAGCACGCGGTCGCGCAGCGACTCGATCACCTCGCCGCCCTCGACGATGGCGCGCATCAGCGAGCCATTGGCGGTGCCGCAATCCTCCTCGGTCACCACGAGATCCTGCGTCACGTCCACCAGGCGGCGGGTGAGGTAACCCGAGTTGGCCGTCTTCAGCGCCGTATCCGCGAGACCCTTCCGGGCACCGTGGGTGGAGATGAAGTACTGCAGCACGTTGAGGCCTTCACGGAAGTTCGCCGTGATGGGGGTCTCGATGATCGAGCCGTCCGGCTTGGCCATCAGGCCCCGCATGCCGGCGAGCTGGCGGATCTGGGCCGCGGAACCGCGGGCGCCGGAGTCGGCCATCATGTAGATGGAGTTGAACGACTCCTGGTCCACTTCCTTGCCGTTGCGGTCCGTGGTCTTCTGCTTGGCGAGCTGGGCCATCATGACCTTGGACACTTCGTCGCCGGCCTTGCCCCAGATGTCCACCACCTTGTTGTAGCGCTCGCCAGCCGTCACCAGACCGGAGACGTACTGCTGCTCGATCTCCTTCACTTCCTTCTCGGCACGCTCGATGATGCCGGCCTTCTGGGGCGGCACGAGCATGTCGTCGATGGCGATGGAGATGCCGGCGCGCGTGGCGAGGCGGAAGCCGTTCTGCAGCAGCTTGTCGGCGAACACCACGGTTTCCTTCAGGCCGCACTTGCGGAAGCTCACGTTGATGAGCTTGGAGATCTCCTTCTTCTTCAGCGCCTTGTTGATGTTGCTGAAAGGCAGCCCCTTGGGCAGGATCTCGGACAGCAGCGCGCGGCCCACCGTGGTGTCGACCAGCTTGGTCTCGGGCGTGAACTCACCCGAAACCTTGTCCCTGGTCCACTCGGTCAGGCGCACCGTGATGCGCGCGGCCAGTTCAACCTCGTTGGCATCCAGCGCACGCTGGACTTCGCCGGTATCGGCGAACACGAGGCCTTCGCCCTTGCCGTTGATCTTGTCGCGGGTGGCGTGGTAGAGGCCCAGCACCACGTCCTGCGAAGGCACGATGGAGGGCTCGCCCGACGCGGGGAACAGCACGTTGTTGGATGCCAGCATCAGCGTGCGGGCTTCCATCTGCGCCTCCACCGACAGCGGCACGTGAACGGCCATCTGGTCTCCGTCGAAGTCGGCGTTGAAGGCCGCGCAGACGAGCGGATGCAGCTGGATGGCCTTGCCTTCGATCAGGATCGGCTCGAAAGCCTGGATGCCCAGGCGGTGCAGCGTGGGAGCCCGGTTCAGCATGACCGGGTGCTCCTTGATGACTTCTTCGAGGATGTCCCACACCACGGGCGTGCCGGACTCGACTTCCTTCTTCGCGGCCTTGATGGTCGTGGCAATGCCCATCTGCTCCAGGCGGGAGAAGATGAAGGGCTTGAACAGCTCCAGGGCCATCAGCTTGGGCAGGCCGCACTGGTGCAGCTTGAGCGTCGGGCCCACGGTGATCACGGAACGGCCGGAGTAATCGACGCGCTTGCCCAGCAGGTTCTGGCGGAAGCGACCCGACTTGCCCTTGATCATGTCGGCCAGGGACTTCAGCGCGCGCTTGTTGGCGCCCGTCATCGCCTTGCCGCGGCGGCCGTTGTCCAGCAGCGAATCCACCGCTTCCTGCAGCATCCGCTTCTCGTTGCGCGCGATGATCTCCGGAGCCTTCAGCTCCAGCAGGCGGCGCAGGCGCGAATTGCGGTTGATGACGCGGCGGTACAGGTCGTTCAGGTCCGACGTCGCGAAGCGGCCGCCATCCAGCGGCACCAGCGGGCGCAGGTCCGGCGGCAGCACGGGCAGCACGTCGAGCACCATCCACTCAGGCTTGATGCCGGACTTCTTGAACGCCTCCAGCACCTTCAGGCGCTTGGCGTTCTTCTTGACCTTGACCTCGGAGCCGGTCAGGTCGCCGCGCAGCTTCTCGATCTCCAGATCGATGTCGATGCCTTCGAGCAGGTCCTTGATGCCTTCGGCGCCCATCTTGGCGATGAATTCGTCGCCATATTCCTTGCGTTTCGCGTCATGGTCGTCCTCGGACATGATGCCGAACTTCTTCAGCGGGGTCATGCCGGGGTCGGTCACCACGTAGGCTTCGAAATACAGCACGCGCTCGATGTCGCGCAGCGTCATGTCGAGCACCAGGCCCAGACGCGACGGCAGCGACTTCAGGAACCAGATGTGGGCGCAAGGCGCGGCCAGGTCGATGTGACCCATGCGCTCGCGGCGCACCTTGGTCTGGGTGACTTCCACGCCGCACTTCTCGCAGATCACGCCGCGGTGCTTCAGGCGCTTGTACTTGCCGCACAGGCACTCGTAGTCCTTGATCGGGCCGAAGATCTTGGCGCAGAACAGGCCGTCGCGCTCGGGCTTGAACGTGCGGTAGTTGATCGTTTCGGGCTTCTTCACCTCGCCGAAAGACCAGGAACGGATCTTCTCGGGCGAGGCCATGCCGATGCGGATGGCGTCGAAATGCTCATCCGGCGTGAATTGCTTGAACAGGTCGAGTAGCGACTTCATGTGACTCTTTCCTTTTCAAATACTTAGGAGCGTTCCAGTTCGATGTCCAGGCCCAGGGAGCGGATTTCCTTGACCAGCACATTGAACGATTCCGGCATGCCGGCTTCGATGGCGTGTTCGCCCTTGACGATGGACTCGTACACCTTGGTACGGCCCTGCACGTCGTCGGACTTCACGGTGAGCATTTCCTGCAGCACGTAGGAAGCACCATAGGCCTCCAGCGCCCACACTTCCATCTCCCCGAAACGCTGGCCGCCGAACTGGGCCTTGCCGCCCAGCGGCTGCTGCGTGACGAGCGAGTACGGGCCCGTGGAACGCGCGTGCATCTTGTCGTCCACCAAGTGGTGCAGCTTCAGGTAATGCATGTAGCCGATGGTGGTCGGACGCTCGAAGCGCTCGCCCGTGCGACCGTCGTACAGGTAGGCCTGCGTGCGGCTCGGCGTGAGACCCTTGCGCTCGGCGATGTCGTCCGGATACGCGAGCTTCAGCATGTCCTTGATTTCGGCTTCCGACGCACCGTCGAACACCGGCGTGGCGTAAGGCACGCCGTTGGACAGGTTCGCCGCCATGGACAGCACTTCCTCGTCGCTGAGCTGCGAGAGGTCTTCCTTGCGGCCGCGCGAGTTATAGACCTCTTCGAAGAACTTGCGGAGTTCGGCCGCCTTGGCCTGCTCTCGCAGCATGTCGCCGATGCGCTGGCCGATACCCTTGCCGGCCCAGCCCAGGTGGACTTCCAGCACCTGCCCGATGTTCATCCGCGAAGGCACGCCCAGCGGGTTGAGCACGATGTCGGCGGGCGTGCCGTCGGCCATGTAGGGCATGTCCTCGACCGGAACGATCTTCGACACCACCCCCTTGTTGCCGTGGCGGCCGGCCATCTTGTCGCCGGGCTGCAGGCGGCGCTTGACGGCCAGGTACACCTTGACCATCTTGAGCACGCCCGCGGGCAACTCGTCGCCCTGCGTGAGCTTCTTGCGCTTTTCTTCGAAAGCCAGATCGAAGCTGTGGCGCGTCTGCTCCAGGGCGTTCTTGATCGACTCCAGCTGTGCGGCCACCTCGTCCTCGGCAGGACGGATGTCGAACCAGTGGAACTTCTCGACGGAAGCCAGATAGGCCTTGTCGATCTTCGTGCCCTTGGCCAGCTTCTGCGGGCCGCCATTGGCCACGCGGCCCGTGAGCAGCTTCTCGATCCGGTCGAAGGCATCCGCCTCCACGATGCGCAGCTGGTCGTTCAGGTCCAGGCGGAAGCGCTTGAGTTCATCGTCGATGATCTGCTGGGCGCGCTTGTCGCGCTGGATGCCTTCCCGCGTGAAGACCTGCACGTCGATCACGGTCCCCGATGAACCCTGGTCCACGCGCAGCGAGGTGTCCTTCACGTCGGAAGCCTTCTCACCGAAAATCGCGCGCAGCAGCTTCTCTTCCGGCGTCAGCGTGGTCTCGCCCTTCGGCGTGACCTTGCCCACCAGCGTGTCGCCGGGCTGCACTTCGGCACCCACGTAGATGATGCCGGACTCGTCGAGGCGGTTCAGCTGCTGTTCCGACAGGTTCGGGATGTCGCGCGTGATTTCCTCGGCACCCAGCTTGGTGTCGCGGGCCATCACCACCAGCTCTTCGATGTGGATCGAGGTGTAGCGGTCTTCAGCCACCACGCGCTCGCTGATCAGGATCGAATCCTCGAAGTTGTAGCCGTTCCAGGGCATGAACGCGATCAGCATGTTCTGGCCGATGGCGATCTCGCCCAGATCGGTGGAGGCACCGTCCGCGATCACGTCACCCTTGGCCAGCACGTCGCCCTTCTTCACGATGGGGCGCTGGTGGATGTTCGTGTTCTGGTTGGAGCGCTGGTACTTGATGAGGTTGTAGATGTCCACGCCCACTTCACCGGCCACGGCCTCGGCGTCGTTCACTCGCACCACGATGCGGGTGGCATCCACGTAGTCCACGATACCGCCACGGTTGGCGGTCACCACCGTGCCGGAGTCCACGGCCGCCACGCGCTCGATGCCGGTGCCCACCATGGGCTTTTCCGGGCGCAGCACGGGCACGGCCTGGCGCGACATGTTGGCGCCCATCAGCGCGCGGTTCGCGTCATCGTGCTCCAGGAACGGCACGAGCGAAGCAGCCACCGACACGATCTGCGCGGGCGACACGTCCATGTACTGCACGCGCTCGGCGGAGAGCAGCGTCGATTCGCCCTTCTCGCGGGCAGACACCAGGTCGCCCGTCAGGCGGCCTTCCTTGTCCAGCGTGGCGTTGGCCTGGGCGATGACGTACTTGCCTTCCTCGATGGCGGACAGGTAGTCGATCTGATCGGTCACCTTGCCGTCCACCACACGGCGGTACGGCGTCTCGATGAAACCGTACTCGTTGAGGCGGGCATAGAGCGCCAGAGAGTTGATCAGGCCGATGTTCGGACCTTCCGGCGTTTCGATCGGGCACACGCGACCATAGTGCGTGACGTGCACGTCACGCACTTCGAAGCCGGCGCGCTCGCGCGTCAGACCACCCGGGCCCAGTGCGGAAACGCGCCGCTTGTGGGTGATTTCGGCCAGCGGGTTCGTCTGGTCCATGAACTGCGACAGCTGCGACGCACCGAAGAACTCCTTGAGGGCCGCGGAAATCGGCTTGGAGTTGATCAGATCGTGCGGCATCAGCGGCTCTTGCTCAGCCTGGCCCAGGCGCTCCTTCACGGCCTTCTCGATACGGGCCAGACCCGTGCGGTACTGGTTCTCGGCCAGTTCGCCCACGCAACGCACACGGCGGTTGCCCAGGTGATCGATGTCATCGACCTCACCCTTGCCATTGCGCAGATCCACCAGGATCTTGACCACGGCCAGGATGTCCTCGTTGGACAGCACCATGGGGCCGGTCGATTCGTCGCGCCCGATCTTGGCGTTGAACTTCATGCGGCCCACGCGCGACAGGTCGTACGTGTCGGGGTTGTAGAACAGTCGCTGGAACAGCGCCTGCACCGCGTCTTCCGTCGGCGGCTCGCCGGGGCGCATCATGCGGTAGATCGCCACGCGCGCGGCAAACTCGTCCACCGTCTCGTCGATGCGCAGCGTCTGCGAGATGTAGGCGCCCTGGTCCAGTTCGTTGGTGTAGATGACCTGCAGGTCTTGCACACCGGCGGAACGCAGCTTCTTGAGCAGCGCTTCCGTCAATTCCTCATTCGCCTTGGCAATGATCTCGCCGGTATCGCCATCGACGATGTTGCGTGCGACCACGCGGCCGATCAGGAAGTCTTCCGGCACGCTGATGTGCGTCGTTCCGGTCTGCTCCAGCTCGCGCGTGTGGCGGGCCGTGATGCGCTTGTCCTTGGCCACGACGACCTTGCCGGACTTGTCGGTGATGTCGAAGCGTGCGACTTCGCCCTTGAGGCGCTCGGCAACGAACTCCATCTGTGCACCGCTGTCCATCAGACGGAAGTTGTCGTTGACGAAGAAGTTCGCCAGGATCGACTCGGGATTCAGTCCGATGGCCTTGAGCAGGATCGTGACCGGCATCTTGCGGCGGCGGTCCACGCGGAAGTACAGGATGTCCTTCGGATCGAATTCGAAATCCAGCCAGGAACCACGGTAGGGGATGATGCGCGCGGAGAACAGCAGCTTGCCCGAACTGTGGGTCTTGCCTTTGTCATGCTCGAAGAACACGCCCGGCGAGCGGTGCAGCTGCGAGACGATCACGCGCTCCGTGCCGTTGATGATGAACGAGCCCTTGTCGGTCATCAGGGGCACCTCGCCCATGTAGACCTCCTGCTCCTTCACCTCCTTCACCACCTTGGACTGGGCCGTGGAGGATTCGCGGTCGTAGATGATGAGCTGCACCTTGGCACGCACGGCCGAGGCGAACGTGAGCCCGCGGGTCTGGCATTCCCGGACATCGAATGCCGGTTTCGCGAGGTTGTACTCCACGAACTTCATCTCGACGAAACCGTTGTGCGAGACGATAGGGAACGCTGCATCGAAAGCAGCCTGCAGGCCTTCGTTGGTACGCTTCTGAGGCGCCATGTCTGCTTGCAGGAATGCGGTGTATGCATCCTTTTGCATCTGCAGCAGGTAAGGCACTTTGAGCACACTGTCACGGCTACCGAAGCTCTTGCGGATGCGCTTGCGTTCGGTGTAGCTGTACGTGGATGTTGGGGCCATGAGATCTCCGGGCAAAGACATGGAATGGGGTCTTCGACGAGTGCCCCACAAGGAGCGGGCCTTGCGGGCTTGGCGGTTGGCCACTACCAACCATGGCGGACGGCGACGCATTGCACATCGCCCGGACCAAGGCATCTTCTGTTGTCGGGTTGTCAGAAGACACTAGAAAGCGAATCTCAGAGATATCGCTTTCTGGTGCACTCTACACATGCACGCTTCATAAGCGCCAAAGGCTGGGAGCCCCCTGGAGGGATCCCAGCCTTGCCATTGAACCGAATTACTTGAGTTCGGCCTTGGCGCCGGCGTCCACCAGCTTCTTGACAGCGGCTTCGGCGTCTGCCTTGGCGATGCCTTCCTTGACGTTCTTGGGAGCGCCGTCCACCAGATCCTTGGCTTCCTTGAGGCCCAGGCCGGTGATTTCACGCACTGCCTTGATGACCGCAACCTTGTTGGCGCCAGCCTCAGCCAGCACCACGTTGAACTCGGTCTTCTCTTCAACAGCAGCGGCACCACCGCCAGCTGCGCCGCCGGCTGCGGGGGCAGCCATGGCTGCAGCGCTCACACCGAACTTCTCTTCAATGGCCTTGACCAGGTCATTGAGTTCCAGGACCGTCATGCTGTCCAGCGCGGTCAAGAATGCGTCTTTATCGAATGCCATTTTGATTTCCTAACAATTTTGTTGGTTGACTGCCGAGCGCTCAGGCCGCGGCTGCTTCGGCGGCCGGTGCGGCTGCGCCATCGCCCTTCTTTGCCGCCAAAGCGCCCAGCACCACGGCCGTACGCGAAATGGGGGACATCAACAAGCCACACAGCTGAGCCAGCAAAACTTCCTTGGTAGGAATGTTGGCCAACTGCTTCACGCCGTTCACATCCAGGGCCTTGCCTGCGAAAGCGCCGCCACGAATCACCAGCTTGTCGTTGGTTTTCGCGAAATCGGCCACCACCTTTGCGGCGGCCACAGCGTCTTCGGAGAAGCCATAGATCAGAGGACCGGTCATCTGGTCGGCCACCACATCAAACTGACCGCCAGCCACAGCACGGCGCGCCAGGGTGTTCTTCAGAACACTCAGGCTCACACCCTTGCTGCGTGCTTCCACGCGCAGTTTGGTCATGTCGGCCACCGTGATGCCACGGTACTCCGCGATCACGAGCGTTTGAGCTTTTGCGGCGAGGCTGGTCACTTCATTGATGACCGCTTCTTTCTCACTGCGATTAAGACTCAAGGTCTACTCCTTCATATGCGCACTGAGGGGAAATCCCCTTTGCACGCGCTCTTGTTGCAGCGACCAACTGTTTCGGAATTTCTATTCCATCTGCAGCGGGATCGCCATCTGCGTTGGCTACCAAGATTTAAGTTCAGGCGATAGCCTGTACACCAACGGTCTTGGATGGCCCGCCTCCGCAAAGGGAGACAGCCCACCACATTGAACCTTCTGGTGAAGGTTCAAAGATTCCTGCAATTACGCCGAGATGGATTGCGTATCCACACGCACGCCGACACCCATCGTGGACGAGACGGCAACCTTGCGAAGATACAGACCCTTGCTCGATGCCGGCTTTGCCTTGTTCAAGGCTTCGATCAGCGCAGCCAGGTTACCCTGGAGCTTCTCGTTGCCAAAGGAACGACGGCCAATGGTGCTGTGCACGATACCGGCCTTGTCCACGCGAAACTGCACCTGACCCGCCTTCGCGTTCTTCACCGCAGTGGCCACATCCGGCGTCACCGTACCCACCTTGGGGTTAGGCATCAGGCCACGCGGGCCCAGAATCTGGCCCAGCGTACCCACCACGCGCATAGCATCCGGCGCAGCGATGACCACGTCGAACGGCATATCGCCAGCCTTCACCTGGGCAGCCAGATCATCCATTCCGACGATGTCGGCACCAGCAGCCTTGGCTTCTTCCGCCTTGGCACCCTGTGCAAACACAGCAACGCGGGTGGTCTTGCCCGTGCCATGAGGCAGCACGACGGCGCCACGCACAACCTGGTCGGACTTTTTCGCATCGATGCCAAGCTGAACTGCGACATCGATGGATTCATCGAACTTCGCCGTGGCAGCCTCTTTCACCAGCACCACTGCATCCGCAAATGCATACAACTTGGTGCTATCAATCTTGCCCTGCAGGGCCTTTTGCTTTTTGGTCAACTTTGCCATTTACAGCCCCTCCACCGTCACACCCATGGAGCGTGCGGAACCAGCCAAAGTACGAACGGCTGCATCCACATTCGCCGCATTCATGTCTTTCAACTTGGTCTTCGCAATCTCTTCCAACTGAGCACGAGTAATCTTGCCCACCTTGGTGCTCAATGCGTTGGAGGAACCCTTCTCCAGCTTGATCGCCTTCTTGATCAAGGTCGTGGCAGGCGGCGTCTTGATGATGAAGGTGAAGCTCTTGTCCGCAAACGCCGTGATCACCACGGGAAGCGGCAGGCCGGGTTCAACACCTTGGGTCTGTGCGTTGAACGCCTTGCAGAACTCCATGATATTGAGACCACGTTGACCCAACGCAGGGCCAATCGGAGGGGAAGGATTGGCCTTACCTGCTGGCACTTGCAGCTTGACAAAGCCGACGATTTTTTTCGCCATAGCGACTCCTTGCGGGTAATAACGCCTCTGTTTTTCAACAAAGGCTCCCCGGGGTTGATGACTCTTTTTATAGGGCGCCGAGTCAAGAAAGCGCAATCATCTCGATTCGACAGGTCAGGTTTTCTCTACCTGCCCGAATTCCAATTCCACTGGGGTTGAACGACCAAAGATCATCACGGAAACACGCACCCGGCTCTTTTCGTAATTGACTTCTTCGACAGAGCCATTGAAATCCGCAAAAGGCCCTTCTTTCACCCGAATCAACTCGCCCACAATGAACTCAATCTTATGGCGAGGCTTGTCGGTACCTTCTTGTATCTGATTGACGATCTTTTGCACCTCGTCCTCAGAAATAGGAGCAGGACGATTCTTTGCTCCACCGACAAAACCCGTCACCTTGCTCGTGTGTTTCACCAAATGCCAAGTGTCATCTTCCATGACCATCTCGACAAACACATATCCAGGAAACAGCCGACGCTCTGTCGTCTTGCGCTGCCCATTCTTCATTTCCACGACTTCTTCGGTGGGCACCAGGATTCGACCGAATTTATCCTGCATGCCAGCGCGCGCAATTCTCTCCGCAATATTGCGCTCTACGGCCTTCTCCATGCCAGAGTAGGCATGCACAATATACCAACGCAAATCCGGATTTACAGGAGCAGAAGCCGATGCGACCGGAGAATCATTGAGGCCCATAGCATCACTCATATTATTTTCTCCACCCCAGAATGAGGTTGTAAAGCACCCATTCCAGAGTCTTATCAGTCAGCCACAAGAAAAGAGCCATCACCACAACGAACGCAAATACATAAGCAGTCATCTGCAGAGTCTCTTTGCGCGTGGGCCAAACGACCTTCTTCACCTCTTTCCAGGCATCTCTGGCAAATCCGGCAAAACGTCGTCCTGGTTCTGAAAATAAGAAAACCATGGCCGCGGCAAGCATGCCGATAGCCAAAACACCCCACTGAATGAATACGCCCTGCTTACTGAGGAGATAAAAACCGGCAATACCAGCAACCAGCAGGACAGCAACCAGCCCCAGCTTAGCCCTATCGGCTCCTGTATTTACGGTTTCGATTTGCTGTGATGCTGCCATTCTCTACATTCCCGCCTGCGACTTTGCACTCTCACAAGACACTGAAGCCCGCCAGAATAACTGGCGGGCTCACATTCATGCCAAATTATTGGCAGGGGCAGTAGGAATCGAACCTACAACCTTCGGTTTTGGAGACCGACGCTCTGCCAATTGAGCTATACCCCTAAAACTCCCAATTAAGCGATGATCTTTGCCACGACGCCGGCGCCGACGGTGCGGCCGCCTTCACGAATGGCGAAGCGCAGGCCTTCTTCCATGGCGATGGGGTTGATCAGCTTGACGGTGATCGACACGTTGTCGCCGGGCATGACCATTTCCTTGTCGGCCGGCAGCTCGATGGCGCCGGTCACGTCGGTCGTGCGGAAGTAGAACTGCGGACGGTAGTTGTTGAAGAAGGGGGTATGGCGGCCGCCTTCATCCTTGGACAGCACGTACACCTCGGCGGTGAAGTGCGTGTGCGGCTTGATGGAGCCGGGCTTGCACAGCACTTGGCCACGCTCGACGTCTTCGCGCTTGGTGCCGCGCAGCAGCAGACCCACGTTGTCGCCAGCCTGGCCTTGGTCCAGCAGCTTGCGGAACATTTCCACGCCCGTGCAGGTGGTCTTTTGCGTGTCGCGGATACCGACGATCTCGATTTCCTCGCCGACCTTGATCACGCCACGCTCGACACGACCCGTCACCACGGTACCGCGACCGGAGATGGAGAACACGTCTTCCACGGGCATCAGGAATGCGCCGTCCACGGCACGCTCAGGCGTGGGGATGTAGGTGTCCAGGGCTTCAGCCAGCTTCATGATGGCCTCTTCACCCAGCTTGCCCTTGTCGCCTTCCAGAGCGAGCTTGGCGGAGCCGCGCACGATGGGAGTGTCGTCGCCGGGGAAGTCGTACTTGTCCAGCAGTTCACGCACTTCCATCTCGACGAGCTCGAGCAGCTCTTCGTCGTCGACCATGTCGCACTTGTTCAGGAAGACGATGATGTAAGGCACGCCCACTTGGCGGGCCAGCAGGATGTGTTCGCGGGTCTGGGGCATCGGGCCGTCAGCGGCCGAGCACACCAGGATGGCGCCGTCCATCTGGGCGGCACCGGTGATCATGTTCTTGACGTAGTCGGCGTGGCCGGGGCAGTCCACGTGGGCGTAGTGGCGGTTGGCCGTTTCGTATTCCACGTGGGCGGTGTTGATGGTGATGCCGCGGGCCTTTTCTTCGGGAGCCGCATCGATTTCGTCGTACTTCTTGGCTTCGCCGCCGAACTTGGCGGACAGCACCGTGGCGATGGCTGCCGTCAGCGTCGTCTTGCCATGGTCCACGTGGCCGATCGTGCCCACGTTCACGTGGGGCTTGGTACGTTTGAACTTACCTTTTTCCATTTC
>NZ_QLTA01000037.1 GCF_003269065.1 Paracidovorax anthurii
TGACTGATCGCAAGGGAGCGCTTGCGGCCTTCAAGCGCTGCAAGCGCTCGCTGGGGCGGGTGCAAAGTGTGCTGACGGACAGCGGTTACACAGGCGAGCCCTTCGCGCAAGGCGTCAAGGACATCCTGGGTGAGCATGTGACGGTGCAGATCGCCAAGAGAAGCGAGTTGCACACCTTCAAGGTCATGCCCAAGCGCTGGGTGGTTGAGCGCAGCTTTGCTTGGCTGGACAAGAATCGGCGGCTATGGAAGAACTGTGAGCGATGGCTCAACACCAGCTTACAGTTCGTCCACTTGGCGTTTCTGGCTCTGCTACTCAGAAGATCGTAAACACGTTCTAAGTCCCTCGGGATGTCGGTATTGGGTAGGGAGAGGAATGGAAAAAATGCCGCGAGGGCGGGCCGCGCGGGCCCGCCGCTCACATGAGCGTCGGGTGCGGGTTGGCGATGCACCGGTAGAACGCGCCGGCCTTGCGCACCACCAGGATCTCGACGCCTTCCTCGAAAACGTCGCTGTCGATGTCCGGCTCCACCATCAGGTAGTGAGTCCGGCCATGGGTGTCGCGCACGCGCGCCTGTGCGGCCCAGCCGCGCCGCGCGGTGCCCGCGGAGATCACGCCGGTGCGGCCCACCAGCGAAAGCTCGCTGACCGCGCTGGTCTCGTCGCGCGGCAGGATGTGGGCCACGAGGGAGCCCAGGCCCCGGACGGTGACCAGGCCCGAGGGCAGGGCGAGCAGCCCGGCGCCCCAGGCCGGCAGGAAGCCGCCCAGCATGGCGTGGGCCACCATCTGCAGCGCGTAGCCGAAGATGGCATAGCCCGCCAGGAACAGCACCAGCAGCACCAGCGAGGGCACCTGGCCCAGGTGCAGCCAGCCCAGGACGCGGTCCAGCCCGGCGTCGGAGGCGACCTCCGGCAGCAGTCCGTCGATTACGTTGCTGGGGCTGAACGCCACCAGCATGCCGAACCCTTCGATGAGCGCGATCGCGACGATCAGCGCGAAGGCCACGCCGAAAGGGGTGGTTTCCGCAGCGGTAAGGAGGCTCACGATCAGCGGGTGCGCAGTTGCGCCATGCGTTCTTCGATCTGGCTCTGCCGCACCAGCTCTTCGAGGTCCTTGAGGCGCGTGGCCTGCTCCAGCGTGGCACCCGCCGCGCTGGGCGAGAGGCCCGTGTGGCGCTGGTACAGGCGGTCGAAGGCGCCGGTGGCCGATTCCATGCGGTCCTGTGCGCGGGTGCCCGCGCCGGGGGCGGCATCCGGGTGCGTGGCCGGTGCGCGGCTGCGCACGAACTCCTCCAGCGCCTCCGCCATCTGGCGCTTCTTGGCCAGCAGGGCCGTCACGTAGCCCTTGAGCTCGTCTTCCTTGCGCACGTGTTCCGCGAGGGCGGTTTCCAGCACCGGGATCTGGGCCTCGATGTCCAGCTGGCGTGCCACGGCGGCCCGCGCCAGGTCGTCCCGGCCGGCGTCGAGGGCCTGCCGCGTCTGCCCGGCGAGGGTTTCGTGCTGGGCGTTCAGGTGCGAATGCTGCTGCTGCGCCAGATGGCGGTTGGCGCTCACGAGGCCCAGTTCATGCCGGACGTCCGATATGACGGCATCGACCTCGCGGATGGATTGCTCCATCACGGCCTCGGGCGCCTGGTTTTCGAGCCGGTCCACCAGGGCATGCACGCTCCCGGCAATGACGCGGCCCACGCGGGTCTTCAGGGAATCTGCCATCGCTCACTCTCCTTTTCTGTGATGAATGCTGTTCGCCAGCTCGACCGTGGCGGCCATGTGCCGGCGCACCACGCCGGGGTCGTAGGCCGATGCCTCCGACGTAGCGGCCTGCCGCAGCAGCCCCGCGCTCAGCGCGAAGGCCCGCCGCACGAGCATGTCCTCCAGTTGCGCCGCCTCGGCCGCGGTCTGGGGCACATGGCTCATGACCATCGCCAGGCTGCTGGTGACGTGCTCCAGCAGCAGTCCGAGCACCTCCGAATGGCGCGACGACTCGGCCTCGGCGCGCACCAGGGCATCGCGCGCGGCGGCGGTGAGATCGCGCGTCCACGCGTGTGCGGCGGGGTAGTCCATGGCACCGTCGTACTGCCGCTTGAGCTGGCCCAGCAGCACGCGCAGCTTGTCGCTGTTGGTGGTGGCGCCCTCCACCGGCAGGCGGGCGAGCCAGAGGTAGAGATCGCTCGGAATCCGTGCGGACAGGGGTTCCATGGACTGGGTGGGCGGCGGCATCGGATGTCTCGCGTTCAAGTCGGGTTGAAAACGATTGTATTCATATGAATACAATAGTCAACACCGTCGCGCACAGCGCTTCGGCCAGGCCGCCTGGGGGTTTGCCACGCCGCGTCCACGCGGCGGCTGGATGGCGTGACAATGGGGGAATGACCTCACAGCCTTCCCTCTACGCCCGGCGCCGCGCCCACCTCGCTTCCCTGCTGGGCGAGGGCGGCATCGCCATCGTGCCCACGGCGCCTGAGCGCGCCCGCAACCGCGACAGCGAGTTCCTCTACCGGCACGACAGCTATTTCCATTACCTCACCGGCTTCACCGAGCCGCAGGCCTGCCTGGTGCTGACGGCCGACGGGCGCTCCACGCTCTTTTGCCAGCCCAAGGACCTGGAGCGCGAGATCTGGGACGGCTACCGCCTCGGCCCCGAGGCGGCCGTGGCCGCGCTGGGCGTGGAGGCGGCGCATTCCTCGGCGCAGCTCGAATCGCAGCTGCCGCGCCTGCTGGAGAACCGCGAGCGCGTCTGGTACCCGTTCGCCACGCACGAGGGGCTGGCCGCGCGCGTGGACGGCTGGCTGCAGAAGGTGCGCGCCCGCGTGCGCTACGGCGCGCTGTGCCCCGCGCAGCAGGGCGACCTGTGCACGTTGCTCGACGAGATGCGCCTCATCAAGGATGCGCACGAGCAGGACGTGATGCGCCGCGCCGCGCGCATCAGCGCGCAGGCCCACGTCCGTGCCATGCAGTACAGCGCCCGCATGCTGCGCGCCGGCGAGGACGTGCGCGAGTACCACCTCGACGCCGAGCTGCTGCACGAATTCCGCCGCCAGGGCTCGCAGGCCGTGGCGTACAACTCCATCGTCGCGGCCGGCGCCAATGCCTGCGTGCTGCACTACCGCGCCGACGCCGCGCCGGTGCGCGCGGGGGAGCTGGTGCTGATCGACGCCGGCTGCGAGCTCGACGGCTATGCCAGCGACATCACCCGCACCTTCCCGGCCGACGGCCGCTTCACCGGCCCGCAGCGCGACGTGTACGACCTGGTGCTGGCGAGCCAGCACGCGGCCGTGGCCGCCACGAAGGCCGGCGTGCGCTTCAACGACCCGCACGACGCCACCGTGGCGGTGCTGGCGCAGGGTCTGCTGGACCTGGGCCTGCTGCGCAAGGACAAGTTCGGCTCCGCGCAGGACGTGATCGAGCAGCGTGCCTATTTCCAGTTCTACATGCACCGCACGGGCCACTGGCTCGGCATGGACGTGCACGACTGCGGCAGCTACGTGGAGCCCTCCGAGGTGGGCGAGACCAGCGAGCGGCGCGACCCGCTCTCGGGCGAGACCATCACCAACCGGCCCAGCCGCATCCTGCGCCCGGGCATGGTGCTGACCATCGAGCCGGGGCTCTACATCCGCCCCGCGCCCGGCGTGCCCGAGGCGTTCCACCACATCGGCATCCGCATCGAGGACGACGCCATCGTGACCGAGGCCGGCTGCGAGCTGATCACGCGCGACGTGCCGGTGGAGGCGGGCGAGATCGAGGCGCTGATGCGCGGCTGAGCCGTGCCATCCGGGCAGAGCCCGGCACCGGATCGAGCGCCGTCGCTTGGTGCCGCGCCGGTCCGGCGCACGACTGCATGGAACATCCGAAGCGGGCCCCGAACGGCCATGGGGCCTCGTCCCCACATCAGCCAGGCGCGCCTACCTGCTGCACCAGTCCCATGGCAAAGCGACCGTATCCCACCGACCAGTCGGAATAGTCGTTCTCGTGCATGAAGATGAACACGTCGGCCGGGGCTACGCGCGCCATCACCCCGAGATTCCGGGCAATGCCGGTGTACAGGTCGCGCTTCATCGCGTCGCTGCGGCCGCGGCGCAAGGTGATCTCCACGACCACCACTTCGTCCGAGCGTGCCACTCCGTTGAAGCTGCGGCTGAAAGCGAATTGCCCGGGCGCGTAGGCGGTCACCATGTTGAACAACTCGTCTTCCGGCATGGCGATGCCATCGACCAAAGCCTGGTGGATGGCCTGAACGATGCCCTCACGTTCGCCAGGCGGCGTTGCTTGTGGAAGGTAGGTGTGGATGAAAGGCATTTCAGTATGTTCCTGTTTGGAAAATAGGCGGCAAGGACCGCTCTGATCGCGGCCTCCTGATTTTTCTCAGTTTCTTCCTCAGGAAAAAGCGATTTATCCTCGCGCTCTATGTGCAGCTGAATCACATAGAAATCGCCATGCCACGTCGCCTCCCGCCCCTGGGCGCCCTGCGTGCCTTCGAAGCCGCTGCTCGTCTGGGCCGCATGACGATGGCCGCCGAAGAGCTGTCGGTATCGCCAGGCGCCATCAGCCGTCAGGTGCGTCAACTCGAAGACCATCTGGGCCTGCCGCTGTTCGACGGCACCAAGGCGCGGCCGACGCTCACCGCCGCGGCACGCACGCTGCAGCCCGTGCTGGCCACCGCTTTCCAGCAGATCGAAGACACGGTGCGTGCCCTGGGCGATGCCCACCACGGCCCGCTGGACGTGGCCTGCTTCAGCACCTTCACGGTCAAATGGCTGATCCCGCGGTTGTTCGACTTCCATGCGCAGCATCCCGGCATCGAGGTGCGCCTGCGTACCACTGACACGGGCACCGATGCCGCCTCCGAAGGCTGCGACCTGCTCATCACCGCCGAAGAGGCCACAGTCGCACGGCGCGATGACGCCACATCCCTGCACCTGTTCTCCGAGTGCCTGGGCCCGGTGCTGTCCCCCGCGCTGGCTGCGCGCACCGGCGTGCTGCACACACCCGCCGACCTGGAGGGCCAACCCCTCCTGCACACACGCGCGCGGCGCGGTGCCTGGGCCGCCTGGGCCGCATCCACCGGTGCGGACTGGCACCCGGAGGCAGCGGCCACCGGCCCGGTGTACGAGCACTACTACTTCACGCTGGAGGCTGCCGTGCGCGGCCTGGGCATTGCCCTGGCCCCCTGGCACCTGGTGGTGGACGACGTGCAGGCCGGGCGCCTGGTGGCGCCCTTCGGCTTTGCGGCCTCTGGCTACGACTACCTCGCGCTGGGGCGCACCACCGCAGCCCATCCCCGGCGCGATACGTTCTGCCAGTGGCTGGCCGCGCAAGTGCGGGCCATGCCGCCAGCCGCGGTCGACGGCGGCAATTGAATTCCCTGGGCCGGACGGGCCCGTGCCTGTACCCGGTATGTAACCGTTTCCGTGCCAGAATTGAAACCCGATTACATCCCGAACGCTTCCAAGGAGACACCCCCATGCGCATCCGCCGAGCCACCAAGATCGTCGCCACCCTGGGCCCCGCGTCGAGCGATCCGGCCCTGCTGGAGCGGATGATCGCGATCGGCGTGAACGTGGTGCGGCTCAATTTCAGCCACGGCACGGCGCAGGACCACATCGACCGGGCCGAGAAGGTGCGCGCCGCCGCCCAGCGCGCGGGCCGCGAGGTGGCCATCATGGCCGACCTGCAGGGCCCCAAGATCCGCGTGGGCAAGTTCGCCGAGGGCAAGGTCTGGCTGGAGCCCGGCGCGGCCTTCGTCCTCGATGCCTCGCGCACCGAGCCGGGCGACGTGAACGGCGTGGGCCTCGACTACAAGGAGCTGCCGCGCGACGTGAAGGCGGGCGACGTGCTGCTTCTCAACGACGGCCTCATCGTGCTCACGGTGAACGCCGTGCGCGGCGAGGAGGTGCTGACCACCGTGCGCGTGGGCGGCGAGCTGTCCAACAACAAGGGCATCAACAAGCAGGGCGGGGGCCTCACGGCGCCCGCGCTCACGGCCAAGGACATGGAGGACATCAAGACCGCCATGAGCTTCCAGGCCGACTACGTGGCCGTGAGCTTTCCGAAGAACGCCACCGACATGGAAATGGCGCGCCAGCTGTGCAACGTGGCCGCGGCCGAATACCGCCACAAGCCGGCCCTGATCGCGAAGATCGAGCGCGCCGAGGCGGTGCCGCGCCTGGAGGAGATCCTGCGCGTGTCCGACGGCATCATGGTGGCGCGCGGCGACCTGGCCGTGGAGGTGGGCAACGCCGCCGTGCCGGCGCTGCAAAAGAAGATGATCCGCATGGCGCGCGACATGGACAAGGTCGTCATCACCGCCACGCAGATGATGGAGAGCATGATCACCAACCCCGTGCCCACGCGCGCGGAGGTGAGCGACGTGGCCAACGCGGTGCTCGACGGCACCGATGCCGTGATGCTCAGCGCCGAGACGGCCGCCGGCCGCTATCCGCTGGAGACGGTGGAGGAGATGGCCAAAATCTGCGCCGCCGCCGAGGCCGCCGAAGACCCCGAGCGCGATTCCGATTTCACGGGCCAGACGCTGGGCCGCATCGACCAGTCCATCGCCATGGGCGCGCTCTTCACGGCCCACCACCTGGGCGCCAAGGCCATCGTGGCGCTCACCGACAGCGGCTCCACCGCGCTCTGGATGAGCCGCCACCGCATCCACATCCCGATCTACGCGCTCACGCCCAAGGTGGCCACGCAGCGCAAGATGGCGATGTACCGCAACGTGCGCCCCCTGCTCATGGACACCAGCGTGGACCGTGACACGGCATTGGAGCAGGCCGAGGGCCACCTCAAGAGCCGCAACATCGTGCAGCAGGGCGATCTTTATGTGATCACCTGCGGGGAGCCGATGGGCGCCCCGGGCGGAACCAATATGCTGAAAATTTGCCGCGCCGGCTGATCCAGGCCTGCGCCGCGCGTCCGGCCACCCAGGCGCTGCAGGCGCCCACGAGCGCGCCGGCGATCACGTCCGAGGGCATGTGCACGCCCAGGCAGACCCGGCTCCAGCCCAGGGCCGCTGCCAGGGCGTAGGCCAGCCACCGCCAGCCGGGTGCCTGGCCGCGCGCGAGCCCGAGCGTGAGGCCCCGCGCGAGGGCGAAGGCGGCGGCCGTGTGCATGCTGGGAAAACTCGCGCGGGCGCCCATCTCGATCCACTGGATGCCCAGGCCCAGTTGCGCCGGGCGCGGGACCGGAAAGAGGGCCCGGAACCCGCGCACCGTGCACCACGCGACCAGCAGCGAGAACACCCCCCAGGCCACGGCGCGGCGCGTGGCGGGATTGCCCCGCGCGAGCTCCAGCACCATCAGCAGTCCCGCGAAGACGGGAAGATCCTGCGACAGCCACCGCGCGGCGGCCAGCACGGCCGCCGGCGTGGCGGGGGTGGCGTTCAGCGCCAGGAAAAGGTCGGCATCAAGGGCAAGCATGGGATGCGCTCTCGGGAGGAAGGACGCTGTCGGAGAGCGGATGGCGCAGGCGCAGCAACCGTGCGACCAGATCGCTGGCCCAGCCCGCCACCCAGCACAGCCAGCCGGTCCACAGCGTGTGGCTCATGAAATGCGCACCGCGCATCTGCTGGGCCAGGCCCAGCACGAGCCCGGCGGCGAGCGAGGCCGCCAGCCACCAGCGGGCCGCGCGCGGCTTGCGGTGGCGCAGCGCGAAGTAGCCGCCGATGAACGCGAAGCCGGCCGAGGCATGGCCCGCCGGGAAGCAGTGGCCGCTGCCGCCGTCGAAGATGCCGCGCGACCAGTGCGAGACATACCGGGCCACGCCGCCGAACTCGGCCAGATCCCACGGGCAGCTGGTGGCGCTGGTCTGCTTGAAGACGGTCACGACGCCCAGGGCGAGAAGCGCGCTGGCGGCCATCTGCATGCGGTCGGCGGTCGAGAGCTGGCGCAGCCAGCCCACGGGCCACCAGACGGAAGCGGCCAGCAGCACCATGATCACCCAGCCCGTGCGCCGTGCGCCCTCGTGCATGACGGAGACCAGGAACCCGTCGTCGCGCAGCGGAAACCCCCCGGCATTGCCGAAAACCCGGGCCAGCACCATGTCGAAGGACGTGGCATCCCAGGCGATGAGCAGGCCCAGGGCCGCCACGGTCCAGAGCAGGAGGGCAAGGGGGCGGGGCGCGGGAGACGGCAGGGTCGCAGGGGTCATGGCGCGCGACGATAGGGAGCCCCTCTTAACGCTGTCTTAACGGTCGGCGGCCGTGGGGGGCGGAGCCGCGACAATGGCGGCATGAGAATCCTCGTGGTCGAAGACGATGGCGGTATCGCCGCCGGCCTGCGGGCCAATCTGCAGCAAAGGGGCTATGCCGTGGACGTGTGCGGCGGCGTGGCGCAGGCGTGGAGCGCCTTGCGGGCCGAGCGGTTCGATGCCGTGCTGCTGGACCTGGGCCTGCCCGATGGCGATGGCGGCGAATTGCTCACGCGCCTGCGCCGGGCGCCCGCGTCCCCGCCGGGCGGCCAGCCGGCGCGGCTGCCGGACCCGGCGACGCCCGTGCTGATCCTGACGGCGCGCGACCAGGTCAGCGAGCGCATCGCGGGGCTGGACCAGGGGGCGGACGATTACCTCGCCAAGCCCTTCGACGTGGACGAGCTGGAGGCGCGCCTGCGCGCCCTGCTGCGGCGGGCGGCGGGCCGGGCCTCGCCCGTGATCCGCGTGCACGATATCGAACTGGACCCGGCCGCCCGCACGGTGCGCCGCGCGGGCCAGCCGGTGGAGATGTCGCCGCGCGAGTTCTCCGTGCTGCTCGTCCTGCTCGATGCGCGCGGCCGCGTGCTCTCGCGCCAGCAGATCGAGGAGCGGCTCTACAGCTGGCAGAGCAGCGTGGAGAGCAATGCCATCGAGGTGCACGTGCACCACCTGCGCAAGAAGCTCGGCAGCGAGCGCATCCAGACCATGCGCGGCGTGGGCTATTTCATCCCGTGGGAGTGACGCGGCCGTGGCCCCGCCGTTTCCTTCTTCCGCGCGCACGCCTTCCCTCACGCGGCGCCTGCTGCTCTGGACGCTCAGCGCCCTGCTGGTCGTGTGGGCCAGCTTCGTGGGCATGGCCTACCTCACCGGCATCGAGGAGGCCGACGAGCTGACCGACGGCCACCTGGCCAGCGTGGCGGCGCTGCTCCTGAACCTGCGGCCCGGCGAGATGGTGGGGCCGGCGCAGGCCACGCAGCGCGCGCCCATGCCCTGGCTCAAGGCGCACGATTACCAGCAGTCGCTCAGCGTCGTGCAGTGGGACGCGCAGGGCCGGCTGCTGTCGCACATCGGCGATGCGCCGCTGCCGCCCTTCGAGACGCCCGATGGCTTCGCCACGCTGCACCTGGGCGCAAAGTCCACGCCCTGGCGCAGCTTCGCGCAGTGGGACGGCGCACGCTCGCGCAAGGTGGTGGTGTTGCTGACCCTGGAGGAGCGCGACGATCTGGCCGAGGACATCGCCGCGCAGATGGTGGAGCCCGGCCTGTGGCTGCTGCCCGTGATCATGCTGGTGCTGGGCTTCGCCGTGCGGCGCGGGCTGCGGCCGCTCTACACCCTCTCGCACGACGTGGCGGCGCTGGATATCGCGGGCGCCGGGCGCCTGCCGGCGGGCGGCACGCTGCGGGAGTTCGAACCCGTGGTGGCCTCCATCAACACCCTGCTCGACCGGCAGCAGGCCGCGCTGGTGCGCGAGCGGCGCCTGGCCAACGAGGTGGCGCACGAGCTGCGCACGCCGCTGTCGTCCATCGTGCTGCAGGCCCGTGCGCTGGACGGCGGCCTGGACGGCCCCGCCCAGGCCGAGGCGCTGGCGCGCATCGGGCAGGACGCGCTGCGTGCCGGCCACGTGCTCACCCAGTTGCTGGCCCTGGCCCGCGCCAGCCGTACCCGGATGCACGAACTGGAAGCCGAGGTCGATCTGGCGGAGTTGGCGCGCGCGGTCGCCGCCGACCATGCCCAGGCGGCGTGGCAGCACGGCGCCACCCTGGAGGTGGCCGCGCCGGAGCCGGTGGTGGTGCGGGGCAATGCGGTCCTGCTCGAAATGGCCCTGCGCAACCTCCTGGAGAACGCGCTGCGCCACACGCCCCGGGGCACGCGCGTGGAGGTGCGGGCCGAGGCCGCCGCGGGCGGCGGCGCGTGGCTGCAGGTGTGCGACGACGGCCGCCGCGCCGCGCCCGACCGGGAGTCGGCCGCCGTGCCGGCGCCGGTGGACAGCCTCCACCTGGGCCACGAGATTGTCGCCCGCGTGGCCGAGGCGCATGGCGGGCGTTTCCGCCAGATCTCCGCGCCCGGGCCTTTTTCCACGTGTTACCGCGTGGAACTGCGCACCGGCGGGGGGGCTGG
This sequence comes from Paracidovorax anthurii, assembly GCF_003269065.1. Taxonomy (GTDB): domain Bacteria; phylum Pseudomonadota; class Gammaproteobacteria; order Burkholderiales; family Burkholderiaceae_C; genus Paracidovorax; species Paracidovorax anthurii. The sequence continues at coordinate 10,308 of NZ_QLTA01000037.1, forward strand.
CGCCACCGGATAAAATGGCCCGGTTACCAAGCGGTTACCACCGCCGGCCACTGCCGCGAATGTGCCGGCCCTGTGCACGGGCCGCGCCCTCCATCCCCACCCTTGAATGGAACCACCCCCATGCCACTCGTCTCGATGCGCGAATTGCTCGACCATGCCGCTGAAAACCGCTACGGCATCCCCGCATTCAACGTGAACAACCTGGAGCAGGTGCAGGCCGTGATGGCCGCGGCCGACGAAGTGGGCGCGCCGGTCATCCTCCAGGCGAGCGCCGGCGCCCGCAAGTACGCGGGCGAGAGCTTCATCAAGCACCTGGTGCAGGCCGCCGTCGAGGCCTACCCGCGCCTGCCCGTGGTGATGCACCAGGACCACGGGCAGAGCCCCGCGATCTGCCAGGGCGCCATCGACCTGGGCTTCTCCTCCGTGATGATGGACGGCTCGCTGAGGGAGGACGGCAAGACGCCCGCCTCGTTCGATTACAACGTGGACGTGACCCGCAAGGTGGTCGAGCTGGCCCACAAGGTGGGCGTGACCGTCGAAGGCGAGCTGGGTTGCCTGGGCTCGCTCGAAACCGGCATGGCCGGCGAGGAGGACGGCATCGGCGCCGAGGGCAAGCTGGACCACTCGGCCCTGCTGACCGACCCCGAGGAAGCCGCGCAGTTCGTCAAGGCCACGCAGCTCGACGCGCTGGCCATCGCCATCGGCACCAGCCACGGCGCCTACAAGTTCACCCGCAAGCCCACGGGCGACATCCTCTCGATCGAGCGCGTGAAGGAAATCCACGCCCGCCTGCCCAACACCCACCTGGTCATGCACGGCTCCTCCAGCGTGCCGCAGGAGCTGCTGGAGATCATCCGCCAGTACGGCGGCAACATGAAGGAAACCTACGGCGTGCCCGTGGAGGAGATCCAGAAGGCCATCCAGTTCGGCGTGCGCAAGATCAACATCGACACCGACATCCGCCTCGCCATGACCGGCGCGGTGCGCAAGTTCCTGGCCGAGAACCCCGAGAAGTTCGACGCCCGCGAATGGCTCAAGCCCGCGCGCGAGGCGGCCAAGGCCATCTGCAAGCAGCGCTACATCGAGTTCGGCTGCGAGGGCCAGGCCTCCAAGATCAAGGGCCACAGCCTGCAGGTGATCGCCGGCCAGTACGCCTCGGGCGCGCTGGCCCAGGTGGTGCACTGACGATCTCGCCGCGGCCCCCTCCGCCCGGCCCGAAGGCGGCGCGCATGCCCGGCATGCGCGCCGCCTTTTTGCTGGCGGGCGCGCCGGACAGGGGCCCGCGCCGGGTTCGGGTAAGCTCGGGCGATGCCATGCGGCCGGGTTGGCCGGTCCGCGCCGAGGCCGGCTCCGCGGCCCTTTTGCCCTTTGGCCCTTTGTCTTTTTCCCGGGCGCGGTCTCTCCGCCGGCCTGCCGAAGAACCACTCCCGAATCGCCCGTTCCGTGAAAACGCCCTCTCTCCCGCTCCTGCCGGCCCGCGCGGGCCGCCTCGCCTTGATCGCCGGGGCCGCCGTGCTGTCGCTCGCGGCCTGCGCGCCGGTGCAGCCCTCGCTTCCCCATGTCGGCCGCGCGCAGATCGAGCTGCCGCCCGGGGACTGGGAGGTGCTGCAGCGCAGCAGCCTCGTGCTGGACGTGCTGCCCGACGACACCGCCGCCGACCTGCCGATGGAAACCACCGTCATGGGCCTGCGCGGCCCCGGCAAGGACCGCCCGCTGCTGGCCCTGGTGTTCATGCAGACCAACGCCACGAACTACCCGCGCGACACCACGCTGTGGACCTCGCCCTGCCCGCAGCAGGACGGCGTGTTCGTGCAGGACCGCACCCGCGGCAGCCCCGCCCGCGTGGACTGCCTGCGCTACCGGCGGCGCGCCGACACGGGCGACTACCTGGCGCGCAGCCGCCCCGTGGTGTCCCAATGGATGGCCGAAAAGCACATGGCCCCGGGCACGCCGTACGCGCATGTCCTCTACCGCTATGCGACCGCCGGCGGCGCGCTCATCTCGCTGGACGTGGTCGTGAGCCAGGCCCTGCTGCGGCCCGCCACGCGCAGCAACGACGAGTTCATGGAAGCGGGGCGCCCCGCGTTCCTGTGGAGCGAGAAGCTGGCCCAGGCGGCACGGCAGAGCGTCTCGATGATGGATGGGCGGCTGGTCTTTCCACCCTTCCCGATCCCCATCGCGCCATGAGACCGTGAACACGTTCTGAGGTGCGCGGCGGCGCTCCCGCGCGGTCCGCGCTAGGGAAAGCCCAGACGCGCGCCCCGGCCCGGCGCCCGCAGAATGCGGGTTCTTTTTTTGTAACAACAGGTTCTGGAGACACACAGCATGAACGACCGCCCGTGGCTCGCCGCCTATCCCGAGGGAGTGCCGGCCGACATCGACCCGACGCAGTACCCTTCGCTCGTCGCCTTGATGGAAGAGGCCTTCCGGAAGCATGCGGACCGCACGGCCTACAGCTTCATGGGCAAGGACGTGAGCTTCGCGGAGACCGAGGCGCAGAGCCGCCAGATGGCCGCCTACCTGCAGACCCTCGGGCTGTCGCGCGGGGACCGCGTGGCGATCATGATGCCCAACGTGCCCCAGTACCCCGTGGCCGTCGCGGCCGTGCTGCGCGCGGGCTTCGTGGTGGTCAACGTGAACCCGCTCTACACCCCGCGCGAGCTGGAGCACCAGCTCAAGGATTCGGGCGCCAGGGCCATCCTCATCATCGAGAACTTCGCGGCGACGCTGCAGGCCTGCATCGGCGCCACGCCGGTGCAGCACGTGGTGCTCGCGTCGATGGGCGATCGGCTGGGCCTGCTCAAGGGCCTGGTCGTGAACTACGTGGTGCGCAAGGTGAAGAAGCTGGTGCCGCCGTTCTCGCTGCCCGGCGCCGTGCGCTTCAACGATGCGCTGGCGCGCGGCGCGCGCGCCACGCTGGTCACGCCGGAGCTGCGGCCCGACGACGTGGCCCTGCTGCAGTACACCGGCGGCACGACCGGCATCTCCAAGGGCGCGGTGCTGCTGCACCGCAACCTCATCGCCAACGTGCTGCAGGCCGAGGCCTGGAACGCGCCCGCGATGCGCAAGGTGCCGGAAGGCGAGCAGCCCGCGAGCGTGTGCGCGCTGCCGCTCTATCACATCTTCGCGTTTACCGCGAACATGATGCTGGCCATGCGCACGGGCGCGAAGACCATCCTCATCCCGAACCCGCGCGACCTCGCCGCCGTGCTCAAGGAGCTGTCGCGCCACACCTTCCACAGCCTGCCGGCCGTGAACACGCTCTTCAACGGGCTGGCCAACCACCCCGACTTCAACACCGTGAACTGGAAGAACCTCAAGGTGTCGGTGGGCGGGGGCATGGCGGTGCAGAGCGCGGTGGCGCAGCTGTGGCTGCAGAAGACCGGCTGCCCGATCTGCGAGGGCTACGGCCTCTCGGAGACCAGCCCCACGGTGAGCTGCAACCCGGTCACCAACACGGAGTTCACCGGCACCATCGGCGTGCCCATCTCCAGCACCCGCATGAAGCTCATCGACGACGAGGGCCGCGAGGTGACCGAGCTGGGCCGGGCCGGCGAGATCGCCATCCACGGCCCGCAGGTCATGGCCGGCTACTGGCAGCGCCCCGACGAGACGGCCAAGGTCATGACCGAGGACGGCTACTTCAAGACTGGCGACATCGGCGTGATGGACGCGCGGGGCTTCTTCAAGATCGTGGACCGCAAGAAGGACATGGTGCTGGTGAGCGGCTTCAACGTCTATCCGAACGAGGTCGAGGAGGTCGTGGCCGCCTGCCCCGGCGTGCTCGAATGCGCGGTGGTGGGCGTGCCCGACGAGAAGACCGGCGAGGCCGTCAAGCTCGTGGTGGTGCGCAAGGACCCGGCGCTGTCGGAGTCGCACCTGCGCGAGTTCTGCCGCGCCAACCTCACGGGCTACAAGCAGCCGCGCGTGATCGAGTTCCGCGAATCCCTGCCCAAGACGCCCGTGGGCAAGATCCTGCGCCGGGAACTGCGCGACAAGAAGGCCTGAGCCGCCACCGCGGGCAACCTTCCGTCCTTTCCTTGCTCCGCGCCGGTGGCCTTGCGCCGCCGGCTTTTTTTCGTCCCACCCTTCCGACCGTGATTGCCGCCATGCCGACCACCGCCATCCTCAGCGCCCTGCCCGATGAACAGGCCGGGCTTTCCGCCGCCCTGCAGCAGGCGGACCGCATCGCGCATGCGGGCCGCACGTTCCATCGGGGCACGCTGCATGGACACGGCGTGGTGCTGGCCCTCTCGGGCATCGGCAAGGTGGCGGCCGCCACGACGGCTGCCGCGCTCATCGAGCGCTTCGGCGCGCAGCGCATCGTCTTCACGGGCGTGGCGGGCGGGCTGGGCGAGGGCGTGCGGATCGGCGACGTGGTCGTCGCGCGGGAGCTGCTGCAGCACGACATGGACGCCTCTCCGCTCTTCCCGCGCTGGGAGATGCCGGGCTACGGGCGGGTGCGCATGGCCTGCGATCCGGCGCTGACGGGGCTGCTGCTGCAGGCCGCCCAGGCCTGCCTGGCGGAGGGCGCGGGCGCCCATGGCGCCGCGGCCGTGCATGCCGGCCTCATCGCGAGCGGCGACCGCTTCGTGTCGGGGGCGGCCGAGGCCGACGCGCTGGCCCGGTCGCTGCGCGCGGCGGGCCATGACGTGCTGGCCGTGGAGATGGAATGCGCGGCAGTGGCGCAGGTCTGCGCGGACCATGGCGTGCCGTTCGCTGCCGTGCGCACCATCTCCGACCGCGCCGACGACGATGCGCCGCGCGACTTCTCGCATTTCGTGCAGACGGTGGCGAGCCGCTACGCCGACGGCATCATCGGGCAACTGCTGCGGACCCTTTGAGCTTGCTATATTTTAAATAGCAAGAAAGCCAGATTACACGGCGACATGGGCGGGAAAAGGCCCATGCCGGGCCCCGTGGGCGGCCTGCGGGCCCCTACTTGAGCCAGCCGCGCTTGCGGAAGTACCACATGGGGCCCAGCGCGCTCGCGACCATCAGCACGATGCCGTACGCGTAGCCGTAGGTCCACTTCAGCTCCGGCATGAACTCGAAGTTCATGCCGTAGACGCTCGCGATGAGCGTGGGCGGCAGCAGCGCCACGCTGGCCACCGAGAAGATCTTGATGATCTTGTTCTGGTTGATGTTGATGAAGCCGACCGTGGCGTCCATCAGGAAGTTGATCTTGTCGAAGAGGAACGCCGTGTGGTTGTCCAGCGATTCGATGTCGCGCAGGATCTGCCGCGCGTCCTCGAACTGCTCGGCGTTGAGCATCTTGCTGCGCATCATGAAGCTCACGGCGCGGCGGGTGTCCATCACGTTGCGGCGGATGCGGCCGTTCAGGTCTTCCTGGCGCGCGATGGCCGCCAGCACCTCGCCGGCGCGCGCGTCGGTCACGTCGCCGGCGAGCACCTGGGTGCTCACTTCCTTGAGTTCGTCGTAGATGCCTTCGAGCGTGTCGGCGGAGTATTCCGCGTCCAGGTCGAAGAGCTTGAGCAGCACTTCCTTGGCGTCCTCGATGAGGCCGGGCGCGCGGCGTGCGCGCATGCGCAGCAGGCGGAAGACGGGCAGGTCCTCGTCGTGGATCGAGAACAGCACGCCCTTGCTCTTGAGCGTGTCGTTGACGAGGTTGAGGATGAAGGCCACGCGCACCGAGCGGGGGTTGTCCTCGTCGTCGATCAGGAAGTCGCTGCGGATGTGGACCTCGCCGTTGTCTTCCTCGTAGAAGCGGGCGGATTCCTCGATGTCCTCGTCCATCGCGTCGGCCGGGATCTGCAGTCCGTAGTGCTGCTTGATCCAGCGCTTTTCTTCCAGCGTGGGCGATTCGAGGTCCACCCAGATGGGCTGGAAGCGGGCGAGGTCTTCCAGGGATTCGATTTCTTCCTGGACCAGCCGGCCGTTGGCGAGCGTGAAGATGTTGAGCATGGGCTCACTCCCGGTGGGGTTGGCGGGGTGGGTTCCGCCGTTGGCGATGGGGGGGCTGGGGGTGCTTTCAATCCCCCAAGGCCCTGGGCACGCCGGGAGTTGAAAGCTACCGACTGGGGTAGGTTTCCACGGAGCTTTCTCCAAAAAAGCAAGCCTCGGATTATGGCATCGCGGCACGGTTGCCGCGTGACGGTGGTGTGTCAGTCCGGCTGCGTTCCGCGGGCGTTGGCGGCGTGGATTCGCCGGAGCGGCGGCGCGCCGCGCGGCCTCAGCCTTCGCCAGGAGGGGGCGTGCCGGTGGCGCCGCGCACGCGGGCCAGCGCCCGGCAGAGATCGGCCCAGGCGGCGGCCTTGGCCTCGGGAGCGCGCAGCAGGTAGGCCGGGTCGTAGGTGACGACGGCCGGCGTGCCATCCGGCAGCTCGTGGGTGGTGGCGCGCAGCCGGCCCAGGGGGTCGCGGCTGCCGAGCACGGCGCGCGCGGCCGAGAGGCCCAGCACCAGCACCAGCGCGGGCCGCAGCGCGGCGATCGCGTCCCGCACGGCGGCGGCCACGTCGGCATCGGCGCTCCCCGGCGCGGCCCGCTCCACGGCGGCGAAGAAGGCGCGGGGGTGGCGGTGCAGCTGCATGGCGCGCAGCATGTTGTCCAGCAGCTTGCCCGCATCGCCGCCCGCGAGGGGCGAGTCCGGGGCCGTGCTCTCGGCCACCACGAGCCAGCCCGAGCCCAGAGTGGCGGGCGTGGCGGCGGGATCGGCCTGCGGATAGAGCGGCAGCGGCGCGTGCAGCCGCAGCGCCGGGCCGGAGGCCTCCACGGCGCGGGGTGCCGCCTGCGGCGTGGCTGGGGCATCGGGCGCGCGCCGCGCGGCGGGGGGCGGGGCGGTGGCATCGGCCGGCAGGGCCCGGGCGGGGGGGGCCGAGGGGGGCTGCCGTGGCGGCTGCGGGGGGGCGGCCGTCTCAGGCGCGGCCTGCGCCGCCGTGGGCGCCGGGGTCGGCGCGGCCGAGGGCTGCCACACGGTGATGCCCATCTCGGCCAGCATGGCGCGCTGGCGGGCGTCCAGGTCGAGGCTCATAGGGCGAGGCTCATCACGATGGCGTCCTCGCGGCTGCCGTTCGCCGCGGGGTAGTAGCGCTTGCGCTCGCCCACGGTGCGGAATCCCCGGGCCAGGTACACGTCCCGCGCCCGCTGGTTGCTCACGCGCACTTCCAGCCACAGCCACTGGGCCTGCCGGCTGCGTGCCCAGAGCGCCAGGGCGTCGAGCAGCAGATGGGCCCAGCCCTGGCGCTGGTGGGACGGGGCCACCGTCAGGTTGAGCAGGTGCACCTCGTCCACGCCCTGCATGGCCACGAAATAGCCGATCAGATCGTCGTTGGCCGCGATCAGCAGCTGCGTTTCGTAGCCGGCGGCCAGCGCGTCCGTGAAGTTGCCGCGCGTCCAGGGGTACGCGTAGGCCTGCCGCTCCACGTCCAGCAGCAGGTCGAGCCGCGCGAGCGTGAGCGGCTCGAAGCGGACCGTGTCGGGGGAATGGGCAACGGCGCTCATGCCCGGGAGGATACGGAAGCCGGCCCGCCGGGGGAAGCCGCAGCGGCGACGGCCTCGCGCGCGGCCATGCGCTCGGCCGTGGTCTGCGCCACCTTGTCGCGCACGTAGCGCGGGAGCGCGGCGGCGGCGGGCACCGCGCCGCCCGCCGCGAGCAGCGCGGGCGCGAGGCGCAGCAGGGCGCCGGCCGTGGGCAGGGCCGCCACGTGCGCGGAGGCGGGCGCGCCGGGCGCGAGCCGCTCGCCATAGGCGACCCGGGCGTTGCCGGCCACCGTCCAGCCGGCGGGCACCGCAACCGCCTCGGGCGCGCAGAGCCCGAAATCGCCATCGCCGGCACTGCTCCACCCAGGGCCCGGATGCCAGTCGAAGCGGGCCGCGTACACCTCGTCCATGCGCGCGTCGAGCACCGCCACCACGCGCGTGCAGCCGTGCGTGGCGCGGGCCTCTTCCGCCAGGGCCAGCAGCGTGTCCACCGGCAGCACGGGCACGCCCTTGCCGCCGCGCGCGCCGAAGGCCAGCCCCTGGGCCACCGAGCAGGCGGTGCGCAGGCCCGTGAAGGAGCCGGGGCCGCGCCCGAAGACGATCGCGTCCAGCGTGTCGAACGACAGCCCGGCCTCGTCCAGCAGGCCCCGGATCGCCGGCAGCAGCCCGGCCGAGGCCTGCGCGCCGCCGGGCGCGCTGCGCTCCCAGACCCGCGCGGCTTCGCCCTCCGCCTGCCGCTGGACGGCGATGGAGAGGGTGTCGGTGCTGGTGTCGAAGGCGAGCAGGTGCATGGCGAGGAGGGGCGCCGCGCCGGAGGCATGGGGCGGCAAGACGGCGATTATCGGCCACCGCCCCGGCCGGGATGGCCCGCAGGGCTGCTGTGCGCGTCCTAGACTCCCGGACCATGCCCTTCCTGCGACCTTTCCTCTTTTCCCTGTCCCGTTCCCTGCGCGCCGCCGCGCGCCCGTCCCGCTGGCATGCGGCCTGGATCGGCGCGGCGCTGTCGCTCGCGGGCGGCACGGCGCTCGCGCAGGGCGCCGCCGCGCCGCGGGCGGCAGCGGTGCTGCCCGCCCCGGTGGAGGCCGCGCTGCAGCGCGCCAAGGTGCCGACCGACGCCGTCGCGTTCGTGGTGGCCGATGCCGAGGGCCGCCAGCCGCCGCGCCTGGCCTGGCGCGCGCAGGAGCCGATGAACCCGGCCTCGGTGATGAAGCTCGTCACCACCTACGCGGCGCTGGAGCTGCTGGGGCCCGCCTTCACCTGGGATACGCCCGTGTACTTCGACGCGCGGCCGCAGGGCGGCAGCCTGCGCGGCAATGTGTACATCCGCGGCGTGGGCGATCCGCAACTGGTGGTGGAGCGCCTCTGGCTGCTGCTGCGGCGCCTGCAGGCCCAGGGCGTGCAGGTGATCGTGGGCGACATCGTGCTCGACCGCAGCGCGTTCGACCTGCCCGCGCACGATGCCGCGCTGTTCGACGGCGAGCCGCTGCGGCCCTACAACGCCGCGCCCGACGCGCTGCTGGTCAACTTCAAGTCGGTCGCGCTCACCTTCGTGCCCGACGTGGCGGCGGGCGTGGCGCGCGTGCAGGCCGAGCCGCCGCTCGCGGGCGTGCCCTGGCCGGCCACCGTGCCCCTGGCGGCGCCGGGCGCCGAATGCAGCGACTGGCGCGCAGCGCTCAAGGCCGATTGGGCCGATCCCGCACGCGTGGCGTTCCAGGGCGTGTTCCCGGCGGCCTGCGGCGAGCGTGTCTGGTCCGTGGCGCCGCCCGATCCGCAGGGCTTCGCCGCGCGCGCCATCGAGGGCCTGTGGCGCGAGCTGGGCGGCAAGCTCACGGGCAGCGTGCGCGAGGGGCGCGTGCCGCCGGGGCTCGCGCCGGCTTTCAGCGTGGCGTCCCCGCCGCTGGCCGAGACGGTACGGGCCATCAACAAGTACAGCAACAACGTGATGACGCAGCAGCTCTTCCTCACGATCGCGCTGCAGAAGAACGGCACGGCCACGTTCGACGGCGCGCGCAATGCCGTGGCCCAATGGTGGAGCCAGCGCGTGCCGGGCGCGGAGCCGCCGGTGCTGGACAACGGCGCGGGACTGAGCCGCGAGGCCCGCGTGAGCGCCGCGTCGCTCGCGCGCATGCTGCAGGTGGCGTGGGCCTCGCCCGTCATGCCGGAGCTGCTCTCGTCGCTGCCCATCGCGGGCGTCGATGGCACGCTGCGGCGCAGCCAGGCCGGCCGGGCATCGCGCGCGGCGCACCTCAAGACCGGCACGCTGCGCGATGCCTCGGCCCTCGCGGGCATCGTGCACGGGACCGGCGGCCGCCGCTACGTGGTGGTGGCCATCGCCAACCATCCGAACGCGGCCGCGGCGCGCCCGGCGATGGAGGCGCTGGTGGACTGGGTGGCGGCGCAGCGGTAGCCTGGCCGCGGCCAGGGGCCGCCACGTCCGGCGCGGCAGGGGTATCGGTAATTCCCCTGTCGTGGCTGGAGCGGGTCCGGGATTACGATGGCTCTTTATAAAACGCACGGTCGTGCTTTTTTAACCTGACGGAGCAAACGTGATCTCTAAAACCATCCATAACAGAGCGTCCTGGTCCGTGCTGGCCGCCGCTTGCCTGCTCGCGGCCTGCGGTGGCGGCGGGTCCGACACCACCCCCGCCGCCCAGGTGACGTCGGTGAAGGTCATGGGCGACAGCCTGGCCGACAGCGGCACCTTCGGCTTCAAGTTCACCGTGCAGGGCAGCGCGGCCACCGGCACCGGCTCCACGCCCATCTGGCCCGAGCGCGTGGCCACGAACTACGGGCAGACGCTGTGCTCGCACTACCTCTCCAACGGCACCACCTTCACCACGCGTTCCACCTGCACCAATTACGCGGTGGGCGGCGGGCGCATCAACAACACGTCGGCGCCGACCTCGCCCGCGTCGATCACCCAGCAGATCCAGGATGCCGGCGCGGCCGGGTTCGCGGACGGCGACCTCGTGCTGATCGATGGCGGCGGCAATGACGCGGCCGACCTCGTCGGCGCCTACCTGCGCGTCTCCACCGACGGCGGCGCGTCGTACCGCGCGCTGCTGCTCACGCTGCTGGACGCCGCCACGGTCACCAATGCATTCGCCGGCGGCGCCACGGGGCTGGCCCAGGTGGGCGGGCTCTACATGCAGGCGCTGGCCACGCAGTTCGCCGGCACCATCCGCACCAATGTGCTGGGCAAGGGCGCCAAGCGCGTGGCCGTGCTCAATGCACCTGGCATCACGCTCACGCCGCGCTTCCGCGCCGTGCTCGCGCGCATCTCCGCCGCCAATGGCGCGGCGGCGGCCACCCAGGCCGAAGCCGTGTTCGACGGCTGGGTGCAGGCCTTCAACGCCCGGCTGGCCACGAGCCTGGGCACGGACAGCCGGCTGACGGTGGTGGATTTCTACGCCTCGTTCAAGGACCAGTCCACGAACCCCTCGCAGTACCAGCTCACCAACACGACCACGCCGGTCTGCCCCGCCACGGGCACCGGCAGCGATGGCCTGCCCACCTACACCTTCCCCACCTGCACGGCGACGGCCCTGTCCGCCACCACGCCGCCCGCCGGCGCGACGGGCGGTGCCGACTGGTGGAGGAGCTACGGGTTCTCCGACAGCTTCCATCCCACGCCCTACGCCCATCAACTGATGGCCCAGCTGGTGGCGCGTTCGCTCGCAACGGCGGGCTGGCTCTGATTGCGGACTGGAGAGATCCCCATGGCTAAATCCCTTTCCCTCGCCGCCGGCGCCCTGGCGCTGATCGCATGCGGCGCCGCATCCGCCCAGGTGGCCGGCACCTGGAGCTTCCGCGCCGGCGCCACCCACATCTCCCCGCAGGTCAAGAGCGGCAACCTCTCGGCTCCCAGCTTCCCCGGCACGAAGGTGGACGTGGGCTCGGACACGGCGCTCACGGGCGGCATCAACTACATGGTCACCGACAACTGGGCCATCGACGTGCCCGTCGGCCTGCCGTTCAAGCACACGTTCTACGGCGCGGGCGCCATCGGGGGCACGGGCAAGGTCGGCGAGACCAAGGTGCTGCCGGCCACGGTGTTCGCGCAGTACCGCTTCGGCGAGGCGAACGCGGCCTTCCGCCCCTACGTGGGCCTGGGCGTGACCTATGCCAAGTTCTTCAAGGAGCGCACCACGGCCACGCTGAACGGGCTGACGGGCGGCACGCCCGCCAACCCCACCACGGCGACCATCGACAACAAATGGGGCCTGACGCCCCAGGTCGGCTTCGTGTGGAATTTCAACGAGCGCTGGTTCGTCGATGCGGCCTACTACAAGAGCTTCCTGAAGACGACGACGCACCTCTCCAGCGGCCAGAACATCGCCATCCGCCTGAACCCCAACGTGTTCGCGGTGGGCATCGGCTACCGGTTCTGAGCCCGGCGCCCCGGCAATGAAAAAGCCGACCCTCGGGTCGGCTTCTTTTTTCCCCCGGGGGCCGCCGGCGCGGGCCGGCGGGAGGGCATCACCAGCGTGCGCGCAGCCGGTCGTAGGCGTAGGTGCCGAACTGGCGGTGGGCCGAGGGCGTGATGTACACGCGGTCGGCGAACACGTAGCGGTCCTGCGATGCGCCGCTCAGCAGCGTGGAGGTGTTGCACTGCAGCGAGCTGATCTGGCCGGTGCCGATGCCGATGGCGTTGCCGGAGGCGACCGAGGTGCAGACGGGGTTGTCCTTGTCGTTGAAGCCGTAGCCGCCGGGCGAGTTGATGAACAGATTGCCGTAGTATTCCAGATCGACGTAGAGCACGGTCTTGCCCAGGTCCTCGATGCTCACGAGCAGCGCCTGGTTGAAGCGCGTGCTGGCGGTGCTCAGCAGGCTCTGCTGGCTGATCGACACGGCCCAGGGGCTCTTGCCGAGGTCGTAGGTGCCGATCACCACCACGTGCTTGGCGCCCGCGTCGGACAGGCGGCGCACCTGGGCCGCGAGCTCGCGCCCGGCGGTGGCCGAGGCCGTGAGGAACTGGTCGGTGGTCATCGTGCCGGCGTTCACTGCCGCCATGCCGGCGATGATGTCGCTGATGCCGCCGTTCATGAGGATCAGGTTGTTGTCGCCCAGCGTGTTGGAGGCCAGGAAGCTGGTGATCTGCTGCGTGGTGGAGGGCGCCGAGCCGCCGGCCGCGTCCGTGGTGGACGTCACGCGCGCATTGCCCTGGGCGTAGGCCGTGCCGCCCGCCGACGAGGGCGTGAGCGTGCGGCCGTAGTTGTTGGCGATCTGCAGGGTCCAGTTGTTGATCGAGCCGTCGTTGACCGTGTAGCGTGCGCCGTTCTGCCCGACATCGGTGAAGGCATCGCCGAAGGTGACGATGCGGTCCGGCGTCAGGGCCGACTCCGTCGTGCTGGAACCGCAGGCCGCCACGAAGGCGGCCGATGCACAGGCGGCGACCAGGAACGTGCGGCGCATCCAATTTGCTGCCATGTACTGTTTCTCCAGAAAAATTGAGCAAGAGTGTAACGAGTGGCGCTGAAAGCCTTTGCAACCGGACGTGTCAGGCGCTGGCGCCGGCCCCGGGCTACGCGGCGGCGGCGCGCTGCAGACGGTCGCGCACGCCCTCCCAGTCGGGGGTGCCGGGCGGTGTTTCTATCCAGATGAGCTTCACACCCCTGTCATCGAAATCCCGCAGGGCGGCGAAGAGTTCGTGCGCGGCGGCGGCGGCGTCCTGGGGCATGCGGCGCAGGACGACCCGGGAGGAGGGGGTGCGCAGCGCGGCGCGGGAATAGACGGCCAGGTGCGCCGCGCCGGCGCCGAGCAGTTCCAAGCCGGTCTGCAGGGCCTTGGCATCCATCAGCCGCACCTTGGCGCTGGGGGCGTAGTGCGCCTCCAGCGTGCCCGAGGCCCGGGGGGTGTGCGAGGGGAGGTCTTCCTTCGAGAGCGGCGCGAGGCCGCAGGCGGCCTCGACCTGGGCGCGCGTGATGGCGCCGGGGCGCAGCAGCACGGGCACGCCGCGCGTGCAGTCGATGATGGTCGATTCGATGCCCACGTCGCACGCGCCGCCGTCCAGCACCAGCAGGTCGTCGCCGAATTCGCCGTGCACGTGCTGCGCGGTGGTGGGGCTCACGCGGCCGAAGCGGTTGGCGCTGGGCGCGGCCACGCCATGCACCGGTGCGCCGCCCAGGGCCGGGTCGTCCGCCGCGCAGGCGCGCAGCACGGCCTGGGCCACGGGGTGGGCCGGGCAGCGCAGGCCCACGCTGTCCTGACCGCCCGCCGCCGCCGTGGCGATGCCTGGGCGGCGCGGCAGGATCAGGGTGAGCGGGCCGGGCCAGAACGCGCGCACCAGCGCCTCGGCGAAGGGGGGCACGGACTGCGCGAAATGCGCGATGCCCTCGGGCCCGGCCACGTGCACGATCAGCGGGTGGTCGCTCGGCCGGCCCTTGGCCTCGAAGATCCGCGCCACGGCGCCGTCGCTGGCGGCGTCCGCCGCGAGGCCGTAGACCGTCTCGGTGGGCAGGCCCAGCAACTGGCCCGCGCGCAGCGCACGGGCCGCCGCGGCGATGGAGGAGGGGGACTGGCCGTCGAGGATCATGGCGGCGATGCTCAGAACGGCGCGATGCCCAGCAGCGCCGCGGCCTGCAGCGCCGTGGAACGTGCCTGCGCGGGGGTGGGCGCGGTGATGTTCAGGTGCCCCATCTTGCGGCCGGGCTTGGCGTCGGCCTTGCCGTAGAGGTGCAGATGGGCTCCGGGCAGGGCCAGCACCGCATTCCAGTCGGGCGTGCGGGCCGCGCTACCCTGGACGAACCAGAGGTCGCCCAGCAGGTTCAGCATCACGGCGGCGCTGTGCTGGCGGGGCTGCGCGAGCGGCAGGCCCGCCATGGCGCGCACCTGCAGCTCGAACTGCGACACGTCGCAGGCGTCCTGGCTGTAGTGGCCGCTGTTGTGGGGGCGCGGCGCGATCTCGTTGACCACCAGCGAGCCGTCCTCCAGCACGAAGAACTCCACGCACAGCACGCCGACGTAGGCCAGCCCTTCTGCTATGGATTTCGCAGCAGAAATCGCTTGTTTTACAACGACATCGGGCACATTTCCTTCATGCACCTCGGTCACGGCGAGGATGCCGTCGCGGTGCAGGTTGCGCTGCAGCGGCAGGTGCACGCAGGCGCCGTCGCGGCCGCGCGCCACGATCACCGAGCATTCGAAGGCCAGGGGAAGGCGCTTTTCGAGCACGCAGGCCACGCCGCCCATGCCGCTCCAGGCGGCGGCGAGTTCGGCCGCCGTGGACACGCGGGCCTGGCCCTTGCCGTCGTAGCCGAGCCGCGCGGTCTTGAGGATGCCCGGCAGCAGGCTGGCGGGGACGGCTTCGAGCTGCCCCGCCGTCTCGATCACGGCATAGGGTGCGCAGGGCACGCCGCAGCGCACGAAGTGGGCCTTTTCCTGGGCGCGGTCCTGGGCGATGGCCACCGCATCGGCGGCCGGCGCCACGGGGCGCTCGGCCCCCAGCATGCGCAGCGACTGCGCGGGCACGTTCTCGAATTCGGTGGTGACGGCGTCCGACAGCGCGGCCAGCCGGGCCAGGCCGTCCGGGTCCTCGTAGGCCGTCTGCACGTGGTGGTGGCTGATGCGGCCGGCGGGGCTGTCGGCATCCGGGTCGAGCACGGCCGTGAAATAGCCCATGGCCTGCGCGGCATGCGCGAACATGCGGCCGAGCTGGCCGCCGCCGAGAACGCCCAGGGTGGCGCCCGGCATCAGCGGGCGCTGCGAGGGATCGGCCGCGCTCATGGGGCCGCCGGAGGGAGCGCCATCGCGCGGGCCGCCTCGGTCTGCTCGGCGCGGAAGGCTTCCAGCCGCGCGCGCAGGGCGGGGTCCTCGTTGGCCAGCAGGGCCACGGCGAAGAGCGCCGCATTGGCCGCGCCGGCCGTGCCGATCGCGAAGGTGGCCACGGGGATGCCCTTGGGCATCTGCACGATGCTGTGCAGCGAATCGACCCCCTGCAGGTGCCGGCTGGCCACGGGCACGCCGAGCACGGGCACGGGGGTCTTGGCGGCCAGCATGCCGGGCAGGTGGGCCGCGCCCCCGGCGCCCGCGATGATCGCCTTCAGGCCACGGCCGGCGGCGGCCTCGGCGTAGGCGAACATGTCGTCGGGCATCCGGTGGGCCGAGACCACGCGTGCTTCGTGGGTGACACCGAATTGCTGGAGAATCTGCACTGCGTGCTGCATGGTCTCCCAGTCGCTGCTGGAGCCCATGACCACGCCGATCTGGATGGGTTTCATGTGGAGTGGGGCGCGCGCGCCGTGCACGCCCGCCGAAGTGGAACCCGCGATTTTACTTTTGGCGTGCCGTGCACCGCGGGGCGCGCCGCCCGTCCCCTGGAAACCAATGATCGACGTCACCGTAGAGAATTTTGAAGCCGAGGTCATCGCCGCCTCCATGGAAGTGCCCGTGCTGGTGGATTTCTGGGCGCCCTGGTGCGGCCCGTGCAAGTCGCTCGGGCCCATCCTGGAAAAGCTGGAAACCGAGTACGCGGGCCGCTTCAAGCTGGTGAAGATCGACTCCGACCAGGAGCAGCAGATCGCCGCGATGTTCGGCATCCGCAGCATTCCCACCTGCGTGCTGCTGATGAACGGCCAGCCCGTCGATGGCTTCATGGGCGCGCTGCCCGAGGGCCAGGTCCGCGCCTTCCTCGACAAGCACGTGCCCAGCGCCGAGGAGATGCTCGCCGAGGCCGAGGAAGAAGCGGCCCAGGAAGCGCTGGAGGACGGCGACACCGAGACGGCCCTCGAAAAGCTCCAGCATGCGGTCGCCACCGACCCGTCCAACGACGATGCCCGCTTCGACTACGTGAAGCTCCTGCTGCAGCTCGGCCGCGTGGACGACGCCAAGGTGGCTTTCGCTCCGGTCATCGCCAAGGCCGCCACCTCGCGCAAGCTGGGCGCGCTCAAGGTCTGGATGGATGCTATTGATTTCGTAGCTAACGGCGTAGCAGATACGGCGACATCGACCGGCTTCGATGCCCGCATCGCCGCCAACAAGCGCGATTTCGATGCCCGCTTCGGCCGCGCCCGCCGGCTCATCGCCGAGCAGCGCTGGACCGACGCCATGGACGAGCTGCTCGAAATCCTCATGCGCGACAAGGCCTGGAACGACGAGGCCGCGCGCAAGACCTTCGTGGCCGTGCTCGAAATCATCGAGCCGCCCAGGATCAAGGTGGCCGAGGGCCAGATCCCGCCCGAGGACCCGGTGGTGGCCACCTACCGGCGGCGCCTCTCCAGCGTGGTGCTGAGCTGATGTGACCCGGGCAATGCGCTGCGCGCCCGCCGCGGGCACGGGGTGGGCGCGGCGCCGGGCCGGGGGCGCGCTGCTGCTGGCGGCGGCGCTCCTCGCCGCGGGGTGCTCGGTGCTGCCTCCCCCGCTGGACGCGGTGGTCACCGGCACGGCCTTCTCGCGGCAGCGCTTCTACCTGCCGTCGGGCGGCGCGTTCGAGGCGGTGCTGCTCGACGTGTCCGACGCCGATGCGCCGCCCACCGTGGTCGGGCGGCAGGCCATCGACGGCTTCGAGCGCCTGCCCGTGGAGCTGCGCATTCCCTATCGGGCGTCCCGGGTGGTCGCCGGCGGGCGGTATGTGGTGCGCGCCACCGTCTCGGTGAATGGCATCGCCTGGCTGTCCAGCGAGGGCGTGCATCCGCTGCAGCGCGATCCCGCCTTCCGCCATGTCGATGTGCTGCTGCAGCCCGTGCCGCGCAACGCCGCCACCGCCCGGGGCATGGTGCCGCTCGCGCAGACCTACTGGAAGCTCGTCGAGGTGGACGGCCTCGCCCTGCCGCCCGCGCCCGCCGGCCGGCCGGATGCGCACCTCGTCCTGCAGCCCGAGGAGGGCCGCGCCGCGGGCTCCGGCGGCTGCAACCGCTTCGTGGGCGACTATCGGGTGGACGGCGTGCGGCTGCAGTTCGGCGCCATCGAATCCGGCCTGCAGCTATGCCTCGACACGGGGCTGGCCGAGGGGCTCTATCTGGAGGCGCTGCGCGCCACGCAGCGCTTTCGCATCGAAGGGCGCCAGCTCATCCTCTTGGCGGGGGCCGGGGAGGATGAGCGCACCACGCTGCGCTTCGAGGCGCCCGAGCTGACCACCTCCGGCCGCTGAGAACGTGAACGCGCCCTGGCGGGCCGGGCCCTTGGCGCGTGTTCGCGCTCAGGCCGAGGTCAGCCGCTCCAGCGCCTCGCGGTACTTGGCGGCGGTCTTCTCGACGACGTCGCGCGGCAGGCGCGGGGCCGGCGCGGTCTTGTTCCAGGGGGCGCCGTTCACCTGCACCTGCTCCAGCCAGTCGCGCACGAACTGCTTGTCGTAGCTGGGCGGGTTCTCGCCCGCCGCCAGCGCGGCCTCGTAGCCTTCCACGGGCCAATAGCGCGAGCTGTCGGGCGTGAGCACCTCGTCCATGAGCACCAGCGTGCCGTCGGGCGCGAGGCCGAACTCGAACTTGGTGTCGGCGATGATCATGCCCTTCTCCAGCGCGATGGCCGCGGCGGCTTCGTAGAGCGCGATGCTGGTGTCGCGGATCCGGGTGGCAATGTCGATGCCGACCATCTCCACCGTGCGCTCGAAGGTGATGTTCTCGTCGTGCTCGCCCACGGCGGCCTTGGCGGCCGGGGTGTAGATGGGGCGGGGCAGGCGCGCCGCGTTCGTGAGGCCCTCGGGCAGCGGCACGCCGCAGACCGAGCGCGAGGCCTGGTATTCCTTCCAGCCGCTGCCCGCCAGATAGCCGCGCACCACGGCCTCCACGGGAATGGGGCGCAGGCGCTGCACGAGCATGGAGCGGCCGCGCACCTGGGGGATTTCCTCCGGGGCCACCGCGCTCTCCGGGGCGTCGCCCGTCAGGTGGTTGGGGCACAGGTGGCCGAGCTTGTCGAACCAGAACAGCGCCATCTGCGTGAGCAACTCGCCCTTGCCGGGAATGGGCTCGCCCATGATGACGTCGAACGCCGAGATCCGGTCGCTGGCCACCATGAGGATGCGGTCGTCGCCCACGGCGTAGTTGTCGCGGACCTTGCCCCGCGCGAGCAGCGGCAGCGAGGCCAGGGACGAGGTGTGCAGGGCGGCGGGGGAGCTGGGCTGGGTCATGGTGTGAAGGATTGCAAACGGGGGATCATCCGGCGCCCGCGCTCGGCGGGCGACTGCCGGATTCTAGGGCGCGCATCCGGCGCGGCCCCTGGCAGCACAGCCCGCCCATTTTGCGTCCATCCGGGGCCGTGGTCACCTGTAACGGCAGTACCCCCGGACCGTCCGCGGTCGGGATTGCATTTCCCCGCGGCGGGGCGCATAGTGGATTCGACAGCACATGCATGCGCTCCCCATCCGCCGGGCCGGCCGTCGATTTCCCCAGACGGGCGGCACTTACTTCAACGTGCCAAGGAGACTTGTTTATGAACCTGACGATCAGCGGCCACCACCTCGAAGTGACCCCTGCGCTGCGCGACTATGTGACGGGCAAGCTGGGCCGGATCAACCGGCATTTCGACCAGGTGGTTGACGTGAAGGTGCTTCTCACCGTCGAAAAGCAGAAGGAGAAGGAGAAGCGCCAGCGCGCTGAATGCAATGTGCATGTCAAGGGCAGCGACCTGTTCGCCGAGAGTTCGCACTCCGACCTCTACGCGGCCGTGGACGATCTGGTGGACAAGCTCGACCGGCAGGTCGTGCGCCACAAGGATCGCCTGCAGGACCACCACTGCGCCCTCAAGCGCGCCGCCCTCCCCGCATGAGGTCGTCTTTTTCTGCATGACCGGGCATTTCCAGGGTCTTCCTGCTGGCATTGCCCGCAAAGCCGCCTCGAAAGGCGGCTTTTTCGTGCCCTTGTTCAGGGGCTCAGGGTTTATGCTAGGGGATGCATAATCGCAACCCTTCACCATGAACCGTCTAGCTTCCATATTGCCGGCCGCTCAAGTGCTCGTGAGCGTCGATGCCACTAGCAAAAAGCGTGCTTTCGAGGAGGCAGGGCTGTTGTTCGAGAGCCAGCATGGCCTCTCTCGCGCGCTCATCACCGACAGCCTGTTCGCCCGGGAGCGCCTGGGTTCCACGGGCCTGGGCCATGGCGTTGCGATTCCCCACGGACGCATCAAGGGCCTGAAGGCGCCCATGGCGGCCGTCTTCCAGCTGGCGCACCCCATCGGCTTCGACGCGCCGGACGAGCAGCCCGTGGGCCTGCTCATCTTTCTGCTCGTGCCCGAGGCCGCCACGCAGAAGCACCTGGAGATCCTCTCCGAGATCGCCGAGCTGCTCAGTGATGGCCCGCTGCGCGAGCGCATCAAGGGCTCCACCGATGCCGCCGAACTCCACGGCCTCATCGCGGGCTGGCAATCGGCCCAGGCCGCCGCCTGACTCCCCGGCTCCCGTGCGCAACGACCCTTACCGCGTGAAACCCAACGTCGTCAGCGCCGATGTCCTCTTCGAGGAATTCCGATCCGCCCTCAAGTGGGAATGGGTGGCCGGGCTCGGTGCCTCCGAGCGCCGCTTCGACGAGGTGGCGGTGCGCTCGGCGCGTTCCGGCGCCGACCTCGTCGGCTACCTGAATTACATCCACCCCTACCGGGTGCAGATCCTCGGCGAGCGGGAGATCGCCTATCTCACCAACGCCACGCCCGAGGACTGCAAGCGCCGCATCGCGCGCATCGTGACCCTGGAGCCCCCGGTGCTCGTGCTGGCCGACAGCCAGATGGCGCCGGACGCGTTGCTGTCGATGTGCGAGCGCGCGCAGATCCCGATGTTCTCCACGCACGAGTCGTCGGCCTTCGTGATCGACGTGCTGCGCGCCTACCTGTCCAAGCATTTCGCTGACCGCACCACCATGCACGGCGTCTTCATGGACATCCTGGGGCTGGGCGTGCTGATCACCGGCGAGTCGGGACTGGGCAAGAGCGAGCTGGGGCTGGAGCTTATCTCGCGCGGCAACGGCCTCGTGGCCGACGATGCGGTGGACTTCTTCCGCATCAACCAGACCACCATCGAGGGCAAGTGCCCTGACCTGCTGCAGAACCTGCTGGAGGTGCGCGGCATCGGCCTGCTCGATATCCGCGCCATCTTCGGCGAGACGGCCGTGCGGCGCAGGATGCGGCTGCGCCTCATCGTGCACCTGGTGCGCAAGGAAACCCTGGAGCGCGACTACGAGCGCCTGCCCTACGAACCCCTGACGCAGGATGTGCTGGGCGTGCCCGTGCTCAAGGTGGTGATCCAGGTGGTGGCGGGGCGCAACATCGCCGTGCTGGTGGAGGCGGCGGTGCGCAACACCATCCTCAACCTGCGCGGCATCGACACCTACCAGGAGTTCGTCGAGCGCCACCGCCGGGCGATGGAGCAGCGCGACGGCTCCTGAGCGCTGTCCGCGCGCGCTGGCGTCAGCGCGCCGCAGCCGCCTTCGCGCAGGCGGCGCACTGGCCGTACAGGGCCATGGAGTGGTCCTGCACCACCCAGCCCTTGGCCTTGGCCACGAGTTGTTGGCGCTTCTCGATCTCGGGGTCGAAGAATTCCTCGACCTTGCCGCAGACCATGCAGATGAAGTGGTCGTGGTGCTGGCCTTCGTTCAGCTCGTACACCGCCTTGCCGCTCTCGAAATTGCTGCGGATCAGGATGCCGGCCTGTTCGAACTGGGTGAGCACGCGGTAGACGGTGGCCAGGCCGATGTCCGAGCGTTCTTCGAGCAGCACGCGGAACACGTCTTCGGCCGTCATGTGGCGCTGCGCGCCTTTCTGGAAGATTTCCAGGATCTTCAGGCGGGGGAGGGTGGCCTTGAGCCCGGTGCTCTTGAGTTCGTCGATGTTCGTCATGACAGGGTCTTTCGTGTGCCAGGGGCGCGCGCCAAGGCCTGGGAGACCAGCCGCTACAATGGTTCGATCATATCGTCTATGCCTATTTCCATGTCCGTCCACGCCCGTCGCAGCGCCCGCATGGGCCTGATCCTGTTGCTCGGCGCGGGCCTCTCGGCCTGCGGCAGTTTCAACAGCGCCAGCAACCGCGTTGCGAGCATGGTCACACCGTACAAGGTCGAGGTGGTTCAGGGCAACTTCGTCTCGCGCGAACAGGTCGAGGCCCTGCAGCCGGGCATGTCGCGCCAGCAGGTCAAGGAGCTTCTGGGCACGCCGCTCATGACCAGCCTCTTCCATGCCGACCGCTGGGAGTACGTCTTCACGCTGAAGCGGCCCGGCGTCGAGGCGCAGTCGCGCAAGCTCACCGTGTTCTTCAAGGGCGATGCCTTCGAGCGCGCCGTGGGCGACGAGATGCCCTCCGAGGCCGAGTTCGTCGCCACGCTCGGCACGTCGCGCAAGTCGCCGCCCAAGGTGCCCGCGCTGGAAGCCACGCCCGAGCAGCTCGCGAAATACCCCAAGGCTGCCAGCGTGTCCCAGCCCGAGCCGACCGATGCGGCCGTGCCTGCGGTGCCCTCCAGCTACCCGCCGCTGGAATCCTCCTCCCGCTGATCGCCGGGGCGGGCCCGGGATGCCGGGCCCGAGGGATTCCGATGCCCTGGATTCCGCCGTCTTCTCCTGATTTCTTGCAATAACCGCCATGACCGTGTCCGCCGCCCCGTTGCCCCAGCCTTCCTCCTCCTCCGGGGCCGCTGCGCCCTGCCGTGTGGCCGTGGCCGGCGCTTCGGGCCGGATGGGGCGCATGCTCATCGAAGCCATCCGCGCCAGCGACGGCGACGTGGTGCTCGCGGGGGCGCTGGACGTGGCGGCGAGCCCGGCCATCGGCTCGGACGCGACCGCGTTCCTGGGCCATGCCAGCGGCGTCGCGATCACTGCCGACCTGCGCGAGGCGCTGGCACGGGCCGATGTGCTGATCGATTTCACCCGCCCCGAGGGCACGCTGGCCCATCTGGCCGTGTGCGCGGAGCTGGGGGTGAAGGCCGTCGTCGGCACCACGGGCTTCACCGATGCGCAGAAGGCCGAGATCGCCGCGTTCGCGCAGCGCACGGCGGTCGTCATGGCGCCCAACATGAGTGTGGGCGTGAACGTCACGCTCAAGCTGCTGGAGATGGCCGCCAAGGCGCTCGCCACCGGCTACGACATCGAGATCGTCGAGGCGCACCATCGCCACAAGGTGGATGCCCCCTCGGGCACGGCCCTCAAGATGGGCGAGGTGATCGCCCAGGCGCTGGGCCGCGACCTGAAGGAATGCGCCGTCTATGGCCGCGAGGGCGTGACGGGCGAGCGCGATCCGTCCACCATCGGTTTCGCCACGGTGCGCGGTGGCGACATCGTGGGCGACCACACGGTGCTGTTCGCCGGCACGGGCGAGCGCATCGAGATCGCGCACAAGTCGTCGAGCCGGGCCACCTATGCGCAGGGCAGTCTGCGCGCCGTGCGGTTCCTGGCGGCGCACCGCACCGGGCTGTTCGACATGTTCGACGTGCTCGGCCTGCAGGGCTGATCCGCCGCCACGGCTGGCTGTTTCCGCAGGCTTTTTGCTTCATCCTGTTTCTATAACGGCGCATCCATGAACGCTTGGCACTGGTGGCACCAGGGGGACATGGTCACCCGCGTCTCGGCGGTGCTGCTGCTCGCCATGTCCGTGGCGAGCTGGGTGGTCATCCTCTGGAAGGCGCGCCTGCTGCGCCGCGCCGTGGGGGATGTGGGCCGCAGCACAGCGGCTTTCTGGCTGGCGCCATCGGTGGCGGTGGCGGCGCAGCGTCTGGCATCGTTCGACCGGGATGTCCTGGTGCTTCCCCTGGTCGATGCCGTGCATGCGGTCGCGCAGGGCGCGCAGGCGGGCACGCTGGCCGCCAGCGGCCATCGTGCCCAGCAGCTCACGCGGGTGCTGCGGGATGCCCTGCATCGCGTGCTGGGCCGGCTTCAGTTCGGTCAGGTGCTGCTGGCCACGGTGGGCTCCACGGCGCCGTTCGTGGGGCTGCTCGGCACGGTCTGGGGCATCTACCACGCGCTCACGGCCATGGCCGGGGGCGGGCAGATCACGATCGACCGGGTGGCCGGCCCGGTGGGCGAGGCGCTGGTGATGACCGCCGCGGGGCTGGCGGTGGCGATTCCCGCCGTGCTGGCCTACAACCTGTTCGGGCGCTGGATCGGGCGCATCGAGGCCGATCTCGAAGGCTTCGCACGCGACCTGCGCGAACTCATGCTGGACGCGCCCTCCGGCGAATGAGCCGGGGACTGCCCGTCCTTTCCGTACACACCGTTTCTTTTCTCTTTCTTCCATGGCTTTCGGCCGTCTCGAACGCACCAACGCTCCCAAGCCGATGAGCGACATCAACATGACGCCGCTGGTGGACGTGATGCTGGTGCTGGTGGTGATCTTCATCCTGACCGCGCCGCTGCTCGCGAGCGCCATCCGGCTGGATCTGCCGCGCGCCGAGGGCACCTCGCAGGGCTCGTCCGGCGAGGCGATCACCGTGGTGATCGATGCCTCGGGGCAGGTGTTCCTGGCCGATCAGCCCGTGGACGGCGGCACGCTGGCCGGGCGCCTGCGCCGCGTGGCCTCCGAGCGGCCCGATACCGAAGTGCAGCTGCGCGCCGACACGGCGGTGCCTTACGGCCGCGTGGTGGAGGTCATGGGCGCGGCGCATGCCGCCGGCCTGCACCGCATCGGCTTCGTGGCCGAGCCCGGCGCGGCCGCGCCGCGGGATGCCGACCTGCAGCGGCGATAGCGTTTGCCGGTGCAGGGGGCGCAGGATGGCCGGCTGGCCTCAGCGTGCGCGCGGCTCGGTCACGTCCGGGGCTGCGCCGGGGGGGTCGCGCGGCAGCCCGGGGCTGGGGTGGAAGACGCTGAGGCGCTGTCCGCCCGCCTGCTTGGCGGCATACATGGCGAGGTCCGCGTGGTGCAGCAGGGCGGCGGCCGTACGGCCGTCCCGCGGGTAGAGCGCGATTCCGATGCTGGCGCCCGTCCGCCACCGAGCGCCCTGCAGGCGCATGGGGCGCTCGGCCGCGGCCAGCAGCCGCCGGGCGGTCGCGGTGGCCTCGTGGTGGCCGCTGCGGGGCAGCACGGCGGCGAACTCGTCGCCGCCGATGCGCGCGACGAGGTCGGTCGTGCGCGATGCCGCCCGGAAGCGGTTGGCCAGCTCGCGCAGCAGTGCGTCGCCCGCGCGGTGGCCCAGGCTGTCGTTGACCTGTTTGAAGCGGTCCAGGTCGATGAAGGCGACGGCAAGCGGTGTGCCGTCGCGGTCCGCTTCCTGGATCATGCGCTCCGTGTGTTCCAGGAGGCAGGCGCGGTTGGGCAGGCCGGTGACGGCGTCGTGGTAGGCGAGCTGGTGGATGCGCCGCTGCGCGCGCTCGCGCTCCAGCAGCAGGCTGCACAGGTGCAGGCTCACGTCCACGAGGTGGCGGTGAAGATCGTCGGGCGTGCGGTGTTCGCGGAAGTAGAGCGCGAAGGCGCCGAGAACGCAGCCGTCGCGGCCCCGGATGGGGTAGGACCAGCAGGCCACGAGCCCCCGGGCCAGCAAGGGCTCCCGCCAGCCGTCCCAGCGCGGGTCGGTGGCGATGTCGGAGCAGGCCACGGCCTCCGAGAACCAGGCCGCCGGGCCGCAGCCGGCGGCGTGCGGGCCGGCCGGCTGGCCGTCGGGGCGCGTGGTGATCTCGTCCAGGCCGGGCGCGGCCAGGCAGCTCAGGCGCTGCCGGTCGTCCACTTCGAGCACGACGGCGGTGGCGTCCGGCGCGATCCGCTCGATCTCGCGGCACAGCAGCGCCGCCACGCCCGGCAAGGGCACGTCATGCACCATGGCGTCGAGCACCTTGCGCTGCAGCACTTCCTGGACCTTGGTGGCGGTGATGTCGGTCAGCACGCCGATGAGGTGCCCGGGCGGCGGCGAAGGCGCCGCGAGCGTGGCGTCGGTGGCGGAGTTGAGCACGGCGCAGGCCCAGAGCGGCTGGCGCCCGCGCGGCTGCAGCAGCGTGTCGCACCGGTAGCCGGCCTGCAGCGGCGGGCCCCCGCCGCGCAGCAGCTCCTGCAGGCGCTCGTCGCTCGGCGGCTGGGCGAGCAGGTCCAGGAGGCGCCGGCCCGGCAGGGTGCCCGGGGGGGCACCCAGCATCCGTTCGGTGCCCGCGTTGGCGTAGGACACGCGGCCCGCCGCATCGATCATGAAGATCGCGCTGTCGCTCGCCCGTACCACGCGCTGGAGCTGGCGCAGCGGCGCGCAGTCTTCCTGCGCCAGGCCGGAGGGGTGGTGCATGCACGGCGCCGGCATGGCTCCGCCCGGAGCTGGTGCCATGACGCCATGGACCGCCGCATTCGTTGCTGGGACCTCTTCCATGCTGCGGTCGCCTCCCCACGAGTTGTGTGCCGCCGTGAGTCCGGATCGGCTACTATTGACAGCAATTGGTATGAAATCATCATAGCAAATGGTTCCATCCAGCATGCTAACTTGGGCTAATGGACGAGCGTCGGATTCAGGAGCAGCGGCGGGCACGACTGGCCGATGCGGTATGCCGCCTGTCCGAAGGCAACGTGACCGCGTTCGGGCGTTTGCTGGGTTATCGCGGCGGGGCCTTCGTGCGGCAGATGCTCGGGGGCAACCGCGCCGTATCGGACAAGACGGTGCGGCACATCGAATCCCTGCGCGGCATGCATGCCTGGTTTTCCCAGCCGCCCGCTCGCCAGGGGGGCCGGAGCGCCACCGCGGCCCACGACTTCGACGCAGGGCCTGACGTGTACGAGCTCTTCCCGGTCTCCCTCCACTTGCGCCCAGGCGTCGCGGATTACGCGATCTGGTCCGATGAGACCGACGAGGATGCCCCCATCAGTTTCCACCGCCACTGGCTGGAGCGCCGCGGCTATGTGCCCAAGCGGCTGCTGGCGCTACGCGCGCGCGGCTCCGGCATGGAGCCCGCGATCCACCCCGGCGACGTGGTGGTGGTGGACACGTCCGACACCACGCTGCGCGACGGCCACGTGTTCGCGATCAACGGCTTCGGCGAGATGCTGCTGCGGCGCGTGCACCGGGATGACGGGCGCTGGTGGCTGTCGTGCGACAACCCCGACCAGGCCCGCTATCCGCGCAAGGCCTGGGCCGAGCCGGACTGCATCTCCATCGGCCGGCTGGTGTTCAAGCAGAGCGAATCGATCTGAGCGTGGCGCGCGGCGCCGGCAACTACTTGGCGCCAGGGGCTGCGCGCATCGCGCCTAAAATCCCCGCCGAACCCTCCCTCCCCCGGAATGTCGTCGGCCGCGCGCGCGGCCCGGTCCCATTTTTCCCATGCAAGACAAATACACCCCTGCCGAGGTCGAGCGCGCCGCGCACAGCCACTGGATCGCCCGCGATGCCTACCGCGTGACCGAAGACGCGGGCAAGAAGAAGTTCTATGCCTGCTCGATGCTGCCGTACCCCAGCGGCAAGCTGCACATGGGCCACGTGCGCAACTACACGATCAACGACATGCTCACGCGCTACCTGCGCATGAACGGCCACAACGTGCTGATGCCCATGGGCTGGGACGCCTTCGGCTTGCCGGCCGAGAACGCGGCGCTCAAGAACGGCGTGCCGCCCGCGCAGTGGACCTACGACAACATCGCCTACATGAAGAAGCAGATGCAGGCGATGGGGCTGGCCATCGACTGGTCGCGCGAGGTCGCCACCTGCGACCCTGATTACTACCGCTGGAACCAGTGGCTGTTCCTCAAGATGCTCGAAAAGGGCATCGCCTACCGCAAGACCCAGGTGGTGAACTGGGACCCGGTGGACCAGACCGTGCTGGCCAACGAGCAGGTGATCGACGGCCGCGGCTGGCGCACCGGCGCGCTGGTCGAGAAGCGCGAGATCCCGGGCTACTACCTCAAGATCACCGACTACGCGCAGGAGTTGCTCGACCACGTGCAGGTGGGCAACGACAAGGCCACGCTCACCGGCTGGCCCGACAAGGTGCGGCTGATGCAGGAGAACTGGATCGGCAAGAGCGAGGGT
This sequence comes from Paracidovorax anthurii, assembly GCF_003269065.1. Taxonomy (GTDB): domain Bacteria; phylum Pseudomonadota; class Gammaproteobacteria; order Burkholderiales; family Burkholderiaceae_C; genus Paracidovorax; species Paracidovorax anthurii. The sequence continues at coordinate 37,583 of NZ_QLTA01000037.1, forward strand.
GTGCGCTTCGCCTTCACGCACGACATCCGGGGCGACGACGGCCTGCTCATCGGCGACGGCCGCATGTACGTGTTCACCACGCGCGCCGACACCATCCTGGGCGTCACGTTCTGCGCCGTGGCGCCCGAGCACCCGCTGGCCGCGCATGCTGCGCGCTCCAACCCCGAGGTGGCCGCCTTCATCGAGGAGTGCAAGACCGGCGGCACCACCGAGGCCGAGCTGGCCACGCAGGAGAAGAAGGGCGTGCGCACGGGCCTCGCCGTCACGCACCCGCTCACGGGCGAGCCGGTGGACGTGTGGGTGGGCAACTACGTGCTCATGGGCTACGGCGACGGCGCCGTGATGGGCGTGCCCGCGCACGACGAGCGCGACTTCGCCTTCGCGCTCAAGTACGGCATCGAGATCAAGCAGGTGGTGCTGGTCGATGGCGAGACCTTCGACTACCACCGCTGGCAGGACTGGTACGGCGACAAGCAGAGCGGCGTCACCATCAATTCCGACAATTTCAGCGGCCTCTCGTACCAGGACGCCGTGGCGGCCGTGGCCCACGCGCTGCAGGAAAAGGTCCTGGGCGAGAAGAAGACCACCTGGCGCCTGCGCGACTGGGGCGTCTCGCGCCAGCGCTACTGGGGCACGCCCATCCCCATCATCCACTGCGACGAGCACGGCGCGGTGCCGGTGCCCGAGAAGGACCTGCCCGTGGTGCTGCCGCAGGACTGCATCCCGGACGGCTCGGGCAACCCGCTGCACAGGCACGAGGGCTTCCACGCCGGCGTGACCTGCCCCGTGTGCGGCAAGGCCGCGCGCCGCGAGACCGACACCATGGACACGTTCGTGGACTCGTCGTGGTACTTCATGCGCTACTGCGACCCGAAGAACAGCGAGGCGATGGTGGCCGGCGGCGCCGACTACTGGATGCCGATGGACCAGTACATCGGTGGCATCGAGCACGCGATCCTGCACCTGCTCTACGCGCGCTTCTGGACCAAGGTCATGCGCGACCTGGGCCTCGTGAAGGTGGACGAGCCCTTCACCAAGCTGCTCACGCAGGGCATGGTGCTCAACCACATCTATTTCTGGCGTGATGAGAAGGGTGGCAAGAACTACTTCCCCCCAGAAGCCGTTACCCAAGTTCTGGACCCGCAGGGGCGCATCCTGGGGGGCAAGCTCACTGAAGCCGAAGGTCCGTATCCGAAGGGGCTGGAGCTGGAGTACGGCGGTGTGGGCAAGATGGGCAAGAGCGAGCGCAACGGCGTTGACCCTCAGGATCTGATCGCCAAGTACGGTGCCGACACGGCCCGCCTCTACACCATGTTCACCGCGCCGCCCGAGGCCACGCTGGAGTGGAACGACGCGGCCGTCGAAGGCAGCTACCGCTTCCTGCGCCGCGTGTGGAATTTCGGCGCGAAGCTCACGGGCATCGACGCGGGCGCCACCGAGGCCGCCATCCAGGGCGCGCGCAGCCTGCAGGACGTGCCCTTCGGCAAGGAGGCCAAGGCCCTGCGGCTGGAGATCCACACCGTGCTCCGGCAGGTGGACTACGACTACCAGCGCATGCAGTACAACACCGTGGTCTCGGGCGCGATGAAGATGCTCAACGCGCTGGAGGACTTCAAGGCGGCGGATGCGCCCGGCGGCCTCGTCGCGCTGATCGAGGGCTTCGGCATCCTGCTGCGCGTGCTCTACCCGGCCACGCCGCACATCGCCCACGGCCTCTGGAGCGCGCTGGGCTACGCCGGCACGCTCGGCGACCTGCTCGACGCGCCCTGGCCGCAGGTCGATGCCGGCGCGCTGGTGCAGGACGAGATCGAGCTGGTGCTGCAGGTCAACGGCAAGCTGCGCGGCGCGATCCGCGTGCCGGCCACGGCCGACAAGGCCGAGATCGAGCGTATCGCCCTCGCGAGCGAGGACTTCCACAAGCATGCCGCCGGCGCCACGCCCAAGAAGGTGGTGGTCGTGCCGGGCCGGCTGGTGAACGTGGTCGTCTGAGCGGGCTGACTGACGCACGCCCTTCCCGAACCGAACCCTTCGCGAGAGAGAGAACCCGCCCCATGCTGCTGCGCAAACGCACGCTCCTCACCCTGCTGGCCACGGCGCCCCTGGCGGCCTGCGGCTTCCGCCTGCGCGGCGCGCCGGAGTTCCAGTTCCGCACCATGTACCTCCAGGCCGGCAGCTCGCCGCTCGCGCGCGAGCTGGAGCGCACGCTGCGCGGCGCGGGCGGCAACCTCACGGTGCTGCGCGAGCCCGCCGACCTGCCCAAGGCCGAGACGGTGTTCGAGCTGCTGTCGGAGCAGCGCGAGCGCGTCGTGGTGGGCTACAACGCGTCGGGCCAGGTGCGCGAGCTGCAGCTGCGCCTGCGCATCCGTTTCAAGCTGCGCAACCAGCAGGGCGTGGAACTCATCCCGCCCACCGAGCTGCTGCAGCAGCGCGACGTGAGCTACAACGAAAGCATCGCCCTCGCCAAGGAGGCCGAAGAGGCGCTGCTCTACCGCAACATGCAGACCGACCTCGTGCAGCAGCTGCTGCGGCGCCTGTCGGCGGCGCGTGTGCAGTGATTGCTATTTATTTAATAATGTGCAGTAAATACGGCGACGTGAAGCCCTTTTCGCCCATGATCCGCCCGCTGCCATGCCCATTGCGCTGAACCAGCTGGCCACGCACCTGCAAAAGGGCGTGCGCCCGCTCTATGTGCTGCACGGCGACGAGCCGCTGCTGCAGCAGGAGGCGGCCGACGCCATCCGCGCGGCCGCGCGCGCGCAGGGCTACACCGAGCGCAGCAGCCACACGGTGGCCGGCGCGCACTTCGACTGGAGCGCCGTGCTCGCCGCGGGCGGCTCGCTCTCGCTCTTCGCCGACAAGCAGATCGTGGAGATCCGCATTCCCTCGGGCAAGCCCGGCAAGGACGGCGGCGCGGCGCTGCAGCAGATCGCCGCCGGCGCCGCGGGCAACGAGGGCACGCTCACCCTGGTGCTGCTGCCGCGCCTGGACAAGGCCACGAAGACGGGCGCGTGGTTCATGGCGCTCGACCGCGAGGGCGTGAGCGTGCAGATCGACCCCGTGGAGCGCGGCGCGCTGCCCCAGTGGATCGCCCAGCGCCTCGCGGCCCAGGGCCAGCGCGTGGCGGCGGGCGAGGAGGGCCAGCGCACGCTGCAGTTCTTCGCCGACCGCGTGGAGGGCAACCTGCTCGCCGCGCACCAGGAGATCCAGAAGCTCGCGCTGCTGCACCCGCCGGGCGAGCTGTCGTGGGACCAGGTCGAGGCGGCCGTGCTCAACGTGGCGCGCTACGACGTGTTCAAGCTCTCCGAGGCCGTGCTCTCCGGCCAGGTGGCGCGCATGCAGCGCATGCTCGACGGCCTGCAGGCCGAGGGCGAGGCCGAGGTGCTGGTGCACTGGACGCTGGCCGAGGACATCCGCGCCCTGAAGCGCGTGAAGGACGCCGTGAACGCCGGCAAGCCCCTGCCCATGGCGCTGCGCGAGAACCGCATCTGGGGCCCGAAGGAGCGCCTCTTCGAGCGCATCGTGCCCCGCTTCTCCGACGCCGCCGCGGCGCGGCTGCTGCAGTCGGCCCACACGGTGGACGGCATCGTCAAGGGCCTGAAGGCGCCCGACTGGCCCGTGGACGGCTGGCAGGCGCTGCACCGCCTCGCGCTCCAGCTCTGCAAGGCCTGCGCGGCGCGATGAGCGCGCAGCGCGTGCCGGGGCCGCCCGCCGGGGCCATGCCGAACGGCTGGTCCGCGATCCTGCCGCCGCGCACGCCCGCACCGATGCTGCGCGGCGACCACCGGGCCGACTGGCTGGTGCTGGGCGCGGGCGTCGCGGGGCTGGCGGCCGCGCGGCGCATCGCCGAGCTGCGGCCGGCGTCGCGCGTCGTGCTGCTCGATGCCGGCACCGTGGGCGACAACGCCTCCGGCCGCAACTCGGGCTTCGCCATCGACCTGCCGCACAGCGTCGGCACCTCGCAGGAAGAGCTGCGGCAGGCCGCGCGCTACCAGCGCATCCTGGGCGCGGGCATGGACGCGCTGCAGGCCCTGGTGGCGCGCCATGCCATCGACTGCCAGTGGCGCCGGGCCGGAAAATTCCACTGCGCCGCGGGCGATGCAGCCGGGCGGGTGCTCGCGCGGCAGCGCGAGGAGCTGGAGCGCATCGGCGCCCCCTGCGAATGGCTGGACGCGCCGGCGCTGGCGCGGCGCCTGGGCTCGGCGGCTTTCCAGGCCGGCCTCTACACGCCGGGCACCGTGCTGCTCAATCCCGCCGCGCTCTGCCGGGGGCTGGCGGACGCGCTGCCCCCGCAGGTCGCGCTGTTCGAGAACACCCGCGTGCTCTCCGTGTCCCTCGGGGAAGCGCGCGTCGTGGCGCACACGCCGCAGGGGCGGGTGGAGGCGCCGCAGCTCTTCGTGGCCGCCAATGGCTTCGCGCGGCAACTGGGCCTGCTCGCCCGCGAGACGTTTCCGCTGGCCACCTTCGCTTCCTTGTCCGACCCGCTCACGCCCGACCAGCGCGCGCGGCTGGGCGCGCCGGAGGGCTGGGGCGCCACCCCCGTCAACGCCATCACCGGCGCGACGCTGCGCTACACCGACGACCACCGGCTGCTGGTGCGCCAGGGCATCGCCTACGCGCCGGGTATGCAGGCCCCGGCCGGCGCGTGCGAGCGGGCCCGGCGCGCGCACCGCGCCGTCTTCGACGCCCGCTTTCCGGCGCTGGCGGGCCTGCCCCTGCCGCATTTCTGGCAGGGCGCCATCGCCATGACGCGCAATGGCGCGCCGCGCTGGGGCGGGTTCGCGCCCCGCGTGCATGGCGTGGTCGGCTGCAACGGCGCGGGGCTGGTCAAGCACACGGCCCTGGCGATGCTGGCCGTGGACCAGGCGCTGGGCCAGGACCAGCCGCTCATCGCCGATGCCCTGGCGCTGGGCCGCCCCGCGCCGCTGCCGCCCGAGCCCTTCATGGGCTGGGGCGCGCGGGCCTACCTGGCGCGCGAGCGGTGGGCGGGCCGGGCCGAGGCCTGACGATCCGGTGCCGGGCTCAGCTCCCGGGTGGGCGGGCGAGCTGCTCGCGCGCCCGCGCCGCCCAGGTTTCCAGGCCCTCGATCAGGCCGCGCTGGCTGAAGGAGCAGCTTTCCTCCGAGAACAGCGCGCTGGATTCGAGCCGGTCCAGCAGGTCCGAGAGCACCTGCGCATAGCGCGGCGGCAGTGCCGGCAGCCGGGCGGCCTGGGCCCGCGCCTGTTCGCTGAAGGCGTGCGGGGTGATGCGCGTGTCCCGCAGGGCCGCGAGGGCCTCGGCGAAGGCGGACAACGGGTCGGCGGGGGCAGGGCCGTGCAACGCGGCGGCGGGCGGATGGGTCATGGCGCGAGGGTAGCAGCCGGCGCCCCCGGGAAACCCGACGCCGCGCGGGCGATGGACCGATGCGTCAAAATCGCGCCCATGAACGCGTCCCACATCGCCGAAACCCTCCATGCCCTCGGTTCCCAGGCCAAGGCTGCCTCCGCCCTGATGGCCCGGGCGCCATCGGCCGTCAAGAACCGGGCGCTGCTGGCGCTGGCCCGCCGCCTGCGCGAGAGCACCGCCGCGCTGCAGGCGGACAACGCCCGCGACCTCGACCGGGCCCGCGCCGCCGGCCTCGCCGAGCCGATGGTGGACCGGCTCAAGCTCACCCCCAAGGTGCTGGAGACCTGCGCGCTCGGCTGCGAACAGCTCGCCGCCATGGGCGACGTGATCGGCGAGATCTCCGGCATGCGCCAGCAGCCCAGCGGCATCCGCGTGGGACAGATGCGCGTGCCGATCGGCGTGTTCGGCATGATCTACGAGAGCCGCCCCAACGTGACCATCGAGGCCGCCAGCCTGAGCATCAAGAGCGGCAACGCCTGCATCCTGCGCGGCGGCTCCGAGGCCATCGACTCCAACCGCGCGCTCGCGCGGCTCGTGCAGGAGGCGCTGGCCGAGGCCGGCCTGCCCGGCGACGCCGTGCAGCTCGTGCAGACCACCGACCGCGAGGCCGTGGGCCACCTCATCGCCATGCCGCAGTACGTGGACGTCATCATCCCGCGCGGCGGCAAGGGCCTCATCGAGCGCATCAGCCGCGAGGCCAAGGTGCCCGTCATCAAGCACCTGGACGGCAACTGCCACACCTATGTCGACGACCCCTGCGACGTCGCCATGGCCGTGAGGGTGGCCGACAACGCCAAGACCCAGAAATACAGCCCCTGCAACGCGAGCGAGGGCCTGCTCGTGGCGCGCGGCGTGGCGGCGGAGTTTTTGCCGCAGATCGGCGCCGTCTATGCCGCCAAGGGCGTGGAGATGCGCGGCTGCCCCGAGTCGCTGGCACTGCTGGCCAGCGTGCCCGGCGCCGTGCTCGCGCCGGCCACCGAGCAGGACTGGTGCGAGGAATACCTCGCGCCCATCATCAGCATCAAGGTGGTGGAGGGCCTGGACGAAGCCATTGCCCACATCAACCGCTACGGCAGCCACCACACCGACGCGATCCTCACGCGCGACCACATGCACGCCCAGCGCTTCCTGCGCGAGGTCGATTCGGCCAGCGTGATGGTGAACGCGAGCACGCGCTTCGCCGACGGCTTCGAATACGGCCTGGGCGCCGAGATCGGCATCAGCACCGACAAGTTCCACGCGCGCGGCCCCGTGGGCATCGAGGGGCTCACCTCGCTCAAGTGGGTGGTGCTCGGCGAGGGCGACATCCGCAGCTGAGGCCCCAGGGCCGGGCGCGCCGCGAGGGCGCCCGGGCCGCTCCATTCCCGTTTCGTTCTCCGCATGAAGATCATCATCCTGGGCGCGGGCCGCGTGGGCCAGAGCGTGGCCGACAGCCTGGTGTCCGAGCAGAACGACATCACCGTCATCGACACCGATGCGCAGCGCCTGCGCGACCTGGAGTCGCGCTTCGACCTGCGCGGCGTGGTGGGCGACGGCATCGACCCCGAGGTGCTCGCGGAAGCGGGCGCGGCCGACACCGACCTGCTCATCGCCTGCGCCGCGCTGGACGAGACCAACCTCGTGTGCTGCAAGGTCGCGCAGCTCCTCTTCAACGTGCCGACCCGCATCGCGCGCGTGCGCTCCTCCGGCTTCGACACCGGCGACGGGCGCAGCGCCCTGCTGATGGGCAAGGACGGCTTCGCGGTGGACCGCATCATCTGCCCCGAGGAATCGCTCACGCGCTACATCGGCAAGCTCGTGCAGTACCCCGAGGCGCTGCAGGTGCGCGAGTTCGCGGGCGGGCGCGCCTGCCTCGTGTCGGTGCGGGCCCGGGCCGGCGCGCCCGTGGTGGGCATGCGCATCGCCGACATGCGCGCGAGCGCCCCCGACGTGGCCATGCGCGTGGTGGCGATCTACCGCCGCTTTCCCGAGGAGCCCGACCGCTTCGTGGCCTGCGACGGCGCCACGCGCATCGAGGCGGGCGACGAGGTCTTCGTGCTGGCGGCGCGCGAGACGATCCCGCGGGTGCTCGCCGCGCTGCACCGGCGCGACGGCCTGCCGCTGCGGCCCGTGCGCCGCATCATGGTCGCGGGCGGCGGGCGCGTGGGCCTGCGGCTGGCGCGCCAGCTCGCGCAGCAGGGCGGCTTCCACGTGAAGATCCTGGAGGCGAGCCCCGAGCGCTGCATCGAACTGGCCTCGGCGCTGCCCCCCGAGGTGCTGGTGCTGCAGGGCGATGCCACCGACGAGGACCTGCTGGGCGACGAGTGCATCGAAGAGGTGGACCTCTTCCTCGCGCTCACCGATGACGACGAGGACAACATCATGGCCTGCCTGCTCGCCAAGCGCATGGGCGCGAGCCGGGTGCTGTCGCTCATCAACCGCCGCTCCTACGCCGACCTGATGCACGGCACGCAGATCGACATCGCCCTCTCGCCCGCGCAGGCCATGCTGGGCGAGCTGCTGGCCTACGTGCGCCGCGGCGACGTGCAGGCCGTGCACAGCCTGCGCCGTGGCGTGGCCGAGGCGCTGGAGATCGTGGCGCGCGGCGACCGCAAGAGCTCGCGCGTGGTCGGCCGCAAGGTGGCCGACATCCACCTGCCGCACGACGTGCACATGGGCCTCATCGTGCGCGGCCTCTCCGAGGGCGCCTCGGCCGACGGGGGCGACGGCGCCTCCGTGCCGCCGGGCGAGCCCGAGGTGATCATTCCGCACAGCCACACGGTGATCGAGAGCGGCGACCACGTGGTCTTCTTCCTGCCCCACAAGCGGCTCGTGCGGGAGGTCGAGAAGGCCTTCCGCGTGAGCGCCACCTTCTTCTGACCGCGCCGATGGTGTCGCCCGCCGTCTCCGACGCCCTCGTGGACCTGCTGCCCGTGCTGCGCGTGTTCGGCGCGCTGCTGGCGATGTTCTCGCTGGCGCTGGGCGTGCCCCTCGCCGCCGCGTGGTGGGCTGGCGAGAGCCTCTGGCCGGTCTATGCCGCCGGCCTGGCGCTCACGCTCGCGAGCGGCGGCGCGCTGTGGTTCGGGCTGCGGCGCCACGCGCGCGAGCTGCAGCCGCGCCACGGCGTGATGCTGGTCTCCATGGTCTGGCTCGTGCTGCCGCTGTTCGCGGCGCTGCCCCTGATCGTGGCGCTGCACGCCATCGGCCGGCCCATCTCGTTCACGCATGCGTATTTCGAGGCGGTCTCTGGCCTCACCACCACGGGCTCGACGGTACTGGCCGGGCTGGACACGCTGCCGCTGTCGGTCAACATGTGGCGCACCTTCATGCAGTGGATCGGCGGCATGGGCATCCTGATCCTGGCCGTGGCGGTGCTGCCGCTGCTCGGCGTGGGCGGCAGCCAGCTCTTCAAGGCCGAGGCGGCGGGCCCCGTGAAAGACACCAAGCTCACGCCGCGCATGACCCAGACCGCCAAGGGGCTCTGGGGCGTGTACGCCGTCTTCTCGCTCGCCTGCGCGCTGGCCTTCTGGGCGGGGGGCATGTCCGTGCCCGATGCGCTCATGCACATGTTCGCCACCGTGAGCCTGGGCGGGCTCTCGTCCTACGACGCGAGCTTCGGCCACTTCCAGTCGCCGCTGCTGGAGGCCGTGGCGGTGGTGTTCATGGTGCTGGCGAGCTGCAATTTCGCGCTCTACTTCGTGGCGCTGCGCAAGGGCCACTGGCGCACCTGCTGGCGCGACCCGGAGCTGCGCGCCACCGTCTGCACGCTGCTGGGCAGCAGCCTCTTCGTGGCGCTGCTGCTCTGGGCCAAGGGCGTCTACGGCCTGCCGGACGCGCTGCGCCACGGGTTCTTCCACACCGTGTCGGTGGCCACCACGACGGGCTTCGCCACCACCGACTACCTGGGCTGGCCGGTGTTCGCGCCCGTGTTCCTGCTGATGCTCTCGGGCGTGGCCACCAGCGCGGGCTCCACGGGCGGCGGCATCAAGATGGTGCGCGTGCTCATCCTGCTGCAGCAGGCGCGCCGCGAGATGACGCGCCTCGTGCACCCGCGTGCCGTGCAGCCCGTGCGGCTGGGCCACGCGGTGGTCGAGAACCGCATGATCTTCTCGGTGCTCGCCTACATGCTGGTCTATGGCGCCACCATCACCGTGCTCAGCATGGTGCTGCTGCTCACCGACCTGGACGTGGTCACCGCCTTCAGCGCCGTCATCGCCAGCGTGCACTGCACCGGGCCGGGGCTGGGCCTGGTCGGGCCGGCGGCCAACTACGCGGTGCTGACCGATTTCCAGCTCTGGGTCTGCACGCTCGCCATGCTGCTCGGGCGCCTGGAGATCCTGAGCTTCATGGCCCTGCTCACCCCCGCGTTCTGGCGGCGGTGAGCGCGGCGCCGGGGCCGGCGCGCGGCGGCCCCCAAGGGGGCTTGCGAACCCGGTCCGTGCCCCCAAATCCCTACAATCGACTCCACTTTCGGCGCTTCGCCGCATTCCCCGTTTTTCGAGGGTTCCCATGGTTCCGCATCTCATCACCGCCCTCACGGGGCCGATCAACGAGCTCGAGCAGCGCATCCTGGACGCCATGCCCGCGATCGAGCGCTGGTTCCGGCTGGAGTGGATGGAGCACACGCCGCCGTTCTACACCTCGGTGGACATCCGCAACGCCGGCTTCAAGCTCGCGCCGGTGGACACCAACCTCTTTCCCGGCGGCTGGAACAACCTCACCACCGAGATGCTGCCGCTGGCCGTGCAGGCCGCCATGGCCGCGATCGAGAAGATCTGCCCCGAGGCGCGCAACCTGCTCATCGTGCCCGAGAACCACAGCCGCAACACGTTCTACCTCGCGAACGTGATCCAGCTGCAGCGCATCTTCAACATGGCCGGGCTCAACGTGCGCGTGGGCTCCATCAGCCCCGAGATCAAGAAGCCCACCACCGTCACGCTGCCCACCGGTGAATCCGTCACGCTGGAGCCCGTGGTGCGCAACAAGGGGCGACTGGGCCTCAAGAACTTCGACCCCTGCACCATCCTGCTCAACAACGACCTCTCCGCCGGCCCGCCGGGCATCCTGGAGGAGCTGCACGAGCAATACCTGCTGCCGCCGCTGCACGCGGGCTGGAGCGTGCGCCGCAAGAGCCGCCACTTCCAGAGCTACGAAGAGGTGTCCAAGCGCTTCGGCAAGCTGCTGGGCATCGACCCGTGGCTCATCCACCCGCTCTTCGGGCATTGCGAGGGCCTCGATTTCACGGAAGGCTCCGGCCTGGACGCCCTGCGCACGGCGGTGGACGCCCAACTGGCCAGGGTGCGGCGCAAGTACAAGGAATACGGCATCAACGAGAAGCCCTTCGTCATCGTCAAGGCCGACAACGGCACCTACGGCATGGGCGTCATGACCGTGCGCGACGCGAAGGAGCTCGACGCGATCAATCGCAAGACCAAGAACAAGATGGCCATCATCAAGGACGGCCAGACGGTCTCCGACGTCATCATCCAGGAAGGCGTGCTCACCCAGGAGCGCGTGCACGAGGCCGTGGCCGAGCCCGTCGTCTACATGATGGACCGCTACGTGGTCGGCGGCTTCTACCGCATGCACGCCGAGCGCGGCGTGGACGAGAACCTCAACGCCCCCGGCGCGAGCTTCGTGCCGCTCGCCTTCGAGCACAGCACCCACCTGCCCCAGCCCGGCGCCCGCCCCGGCGCGAGCGCGCCCAACCGCTTCTATATGTATGGCGTGATCGCGCGCCTGGCCATGCTGGCGGCCAGCTACGAACTCGAAGCCACCAACCCCGAGGCCGAAATCTACGAGTGACCCCGCTCGCGCTCCCGCCCGGCGCCTGCCACGGGCGGGCACGCGGCGCCAGGGGCAGTTGCTGCGCTGCAACAAGGAATGGCCACTCCGGAGCCGGCTGCGACAACTTGTCACAATAGCGGTCCCCCATTACCGGAACCCCGCCCGGCGCCGCGCCGGCGGGCCCTGCAGTGCAAAGCTCCAAATCCTCGCTTGCGGCGCTCACGCTCGGTGCCATCGGCGTCGTGTACGGCGACATCGGCACCAGCGTGCTGTATGCGGTCAAGGAAGTGTTCGGCTCGGGCCACGTGGCCTTCACGCCCCAGAACGTCTACGGCGTTCTCTCCATCCTCTTCTGGACACTGACCACCATCGTCTCGCTGAAATACGTCGTGCTCGTGCTGCGGGCCGACAACAACGGCGAAGGCGGCCTGATCGCCATGCTCGCGCTGGCCTCGCAGGCCGTGAAGGACAAGCCCCGGCTGCGCGGCGTGCTCCTGGGCATCGGGATCTTCGGCACCTCGCTCTTCTATGGCGACGGCGTCATCACCCCGGCGATCTCCGTGCTGTCTGCCGTGGAAGGCCTGGAGGTGGTGTCGCCCCACTTCGGCAAGGCCGTCATTCCCCTCACGCTGGTCGTGCTGTTCTGCCTTTTCGCCGTGCAAAAGCGCGGCACCGGCGGCATCGGGAGGTACTTCGGGCCCGTCACGCTCGTGTGGTTCGCCTCCATCGGCGTGCTCGGGGTGCCGCACATCATCGGGCACCCGGAGATCCTCGGCGCCCTGAGCCCGCACCACGCGCTCGGCTTCATCTGGAACAACCCCGGCACCAGCTTCATCATCCTGGGGGCCGTGGTCCTCTGCGTGACGGGCGCCGAGGCCCTCTACGCCGACCTCGGCCACTTCGGCAAGAAGCCGATCCGGCTCGCCTGGTTCAGCGTCGCCATGCCGGCGCTCACCGTCAACTATTTCGGGCAGGGCGCGCTCCTGCTCGCCGAGCCCGAGGCCGTCAAGAACCCGTTCTTCATGATGGCACCCGACTGGGCGCTCATCCCCCTGGTGATCCTGGCCACCATGGCCACCGTCATCGCGTCGCAGGCCCTCATCACCGGCGCCTTCAGCGTGACCAAGCAGGTCATCCAGCTGGGCTACCTGCCGCGCCTGAACATCCTGCACACCAGCGTGCGCGACACCGGGCAGATCTACATCCCGTTCGTCAACTGGGTGCTGTTCCTCGCCATCGTGATGGCCGTGGTCATGTTCCGCTCCAGCAGCAACCTCGCGGCCGCCTACGGCATCGCCGTGACGCTGGACATGCTCATCACCACCGTGCTCACCTTCTTCGTCATCCGTTACGGCTGGCGCTACCCGCTGGCGCTGTGCATCGGCGCGACGGGGTTCTTCTTCCTCGTGGACCTGGCCTTCTTCGCCTCCAACCTGCTCAAGCTGCTGCAGGGCGGCTGGTTCCCGCTGATGATCGGCTCCATCGTCTTCACGCTCATGATGACCTGGAAGCGCGGCCGCGCGCTGCTCAACGAGAAGCTGCGCGCAGACGCCATCGACCTCAGGGACTTCCTCACCGCCGTCTTCGTCAGCCCGCCCACGCGCGTGGATGGCACCGCCGTGTTCCTGACCGCCGAGCCCGGCGCCGTGCCCAATGCGCTATTGCACAACCTCAAGCACAACAAGGTGCTGCACCAGCAGAACCTGTTCGTCACGGTGCGCAGCCACGAGGTGCCCTGGATCGGCCTGGACCGCCGCCTGCAGGTCGAGCCCCTGGGCGGCGACTGCTGGCAGGTGGTGGTGCATTACGGCTTCAAGAACGACCCCGACCTGCCCGGCGCCCTCGAACTCATGCGCGGCCGGGGGTGCGAGCTGGAACCGATGACCACCAGCTATTTCCTGTCCCGCGACGTCGTGATCCCCACCATCGGCAGCGGCATGGCTCCCTGGCGCGAGAAGCTCTTCGCCCAGATGCACCACAACGCGAGCGGTGCCGCGGGCTTCCTCAACCTGCCCGGCAATTCCGTGGTGGAACTGGGGTCCAAGATCGAGATTTGAGGGTTTTGGGGCCTATGTCGCCGTGTTTGCTGCATAGTTTGCTATCGAAATAGGAGTGAATGCAGGGGTGACAGAATGCGCCCCCTATGCGCTCCTTCTTCAGAGATCTCAGCCTGTCGGCGGCCACGGCCGGCTTCGTGGCGGTGCTGGTCAGCTTCACCAGCTCCGCTGCCCTCGTCTTCCAGGCCGCCCAGGCCTTCGGGGCCACCACCGCCCAGATCAGCTCGTGGATGTGGGCCCTTGGGCTGGGCATGGGGCTGTGCTCCCTGGTTCCCTCGCTCATCCTGCGCCAGCCCGTGATGGTGGCGTGGTCCACGCCCGGCGCCGCCGTGCTGGCCGCTGCGGGGCTGGCGGGAGGGTATTCCATGGGCGAGGCCGTGGGGGCATTCATGCTTTGCGCCGCCATGATCACGGTCGCTGGGGCGACCGGCTGGTTCGAGCGCGTCATGGACCGGATTCCGGTGGAGATCGCCTCCGCCCTGCTGGCCGAGGTCCTGGCGCGCTTCGGCATGCAGGCCTTCGCCGCTGCCGAGACGGCGCTGCCCCTCGTGTTGCTCATGCTGGTGAGCTACCTGCTCGCCCGCCGCCTGCTGCCGCGCTATGCCATCGTGCTCACGCTGGCCGTGGCCGTGGCTTTCACCGCCGCCCGTGGCCAGATGGCCTGGCCGGCGGTGGCGTCCGGATGGGCCGTGCCGGTTTTCACCCGCCCCGAATTCAGCATCGCGGCCTTCGTGGGGCTGGCGCTGCCGCTCTTCATCGTCACGATGGCCTCGCAGAACCTCCCGGGCGTGGCCGTCATCCGGGCGGCCGGCTATCGCCTGCCGGTATCCCGCCTGGTCGCGATGACCGGCCTCGCCACGCTGGTGCTCGCGCCATTCGGTGCCTTCGCCCTCAACTTCAGCGCCATCACCGCCGCCATGTGCATGGGGCCCGAGGCGCACGAGGACCGCTCCCGCCGCTACACCGCGGCCGTGGCCTGCGGCGCGCTGTACATCCTGGTCGGTGTCTTCGGCGCGGTCGTCACGGCGCTGCTCACCGCATTCCCCCGGGAGCTGGTGGCGGCCATCGCCGGACTGGCGCTGCTCGGGACCATCGGTTCGGGCCTGGCCTCCGCGCTGCGCGACGACTTCCACCGGGAGGCGGCGCTGATCACCTTCCTCGTCACGCTCAGTGGCGTCGTGATCGGCGGGGTGGGGTCGGCATTCTGGGGCGTGGTGGCCGGCGTGTTCACGCTATTTGTGCAACAGTACGGGCGCCGCCGCGCCCGCGGTGCCTGACGCGATCCTTCCTGCTGCCTGACCATGAACCTTCTCTTCATCGCCGACCCCCTAGAGCACTTCAAGATCTACAAGGACACCACCTTCGCCATGATGCGGGAGGCCCAGCGCAGGGGCCACGCACTGAGCGCTTGCGAGCCGCGGCACGTCCGCTGGCAGAAAGGCTCCAAGGTCCTGGCCCGGGTGCGCGACATCCGGCTGACGGGCGAGGCGGACGCGTGGTTCGCGGTGTCGGGAGCACGTGACGTGGAATTGGCGGGGTTCGATGGCGTGCTCATGCGCAAGGACCCCCCCTTCGACAGCGAATACTTCTATGCCACCCATCTCCTCGAACAGGCGGAGAGGGAGGGCGCGCGCGTCTTCAACAAGCCCAGGGCCTTGCGCGATCACCCTGAAAAGCTGGCCATCATGGAGTTTCCCCAGTTCATCGGCCCCACGCTGGTGACACGCGATGCCCAGGACATCCGACGTTTTCATGCCGAGCACCAGGACATCATCCTCAAGCCCCTCGACGGCATGGGCGGAATGGGCATCTTCCGGGTGGGCGCGGACGGGCTCAATCTGGGCAGCATCATCGAAACCCTCAACCGCGAGGGCTCGCAGACCGTCATGGTGCAGAAATTCCTTCCCGAGATAGCGGAAGGCGACAAGCGCGTCCTCATCATCGGCGGTCAGCCCGTGCCTTATTGCCTGGCGCGCATTCCCCAAGGAACCGAAGTGCGGGGCAACCTGGCGGCGGGGGGCAAGGGGGTGGCGCGCCCGCTGACGGCCCGGGATCGCGAAATCGGAGAGGCCCTCGGTGCTGTCCTGCTCAAGCGGGGCATGCTGCTCGCGGGCGTGGACGTCATCGGCGACTGTGTCACGGAGATCAACGTGACAAGCCCGACCTGCTTCCAGGAAATCCATGACCAAACGGGCTGCGATGTCGCCTCGCTGTTCGTCGATGCGCTTGAAGAACAGCTCGAATCTTGAATAGGGTGAGTTTTTCTTGCTATACTAGCGGGCTTCGCTACTCAGAAACTCTGATTCTTCCGAGATGAGGTGGTGGTGGCGAGGATGGTGGTTTTGGAGAGAAGAGATTCTTTCTGCTGCGAGTTGTGCTGGTGTTAAAAACTGGTGTATGATTCAAGGCTTCGCTGATTGGGGCGGCTGCAACGAAGGTTGCGGCGGTTGAGAAAAGCGAATAACCACAAAGTTTGACAGGACTTTAAAAAAGCTGTTAGAATTCGAGGCTCTGCTGATTGCAGCAAAGCGAGAAGAAAAAAAGAGATTCTGACTTCTGGTTCATTAAAAATATACAGCCGATAAGCGTGGGCGTTTGATGGCGAGTGCCAAGTTCTTCGGAACTAGTGCTTAGCACTACAAACGCTCATGAGAATAGAAGTGAAGTTCA
>NZ_QLTA01000038.1 GCF_003269065.1 Paracidovorax anthurii
CCACACCGGGCACGCTGCCCCAACGGCTGGATCAGTTGCTGCAACAGGCCCACTACTTCGTCCTACCGCCACGGCGACCTGAGCGAACCTACCCGCGCGAGGTCAAAAACAGAGCGCACAAGTTCCCAACGAAAAAATGCCAGTCAGCTGTTAACTGACTGGCATTGCGGATCATGGGGGGCAATATTCCGACGGTGTTCCGGCTGGCGACGGGCGTGGATCCGTTCGCGCTGCTGGTCGACATCCATCTGACGGGCCGTTTGCCAGAGGCCTGCCGCACCGTGGCCCCGGTGAGGGCCGCTGCCACGCGCAGCATCGGTCCGGCCGAGCCGGGCCGCATTCCCGATTCACTGGCATCGCAATGGACGGCGCCCTTCCATGCGCAGCTGGCCCACTGGAACGTGCGCCTTCCGGCGGGAGCGAAGGTGGAGGCGATGGACAGCACCTACTGTCCCAACCATTTCCAGCTCGTGCAGCCCTCTTCGGTGCAGGCAAGCCTGTTGGCCGAATGGGTGATCGGGGTGACGGCGCATGCGACGGGCTTGCGGCTGCGCCAATCCAGCGAAGACTATTTCGGACTGTGACCATGGCGCGCGGCAAACCCGTCATTCTTGCGCCTGTCTGCGCAGCCAACCTTCATGCCCAGCGGGTGGACGTGGGGCGGGCCGAACGTGCCTTGCAAAAACGCCAGCGGCCGCTCGTGCTCTGGTTCACCGGGCTGTCGGGTGCGGGCAAGTCCACGATCGCGAACCTGGTGGATGGTCAACTGTGTGCCCTGGGCTACCACAGCTACCTGATCGATGGCGACAATGTCCGATTCGGCCTGAACCGGGACCTGGGCTTCACGGACCTTGATCGTGCCGAGAATATCCGGCGCGTGGCCGAAGTGGCCAAGCTGATGCTCGATGCCGGATTGATCGTGCTGACGGCCTCCATCTCCCCCTTCCGGCAGGAGCGGGCGATGGCGCGGAACCTGTTCAGCGAAGGGGAGTTCGTCGAGGTTTTCGTGGATACGCCGCTAGAGGTGGCGGAGCAGCGCGACGTCAAGGGCCTGTATCGCAAGGCCCGGCGCGGGGAACTGGCCAACTTCACCGGCATCGATTCACCCTACGAGACACCGGATGCGCCCGAATTGCACATCCAAACCCCTGACTGCACGCCCCAGCAGGCTTGCGACACGGTGATCGCCCACATTGCGGCCGGGCTGTCCATGCGGGCTGCCGCTTTCGACGACCCATCGCGCGTGCTGCGGAGCACGGCCCGGTGAGCGTGGCCGATCGGTCCCTTGCCGGGCTGCTGGATGCGGTGGCGGGCATCGCCCGGCGCGCGGGCGAGGCCGTGATGGAGGTCTATGGCGATGCGGATGCCTGCGTGTCGTGGAAGGATGACGGTTCGCCGGTGACGCAGGCGGACTTGCGGTCGCAGGCCGTCATCGTCGATGCGTTGCGGCAGCTGACACCCGGGGTTCCCATCGTTGCCGAGGAGGACGAAGCCCAGGCCTGCTGCGCCTTGGTCGCCGATGCGCCCTTCTGGCTGGTGGACCCTCTGGATGGCACCCGGGAGTTTCTCCGCCGCAATGGCGAATTCACCGTCAACATCGCCTTGGTGAGTGGTGCACGGGCCGTGCTGGGCGTTGTGTTCGCCCCCGCATTGGACCAGCTGTTCGCCGGCTCCCTGGAGGGGCCGGCGTTCCTGGAGGACGCGAGGGGGCGCTGCCCCATCGCTTGCCGTGCCATCCCGCAGGAGGGCATCACCGTGGTCGGAAGCCGGTCCCATGGCGACGCCGGGGCCCTGGAAGACTTTTTGCGCGGGTACCGCGTGGCCGCGGTGCGGCACGCGGGGTCGTCGCTCAAGCTGTGCCTTGTCGCTGCCGGCCAGGCCGATCTGTATCCCCGGCTGGGTCCGACGATGGAGTGGGACATCGCTGCCGGGCATGCCGTGCTGGCCGCTGCGGGCGGCCGAGTCACCGATCTGTCCGGTGTGCCGCTGATCTACGGCAAGCCGGATTTTCGCAATCCGCACTTTCTGGCATGCAGCAGCGGCGTGCAGAGGGCCGGGGCGCACTGACGGGGCAGCGACGGGCTCCAGCCGTTGCCCTCGTGGCCATGCCCGCTTGCCGGCCCGTCATCCAGCCAGCGGGTAACGGCGTGCGGGCCTCGCGGCGGCGGGGGCACCGTGCCCTGGGTTCACCTGGATGGCGAAGCGTTGCCGCGTGCCGCGACCGCTTTTTCCGCCTGGTCCACGAGGTCCGTGCCGATCTGGCCCTTCCATTTTTCGAACACCGGGCGTGTCGCCTGCACGAACGCCGCGCGTTCGGTGGGGCTGAGTTGCGTGACGGTCACGCCATGGCTGGCGATCTCCTTGAGCAGGGGCTTGTCTGCCTCGACCATGCCCTTGCGGGCGATGGCGACCTGTTCCTTGCCCGCATCGATGGCGGCCTGCCGGACGATGTCGCGGTCCGCGGGCGTCCAGGAGTTCCAGATCTCCTTGTTCACCACGAAGACCAGTGGGTCGTTCATGTAGCCCCACAGGGTGATGTACTTCTGGGCCACGGTGTAGAGCTTGGCCGTCATATAGACGGACACGGGGTTCTCCTGTCCGTCCACGGCGCTGCTGGCCATGGCCGGCTGGGCGTCGGCCCAGCTCATCTGGGTGGGGTTGGCGCCGAGGGCGGTGAAGGTGTCGAGGAAGAGCGGCGAGCCGACGACGCGGATCTTCAGGCCCTTGAGGTCCGCGGGGCTCTTGATGGGCTTCTTGGAGTTGGAGATCTCCCGGTAGCCGTTCTCGCCCCAGGCGAGCGGCACCACGCCGGCTTTTTCCAGCGTCTGGAAGAGGCTCTTGCCGACTTCGCCCTGGGTGACCGCGTCCACGGCCGCATAGTCGGGGAAGAGGAAGGGCAGGGAGAAGAGGTTGAGCGCCTTGACCTGCGGGGACCAGTTGATGGTGGAGCCCACGGCCATGTCGATCACGCCCTGGCGCAGCGCGCTGAATTCGCGCGTCTGGTCACCCTGGATGAGCGAGACGCCCGGGTAGAGCTTGATGTTGATGCGGCCCTGCGTGCGCTCGCGCACCTTGTTCGCCCACAGCTCGCCGCCCTTGCCCCAGGGGAAGGCCGTGCCCAGCACCAGCGACATGCGGTATTCGCTCTTGTAGTTCTGGGCGAACGCCGGGGTGGCTGAAAAGGCGAGGGTGGCGGCCGCCGCGACGGCCGTGGCGAGGAAGGTGCGCAGTTGCATGGATTCGTCTCCTTGTTGTGGTCTGGATCGGGAAGGAAAAGGGTGTGCGGGGGCGTCAGTAGCCCAGGCGGGCCGGCAGCCACAGCGCCAGTTGCGGGAAGGCGATCACGGCCACCATCACGAGGAACATGGCCAGCAGCATCGGGCCGACCCAGCGCACGGTGGACTCCATGCGCACGCCCGCGATGCGGCACGACACCATGAGGTTCACGGCGAGCGGCGGCGTGAACTGGCCCAGCGCCACCTTGAGCGTGAGGATCACGCCGAACCACACGGGGTCCCACTGGTAGTGCTGCATGATGGGCAGCAGCAGAGGCACGAAGATCAGGAAGATCGAGATGCCGTCGAGGAACATCCCCACGGTGATGAGCAGCAGGATGAGCAGCGCCAGCACGCCCCATTCCCCCAGGCCCGAATGCACGATGGCGTCGGCCACCGGGTCGATCACGCCCAGTGTGGAGAGCGAGAACGCGAAGATGCCCGCGAGCGACACCACGAGCAGGATCACCGCCGAGAGCTCGCCGGCTTCGCGCAGGATCGGGAACAGGTCGCGGATGCCGATGGTGCGGTGGATGCACATGCCCACGAACAGGCCGTAGAACACGGCCACCACGGCGGCCTCGGTGGGCGTGAACCAGCCTGCCCGCATGCCGCCCAGGATCAGCACGGGCGCGGCCAGGCCCCAGGACGCTTCCCGCAGGCTTTTCCAGAACGGGGGGCGCGGCATCACGGCTTCGTTCTCGCCCATGCGGTGCCGGCGTGCCAGCCACACGGCGGGCACGATGAGGGCGATGCCCGCCAGCACGCCGGGCACCATGCCCGCGGCGAACAGGGCCGGCACCGAGGCGCCCGGCACGAGGACCGAGTAGATGATGAAGGCCACCGAGGGGGGAATCAGGATGTCGGTGGCGGCGGCGGCGCCGACCACGCTGGCCGAGAACGACCCGGGATAGCCCGCGCGCGACATGGCCGCGATCATCACGCCGCCCACGGCGGCCGCGTTGGCCGGGCCCGAGCCCGAGATGCCGCCCAGGAACATGGCCACGGCGATCGCCACCAGGGGCAGCATGCCGGGCCCGCGCCCGACGATGGCCACGGCGAAATTGACCAGGCGCAGGGCCACGCCCGAGCGGTCGAAGATCGAGCCCACGAGCACGAACATCGGGATCGCGAGCAGCGGGTACTTGCCGAGCCCGGCGTAGAAGTTCTGGGGCACGGCCAGCAGGCCGAACCAGGGGCTTGCGGCATTGGCGATGGCGATGGCGGCCGCGCCGGCCAGCCCGAGCGCCGCGCCGATCGGCACGCCGGCGATCATCATGGCCAGGAAGGCCGCGAAGAGCAGAGTCGCGATCATGGCCTGGAATCCTCGGCCGGGGCTGCCGCGCCGCGGCGGATGAAAAGCCCGATCGCGCGCGATGCGATCAACGCGGAGAGAACGGGCAGCCAGGCGGAGTACCACCACTGGGGGATGCCGATGCCGGGAGAGGTTTCGCCGAAGCGCCAATCGTCCCAGGCGACGCGCCCGCTCAGCACGGCGATGCCCGCGAACAGCAGCGCGACCATGAGCGCGCCGAACCGCGCCAGCGCGCGCCGCCGGGCGGGCGATCCGCCCTCCGCGAAGTATTCGATGCGGATGTGCACGTCCCGCGCCACCGCGGCGGAGCCCGCCACCAGGGCCAGCACGATCATCAGGAAGACGGAAATCTCCTCCGTCCAGGCGAACGACGAGTTGGTGAAGTAGCGCACCAGCACGTTGGCGAACGTGATGAGCGCCAGCAGCGCCATGGTGGCGACGGTCAGGCAGTCTTCGATGCGCAATGCGCGGGGCGGTCCGCCGGCCGGGGTGTTCGCAAGGGGGGAAGGGTCGGCTTCGGCTTCGGAGCCGGGAGGGGTGGGGTCGGGCATGGAGCGGGCGATGGGCGGGCGGTCGGAGGCGAAGGCGCAGGTCCGCCGGACCGTGCGGCGTCGTGGGCCCCGGGCTGGACGGTGGCGCGCAGGGTGGGCGCCGGTGGATTGTGCCGTCGGACGCGCCCGAAACTGGTGCAGGGTTTCCCGAAGTGGATGCTGCCGCGCTTGATCCGGCGCGCCGATAATGCGCGCCATGGAAACCAAGTGGCTAGAGGACTTCGTGAGCCTCGCGGAAACGCGCAGCTTCAGCCGTTCGGCGCAGCTGCGTCACGTGACCCAGCCGGCGTTCTCGCGACGCATTCAGGCGCTGGAGGCCTGGGCGGGAACCGATCTCGTGGATCGCAGTTCCTACCCGACCCGGCTGACCCCGGCGGGCAAGACGCTCTACGAGGAGGCCCTGGATGTGCTGCAGTCCTTGCAGAACACCCGTGCCATGCTCCGGGCGCATACCAGCGCGGACAAGGACATGGTGGAGTTCGCGGTTCCGCACACGCTCGCCTTCACGTTCTTTCCGGCCTGGCTCTCCGGCCTGCGCGAACGCTTCGGGCCGGTGAAGAGCCGCTTGATCGCCCTCAATGTCCACGATGCCGTGCTGCGCCTGGTGGAGGGGGGGTGCGATCTGCTGATCGCCTACCACCACCCCTCCCAGCCCCTGCAACTGGACTCCGACCGGTACGACATGGTTACGCTGGGGCAGGAGATCCTGTCTCCCTATTCCCGGGCCGATGGCAACGGACGGCCCCTGTACACGCTTCCAGGTGAGCCGGGGCAGCCGCTGCCCTATCTGGGCTATGCGCCGGGTGCTTATCTGGGGCGGGTGACCGAACTCATCCTCAAGCAGTCCGGCACGCCGATACACCTGGACCGCGTGTACGAAACCGACATGGCCGAAGGGCTGAAGGCGATGGCGCTGGAGGGGCACGGGATCGCTTTCCTGCCCCACAGCGCCGTCAAGAAGGAGCTGCGCTCGCGCCGCCTGGTGAGCGCGGTCCGTGACGGTGTGAACGATCTGCAGATGACGATGGAGGTGCGGGCCTACCGCCAGAAGCCCTCCGGGAAAGACCGTGCCAAGGGGACGGCGGAATCCCTCTGGAGCTATCTGCAGGCGCACGGCACGGACAAGCCGCTGTAGCACATGCTACTGAAATTATGTGCTGATTGCATGGTTTGATCTTGCAATCGGCATTGGAAAGCAGGTGTGACAGGACGTACATTCCGTCCGGCGTCCGGGTAGCAGTTACTGAACTGCCGCCCACAGAGATGCCCGGCTGGCGCAGAATTTGCTCCAGTCAGTATTCCATGCCGAGACAAACCATGAATCCTGTTCGCCTGTGGCGTGCCGTAATGGGCACGGCCGCTCTTTGCTGTGCCATGGCTTCCCATGCCGGGGTGCTGGAGCGCATCGCCTCAGGCGGTAAGCTGGTGGTGGCCTACCGGGAATCCTCGATCCCGTTTTCCTTCAAGGACGCCAAGGGCCAGCCTGCCGGATACGCCGTCGATCTGTGCCTGCGCGTGGCGGATGCCGTGCGCAAGAAGACCGGCCGCAAGGACATGGAAATCGAGTACGTGTCGGTCGATCTGACCTCGCGCATGGAAGCCATCGCCAAGGGCCGCGCGGACCTGGAATGCGGCTCCACCACCAACAACGCGGAGCGGCGCCAGACCGTCGCGTTCACGATCCCCCACTTCATCACCGGCGCGCGCCTGCTGGTCAAGGCCTCCAGCAACATCGACCGCATCGAGGACATGGGCGGCCGCAAGCTGGTGTCCACGCGCGGCACGACCACCCTCAAGATCGTCCAGCAGCTCAACCGCGAGCGGGCCCTGCAGATGACCGTTCTCGAGGCGCCGGACGACATGCGTGCCGTGGAAATGGTCGAGAAAGGCGAGGCCGATGCCTTCGCCATGGACGACGTCCTGCTCTTCGGCCTGGCCTCCAGCCGTCCCGACCCCTCGGCGCTCAAGGTGGTCGGCCGGTTCATCACCACCGAGCCCCTGGCGATCATGCTGCCCAAGGGCGATCCCGATTTCAAGAAGGTCGTGGATGACGAGATGCGGCGCCTCATCACGAGCCGCGAGGTCTATCCCATCTACGACAAGTGGTTCGCACAGCCGATTCCACCCTCCAACCGGGCACTGAATTTGCCAGTGAGCTATCTGCTGCGCGAGTTCTGGAAATACCCTACGGACCAAGTCCCGTTCTGATGCGCGTGCCGTGGCCCGCGCTCCCTCCCTGTTCCGGATATTCCCTGTCGGCCCAAGTGCTTTGCGGGCGTCTATCTAGAATGACCCTTCCCTTGTATCCATAAGCTAAGGAGATCCTGATGAAGAAACATTTGTTGGCAATTGCCATCACGGCTGTCGCAGCGGGCAGCGCGTTCGCACAAGCCAATGACACGCTGGCCAAGATCAAGGCCTCCGGCACGATCACCGAAGGCGTTCGCGAGTCCTCGGGCCTCTCCTACACCCTGGGTGACGGCAAATACACGGGTTTCCATTACGACGTCTGCGCGCGGGTCATCTCCGACATCCAGAAGCAGCTCGGCCTGTCCAAGCTGGAAGTGAAGTACCAGCCGGTGACCTCGCAGAACCGCATCCCGCTGGTGCAGAACGGCACCGTGGACATCGAGTGCGGCTCCACCACCAACAACCAGGCGCGCCAGAAGGACGTGGCCTTCGCCGTGACCACCTACGTGGAAGAAGTCCGCATCGCCGTCAAGGCCAACTCGGGCATCGCAGGCATCAAGGACTTGAACGGCAAGACCATCGCCACGACCACCGGCACCACGACGGTGCAGACCCTGCGCAAGAACAAGCGCGCCGATGGCCTGACCTTCAAGGAAGTGTTCGGCAAGGACCACTCCGACAGCTTCCTGCTGCTGGAGTCCGGCCGCGCCGACGCCTTCATCATGGACGGCTCCATCCTGGCGGCCAACATCGCCAAGTCCAAGGCCCCTGCCGACTTCAAGATCGTGGGCGAGACGCTGAGCGTGGAGCCCATCGCCATCATGATCCGCAAGGAAGACGCTGCCTTCAAGAAGGCCGTGGACGACAGCCTCAAGGCGATGATGAAGTCCGGCGACATGGCCAAGCTCTATGACAAGTGGTTCATGCAGCCCATTCCCCCGAACAACGTGAAGATCGGCCTGCCCGTGAGCGAAGCCACCAAGGCCGCATGGGCCAGCCCCAACGACAAGCCCATGGAGGAATACACGCCCAAGGACTGACGCGCACGGACGTGCCCGTCCTGCCAACGCCCACCTTGCCGGTGGGCGTTTGTTCGTTGCTCCGGTGCAGGACGGACACCCGTTGGATTTGAAGACGTAAGACGATTTGAGAAGGATTTCCCATGGGATCGAATTGGGATTGGCAGGTCTTCCTGCAGGACCCGGGGGGCGAATATCCGACCTATCTCCAGTGGATGCTTTCCGCGTGGGGATGGACCGTGTCGGTGGCCCTGCTGGCGCTGGTGATCTCGCTCGTGGCGGGCTCGGTGATCGGCACGTTGCGCACGCTGCCCGACAACAAGGTGCTGGTGGGTTTTGGCAACGCGTGGGTGGAGCTGTTCCGCAACATCCCTCTGCTGGTGCAGATCTTCCTGTGGTACCACGTGGTGCCGGCGGTGTTTCCCGCCCTGAAGAGTGTGTCGGGCTTCATCCTGGTGGTGCTGGCGCTGGGGTTCTTCACCTCCGCACGGATCGCCGAGCAGGTGCGCTCGGGCATCCAGGCCCTGCCGCGCGGGCAGCGCTATGCCGGCATGGCGCTGGGCTTCACCACGGTGCAGTACTACCGCTACGTGCTGCTGCCCATGGCATTCCGCATCATCATCCCGCCGCTCACGAGCGAGACGATGAACATCTTCAAGAACTCTTCCGTGGCCTTCGCGGTGTCGGTCACGGAGCTGACCATGTTCGCGATGCAGGCGCAGGAAGAAACCTCGCGCGGCATCGAGATCTATCTGGCCGTCACGGGTCTCTACGTCATCTCCGCGTTCGCCATCAACCGGATCATGGCCTTCTTCGAGAAGCGGGCGCGCGTGCCGGGCTTCATCGTGGCGGGTGGTGCGGGCGGGGGGCACTGAGATGATGACGCTCGACTTTTCCTTCTACAGCTGGGACATCATCAGCAAGTTCGTGCTGAAGGGTTTCTACTTCAGCATCGTGCTCACCATCGTGGCGACCATCGGCGGCATCCTGTTCGGGACCGTGCTGGCGCTCATGCGCCTGTCGGGCAAGAGCTGGCTCATCGTGCCCGCCACGATCTACGTCAACGGCATGCGCAGCATTCCGCTGGTGATGGTGATCCTGTGGTTCTTCCTGCTGGTGCCGTTCATCGTGGGCAAGCCCATCGGGGCGGAGATGTCGGCGGTGATCACGTTCATCGCCTTCGAGGCCGCGTACTTCAGCGAGATCATGCGCGCCGGCATCCAGTCGATCCCGCGCGGGCAGGTCTTCGCGGGGCAGGCGATGGGCATGACCTACGGGCAGAACATGAAGCTCGTGATCCTGCCGCAGGCGTTCCGCAACATGCTGCCGGTGCTGCTCACGCAGACCATCATCCTGTTCCAGGACACCTCGCTCGTGTATGCGATCGGCGCCTACGACATGCTCAAGGGCTTCGAGACCGCGGGCAAGAACTACGGCCGGCCCATCGAAGCGTACCTGCTGGCGGCGGTCGTGTATTTCGTGATGTGCTTCGCGCTGTCGTGGTTCGTGAAGCGCCTGCACCGGAAAATCGCCATCATCCGCTGATGTGGCATTGAGGAATGAATCAAATGATCGAACTGAAGAACGTCTCCAAGTGGTACGGCAGCTTCCAGGTGCTCAACGACTGCTCCACCAGCATCAGCAAGGGTGAGGTGGTGGTGGTGTGCGGCCCCTCGGGCTCCGGCAAGTCCACGCTGATCAAGACCATCAACGCGCTCGAGCCCATCCAGAAGGGCGAGATCTACGTGAACGGCGTGGCCGTGCACGACCCCCGGACGAACCTGCCCAAGCTGCGCGCCCAGGTCGGCATGGTGTTCCAGCACTTCGAGTTGTTCCCGCACCTGTCGGTGACCGAGAACCTCACGATCGCGCAGATCAAGGTGCTGGGCCGCAGCGCCGACGAGGCCAAGAAGCGGGGCCTCAAGATGCTGGACCGCGTGGGCCTGTCGGCCCACAAGGACAAGTTCCCGGGCCAGCTCTCCGGCGGCCAGCAGCAGCGCGTGGCCATCGCCCGCGCGCTGTCGATGGACCCCATCGTGATGCTGTTCGACGAGCCCACCTCGGCCCTCGATCCCGAGATGGTGGGCGAGGTGCTGGACGTGATGGTGAGCCTGGCCAACGAGGGCATGACCATGATGTGCGTGACCCACGAGATGGGTTTTGCCCGCAAGGTCAGCAACCGCGTGATCTTCATGGACGTGGGCGGCAAGGTCCTCGAGGACTGCTCCAGGGACGAGTTCTTCAACAACCCCGATGCCCGCCAGCAGCGCACGAAGGACTTCCTCAACAAGATCCTGCAGCATTGATGGGCGGCCCCCAGGCCGTGCAGGCCCCCTTGCCGGGAGCATCGCGCGCCGCAAGGGCCCCGATCGAAGGACCCTGTGTCTGAAAGCGCCCTCCGGGCGCTTTCTTTTTGGGGCGGGCATGCCGCTTGTGTGGACCGGGGAGACGCCGGATCATGGCGGCGGACGCGGTGGGGAATGTGCCCCCCCGTCCTTCCTTTCAGCATGCCGATGAAAAAACCTGATGGCCGCGCACCCCGGAGCCCGCCGCCAGCGGAGGCGCCGGGGGTGCCCGAAGAGCGGGTGGTGTTCTGGCACCGGGACGCGCCCGCGCAGCCGGCCCTGGGCTCCCCGTGCAATGGCTGCGGCCTCTGCTGCCTGGCCGAGCCCTGCCCCCTGGGAATGATCGTGTCCCGCCGCCGCAGCGGGGCATGCGTGGCATTGCGATGGAGCCCCGCGCCACAGCCGCAAGAGGGGGGTCGCTATGTCTGCGGGATGGTGGAGGACCCGGCCGGCGTCACCGGCTGGCGCAGTGCGTGGGCGCTGCGCTGGCTGCGGGCTCTCTCGCTGCGGTGGATCGCGGCCGGGCAGGGCTGCGACGCGCCCCCCTTGCTGGCCATGCCGCCTCCCGGACAGAACCCGCCCGCCGATTGATCCGGGAGCCCGGCGCGCGAGGGTGCGCGGCATCTTTGTTCATGGGTTTTCGTTCGATGCAAGGTTGATTTCCAGATATGCGTAGCTGAAAAGCGCAATAGCTGAGCTTCGGATGGGCGGTGGTTGCTTCGCACACCTTGGGCGGGCAGGGACCCTGGATTCAGACGATGAAGGCATCAGTCACATCCCGGAGGGAACACCCATGCCGATTCGTTTGCCGCGCCTTTTCACCCAATGCATTCCTGTCGGTCACCGTGGCCGGCCCCCCGCGCAGGCGTCTGCGCCACCGCCACCGCCGCCATCCGCCCCCCGGGAGCAGGGGCCGCTGGCCGCCAGGGGCGGACAGAGCAGCACCCATGCGCAACGCCGGCCGCGCAATGGCCAGGCCCTGGCCACCGCTGCCAGAACCGGGGGCACGGAGCCGGAAGCCGGTGCTGCGGGGAAGGCCGCCCCGGCGCCCGTCCGCAAGAAAACCATGCTCGTGGAACTGCTGGGGCGTACGGTCGAGGAAATGCACGCACCGTACCGGGAGGAGCCTGCATCCGCCTCCGGGGCCCACGCTGCGCCGGTGCCGGAGACCCCGGACCCGGCATCGCCCCAGGGCACCGCGGAAGCCCCGCTGGTGCCGGAGGGCACGCCCGACACGCTTCCTCCTGAGCCCATGGGCCTGCAGGAGCCCCCGGAGTTGCCGGAGGAGCCCGTGAGCCCGCAAGCGGTGGCCCCCGGCACGGCAGACAGCCCGCTGACGGTGGATGACGCCGCAATGCCTGTCCCCCCGTCCGCGCAGGCCGAGGAGACACCCTGGACGCAGGCCAGGATCGCGATGTCCCTGGGGGACGGCGCGGCGGTCCGGGCGCCGAGGCACGCCGCCCGGGAAAATACCTTGCCCACGATTCCGGAATTGCCGCAGGAGGATGGGACGGCCTCTTCGGAAATCCAGCCCGCCGATGCATCCCCCGCCCGCGCCGCGCCGGCCGCCAAGGCGGCCCCCGTGGTGCCGGCGGCGGGGCCTGGCGACGGTGCGGCCGTGGCACGGGGCAAGCCCGCGAAGGTCGCCGCGCCGAACCGTCCCTGGCATGGCGGCGTGACGGCCCGGCCGTGGTCGGTGTCCGCGGGGCTGGGGCCGACGAGCATCGCCCGCGTGGGCGACGGGCCGCTGCGCCACGGTGCGCCGACGCTGCCCACGGCCCGGCGCGAGGAATCGCTGTCGCTGCCCGAGTTCAGCCGCAAGGCGATGCGCACGGTGAGCGGCGTGGTCGAGCGCATGGGCCGCCCGGAATTCCCGATCGAGGAGCGGCCCGGCCAGGGCCGCCTGGGGCGCAAGATGGCGAAGCTGGTGCCTTTCCTGCACCCCAAGCCCCTGGCCGGGCTCAAGACGATCGAATCGGCCGCTCCGGGGAGGGCCGCCGCCGGGCGCAAGGCCCGGGTGGCCGTGGACCCCGGGGGGAGCGAGACCCGGGTCGGGCTGCCGCTCATCGAGGCGGCCGGCCGGTTGCTGAAGACCGAGACCGATGCCGACGCGCAGGACTTCGCCCTCAAGGAGATCGAACGCCACGCTGCGGATTTGTCCGGGCGGGTGGCGCAGGTGGGGCGGGAGTTCGGCGAAGACGCGCAGGACGCCGTGGCGCTGCAGCAGGCGCTGCGGGGCCAGCAGAGGGCCTTGCTGCTGGCGCGCGGGCGGCTGCCGGAGGAAGAGCGCCCCGCGATGCTGCAGCAGGGCAAGCGGCTCGTCGATGCGATTGCGCATCTCGACGCCGCGGCGAAGGCGCAGCGGGCCGTCGGGGAGGCTCTGACCGAAGCCCACCGGATCGTGGCCGTGGCGCAGGAGGCCCGGGAGTCGGCGCGCGGGCAATGGGAGCAGTCCGAGCGCGCAGCCCTCGATGGCATCTACCGGCAGCCGCCGGGCTTCGAGGACACGCCCGCCAGCCAGGCGCTGGGCGAGCGCCTGCGCGGCGCCATCGCGGCGCTGCCGGAGCGCGGCAAGGACGCGCTGCCGGCCAGCATCGCCGCGGAGCAGTGGTCGCGGGCGCTTTCGATGGCGACGCAGGGCGATCCCGGGCGCGCGGCCGTGGTGCTCGACCGGCTGCAGGAGCGGCCGCTGCTGGATTGGGTGGAGCTGGAGGCGGGCCGGCCGGAGGCCGAGGCCGGCGGGGTAGCGCAGGCCGATGTCCGCGCGCTCTTTCGCCTCGTCGGGGAGGAGCCCCGGGGGCCGGAGCTGCTGCACCTGCTTGCCAGCAACCGCGCCGACCCTCTCGACAGTGCCACGGCGCAGGCCATGCGCACCTACTGGCGGGCGGACATCGCGCGGCAGGCGGAGACGCAGGAGCCGGTGCGCCAATGGCTGGACGGGGCGCATCGCATCGCGGCCCACGCCGCGCACGGACGCCCGCTGGACGGCTTCCCCGACGTGGAAGTGGCGGCCTACAACGCCGTGCGCAATGGCTACACCTCCAACGCGCCGGGCACGCCGTACGCAAAGCACAACGAGCGGATGCTGAAGCTCACGCACGAGTGGATCGACCGCATCGACCGCACCCAGCGCACCCTGGCGGAGACGCTGCTGCCCTCCAGGGGCAAGACGCCTTTCAGTCCCGAGAACATCGCGCTGGCCACGTCGCAGGCGGAAGCCTTCGGCATCCCCACGCTGCGCACGCAGGCCGACATGCTCGTGAAGCTGTCGGCCGGGCGGCTGCAGGAGATCGCCGAGGCCGGGCTGATGCAGGCGCTCGTGGACGGGGGGGCCGAGGAGCAGGCCCGGGCCCGGCTCTTCGACGTCTCGCTGCAGGAGCTGGCGCGGCATATCGCCGAGCGCGACAAGGGCAACGTGAGCTCCGCGCGGCTGGACCGCAAGGACTTCGACGCGATCCGCGCCGCCGTCGCCCAGGTGCTCGACGAAGAGCCCGCAGCGGCGGCGCGCGGGAAGGGGTGGAGCTCGAAGCTGCGCAAGACCCTGCACAAGCCCTCGGAATCCCGGCACCAGCAGTTGCCCGAGCTGTTCGAGGAGATGGCGAAGAAGGGCGCCACGCCCGCCGAGGCCCTGCGCGCCGGGGTGCAGCTGCTGCTGTCGCCCTCGGGGCCGGAGATGCCCGAGGCGCTGTCGCAGGAGTTGCTCGATGCGCTGGGGCTGGAGGCGATGGAGTCCAAGATCGCGGCGTCCCGCAACCGGGTGCTGGAGCAGCCCGAGGACCTGGCCGATTTCCTGCAGCCCATGATCGAGGGGTTCCAGCTGCGCCAGCGCATCCGGCTGGCCGGTGGCGGCGTCGAGGGGCTGGGGCTGCCGCTGCTGCCGTACTCGACGCCCCTGCGCAAGCTGTTCCTGGACGTGCAGGCCAACCTGTCGCGCAGGGACGAGGCCTATGTGCAGCTGTTCATGCCGCTCATCGGCATGGAGCTGTCGTTCGGCTCCGCGGAGACCCGCGCGGCCGACGCGCGGCTGAACATCGGGCCCCGGTGGCAGGTGAAGAACTGGTTCTCGGTGGTGCTCGGCAGCCGGGTGCGTGCCTCCGGGCAGAAGCAGGCCAGCGAGGCCACGCTGATGCGCTTCCTGCGCAAGCGCCACGAGGAGGACGTGATGAAGGCGCAGATGGCCGAGGCCGTGAACAGCATCGCCCGCTTGGACCGGATCGCGCCGAACAAGGGGCCGGCCTATTCCGGGCCGATGGAGGCGGTGCTGGCCCGGTGCCCGGCGGTGTCGATTTCCGAGCTGGCGGCGGGCAGCCGCGCCCTCTCCGCCGACGCGCGCGTGGCCGGGATCGCCACCCTGGGCAAGGACCTGGGGGGCGATGGCGGCATCACCCTCGGGGGCGGGGGCAACCTGGGGTTCACGGCGACGGCGGAGCGCACCCGCAACTGGACCGACGAGCGCTTCGGCCACACCACCGTGGCGGGCGACAAGGGCAGCACGGCGCGCCAGACGGTGGTGGCCAACGCCACCGTCTCGGCACGGGTGCCGGCGTTCCGCGCGAGCCAGCCGCTGGCCGTGGAGCGCACCGTGGACGCCGAGGGCAACGAGGCGGTGCGCGCCCGGGGCGGGAGCGTGGGGGGCGCCTCGAACTCCGGGTTCATCGATGCCAGCCGCGAGCTGTACTGGCAGATGCAGCGCCACGGCCTGTCGCCCTTCACCATCAATGGCAAGCAGGACGCCGACATCGACCGCCACTACGCCTCGCCCACGGAGATGCTGGCCGAGGTGCAGCTCAACCGGGAGCGCTGGCTCGCGCGCTGCGTGGAGACCCTGGAGCCCGACGAGCAGGGCGTCAAGGACACCCCGGCCAACCGGGCGCATGCCGCCGCCATCATGGAGGATTTCGAGGAGGAGCTGAAATACCTCGGCGAGCACAGCCCCATCAGCCAGTACAACATCAACGACTCCATGCGCGGGCAGGCCGCGGCGTGGATCGACGGGCTGGCGCTGGGCCGGTCGCTGGCGCGCCGCCGGGAGGACGGCGCCGCGTACGCCGACGAGGCCACGCGGCAGATCGACGCGGTGCTGCAGGGCCCCGCGACGTTCCGGCAGCTCACCCACATCGTGCGCGAGCGCAGCCGGCAGACCGCCGACCGCTTCGGGCTGAACTACGGCATCCGCCGCCAGGGGGTGAATGCCGTGGACGTGCAGCGCACGGCGACGCAGTACCCGCGCGCCTGAGATCGTGAACACGTTCCGGGCCCGCGGCGGCGCCCTCCGTGGCGCCGCCGTGGCGGGCGGTCAGGGTTTGCGGTCTTGGCAGGCGCGCGAGGCTGCGGTGCAATGCCGGCCGAGAGGTTCTTTCACTTTCCGGCAGGAGTTCCGTACATGCATCGACGCCGTTGGATCCAATGGGGGGCGGCCGCCGCCCTGTCACCCGCCCTCGCGGCCCGCGCCGAGGCCTTTCCCGCGCGGCCCGTGAAGCTGGTCATCGCGTTTCCCGCCGGCGGCCCCACGGACATCACCATGCGGGTGCTGGCCGACAACGCCGCCAGGGCGCTGGGCCAGCCCGTCATCGTGGACAACAAGCCCGGGGCGGGCGGCACGCTGCCCGCGCAGCTGCTGCAGTCCTCCCCGGCGGACGGGTACACGGTGGCCCAGATCCCGCTGGGCGTGTTCCGCCTGCCCTACACGACCAGGATCGCCTGGGACCCGGTCAAGGACATCAGCTACGTGATCAACGTGACGGGCTATGCCTTCGGCGTGGTCGTGCCGGCCGATTCGCCGTTCAGGACCTGGGCGGATTTCGTGGCCTACGCCAAAGCGAACCCGGGCAAGCTCAGCTACGGCTCCACGGGCGCGCTGACGAGCCCGCACCTGACCATGGAGCGCATCGCCCAGCAGCTCGGGTTGCGGCTGCTGCACGTGCCCTACAAGGGCAGCGCGGACCTGATGCAGGCCATGCTCGGCGGGCAGCTCATGGCGGCGGCCGATTCGACCGGGTTCGCCCCGCAGGTCGAGGCGGGCAAGCTGCGCGTGCTCAACACCTGGGGCGCCGAGCGCCTGGCCCGTTTCCCCGAGGCGCCGACGCTGCGCGAGCTGGGCATCGACATCGTGCAGAACTCCCCCTTCGGCATCGGCGCGCCCAAGGGCACGCCGCCCGAGGTGGTGCGGCGCCTGCACGATGCGTTCCGGCAGGCGATGGAGCAGGAGAGCTACCGCAGCGCCCTCGCGCGCTACGACATGGTGCCGATCTACATGGACACCGCCGCCTACCGCCAGTTCGCCCAGGACACCTACGCGCGCGAGAAGGCGGTGATCGAGAAGCTGGGGCTCTCCCGGCCGGAGTAGCGGCGCTTTCGGGGAAATGGTTTGCTATTGTTTGTGTAGCAAACTATGCAGTATTTACGGCGACATGGGGCCTGAAAGACCCCAAAATAGCCGCCGCCACCTCCGCGAAGCCCGCTCCGCGCTCGCCCCGCGTGACGTGGCGCGGGCGGTGCGCGAGCCGGGGCACGAACCGCGCGATGTTGGCCACGCCCACGCTGTGCGGGAAGGCCTCGAACATGCGCTGGTCGTTGGTGGAGTCGCCCACGTAGACCCAGCGGCCGATCTCCGCGTCCAGGTCCCGGCCCAGCAGGGTGCGCGCGATCCAGCGCGCGCCTTCGAGCTTGTCGTGGTCGCCGTACCAGCCGTTGACGTGGATGCTGCTCACGGTGGCGTGCAGGCCCGCCGCCTGCATGGTGGCCACGACCCGGTCGATCGCGTCCTGCGGCAGGTGGGTGAACTCGCTGTGGTCGATGGCGATGTCGCACTCGCGCCCGGGCGAGTCGGTGGCCCGGCGCGCGCCCGGGATCTCGCGCTCGATGCGGGCCAGCACCTCCTGCATGCGCGCGTACTGCGCCGTGCGGGTGGCTGCGTCCTGCCGGTAGAGCTTGTGGAGCGCCACGCGGCCGCCGCCGGGGGCCGGGGCCTCCACGCGGACCGCGGGGCCGGCGCCCGCGGGCGGCGCCTGCAGGGTCAGCGCCACCGCACCGTTCTCCGCGACGATGGCGTCCACCAGCCAGGCGGCCGCGAAGGGCTCGCTCCAGCCCACGGGGCGGCCGGTGACCGGGATCACGTGCAGCCCGGCGCGGCGCAGCGCGGCGATGGCGTCCAGCGCGTCGGCGGTCGCGCGGCCTTCGGTGGTCAGCGTGTCGTCGATGTCGGTGAACACGCCGAGCAGGCCCGCGGGCGGCTGCCAGCGGTCCAGCGGCAGCATCTCGGGGCGGGGGGCTGGGGAGGAGGGCATCGGGGGGCGGTCGGCAGGTGGCGGGGCGTTCACGGGTGCAGCGCCCGCTGCAGGTAGTGGCGGCCGGGGCTCGCCTGGTAGAAGCCCATGCCGTCGAACTGCATGCGCGTGCCGGCGTCGCACTCGAACTCGAGCCGCAGGCGGCTGCTGCCCGTGCCGGGCAGCATGAGGTGGATGAGGCCCCAGTTGATGTCCTGCCCCTGGCGCAGCCCCTCCAGGGACACCAGCGTCGAGCGCTGCGCGCCGTCCGAGCGCAGGTGCGTGAGCCGGAGCGTCTCGCAGCTTCCCTTGAAGCGGGGCATGCCCAGGTGCACCATGGTGAACAGGCTGTCCTGGAACCCGCCCACCGCCCATTCCACCGTGGCGGTGCCCGTGGGCAGGGAGGCCGGCGCCGCGAACGGGTCGCCGTCCCAGCCGCTCACGCTCAGCTCCGACGGCTGCGCCGCCTGCAGCAGCAGGGGCGGGATGTAGCGGAAGTCGGGCAGCAGCGGGCGGCTGTGGCGCTGGTGGTAGGCGCCCAGGGCGATGCCGCCGGCCATCGCGAGCACCGCGCAGGACACCGCCATGCCGCGCCGCGGCCGGCTCCAGAGCCAGGCGGCGCCCTGCGCCGCCAGCACCACGAACAGCACGTCCAGCGCGCTGATGCTGTAGCGCGGGTTGTAGAGCACGGGCACGTGCACGGCGCACTGGTAGGCCGCCGCGCCCCCGACCATCCACAGCAGCGGATGGCGCCGGGCACCCCAGAGGCCCAGGACCGAGAGCAGCACCAGCACCACGCGCCAGGCCCGGTCGTTCATCACCTGCCGGTCCAGGTGCGCGCGGCTGAAGAACAGGATGGCGCCGAGCTTGCGCACGTACATCTTCAGCAGCGCGCCGGTGGGCAGGTCGGTCAGCATCGCCTTGGTGACCGCCATCAGCCGCTGATCGCCCTCCAGCGACAGATGCCCCTGGTCGCCGGTGACGAGGCTCGCGTCGTGCCCCAGCCCGAAGAAGGGCGGCTCATAGCCGAACAGCACCGGATTGCTGCCGAAGTACAGCGCCGCGCCGCTGCCCGTGGCCACCATCGGCCGGCCGAAGGCCTCGTTCTGGCGCACCATGTAGGCGCCCACGAGCAGGGCGGCGATCAGGTGGACGGCGGCGATGCGCGCCGCCGCCGCGCGCGACGGCCCCTGCAGGCGCAGCGACGCGGCGGAGAACGCCACCGCGGCGAAGGGAATCCAGTACATGTAGGTGGCGCGCGTCAGCGTGGCCGCGGCCAGCGCGAGGCCCGCGAGCAGCACGGCGCCGTTGCGCCAGCGCGCGGCCCGGGGGCTGGCGTGCGGCCCGGCGGCCACGGCGGTGGCCCAGAGCCACAGCGCCACCAGGAAGATGAAGGGCGACTCGCCCAGCAGCGTCGCGCCCGTGTCCGACAGCATGGAGGGCAGGGCGTACAGCCAGGCGGCGGCCGAGGCCGCCACGACCCCGCCGATCCGGCGGGCGGCGTCGAAGGAGAGCACCAGCGCGGCCAGCGAGATCGCGAGGTTCATCGTCTTGATCGTCACCGGGTCCGCGTCCGCGAGGGCCATGTAGACCACCGCGCCGGGCGCGACCTTGTAGAAGTCGGGATCGCGCCACACGCCCGGGGCATCCTCCAGCAGCCGCTGCGCGAGCGGCAGGTAGGTGTGCTCGGAGTCGAAGGGGATCTGGGCGAGCGTGAGCACGTCCACCATGCCCGCTGCGTACACGATGAGGGGCACCACCAGCCCCCAGATCATCCAGGGGATGGACACCGAATCGCCACGGGCCGCCGGGCTCACCGCGTGTCCTCCCCGGCGCCGGCGATGCCGTCCCCGAGCGGGTCCTGCGCCAGTTGCGGGCTGAGCGGCTCGGTGGGTACGCTGCTCACGTCGTGGTGCAGGAACGCGATGAGGAACTGGATGCCGATGATCACCGGCAGCGCGGCCAGCATCACGGTGCCGCTGGTGGCCGGGTGGTCGCCGAAGACGCTGCGGAACCAGTGCCAGCCGCCGAACACGCAGCCCCAGGCGAGCAGCAGCGCGCCGGCGATGCTGTAGATGGAGCCGGTGTTGAAGTCGCGCACGAAATAGCTGTAGGCATAGCGGCGTGCGAGGCGCGAGGCGTGCTTGCCGAGGAATTCGGGCAGCACCTGGCCGATCCGGAGGTTCGACTCCTCGTCGGCATAGACCGAGTCCATGGGAACGTCGCGCACCACGGCGCGCAGCGTGTTGAGGCGGAACAGCATGTCCGTCTCGAAGAAGTACCGCGGCTCCAGCTTGTCCAGCGGCAGCTCGCGCAGCACGCTGGTGTGGATCGCCGTGTACCCGTTGGTCGGGTCCATGATGGTCCAGTAGCCGCAGCTCAGCTTGGTCATGAAGGACAGCACCGCGTTGCCGAAGAGGCGCACGGGCGGCATGCCGCGCACCGACTCGGGCCGGAAGAAGCGGTTGCCCTTGGTGTAGTCGGCGCGCCCCGCCACGATGGGGCGCACGAAGAGCGGCAGCAGCCGGGGGTCCATCTGCCCGTCGCCGTCGATCTTGACCACGATGTCCATGCCGTCTTCCAGCGCCTGCTGGTAGGCGGTGACGAGGGCGCCGCCCACGCCCTGGTTCTGCGCGTGGGAGAGCACCCGCACGCGCGGGTCCTGGCAGTGCTGCCGGATGAAGGCGCCGCTGTCCTCGGGGCAGGCATCGTCCACCGCGTAGATGCGGTCCACGCAGGCGGGCACCGCCTGGATGACCCCCAGCACGTGCTGGGTCACCTTGTAGCAGGGGATGGCGACGGCGATGCGCATGCGGGGACCGGTCATGCGGCCCTCGCCGCCACCGCGATTCCGGCCAGGATCAGCGCTCCGCCGGCCAGCGTCTGCGCGTGCATCGGCTCGCCCACGAAAAGCCACCCCAGCACGGGGACGATCAGGAAGGCCAGCCCCATGAACGGATAGGCGATGTGCAGGGGGGCGCTGCGCAGCACCCAGATCCAGAGCAGCGTCGTGGCGCCGTAGAGCGCCAGGGCGGCGATCAGCCAGCCGTTGAAGATCCAGTCCTGCAGGCCGGCGCGGGCGGGGATCAGCAGGGCGGCCTTCTTGAAGAGCAACTGCCCGATCGAGATGCCCAGCACGCAGAGCAGGGTCATGAAGGTGAGGAACGCGGACATGGGGGCGGTGGATCGGTAAGGGTCAATGGAGGCCGGCGCGGTCCCGCGCGGCGGACAGGGCGGGAAGCAGCACCAGCGGCAGGGTGAAGAAGGGGAGCAGGTAGCGGTACTCCCCGGCGATCGAGAACAGGAAGATGGCGGCCAGTTGCACCGCCATCGGCAAGGCCACGAGCCAGAGCGCCGCATCGCGGTGCCGCACGGCCCGCGCCAGCGCCCAGGCCAGCAGCGCGAAGCCCAGCCAGGGCGCCCACAGCAGCCAGCGCGCGGCGTGGCTCCAGGCGTGCACCTGCCGCAGCGCCTGCTCGGCGGCCTCCCAGTGGAACCGCCGGTAGGCCGACCGCGCGTGGACCCGCGGCAGCACGTTGCCGGCATAGTCCAGCGCGGGGAAGCCGCCCTGCGCCAGCGCCGCCGAGGCCAGCACGTTCACGCGGCTGGCCAGGAAGTCGGGCAGGTTGTGCCAGAGGTTGTAGGTGAGGAACTCGTGGACGATGGCGTCCTTGTCCGCCGGGGGCAGGGCGCCCAGCCGGGGGCCCTCGGGGTGGAAGACCAGCATGTCCCAGTACACCGGATCGCGGTAGGCCTGCAGCCTGGCGAGCGCGCCGTTGCGCTCCAGGACCTCGACGGTGCGCGGCGACACCTTGGGCTGCGCGAGCACCCACGGGTCGTTCATCTGCGGATAGAGCGCCCAGAGATCGTTCATGGCGCGCTTTTGCAGAAAGCCCGCCGTCTCGAACGCGGCGAGCGGGAACAGCGTCTCCTGCGTGGAGGTCCGGTGCATCCGGGTGCCGACGAACATGAGGGCGCACCATGCGCCGACCACCAGCCAGAGCCAGCGCTGGCTGCGCGGGTCCACCCAGAACCCCGCGAGCACCGCGGGCACGAGGAAGACCAGGCCATTGGGCCGGATGAAAGCCGCGAACGGCAGGGTGAGCGCGATCATGGCGAGCGACGCCTTGCCGATCGTGCGCCGCGTCGCCACCAGCCACAGCTCGAACAGCAGGCCGGCCACCGCCACCGCGAACAGCCCGTCCGGGTACAGCATGCCCATGAAGTACACCATGTGCGGCGCGAGGCCGACGGCCAGCAGCGCGTAGGCCAGCGTCTTGTAGCGCCGGTTCTGCCAGTACCACGCCAGCATGCGTGCCAGCATGGCGGCGCACAGGAACAGGGCCGCCGCCACGGGAACCTCCACCCGCCCCAGGCCCTGGTAGAGCCCGCGCACGAAGTAGTACCACAGCACCGTCTTGCCCGAGCGGAAGGCCCCGGGGTCCTGGACTTCGAGCAGGATGGCCACGCTGTCCTCGCCCAGCACGCCGGGCCAGAACACCGCCAGCCACAGGCCGTAGGCCGTGGCCAACAAGGCCAGCATCGCCAGGAAGGCGCGCGGCGACTCCGGCGCGCGTGCGTGGGTGCCCGCCATGGTCATCGTGCGATGCTCCGATGCGCGGTGCAGGCTACGGGGTCTCGTCGATGCGGTCGGGAGAAAAAGGCCATGGGTCAGCGAAGGGCGTCGCCGCGGTGGGCCGCGGGCATCGGCAGCAGGGACAGGGTGATCATGAAGAAGGTGAGCAGGCAGCGGGACCCGCCCGCGACGGAGAAGACAAAACCGCGCCCAGCTGCACGGCCATGGGCACCGATGCCATCGGCAGGGCGGTGTCCCGTTGCCGGGCACCTTTCCAGAAGGCGCGGGCCCGCAGGAAGATTCCGAGGCAGGGCGTCCACCGCAGCCACCGGAGCGCATGGCTGGCCTCGTGGGCTTGCATCATGAACCGTTCCGCCGCCGCGAACTGGAACAAGCGGTAAGTGGACGGGCCGCCCACCTGGCCGATGACGTGCTGCGCGTACCCGTGCCCCGGCAGGCCGCCCATGGCGAACGCGGAGGCGAGGAAGATGTTAACGCGGCCCCCCGTGAGCCTGGGAAAGTTGTGCCACGGGTTGTAAGCCAGGCCATCGCGCACGCCCGGCCGGAAGACGGCCGGCCAGAGGCCGTACACCAGGCCCAGGAGCGCGAGAAGCCCCCCGAAAGGCCGCCAGCCGGGCGGCGCCGTGTTCAGGGGAGGCGCGGCGGAAGACAGCGGCACGGCGGGCCTCAGGCGTTCGACTGCAGCGCCAGCCCCGCGTGCTCGCGCAGCGGATGGAAGTGGATCTTCGGAAAGCGCTCCTGCGCCAGCCGCACGTCATAGGGGCTGGTGCACAGGTAGGCCAGCGTATCGGCCGCGTCGTGCGCCATGCGCAGCGGGTAGGCATCGGTGAAGGCGCGCAGCTCGGCCGGCGTGTCGGCCGTGATCCAGCGCGCGCCCGTGTACTGGCAGTTTTCCAGGCGCACGTCGCAGTCGTACTCGGCCTTGAGGCGGTGCTGCACCACCTCGAACTGCAGCTGGCCCACGGCGCCCAGCAGCATGTTGCCGCCCGCGTCGGGCTTGAAGACCTGGATCGCGCCTTCCTCGCCGAGCTGGGCGAGGCCCTGCTGCAGCTGCTTGGTGCGCAGCGGGTTCTTCAGCACCACGGTCATGAACATCTCGGGCGCGAAGAACGGCAGGCCCGTGAACTGCAGGCTGGCGCCGTCGGTGATGGTGTCGCCCAGCTGCACGCCGCCGTGCGTCGTGAAACCGATGATGTCGCCCGCGTAGGCTTCTTCCACCGCCTCGCGGCGCTGGCTCATGAAGGTCACGACGGACGTGGGCCGCAGCTCTTTCGCGGTGCGCTGCACCTTGAGCTTCATGCCCGGCGTGTACTTGCCGGAGGCCACGCGCACGAAGGCGATGCGGTCGCGGTGGTTGGCGTCCATGTTGGCCTGCACCTTGAACACCACGCCGGCAAAGCCCGCTTCTTCGGGCAGCACCGTCTTCTCGACGGGCTGCTTGTTCACCACGAGGCTGCTCGTGCGCGGGCGCGGGGCGGGCGCGAGATCGACCAGCGCGTCGAGCACCTCCATCACGCCGAAATTGTTCACGCCGGAGCCGAAGAACACGGGCGTCTGCTTGCCGGCGAGGAAGGCCTCGTGGTCCCACGCGGGGGAGGCGCCCACGGCCAGCTCCATGCTTTCGAGCGCCTCGTCGAAGGTGGGGCCGAAGCGCGCGCGCAGCGTGTCCGCCTCGCTGAGCGGGATGGCCTCGAAATCCTGCGGCCGGCGCTCGCTGCCGGACTCGAACACGGTCATCGCCCGCGTGCGCAGGTTGATGATGCCGCCGAAGCTCTTGCCCTGGCCCACGGGCCAGGTCATGGGCACGCAGGGCATGCCCAGCTCGCGCTCCACCTCGTCGAGGATGTCCAGCGGCTCGCGCACCTCGCGGTCCATCTTGTTGACGAAGGTGATGATGGGCGTGTCGCGCTGGCGGCAGACCTCGATCAGGCGCCGCGTCTGCGACTCCACGCCGTTGGCCGCATCGATCACCATCAGCGCCGAGTCCACGGCCGTGAGCACGCGGTAGGTGTCTTCGGAGAAGTCCTTGTGGCCGGGGGTGTCCAGCAGGTTCACCACGTGGTCGCGGTAGGCCATCTGCATCACCGACGAGGCCACCGAGATGCCGCGCTGCTTCTCGATCTCCATCCAGTCGGACGTGGCGTGGCGGCTCGCCTTGCGGCCTTTCACCGCGCCCGCGATCTGGATCGCGCCCGAGAACAGCAGCAGCTTTTCGGTCAGCGTGGTCTTGCCGGCGTCGGGGTGGGAAATGATCGCGAAAGTGCGGCGGACCCCGACTTGCGGGGCGTAAGGGGTGGCGGTGGCCATGTCGTCTGGAATCCTGTGGGAAAACGCGGCAGCCC
Source organism: Paracidovorax anthurii (assembly GCF_003269065.1). Classification (GTDB taxonomy): domain Bacteria; phylum Pseudomonadota; class Gammaproteobacteria; order Burkholderiales; family Burkholderiaceae_C; genus Paracidovorax; species Paracidovorax anthurii. The sequence continues at coordinate 24,900 of NZ_QLTA01000038.1, forward strand.
GCGAGTGGGGCACCGTGCGCCCGGCGCCGGGCCGGGGGCGGTGTCGCGGCCGGCATCCAGGGGCATGCGCGCCGCCGCGGCGAGCCTGGGATTCTAGAGGAGGGTGGCAGGGCGGGGGCGCAGGCGTGCCGCAGTGCTCTGCGGGGCCATGGGGCCGCCCTGTGCCGGGGCGCGCGGGATTTTTCGCACCCGCGCACCGCGCATCCTCTCGGGCCGCCATCCAGCGGCCACGTTCCCCGGTGACAATCGCCGGGCTCCGGCGGCGCACGCGCCTTCCGGCCCCGCCCGTTCCTTTCGCGCCCCATGCTTGCTCTCTCGCCCTCTACCCTCTCCCGCCTCGCGGGCCCGCTGCACGATGACCCGGGCCATCCCGATGTGCAGGCCCTGCGCGGGACGCCCGCCGTGGCCCGGGCGCTGGACCTGCTGGCTGCGGCGACCCAGGCCTCGCTCTTCGAGGGGGACGTGGCCCCGCGCCAATCCGCCCTGCGGGACCTGCGGCGGCAGGCCGATCCTCTGGCCGCGGGCCTGCTGAAGGGGAGCGAGGCCGGCGGGCCGGCATCGGGCCGGGTCCGGGCGTGGGAGCTGAGGCTCGCGCAGCAGCTGCTGCTGGCGGTGCACGCGGGCTTCAAGGCGGTGGCCGTGGATGCCAGCGCCTCGCAGGGGTTCTTCTCGCGGCAGCGCCCGGCCATCGATGCCCTGGCCGATGCCATGCACAGCGCGTGGACGCTGGCGGCGCTGCATGCGCGCAGCTACACCGCCGTGCCCGCGGGGTTCTGGACCGACTGCCACCGCATGCACGGCTATGCCGTGGAGCGCGGCTGGGAGGGCAAGGCCTCGTCCGCCGAGGGCGTGCACAGCGTGGCGCGGGCCTATGGCCGGCTCATGCTGTGGGGCATGACGGGCAGCAACCGCTACGAGGCCGATCACATGGAGATGCTGCTGGAGCTGATCGATGCCTGCGCGGATGCGCTGGAGGTGTCCCGATACGACCGGGGCCGGGACCTGCCGGGCGCCTTCCTCTGGCAGGAATTGCGCGACGCGCCGCCGCTCTTCGTTGCGCCGCTGCCCCCCGCGGGCGGCGAGCCGCCGTGGTGGCGGGCGGACCTGGGCGCCGTGCTCGGGTTGTTGCAGCGCCGGATCGCCGAGCAGCACGATGCCGCCGTCCCGTCCCCGCGCAAGCTCCTGCTCTACCAGCGCCTGGCGCAGGAGTGGAGCCGGCCGCTGCAGCGCCGCCATGCGCGCCGCCGGCGCATGGGTGACGAGGCGGTCGAGGTGGTGGGAACCCTGCCCGCGTGCTGGCGGGCCGTCGATCGGGAGAGCGGTGCGCCCGAGGGCTGGGACGCGCCGTTCACCGAAGGCGCCGAGGGGGTGCTGGACTCCGCCTTTGCGCCGCTGGCCGGCGCGCCGGGCGCGGATGGCGAGGCCGGGCCGCAGGAGGCCGCATGGCTGAGCGTGTCCAACATCAGCCATTCCGGCCTGCTGGTCCAGGGCGATGCGGGCGGGCAGTCGTTCGCGGCGGGCGAGCTGGTGGTCTATCGCCGGCCCGGCAAGCCATGGCGGGCCGGGCTCATCCGCTGGCTGAACTTCCGCGTCGAGAATCTGGTGACGCAGTGCGGCATCGAGTACGTGGGCGGCGGGCTGGAAGCCGTGGTCATCGCCCCCGTGACCGCGCGGCGCACCCATGCGTATGCGCCCGGCCTGCGCATCGAGGGCCAGGGGCGCATCGTGGTGGCGGGGCGTTATTTCCAGCCCTTCCGCGAATTCCTCGTGCAGGACGCCGGCGGGCTGCAGCGCGTCAAGGCGGTGCGCCTCGTCATGCAGTCGGCCCGCTGCCAGGTGATCGAGGTGCAGCCCTCGGCGGGCACCTGAGCGGCGGTCGCCGGGCGGCGGCTTCGCTTCTATAATCCGCAGCTTCCGAGGAGCGTTGCAGCGTTCCCGCGCAGGCCGCGGGGCGCGAGGCTCGGAACCGATCCCCTTCGCAACGACGCTCGCCCACGCCTTCTTGCGCGGCGAGTGAGCCATCCCCCTGGAACGCGTGGTTTTGACCTCTTCACCGGAGAAAACCATGAGCGCAGTTCTCAAGACCCCGGCCGACCTGGCCATCGCCGACATCTCCCTGGCCGACTGGGGCCGCCGCGAGATCAAGATCGCCGAAACCGAAATGCCCGGCCTGATGGCCATCCGCGAGGAGTTCGCCGCCAGCCAGCCCCTGAAGGGCGCGCGCATCACCGGCTCGCTGCACATGACCATCCAGACGGCCGTGCTGATCGAGACCCTCAAGGCCCTGGGCGCCGACGTGCGCTGGGCCTCGTGCAACATCTTCTCCACGCAGGACCATGCCGCCGCCGCCATCGCCGCGGGCGGCACGCCGGTGTTCGCCATCAAGGGCGAATCGCTGGAAGACTACTGGGACTACACCCACCGCATCTTCGAATTCGGCGCCAAGGGCAGCGCCGGCGAAGGCCCCAACATGATCCTGGACGACGGCGGCGATGCCACGCTGCTCATGCACCTGGGCCAGCGTGCCGAGAAGGACGCTTCGCTGGTCGCCGGCAATGGCGGCAGCGAGGAAGAGCGCATCCTGTTCGCCGCCATCCGCAAGAAGCTGGCCGAAGACGCCACCTGGTACACCCGCAAGTCCGCCGAGATCATCGGCGTGACCGAGGAGACCACCACCGGCGTGCACCGCCTGAACGAGATGTCCGCCAAGGGCACGCTGCTGTTCCGCGCGATCAACGTGAACGACTCGGTCACCAAGTCCAAGTTCGACAACCTCTACGGCTGCCGCGAATCGCTGGTGGACGGCATCAAGCGCGCCACCGACGTGATGATCGCCGGCAAGGTGGCCCTGGTGGCTGGCTACGGCGACGTGGGCAAGGGCTGCGCCCAGGCGCTTTCCGCGCTGCGCGCCCAGGTGTGGGTGACCGAGATCGACCCCATCAACGCCCTGCAGGCCTGCATGGAAGGCTACAAGGTCGTCACCATGGAATACGCCGCCGACAAGGCCGACATCTTCGTGACCACCACCGGCAACAAGGACGTGATCCGCCACGAGCACATGGCCGCCATGAAGAACGAGGCCATCGTCTGCAACATCGGCCACTTCGACAACGAGATCGACGTCGCCTCGCTGGAGAAATACCAGTGGGAGGAAGTGAAGCCCCAGGTGGACCACGTGATCTTCCCGGACGGCAAGCGCATCACGCTGCTGGCCAAGGGCCGCCTCGTGAACCTCGGCTGCGCCACGGGCCACCCGAGCTTCGTGATGTCCAGTTCCTTCGCCAACCAGACCATCGCCCAGATCGAGCTGTTCACCAAGCAGGGCGCCTACCAGGCCGGCAAGGTCTACGTGCTGCCCAAGATCCTGGACGAGAAGGTCGCCCGCCTGCACCTCAAGAAGGTCGGCGCCCAGCTCACCGAGCTGACCGACACCCAGGCGGCCTACATCGGCGTGCAGAAGCAAGGGCCCTACAAGCCCGACACCTACCGCTACTGAAGCCGGGCCGGCCCGACGTTCCCGCCCGCGCGGGAACGTCGTGTGCTACTGAATTGATAGCTGCATGCGTAATGAAATCGACGACGTGCAGCCTTTTTCATACAAAAAAAGGACGGCGCCATGCGCGCGGATGTGTTTTTGGTGGAAAGCGGCCACGCCGCCACCCGGTCACAGGCCCAGCGGCTCGTGGCCGCCGGCGTGCAGTGGCGTTTTGCCGCCTCCATGCCCTGGCAGAAGGTGGCCAAGAACGGCGACGACATCCCGGCCGGGGCCGAGGTGCAGTTGCTGGACATGGCCGAGGCCCGGTACCTCTCCCGCGGAGGGCTGAAGCTGGAGGGCGCGCTGCGGTCCGCCGGCCTGTCGGTGGCGGGCTGGCGCTGCCTGGACGTGGGCCAGAGCACCGGCGGCTTCACCGACTGCCTGCTGCAGCAGGGCGCCGCGCAGGTGATCGGCGTGGACGTGGGCCACGGCCAGCTGCACGAGCGCCTGCGCAGCGACCCGCGCGTGGTCTGCGTGGAAGGGGTGAACGCCCGCGGCCTCACGGCCGAGGGGCTGGTGCAGGCCTGCGAAATCGCGCTGTCCGAGCCCGTGCCCGAGGCGGATGACGACCGCCAGCCCGTCAATCCCTACCACTGGATGTCCGGCGACGGCGAGGTCACCGACTACGACGACAGCGGCGACGCGGACGATTCCGACGTGGACGCGCACCTGGCCGAGCGCGCCGGCGCGCGGCTGGCCGCACCGAAGCGCCGCCGCCGGCGCGGCACGGCGGGCGTGGACCTCACACCGGCCTTCGACCTCGTCGCCGGCGACGTGTCCTTCATCTCGCTCACGCTGATCCTGCCGGCCGTGGTGCCGCTGCTGAAAGCCGGCGGCACGCTGCTGATGCTGGTCAAGCCGCAGTTCGAGCTGCAGCCGGGCCAGGTCGGCAAGGGCGGCATCGTGCGCGACCCGGTGCTCCACGCCCTGGTGGAGCAGCGCATCCGCGAAAGCTGCGCCGCCCTGCCGCTGCGCGTGGTGGGCTGGCACGACAGCCCCATCGAGGGGGGCGACGGCAACCGCGAATTCTTCATCCATGCAAGGAGAGAGGCATGAGCCTTTCCACGGCCCTTCCGGTCAGCTTCGAATTCTTCCCGCCCAAGACCCCCGAGGGCGCAGAGAAGCTGCGCTCCGTGCGCCAGCAGCTCTATGCGCGCCGGCCCGAGTTCTGCTCGGTGACCTACGGCGCCGGCGGCTCCACGCAGGAAGGCACCTTCGGCACGGTGCGCGAGATCCTCGCCGAGGGCGTGGACGCCGCCTCGCACTTCTCGTGCATCGGCGCCACGCGCGCGAGCGTGCGCGGCCAGCTCGCCACCCTCAAGGCCATGGGGGTGCGGCGCCTCGTCGCGCTGCGCGGCGACCTGCCGAGCGGCTACGGCGTGGGCGGCGAATTCCAGTACGCCAGCGACCTCGTGGCGTTCATCCGCGCCGAGACGGGCGAAGACTTCCACATCGAAGTGGCGGCCTACCCCGAGGTGCATCCGCAGGCCCGCTCGCCCGAGGCCGACCTGCAGGCCTTCGCGGCCAAGGTGCGCGCGGGCGCCCACTCGGCCATCACCCAGTATTTCTTCAATGCCGACGCCTACTGGCGCTTCGTGGGCGACGTGCGCCGCCTGGGGCTGGATGTTCCCGTGGTGCCCGGCATCATGCCCATCATGGGCTCCACCCAGCTCATGCGCTTCTCCGACGCCTGCGGCGCGGAGATCCCGCGCTGGATCCGCCTGCGGCTGCAGGGCTTCGGCGACGACGCCGCCAGCATCCGCGCCTTCGGCCTCGACGTGGTGACGGCGCTGTGCGAGCAATTGCGCGCCGGAGGCGTTCCCGGCCTGCACTTCTACACGATGAACCAGAGCGCGGCCACGCTGGAGATCTGCCGCCGGCTCGGGTTGTGACGCCTGCGGGCCGGGCGGGGCCCGGCCCCGTGCGCTTTCGGTAACATGGCGCCTCTTCCGTGCGTGACCGCTCCATGACACCCGCCTTCGTCCCCCCGCTGGTGGCCGCAGCGCTGTGCTGTGCCCTGCCGGTCTCCCTGTGGGCCCAGACCCGCTACAGCTGCCGCGACAGCGTGGGCAATACCTTCACGCTCTCGCGGCCGTGCCCCGCGGGCACGGTGACCACGGCGGTGTCCGCCGGCCCCCAGGCCGTGCCCTCCACCACCTCCCAGGGGTACGAAGCGCCTCCGCCGGTGCGCACCCTTTCCCAGGGGCATGAGTACGAGAAATACATGGGCAACCGCTGCCGCTCGCTCAACGACACGATCCGCTCCGGCCACTCGCGCGGCCTGAAGCACGACGTGCTCTCCGACCTGCGCCGCGAGTACGAGCGCAACTGCCGCGACGAGGAAAGCGAGGCCGCGTCCCGCTACGGCCGGGAGCAGCGCGATGCCCGCCAGCAGCGCCGCGAAGCGGTGCAGCAGGCCGAGATGGCCGCGAGGGCCGAGCAAGAGAGCAGCGCGCGCCGCGCCGAACAATGCGCCGAGTCGCGCCGCATCCTCGCGGTCAAGCGCGCGCGCACCGACCTCTCCGAGGGTGAAAAAAAGGACTTGAAGCGTTTTGAAGAGGCTTTTGCATCGCGCTGCCAGCGCTGAATGGCCGCGCCTTGGCGCCGCCCTGGGAGCCGCCGTGCTGTGCGGTGTGCTGACGGCCTGCGCGGTCGCACCCGCACCGCCCGCCGAGCCCTCGCCGTCTCCCCAAGAGAAAGAGGCTGCGGCGGAGCGCTCCACCCAACCCGCCCCCGCGGCCCCGGAGAAGCCCGCGCGGCCGTCCCGGCCCGCGGCACCCCGCCCGCCGCAGGATGCGGCACCCGCGGATTCCGGTGCCAAGGGCCCGGCCGAAGGGCAACCGGCGAGGGATGCGGAGCGCGACGACAACCCCGACCTGGCGGATTTCGAGGAAGAGGGCATGGCCTCCTGGTACGGCGCCCGCTTCCACAGCCGCCGCACGGCGAGCGGCGAGCGTTTCGACATGAATGACTTCACCGCCGCGCACCGCACGCTGCCCTTCGGGACCCGCGTGTGCGTGCGCAGCCTGGTCACGGGGCGCTCCGTGCAGGTGCGCATCAACGACCGCGGCCCGCACTCGCCCGGCCGCATCGTGGACTTGAGCCGCGCTGCCGCGCAGTCCCTGGGGCTGCTGGGCCTGGGCATCAAGCCCGTGGCCCTGAGCGTGGCGCCGGCGGACCCGGACCTGCCCTGTCCCGGGTCCTGATACGGCTTCGCCATCAAAAAGATCACTGCGTTGCTTCGCCTGACTCGTGCCACAGCACGGTCTGCGGCTTCGCGCCTTGTTCTCTCTTGGATTGCAAATCCGCAGGAGCCTGTGGCGGGCGCCGCCCGCCGCGGCGGTCAGCCCGCGGATTCGAGGGAGTGGGCGGCGTGCGGGTCCTGCGCCAGCAGCTCGGCCATCTGCGGCAGCGCGGGCTGCAGCGCGGCTTTCAGGGTATAGGGCGGGTTGAAGACGAACATGCCGCTGGCGGGCAGGCCGGGGCGGCGGCTCTGGCCGTCGGGGCCGGCCGTGATCTTGCTCGATTTGACGGTGAGCGTGGCGTGCAGCCAGGGCTTGCCCGCCTTCGTCGCCAGCGTCTTCAGGCGGCGGGGCAGATCGTGCGCCTCGGGCCGGGGGATGATGGGATACCACACGGCATAGGTGCCGGTCGCGAAACGCTTCAACGCCTCCGTCGCCATGTCCAGCACCCGGCCGTAGTCGCTCTTGATCTCATAGCTCGGGTCGCACAGGACGAAGCCGCGCCGCGACGGCGGGGGAATGAACTTGCGGATGCCCTCGAAGCCGTCCTCGTGCAAAACGGCCACCTGCCGGCCCGCCTCCAGCTGCGCCACGTTGCCGGCCAGCGCCCGCAGGTCGTTGGGGTGCAGTTCGAACAGCTTCAGCTTGTCATGGCCGCGCAGCAGCCGCTGCGCGATGAACGGCGAGCCGGGGTAGACCTTCGTGGTCGGGCTGGAGTTGAACTCCTTCACGAGATCCACATAGGCCTGCAGGGCGGGCGCCAAGGCGGTTCCCGGCGGGAGGGCGGACGGCGCCAGCCGGAGGATGCCGTCGGCGGCCTCGCCGCTGGTGGATGCGTAGTCCCCATCCAGGCGGAACAGGCCGGCGCCGGCATGGGTGTCCAGCACGGTGAGGGCCGCGTCTTTCTGCGTGAGGTGTTGCAGGATGGCGATCAATACCGTGTGCTTGAGCACATCGGCATGGTTGCCCGCGTGGAAGGCGTGGCGGTAGCTGAACATAGGCCGCCAATGGTAACCATCCCGCCGGGCACCCCCCGGTTGCGAAAACCGGACGAAGCCCGCGCGGCGGTGACCGTTTGCGTGCCGGCGATGCGCTTTATTGCCCGCCGCAGTCCCGGTTGCTGCATGATGGCGGCCATCGGCGGGCCGATGCCGCGCGTTTTCGGGCGCAGTGCCTCGGTTTCCTGCCCCATGCACCGCCGCGGCGGTTCTGAACGCAACACGCAGCCTGGTTTCTGGATTCCTGTCCCTATGTCCGCTTCACCCCATGTCACCGAGCCACCGAGCGATATCCACCACGTGGATGCCCTGCCGGCGGGGACGCGACTGGGCGAATTCGAGGTGGTGTCGCTGCTCGGGGTGGGTGGCTTCGGCATGGTCTACAAGGCGTTCGACCATTCGCTGCTGCGTTTCGTCGCCATCAAGGAATACATGCCCTCCGCGCTGGCGGCCCGGGCGCAGGGGCAGTCGCTGTGGGTGCGCTCGTCCTCCCATGAGCAGTCCTTCCAGGCGGGGCTCGCCTCGTTCGTGGCGGAGGCGCGCCTGCTGGCGCAGTTCGACCATCCCTCGCTGGTGAAGGTGTTCCGCTTCTGGGAAGCCAACCAGACCGCCTACATGGTCATGCCGCTCTACACGGGCATGACGCTCAAGCAGGCCCGCGCCCACATGCGCACGCCGCCGCCCGAGGCCTGGCTGCGCAAGATGCTCTGGTCCGTGCTGGGTGCCCTGCGGGTGCTGCACGACGGGCAGACGCTGCACCGCGACGTGTCTCCCGACAACATCTTCCTCCAGGATTCCGGCCCTCCGGTGCTGCTCGACCTGGGGGCCGCGCGCCACGCCATCACGGACCATTCCCATCGCCTCACGGCGGTGCTCAAGGTCAATTACGCGCCGATCGAGCAATACAACGACGAGGGCAACGACCTGCACCAGGGGCCCTGGAGCGACCTGTATTCCGTGGGGGCCGTGGTGCACGGTTGCCTGTGCAACGACACGCCCCTGCCCGCGACGCTGCGCGCCATCCGGGACCGGATGGTGCCGTTCTCGCGCGTGGCCAAGACCGTGCGGCGCCAGTTCGGCGTCGAGTACTCGCCCGCGTTCGTGGCGGCCATTTCGCAGGCGCTGGCCCTGCAGCCGGAAGAGCGCCCCCAGAGCATCGACGAATTCCTGCGCACCATCGACATGACGGCGGCGCCGGAGGGCATGGAGCACTTCGATTTCCGGGCCGAACTGGGCGACATCTGGGTGGAGCCTGCGGATCGGCGCGGCACGGGCGTGGCGGTGCCGATGATCGACATCACCTCGGTTCCGGCACCGATGTCCGGTGTTTCCCTGCCCCTGCCCATGGCCGCCGCCATTGCGCCGGCATCGCCCGTGCCGCCCGCGGCCGTGTACTCCCGCCGCAGCGCCGAGCCGCCCGCCGTGCCTCCCCCGTCGTCCGATGCGACCGCGGATACCGTCTTTCTCGACAGCGCGGTGGATGCCGGTGACACGGTGTTCGAGCCCCGTACCGTGATCCAGGAGCCGGACGGCATGGAGGCGAAGGGGGCTTCTTCCCGTGGCCGCAAGCGTGCCGTGCCGCGTGCGTGGCTGGCCGCAGGGGCCATGGTGCTGGTGGCTGTGGCTGCAGCAGGCGTGTGGCAGATGCAGCCCGAGAAGAAGGCGGCATCCATGCCGCGCACTCCCGAGACCGAGATCATCACCGAGGTGGCCGAGCCACCACCGGTGGCGCTGGCTGCCTCCGATGCGGCCTCCGCGTCCATGCTGCCGGATGAAGGGCAGGCTGCTGGGGTGGCCGTGGCGGCATCGCTGCCGCAGTCCGCGCCGGCCCCGGCTTTCGTTGCGGCATCTGCGCCGCGTGCACGCCCGGTCGCACGCAAGGCCTCCGAGCCCGTGGCGGCGGTTCCCGCTGCGCTGTCGCCCGCGGCTCCCTCGGAACCCTCCGCGCCGCCTGCCGTGCAGAAAGCCGCCCCCCGTGTCGTGGGGCCGGACGAAGCCTGCGCGGATGCCGGTTTCCTTGCCCGCCCGATGTGCATCCACCAGGAATGCCAGCGTCCGGCGGTGGCGAACCATCCGCTGTGCGTGGAGAATCGGCGCCGGCTGGAAGCCGAGGAGCGGCGCCGGCTGATGCTCTCGCAATGAGCATCTTGTCGCCGCGCGCGGCATTTTCGTATAATGGCGGGCTTCGCAGCGCTCCAAGGTCCCGCGGCGAAGTTTTTCATCCCACCTAAGAGGCTTCCATCCAGAGAAGCACCGACCGTGGAAAAGGACCGCCAAACCTTCTCACGAAAAGAGAAAACTCATGTCCACTTACAGCGCAAAGCCCGCTGAGGTCGTGCACGAGTGGTTTGTGATTGACGCCACCGATAAGGTGCTCGGACGGGTCGCCAGCGAAGTGGCCCTCCGTCTGCGCGGCAAGCACAAAGCCATTTACACGCCCCACGTCGATACCGGCGATTTCATCGTCATCATCAACGCCTCCAAGCTCAAGGTCACCGGCACCAAGTCCCTGGACAAGGTGTACTACCGCCACTCCGGCTATCCCGGCGGCATCACGGCGACGAACTTCCGCGACCTGCAGGCCAAGCACCCCGGCCGCGCGCTCGAGAAGGCTGTCAAGGGCATGCTGCCCAAGGGCCCCCTGGGCTATGCCATGATCAAGAAGCTCAAGGTCTACGGCGGCGCGGAGCATCCGCACACCGCTCAGCAGCCCAAGGCGCTGGAAATCTAAGGAGCCGACATGATTGGTGAATGGAACAATGGCACCGGCCGTCGCAAGTCCAGCGTCGCCCGCGTGTTTCTGAAGAAGGGTTCCGGCAAGATTACGGTGAATGGCAAGGACATTCAGCAGTATTTCGGCCGCGAAACCTCCATCATGATCGCCAAGCAGCCGCTGGCACTGACCAACCATGTCGAGACCTTCGACATCCAGGTCAACGTGCACGGCGGCGGTGAGTCCGGCCAAGCCGGCGCCACCCGCCACGGCATCACGCGCGCCCTGATCGATTACGACGCATCCCTGAAGCCCGCACTGAGCCAGGCCGGCTTCGTGACCCGCGATGCCCGTGAGGTCGAGCGTAAGAAGGTCGGTCTGCACTCTGCACGCCGCGCCAAGCAGTTCTCGAAGCGCTGATCTTCGGTACCGCACCCAGCCACGCTGCGTTCCGCATGGATGCGGGTGGCTCCGAAAAACCGCCGTCATGGCGGTTTTTTCATTACAGGGCCGCCCCAAGATGAAAAGCGCCCCCCTCGGGGGAAGCGATCGCGTGCAGCGAGGGAGCGTGGGGGCCTTCTTCATTGGCGAACACTTTTCCTGGGAAGGGGTGAACCGGCATGCGACTCAAGTTGCTTCGGCGCCGACTGACGATCAGCGCGCCGCGCGTGGCCATCCGCAGCGCCATGCCCTGGCCGCTGCGCTGGGTTTTGCTGGCGGTTTTCTTTGGCTTGTGCGCGGCTTTGGCGCTCTGGGCCTTCGAGTTTGGCAAAAGCATCGCGGGCCTGGACTCCCATGCCCGGGATGAGCTGATGCAGCTGCGGCAGGAGGTGGCCCGCCTGCGCGAGGAAACCCGCATCCGCCACGATGCTTCCAGCGCCGAAGGCTCATTGCTGACAGCGGAGCGCGTCGCACTGGAGCGGGTGATGGCGCGCATGCGGCAGCTTGAGGCGGACAACCGCACACTGCGGGACGATCTGGGGTTTTTCGAAAAGCTGATTCCCGCCGGCAAGGCGGATGGGGTCAGCATCCGTGGACTGCAGGCAGAGGCGGTGAGCGCCGGCCAGCTCCGCTGGCAGGTGCTGGTAATACAGCCTGTGCGCAATGCCCCGACCTTCAAGGGGCGGCTGGAACTGCTGGTGGAAGGGTCGCGGGATGGCAAGCCCTGGACGCAGGCGCTGGCGGGGGCGAGCCAGCCGCTGCAGTTCGAGCACTACCGGCGTGTGGAGGGTGTGTCGGAAATTCCTGCCAATGCCGTGGTAAAAACCATGACCGCCCGGGTCCTCGAAGGCAGCGCGGTTCGTGCCGTGCACCATTTCTCGATGGAGTAGGCCACCAGGATTCCCTGGCGCATGCGCCACGGCAGGTGCATGCATTCTGTTCCGGGTTCTCGGATTGCCCATCGGGTGGGGGTGGGTCGAGACGGCCGTTGTTCCGCATCCACTATTCAATCAAGGAGCGTCCAGCCATGTTTTCCCGCAAGAAGCAGCCTCCGATCAAGAGTCTCATCGCGCATGGCACGCGCATCAACGGCGAGGTGCTGTTTGCCGAAGGGCTGCGCATCGACGGCGAGGTGGCGGGCGATGTCCGTGCCCAGGCCGGCGATCAGCCGAGCATTCTGGTGGTGTCTGAGTCGGCGCGCGTGGAAGGGGCCGTGCATGCCGCCCATGTGGTCATCAACGGTACGGTCATCGGCCCCGTGCATGCGGCGGAGCTGCTGGAGCTGCAGCCCAAGGCCCGCATCACGGGCAACGTGCACTACAAGGCGCTGGAGATGCACCAGGGCGCGACCATCGCGGGGCAGATGAGTCCGTCGTCGGTACTGGTCGAGGAAAAGCCCACACTCAAATTGGCGTCAAACGGCAGCTGAGCCATGGGTGTGGGTGCATTGCAGTAGTATCGGAGGCCATTTCCTCCCCAATGGAGAGACCCCCATGAGCGCAGTCGCCGACAACATTCAGACCGAAATGCCTACCCCCATCGTCTTCACCGACAGTGCCGCCGCCAAGGTGGCCGACCTGATCGCCGAGGAGGGCAACCCTGATCTGAAGCTGCGCGTCTTCGTGCAGGGTGGCGGATGCTCTGGTTTCCAGTATGGATTCACGTTCGACGAAATCGCGAACGAGGACGACACGACGATGACCAAGAACGGCGTGTCCCTGCTGATCGATGCCATGAGCTACCAGTACCTGCTGGGGGCCGAGATCGACTACAAGGAAGATCTCCAGGGCGCGCAGTTCGTCATCAAGAACCCGAATGCGACCACCACGTGTGGCTGCGGATCGAGCTTCTCGGTGTGACGCGCCGGCGCCTCCTGCGGCGCCACCCCTTCCAGCCCATGCGTGTGGGATGGATTCCAGAATCAACCGCCCTCGGGCGGTTTTTTCATGCCTGCGAGGAAATCCGTGGGGCTGCGACTCTGCCGGTTTCGCAGGGTCGGTGCGGCAAGCCTGCTCAGGCAGGGTGGATGGCGCCCAGCACCCGCAGCCCCTGGGCACCCGTGACGGATGGAAGGTTGCCGGGTTGCCGTTCGACGGCCTGGCGCGCCAGCCACGCGAATGCCGCAGCCTCCACCTGCAGCGGAGGCAGGCCGTGCAGGGCCGAGGATTCGACGCGGTGGCTGGGAAGCAGTGCCCGGAGCCGGTCCATCAGATGCGTGTTGAACGCTCCGCCCCCGCACACGATGAGCAGTCGGCTGGAGGGCGCATGGCGCTCCACGTCCCGGGCGCAGGCCCGGGCGGTGAATTCGGTGAGCGTCGCCTGGACATCGGGGGGCGGCGCTTCGGTGAAGGGCGCGAGCCGTGTGGTGAGCCAGTCGGCATTGAAGAGGTCGCGCCCCGTGCTTTTCGGGGGGCTCTGGCGCAGGAAAGGCTCGGCCAGCAAGACCTCCAGAAGCGGCGGCAGCACGGCGCCCGTGGCCGCCCAGGCGCCCGCATCGTCATAGGGCCGACCTGTGTGGCGCAGGCACCAGTGGTCCATGAGGGCGTTGCCCGGGCCGCAGTCGAAGCCCCGCACGTTGCCTTCGGGTTCCAGGATGCTGAGGTTGGAAATGCCTCCCACGTTGAGCACGCAGACGGTTTCTCCGGGCTTGCCGAACACCCGCTGGTGGAAGGCCGGGACGAGCGGAGCCCCCTGGCCGCCGGCCGCCAGGTCGCGGCTGCGGAAGTCAGCCACCACCGGGATGCCGGTGCATTCCGCCAGGAGCGCCGCATTGCCGATCTGCAAGGTGTAGCCCGTGCCGTCGAACAGGGCCGGCTGGTGGCGCACGGTCTGCCCATGGGCGCCGATGGCATTGACTTCGGAGGAGGGGAGCCCACTGGCTTTCAGCAGGGCATCCACGACGGCGGCATAGGCACGCGCCAGCGCGTTGCCGGCCAGGGCGGCACGGTGCAGTTCGTTGGGGCCGGGCGTGTTGAGGGCCAGCAGCTCGGCCCTCAGATCGGGGGCGAAGGGCGCGCTGGCATGGTGCGCCACAGCGCATTCCTGATCGGAGAAGCGCCCGATGACACCATCGATGCCGTCGAGCGACGTGCCCGACATGAGCCCGATGTACCAGCGGAGCGGGGCGGCGGGCTCGCCGGGCAGGCTCGACACGGGCGGGCCGGCGTGGTTACTGTGCGCTGGCCTGCTGCACCTGCGCGGCCGCCGAGAGCTGGACACGCATGTTGGATGCCAGCCGGTTGAACGTGGCGCGCGACGCGGCGGAGACGGGCTGGGCTGCCTCGCTCTGCTGTGCGATGGTCATGGGGTCCTGGTGCTGGCCGTTCACGCGGAACTCGAAGTGCAGGTGGGGGCCTGTCGCCCAGCCCGTCGCACCCACTGCGCCGATGGTCTGCCCCTGCTCCACCGACTGGCCCTTCCTGACGTCGATGCGGCTCAGGTGGGCATACACCGTGACGTGCTGGTTGCGGTGCTTGACGTAGATGACGTTGCCATAGCCGTTCTGCACGCCGGCGAAATCGACGGTGCCGTCGCCCACGGTGCGCACGGCCGTGCCCGTGGGGGCTGCGAAGTCGGTGCCGAGGTGGGCGCGCCACTTCTGCAGGATCGGGTGGAAGCGCATCTTGAAGCCGCTGGTGACGCGCGAGAACTCCACGGGCGAGGTGAGGTAGGCGCGGCGCATGCTTTCGCCTTCGAGGGTGTAGTAGGCCCCCTTGGTGGCGCCCGGCTCCTGGAACCAGACGGCGTCGTAGGTCTTGCCGTTGTTGTGGAACTCGGCGCTCAGCACCCGGCCGCTGCGCAGGGGTTCGCCGTCGGCTTCGAGGGTTTCATAGACCACCGAGAAGCGGTCTTCCTTGCGCAGGGCGCGGTGGAAGTCGATGTTGCTCGAGAACACTTCGGCGAGCTGGATGGCCACTGCGTCTGGAATGTTGGAGGCATCGGTCGCGGCAAAGAGCGAGCTGCGGATGATGCCGCCGGCCAGGCGGTTGCCCACGGTCAGCGGGGCGGTCTCGACGCGCGATGCGAACGTGTTGCCCTGGCGCTCGACCACGAGGCGGCGGAAATTGCCGCTGTCGTCCTGCACCCAGCGCGCGGTGAGCTTCAGCAGGCGGTGGTCTTCGGTGGTTTCGGCGGAGATCGATCGGCCGCCGCGGCCCAGCAGGTTCTGGCGGACCTGCCCGTCGCTGCGCAGGAAGGCTGCCGCGGCGGGGTCGGCCACGCCCAGGCGCTGCAGGATGGCTTCCGCGGTGTCGCTGCTGCGGGTCTGGTCGGAGCGGTAGAGCGAGTAGCTGGGAATGTCCACCAGCGCGGAAAGGGGCTGCTCTCCGGCGAGCGATTCCACCGGGTATTCGACGAGGCTGCGGGGCAGGTCGTCCGGATCGGGGGCGAACGACGCGACGGCGAAGGCACCGCCGCCGCCGGTGAGCAGGACGGCCGCCAGGGCGCCAGTGATGCGTTTGGGATGGTTCCGGGCAATGCGCGATAGCCGGTCCAGCAAGGCGAGGCCGGCGGATGTCAAGCCGTGATTCAAGAGTCTTACCCCAGGGTGAGGTGCATGCGGGCCGCAGGGGCGGCATGCACGGGCTGTCTGTGGGTTGCAGCGGTCGCGGGGAGGGCCGGGCCGGGCGCCAGGGTCGGCGGGCGCACTAGAATCCGCCGCTGCAAACGTGGCCGGAAGTATAGCCACCGATCTCCCCGCCGAACCCCGAAAAACCCTTATGAATCAATCCGCTGTTACAACATTCCCGATCACCGATGGTGTAGGACGTGCTCTGGAAGTGTCGTTGCGCGGAGCCGACGAACTCCTGCCCCGGGAGGAGTGGGCGAAGAAGCTCGCGCGCTCCGAGGCCACCGGGGTTCCGCTGCGCATCAAGCTGGGCCTGGACCCGACGGCGCCGGACATCCACATCGGCCACACGGTGGTGCTGAACAAGATGCGCCAGCTGCAGGACCTGGGCCACCAGGTGATCTTCCTGATCGGCGACTTCACGACGCTGATCGGGGACCCCTCGGGCCGCAATTCCACCCGGCCTCCGCTCACGCCGGAGCAGATCAAGGTCAACGCCGAAACCTACTACCGCCAGGCCAGCATGGTGCTGGACCCGGCCCGCACGGAGATCCGCTACAACAGCGAGTGGAGCGAACCGCTGGGCGCCGCGGGCATGATCCAGCTGGCGGCCAAGTACACCGTGGCCCGCATGATGGAGCGCGACGATTTCCACAAGCGCTTCACGGGCGGGCAGTCGATCAGCCTGCACGAGTTCCTCTATCCGCTGCTGCAGGGCTACGACTCGGTGGCGCTGCGCAGCGACCTGGAACTGGGCGGCACCGACCAGAAGTTCAACCTGCTCATGGGCCGCCACCTGCAGCAGGAGTACGGCCAGGAGCCGCAGTGCATCCTGACGATGCCGCTGCTCGTGGGGCTGGACGGCGTGGACAAGATGTCCAAGTCCAAGGGCAACTACATCGGCATCACCGAAGACGCCAACACGATGTTCGCCAAGGTGCTCTCCATCTCCGACGATCTGATGTGGGACTGGTTCACCCTGCTGTCGTTCAAGTCGCTGGCCGAGATCGCCGCGCTCAAGGCGGAGGTCGAGGGCGGCCGCAACCCCAAGGATGCGAAGGTGATGCTCGCCCGGGAGATCACCACCCGCTTCCACAGCGCGGCGGCGGCCGATGCGGCCGAGGCGGATTTCGCCAACCGCAGCAAGGGCGGCGTGCCCGACGAGATCCCCGAGGTGTCGCTGGACGGGGCGCCGCTGGGCATTGGCGCCCTGCTCAAGCAGGCCAATCTCGCGCCGTCGACCAGCGAGGCCAACCGCCTGATCGATGGCGGCGGCGTGCGCGTGGAGGGCAGCGTGGTGAGCGACCGGGGGCTCAAGCTCGCGGCCGGTACCTACGTGGTGCAGGTCGGCAAGCGCAAGTTCGCGAGGGTGACGCTGGGCTGAGCGGCCTTTGGCGACCCCGCCGCCCGCATTGCAACGGGCGGCGGCCCTGCGAAGGGGCCATGCGGGCGCGAGGGTCAGGCGTCGGCGCTGCCGTCCAGGTCGTCATTCAGATCGGGGTCGGGTACGTCCCCCACGGCTTCACGCGTGGCCTGCGCCTCGCGCAGCAGCCAGGCGCAGAACGCCTTGATCTCGGGGCGCTGGCTGCTGCGCGGGCCCACCAGCAGCCAGTAGACGAGCGGTGAATCCAGCCGGTAGCCGGGCAGTACCTCGACGAGGTCGCCCGAGGCGAGGCTGTCGGCGATGAGGGGCATGCGGGCCAGCGCCAGCCCCTGCCCGGTGAGGGCTGCCTGCACGATCTGGTGCGCGTAGTTGAAGTACAGCCAGCGCTTGGGCTGCAGCTTGGACTGGCCGTTCTGCTCGAACCAGCGGCGCCAGGTGAGCCATTCGAGGTAGGTGGTGCGGTGGGCGTCGCCCGCCTCGATGAGCGTGAAGCGGGCCACGTCGGCCGGCGTGCGGATCGGCGGGCCGCTCTTGATCAGCCAGGGGCTCGCGACCACCGCGAGCTGCTCCCCGAAAAGCCGCTGCGCGCCCTGCAGGTGCGGGCCGGGCACCGAATAGCGCAGGGCCAGATCGACGTCGGCGGTTTCCAGGTCGACCGAGACATCGCTCGCGTCGATGCGGATGTCGATGTCGGGGTTGTCGCGCTGGAACTCTTCCATGCGCGGGATCAGCCACATGGACGCGAAGCTCGCCCAGGTGGTGATCGCCACGCTCTTGCGCCCCGCGGTCTGCCGCACGAGGCGCACGCAGGCATCGAGCCGCTCCAGCGCCGGCGCCACGGCGCGCTGCAGTTGCGCCCCCGCGCTGGTGAGCTCCACCGCCCGCGTATGCCGCAGGAAGAGCGGCACGCCCACTTCATCCTCCAGCGCCTGGATCTGCCGGCTCACGGCCGACTGCGTCAGGGCCAGTTCCTCGGCCGCCGCGCGGAAGTTGAGGTGGCGGGCCACCGCGAGAAAGGCGCGCCAGTGGCCGACCGCGACGGGCCGGGTGCGCAAGTGGGTGATGGGCGCGGGCAGGGTCATGGCAAGGGGTGGGGCATTGTTGCGTAGCGGTCTGGATTCATGATGGGTTCGCATGAAATTATGGCGGTGTTTTCATTGGACCCATGTTCCCGGTTGGCCGGAAACTTATTGCATGGCAAGGGTTTGTGCCTTCAAGGAGACGGGCTATGGAACGTTATGAGGTTCTGGATTCGCAACAATCGATGTGTGCTTCGCGGGTGAATCGCGCTGCCGGGAGCTGGTGTCTGGCACCCCGTCGCGCCATGGCTCTGCGGCCACGCCGGGACGGGTGGCTGGAGATCGCGCATGGCGGTGTCTGGCTCACGGTGTCGGGGCCCGGAGCGCCTTCGGGCGATCTGTTCCTGCGGGCGGGGGAAGCGTGCCGGCTGGGGCCGGGGCAATGCGCGGTGCTGGAGGCGTGGCGGCAGGGGCCCGAGGAGCCGGGGACGGACGCGGTGGCGTTCCGCTGGCGCGAGATGCTGTCGGAGATGGAGCGGGATGTGGCGCAGGCCGGGGCCGGCGTGCGGCGCTCCTGGTCGCGGGACGTGGCGCCTTCGTGGCAGGCCCTGTCGGTGGCGCTGCGCGCGGCGGCGCGGGCCCAGGCGGCCGTGGTCCGCGCCAGCTTCGGAGCGGCCATCGCCCTCGGTGCCTGGGGCATTGCGGTTTTCGCGGGGCGGCCCCGCACGGGTTCCCGGCTGCCCTGCAATGGCGTCCTGCACCGCCATTGATGCGCCTTCCTCATCGATCTGGATGTTTTGTCACATTGATGCGGTATTTTCATGAAATCAGGGGGCGATTTTCATTGGACGCAACCCGTACCCCAGAGGCAATATAGCGTCCAACCTAGGGTTTACCTGGAGGCTCATATGTCTGCATCACACGTTCTGAATTTTCAACAATCTCCCACCCGTGATCGTTCCACTGGCGTGGATGTCTTCCTGCTGGGCACGGGTCAGGCACACAGCCTGCGGCCCCGCGTGCCGATGGCCCTGCGCATCGCCTCGGGCCGGGCCTGGGTGACGCTGGACGACGGCCCCAATGGCGCCGCCGATCCTGCCGCAGGCGATATCGTCCTGCAGGCCGGGCAGACCCTCTGGGTGGCGGCAGGCCAGCATGCGGTGATCGAATCGCTGGGCCGCGAGCCGGTGCAGTACCGTTTCAGCCCTTCCCGCTCCGTGAAGCACGAGGCGCAGGCCCGTGGGGCCGTCTCGGCCCAGGCCTCGGCCTGCAGCGCCTGAGATCGTGCCCACGTTCTGAGAGGGCCGCAGAGGGCACAAGGCAAAAGCCGCGGGCGTCCCGGAGGGGATGCCCGCGGCTTTTTTCATCGCCGGTGGGTGCGCTGCGCGCTACAGCTCCAGATCGACGGCCAGCATCTCGAAGGCCGCCAGCGCGCCGGGGCCTTCCATCGACTCCATGCGGGGCAGGGCGTCCGCATCCTCCAGGGTGCTGAAGGCGAGGCTGAACCGATGGAACCGCCGCTGCGCGAGCGGGCTGTGGTGCAGCACTTCCATCTGCGTGTGGCGGGGGTCCAGGCGGATGCGCTCCAGCAGGGCCAGCAGGGGCTTGCGGGGGCCTTCGAGCTGTTGGCAGAAGCGCTGCCCGTCGAAGACGAGCAGCCCGGTGATGTGGCGCTCGGCGTTGGCCGGGCGGGCCCGGGCGGCGATGGCGGCGACGGCGCTCAGGGGTTCGCCCGGGGCCAGCGTGCTGACATAGAGCACTTCGTAGAGTTGCGTTGCCAGCGGAGGGGAAAAGGGCGTCATGGGCGTTCCACTCTAGGGCCGTGGCGTGCGCGGCGCAATGTCAAAAGACACAGGCCGGGCGGCCGCGGCCATTGCCTAGAATCGCGCCGCGCCTGCACCGGGCGCGCGCCTTCTCCTCCATTCTCCGCAAGCCCCCATGAGCCTCGATACCGCCCCCGAATGGCAAGCCCCGGATGTCCCTCGCTCGTGCGGCGTGTGCCGGCTGCGGGAGCGGACATCGGCCTTCATGCCCGTGGCGGCCGGCGAGCTGGCGTTCATCGAGGCCTACCGCTGCGGCACCCAGGTGGTCGCGGCGGGCGCCGCGCTGATCCGCGAGCACGAGCCGTGCGGCAGGCTCTACACGCTCTACAGCGGCTGGGCGTTTCGTTACAAGACGCTGTCGGACGGGCGGCGGCAGATCCTGGGCTTTCTGCTGCCGGGCGACCTCGTGGGGCTGCAGCAGGAGTTCGCCGACACCGCCCTGCATGGCGTCGAGGCGGTGACGGAGTGCGCCTTCTGCGTGTTCCCGGCCGACGGGCTGTGGTCGCTCTTTCGCGAGCATGCCCGGCTGGCCTATGGCGTGACCTGGCTGGCCGCGCGGGGCGAGGGCATGGTGGACGACAGCCTGCTCACCACCGGCCGGCGGACCGCCATCGAGCGCGTGGCGATGCTGCTCATGCACCTCCACCGCCGGCTGGACCGGCTGGGCCTGTCGAGCGAGGGCTCGGTGGAGTTCCCGATCAACCAGCAGCACATCGCCGATGCGCTGGGCCTGTCGCTGGTGCACACCAACAAGACGCTGCGGCGGCTGGCCCAGATGGGGCTGCACGAGGTGTCGGGCGGGCGGCTGCGGCTGCTGAACCCCCGCGCGCTCGCGCGCATCGCCGAGTATTTCGACACCATTCCACGCCCCGTTCCGCTGCTCTGAGGCCTTCTTTGGAGAGAAAGAGGCTCCACGTCGCCGATTTTGCTCAATAGTTTGCTATTGTTTTTGTAGTATTCGCGTGGACAGGGGCGGTGGGCCCTCCATCCGGCGCGAGGCGGATAATCGGCCGGACGCCGCCGGGTGGCCGTGCCCGGTGCCCCTCCGTTCTTTCTTTTCCCATCCCCTCATGACAGCACTGGACATCATCATCATGGCCGCGGGCAAAGGCACGCGCATGAAAAGCCGCATTCCGAAGGTTCTGCAGCGCCTGGCGGGGCGCCCGTTGCTGGGCCATGTGCTCGGCCAGGCCGCGAGCCTGCAGGCTCGCCGTGCCGTGATCGTGACCGGCCACGGCGCGGCCGAGGTGGAGTCCACTATCGCGGGCGCGGCGGTGGGGCTGGACGTGAAGTTCGTGCGCCAGGAGCCGCAGCTGGGCACGGGCCACGCGGTGCAGCAGGCCGTGCCGGCGCTGGCGGGCGATGGCACCGTGGTCGTGCTCTCGGGCGACGTGCCGCTCACCCGGCCCGAGACGCTGCGGGCGCTGGTGGATGCCAGCGCGGGCGGGCGGCTCGCGCTGCTCACTGTCACCCTGCCGGACCCGGCGGGCTATGGCCGCATCGTGCGCGACGGCGCGGGCGCCGTGCGCGGCATCGTCGAGCACAAGGACGCGAACGAGGCGCAGCGCGCCATCGACGAGGTCTACAGCGGCATCATGGCCGTGCCCGCGCCCCTGCTGGCGGGCTGGCTCGCGCGCCTGACCAACGACAACGCCCAGGGCGAGTACTACCTCACCGACATCGTCGCCATGGCCGTGGCCGATGGCGTGCCCGTGGTGGCGCACCGCATCGCCGATGCGCTGCAGGTGGCGGGCGTCAACAGCCCGCTGCAGCTCGCCGAGCTGGAGCGGGCCCACCAGGCCGCCCAGGCCCGCGCGCTCATGGAGCAGGGCGTGCGCCTGGCCGATCCGGCGCGCTTCGACCTGCGAGACGACCCGCGCACCGGCGCGCGCGGCGAGCTGGTGTGCGGGCAGGACGTGGAGATCGACGCCAACTGCATCTTCACCGGCCGCGTGGAGCTGGGCGAGGGCGCACGCATCGGTGCGAACTGCTGTATCGCCAACGCGCGCATCGCCGCGGGCGCCGTGGTCCATCCCTACACCCACATCGACGGCGAGCAGCCGGCCGGCGTGCAGGTGGGCGAGGGCGCGCTGATCGGCCCGTTCGCGCGGCTGCGGCCCGGCGCGCAACTGGGGCGCGAGGTGCACATCGGCAACTTCGTGGAAGTGAAGAACTCGCAGCTCGCCGACGGCGCCAAGGCCAACCACCTCGCCTACCTGGGCGATGCCACGGTGGGCGAGCGCGTGAACTACGGCGCGGGCAGCATCACCGCCAACTACGACGGTGCCCACAAGCACCGCACGGTGATCGAGGCCGACGCGCACATCGGCAGCAACTGCGTGCTGGTGGCCCCGGTGACGATCGGCGCCGGCGGCACGGTGGGCGGCGGCTCCACCATCACCAAGAACACGCCGCCCGGCGTGCTGAGCGTCTCGCGCGGGCGGCAGGTGAACATCGAGAACTGGAAGCGCCCGGTCAAGGGCGCAAAGCCGGGGCACTGAGGGTGCTGGCCATGTCGGGCGGCGAAACCGATCCCGTGTCTTCCACCGCCTCCGAGCTGGAGCGCCTGCGGGCCGAGCTGCAGGCCGCGCGGCAGGAGCAGGAGGCGTTCCTGCGCGCCGTCTCGCACGACCTGCGCGCGCCGCTGCGCCACATCCTCGCCTATGGCCGCCTCGTGCGCGAGCTGGTGGAAGAGAGCAATGCCGACCCCGAGGCGCTGCAGTTCCTCGACACCATGGCGCAGTCCGGCCAACAGCTGGGCGACATGATCGACGGGCTGATCCAGCTGGGCCGCGCGGGCCTCGTGCCCCTGCAGCCGCGGCCGGTGGCGGCTGGCGCCGCGCTGCGCGCCGCAGCACAGGACGCGCTGGCCGCAGCCGCAGCCCATGCCGGACCGGCCGGCGGGGAGCCGGCCTGGCCGGGCTGCGTGCAGTGGCAGTGGCCCGGCGGGAGCGGGGAGGAGGACATCGCCCTGCACGCGGACCCGGCCCTGCTGCACGACGTGCTGGTGGCCGTTCTGGACAACGCCCTCAAGTTCTCGCGCCCCGTCGCGCAGCCCCGCATCGTGCTGGAGGCGCGGCACGCGGCGGACGGCCTCGTGGAGATCCACGTGCGGGACAACGGTGTGGGCTTCGCCCCCGAGCGGGCGGGCCCGCTCTTTGGCGTGTTCCAGCGGCTGCATCCCGTGAGCCAGTTCAAGGGCCTGGGGCTGGGGCTCGCTCGCGCGCGGCGCTTCGTGCAGCGCATGGAGGGAGAGATCGGCATCGATGCCGTGCCGGCGCGTGCCGGCGAGCCCGTGCCCGGCCAGGGATGCGTGGTGCGCATCGCGCTGCCCGCCGCGTGACGGCCCGGTATCCGCTCTTGCCCGCCCGGGTCAGCCCTTGCGGCTGAGCAGCACGATGCCGGCCAGCACCACCGCCCCGCCCACCAGTTGCAGCGGCTGCAGGGTCTGCTCCAGCACCCACCAGCCCAGCAGCAGCGTGGCCACGGGCTCGATGTTCATCACCGGGGCATTGCGCGCCATGTCCATCCGGGGCAGGCTCACGAACATCGCCGTGAACGCGGTGCCGTAGAGCACCACCAGCGCCGCGAGGCCCCACCAGCCCGGGGTCGCCCCGGGCCACTGCATGCCACCGGGCACCAGCCCGCTCACGCCGGCCGCCACCATCAGCGCGAACACCGTGCCTACCGTCATGAGGCTGCGCCACATGCCGGGCAGGGCCTTGAGCTTGTGGTCGGTGACCCAGAGCGCCACGGCGAACACGCAGGCCGCCGTGAATGCGAACGCGATGCCCGCCATCCAGTCCCCGCTGCCGTCCTGCCCGAGCCGGGCCACGCGGCCGGGAATGTCCAGCGCCAGCAGCAGCCCGCACAGCGCCACCGCCATCACCACCGCCGCGCGGCGCGTCGGGCGCGGCCCGCCCAGGGCCCAGGTGAGCAGCGCGAGCAGCACCGGGCACACGTTCGACACCAGCAGCGCCAGCGCCACCGGGATGCGCGCCACCGCCGAATACAGGCACAGGCTCTGCGTGGCCACCAGTGCGCCGAGCAGCAATTGCCAGCGCAGCGCGCCGGGCGCCATCGCCAGCGCGGGGCGCTTCCAGGCCACCAGCGCGGCCAGCACCAGCGCCGTTGCGCCGCTGCGGCACAGCACCGCCAGCAGCAGGCCCGTGCCATGGTCGAAGGCGAGCCGGGCCGCGACGTGGTTGGCCGCGAAAGTGCAGCTGATCAGCAGCAGCAGGCCGATGGCGAAGCGGCGGGGGAAGGGCGCGGGAAGGGTCATCGCGGACTCCGGGACGGGGGGTGACGGGGCGGGAATGCATGCCCGCAGAGAGGGAGGGGGCCGGCGTGCCGGCACGGCTCGGCAGGGGACGGGTCAGCCGGGCCGCCGGGGGACCGCGGACGGGGCCGGGGACGGTGCGGTGGACGGGGCCCCGCCGCTCCTGCTGCACGGCAGCTTGGGCTCGAACTTGCTGCGCTTGATGCTGAAGAACGCCTTCACGTTGCGCACATTGCTGTCGCTGGTGAACAGCCGCTGCGCCAGCGCCAGATAGCCCGGCATGTCGGGCGCATGCACGATCAGGATGAAGTCAGGGCCGGGCGATACCCGGTAGCACTGCTGCACGGCCGCCTCACCGGCCACGCGGGCCTCGAAGGCATCCATCTGCGCGGCGTCCTGCCGGTCGAGCGCCACCTCCACGATGGCCGTGAGCCCGTGGCCCAGGTGGCGGGCCAGCGCATCCGGCTGCACCAGCGCCACCTCGCGCTCGATCAGGCCGGCATCGCGCAGGCGCTTCACGCGCCGCAGGCACGTGGGCGGCGACACCCGCACCAGGGTGGCCAGGGACTGGTTGCTGAGGGTGGCATCGGTCTGCAGTGCCTCCAGCAATTGCAGGTCGATCGGATCGAGGAATGATTCTTCCATGGATGTGGATTTTATGGAATTAAATTTCATTACCCATGGTTGGTGGAATTTAACTTCTAAAAAATCACGAAAATTTATGAGAAATTTCTTGATGCCCTGCCTACGATCTCGCTGCTTCCCACTCGCTTTTCAGTCCTTTCACCCCCATTCCCACAGGAGTACAGGCTATGTGCGGCATCGTCGGCGCGGTTTCCACGCGCAACATCGTTCCCATCCTCGTGCAGGGCCTGCAGCGCCTGGAATACCGGGGGTATGACTCCTGCGGCGTGGCCATCCACGACGCCAGCCTCGACGCGACGCGCACCGGCGGCCTGCGCCGCGCGCGCAGCACGGCCCGCGTGGCCGAGCTGCTGGAGCAGGTGCACACCGATCATGTCGAAGGCGCCACCGGCATCGCGCACACGCGCTGGGCCACGCACGGTGCGCCCGCCGTGCACAACGCGCACCCGCACTTCAGCCACGGCACGGGCCCCGACGAGCCCGTGCGCCTGGGCCGCGTGGCCCTGGTGCACAACGGCATCATCGAGAACCACGAGTCGCTGCGCGCATCCCTGCAGGCACGCGGCTACGTCTTCACCAGCCAGACCGACACCGAGGTCATCGCCCACCTCGTGGACAGCCACTACAGCGGCGACCTCTTCCAGGCCGTGCAGGCCGCCGTGGCCGAGCTGCACGGCGCCTACGCCATCGCCGTCATCCACAAGGACGAGCCCCACCGCGTGGTGGGCGCGCGCGCGGGCTCGCCGCTCATCCTGGGCGTGGGGCAGGGCGAATACTTCCTCGCCAGCGACGCCATGGCCCTGGCCGGCGTGACCGACCAGATCGTGTACCTGGAAGAGGGCGACCTCGTCGATCTGCAACTGGGCCGCTACTGGATCGCGGACAAGGGCGGCCAGCCGCTCGACGCCACGCACCGCCCCGTGCGCACCGTGCAGGCGCACAGCGGCGCGGCCGAGCTGGGCCCCTACCGCCACTACATGCAAAAGGAGATCTTCGAGCAGCCGCGCGCCATTGCCGACACGCTCGAAGGCGTGCGCGGCGTGGCGCCGGAGCTGTTCGACGGCGCCGACGGCACCGCCGCGTGGCGCGTGTTCAAGGAGGTGGACTCCGTCCTCATCCTGGCCTGCGGCACCAGCTACTACAGCGGGTGCACTGCCAAATACTGGCTGGAGTCGATCGCCGGCATCCCCACCCAGGTGGAAGTGGCCAGCGAATACCGCTACCGCACCAGCGTGCCCAACCCGCGCGCCCTGGTCGTCACCATCAGCCAGTCCGGCGAAACCGCCGACACGCTCGCGGCCCTGCGCCATGCGCAGAGCCTGGGCATGCAGCAGACCCTCACCATCTGCAATGTGTCCACCAGCGCCATGGTGCGCGAATGCAAGCTGGCCTACATCACCCGCGCCGGCGTGGAAATCGGCGTGGCCTCCACCAAGGCCTTCACCACCCAGCTCGCGGGCCTGTTCCTGCTCACCCTGGCCCTGGCCCAGGCGCGCGGCCGCCTGAGCGAAGAGCAGGAGGCCCGGCACCTGCAGGCCATGCGCCACCTGCCCGTGGCCCTGCAGGCCGTGCTGGCCCTGGAGCCCCAGATCATCAGCTGGGCCGAGGACTTCGCCCGCATGGAGAACGCCCTGTTCCTGGGCCGGGGACTGCACTACCCCATCGCCCTCGAAGGCGCGCTCAAGCTCAAGGAGATCAGCTACATCCACGCCGAGGCCTACCCGGCCGGCGAACTCAAGCACGGCCCCCTGGCCCTGGTGACCAGCAGCATGCCCGTCGTCACCGTGGCGCCCAACGACACCCTGCTGGAAAAGCTCAAGAGCAACATGCAGGAAGTGCGCGCACGCGGCGGCGTGCTCTACGTGTTGGCCGACGGGGACACGCACATCGAGAGCAGCGAGGGGCTGCACGTGATCCGCATGCCCGAGCACTATGGCGCGCTGAGCCCGCTGCTGCACGTGGTGCCGCTGCAGCTGCTGGCCTACCACACGGCCTGCGCACGCGGGACGGACGTGGATAAGCCGCGGAATCTGGCGAAGAGCGTGACGGTGGAGTGAGGGGAGGCGCGGGCACTCCGTACTGATTGCAAGAAATAAAGTTCGTCGGGAGCAAATAAAGTCTGTCGAGGATTTCCTGCATTATGAAATCAACTCGCGCGAGCCTTTTCAGGAAATCACAGTACAGGACACTCGTAATTGAAGGGCGCTATAGGCTCACATCGGCCTTGCTGCGCAAAACGATGCAGCTCGATGGTTGGGCTGCCTCTTGGCAGTCCATTTTTTTGCATCAGCAGCATGTAATTGTTGAACATTGTGTAATATAAGCACAATGTTCCAGTTTCCCTCATCACAGTCGGAACTCATCAAGTTCGCTCGGGGAGGCCGCTCTCAAGCAGAGTTTTCGCGGCTGCTGGGATGGGCTTTGTTGCACAAATCAGTTCGAAGACGGCATAGCCCCAACCCCAGACGGATTTATGCCATGGCGGCCACCAGAACGGTTTGAGGACGACCGATCTGGCTGAAGCGGTTGAGTACGGCCACGCGGACATGCAACTCCACCACCTGATGCTCGAACGTGCGCGCCGTCACCCGTTCGCCCAGTCGCTTGAAGCAGTGCATCTTCGTCTCGACAAGGCTGCGCCGGTGGTAGCCGCTCCACTTCTTCCAGACGCTGCGGCCCAAACGCTGGCACGCCCGGATGGCTTCGTTGCGCTGCTCCGATCCCGGACTCGGCTTCTTCCAGTGGCGGGCGTTCTT
>NZ_QLTA01000039.1 GCF_003269065.1 Paracidovorax anthurii
CCACACCGGGCACGCTGCCCCAACGGCTGGATCAGTTGCTGCAACAGGCCCACTACTTCGTCCTACCGCCACGGCGACCTGAGCGAACCTACCCGCGCGAGGTCAAAAACAGAGCGCACAAGTTCCCAACGAAAAAATGCCAGTCAGCTGTTAACTGACTGGCATTGCCCCGAGGGGCCCGTGCGGGAGGTGGCCGCGGGCGCGGCTCAGGTGGAGGCGACCGAGCGCACCATGCCCATCTCGGCGCTGCTCAGCAGCGACTCGATGTCCATCACGATCAGCATGCGCTCACCCACGGTGGCGATGCCGGTGACGAAGGCCGAGTCCACCTGGCCCTGGAACTGCGGCGCGGGGCGGATCGCGTCGGCCGAGAGCTCCACCACGTCGGCCACCGCATCCACGACCGCGCCGAGTACCGTGCCGCCCACGTTCAGGATGATGACGACGGTGAAGTCGGTGTATTCCGCCTTGGCGCAATGGAGCTTCAGGCGCAGGTCCACGATGGGGACGATCACGCCGCGCAGGTCGATCACGCCCTTGATGAACTCCGGCGCGTGGGCCATGCGCGTGGGCTGCTCGTAGGAGCGGATCTCCTGCACGCGCAGGATGTCGATGCCGTATTCCTCCTGGCCCAGCCGGAACGTGAGGTACTCGGCGGGCGGGAGGGCGGCGGCGCCACCGGAGCGGTGTTGGGCAGAGCTGGGAGTTGACAGCATGGCGGAGTCCTTCATGAAGCGGTACGGATGCGGCGTCACCCAAGGTGCTGCGGCGCGACCCACGGATTGTCGGGCCAGCATAGCAGTCCACCTGTTACTCGTGGTGACATTTACGTGTTTCCCCCAGGGGGAATTCCGCGAACCGGAGCGGCCGGGCCGGTCGATGTTTCACAAAACCGACATGCCCGGGCCGCGTCCATGTCACTGCGGCAGCAGGGTCACGCCGGTCTTGGCCTGCAGGGCCTCGAAGCTCACGCCCGGCGCCAGCTCGACCACCTGGAGCCCGCGCGGCGTCACGTCCAGCACGGCCAGGTCGGTGATGATGCGGTCCACCACGGCCACGCCGGTCAGCGGCAGCGTGCATTCGGGCAGGATCTTCAGGTCCTCGGTGCCGTCCTTCTTGCGGGCCACGTGCTCCATGAGCACGATCACGCGCTTGACGCCGGCCACGAGGTCCATGGCGCCGCCCATGCCCTTGACCATCTTGCCGGGGATCATCCAGTTGGCGAGGTCGCCCCGCTCGCTGACCTGCATGGCGCCCAGGATGGAGAGGTTGATCTTGCCGCCGCGGATCATCGCGAACGACTGGTCGCTGCCGAAGATGGACGAGCCCGGGATCGTCGTCACGGTCTGCTTGCCGGCGTTGATGAGGTCGGCATCCACCGCGTCCTCGGTCGGGAACGCGCCGATGCCCAGCATGCCGTTCTCGGACTGCAGCCACACTTCCTTGGCGCCCGTGTGGTTGGCCACCAGCGTGGGGATGCCGATGCCGAGGTTCACGTAGAAGCCGTCTTCCAGCTCCTGCGCCGCGCGCGCGGCCATCTGGTCTTGGGTCCAGGGCATGTCAGGCTCCTTCTTTCTTGTTGGCGGGCACGGTGGGCACCGGCACTTCGCTGCTGGCGGCGGCCTGCGCGATGACGGCCTGGGCCACCACCTTGGCGGCCACGGGGTCCACCGGCGCGGCGGCGCTCACGGTGCGCTTCTCGATGCGCTTTTCGGGGTTCGGGTTGTGCACGATGCGGTGCACGTAGATGCCGGGCAGGTGCACGTCGTCGGGGGCGATCTCGCCGGTCTCGACGACCTCCTCGACCTCCACGATGCAGATCTTGCCGGCCGTGGCCGCGGCGGGGTTGAAGTTGCGCGCCGTGAGGCGGAACTGCAGGTTGCCGGACTTGTCGGCGCGGTGCGCCTTGACGAGCGACACGTCGGGCACCAGCGAGCGCTCCATCACGTAGGTCTCGCCGTCGAACTCGCGCAGCTCCTTGCCCTCGGCCACGATGGTGCCCACGCCGGTCTTGGTGAAGAAGGCCGGGATGCCGGCGCCGCCCGCGCGCAGCTTCTCGGCCAGCGTGCCCTGCGGCGTGAACTCCAGCTCCAGCTCGCCCGCGAGGTACTGGCGCTCGAACTCCTTGTTCTCGCCCACGTAGGAGGAGATCATTTTCCGGATCTGCCGCGTCTCCAGCAGCTTGCCGAGGCCGAAGCCGTCCACCCCGGCGTTGTTGGAGATGACGGTGAGCTGCTTCGCGCCCGAATCGCGCAGCGCATCGATGAGCGCCTCGGGGATGCCGCACAGCCCGAAGCCGCCCACGGCCAGCAGTTGGCCATCGGCCACCACCCCTTGCAGGGCGGCGTCCGCGGAAGGAAATAACTTGTTCACACCGGTCTCCTCAGTTGGAAAAGTGCATGGGTCCATGAAGGGCGCGCGGCGCGCCGGCGGCCGCGGAGCCCGCCCCGCGCCGGCGATGCGCCGGTGCGCGGGACTCGGGCTACGATACTACGTAGTTTCATAGGTAGTTTTTCGTAAAGAGTAGCACCGAGCATGGAGATCGATTACCGCCTCGCCTTCGACATGGCCCCGGTGGGGCTCGTGCTGTCGCGCAACCGCGCCATGGTGGACTGCAACCGCCACGTCTGCGAGATGTTCCGCGCCTCGCGCGAGGTGCTGATCGGGCAGTCGTTCCAGATCCTCTACCCCAGCGCCAACGAGTACGAGCGCCAGGGCGCGCGCATGGCGCCGATCCTGAACGCGCGCGGCTTCTATGCCGACGACCGCATCATGAAGCGCACCGATGGCGAGGTGTTCTGGTGCCACGTCTCGGGCCGCACGCTCGACCGCGCGGCGCCGCACGCGTCGGGCATCTGGAGCTTCGAGGACCTGAGCGCGCGGCGCCCCGTGAAGGCCGAGCTGACGGGCCGCGAGCGCGAGGTGGCGGCGCGGCTGCTGGAGGGCATGACCTCCAAGGAGATCGGCCGCACGCTCGGCATCAGCCACCGCACGGTGGAGATCTACCGCGCGCGGCTGATGCGCAAGTACGGCGCCAGGGCGGCGGCGGACCTGGTGCACAAGCTCGTCGCGGGCTGACGCCGCGCGGCCCGGCACCGTCAGTGCAGCTTGAGGCGGCCCGACACGCGCTGCTGCAGCAGCCGCGCCAGCGCCAGCACCGCCGTCTTGCCCATGCCCAGGATCGCGCGGTGGTGGTTGAGGTGCAGCGAGATGTACATCCACTTGGCGATGAGCCCCTCCACGAAGAAGTTGCGGCCCATCAGCCCGCCCATGAGGTTGCCCACGCCCTTGTTGTCGCCCAGCGAGACCAGCGAGCCGAAGTCGCGGTACGCGAAGGGCTCGGTGATCTCGTGTTCGCGCAGCATGGCCGCGAGCACGCGGGCCAGGTAGTCGGCCTGCTGGTGCGCCGCCTGGGCACGCGCGGGCACGGTCTTGCCGTCCACCCACGGGCAGGCCGCGCAGTCGCCGAACGCATAGATGCCCGGCTCGGACGTGCGCAGGCGATCGTCCACCACGAACTGGTTGAGGCCGTTCACCGCGAGCCCCATGCGCGCATTGGAATCCGCCGCCTTGATGCCCGCAGCCCACACGATCATCTCGGCGGGGATGGCGCCCGCCGGCGTGACCAGCTCGCCCCGCCGGATCTCGGTCACGCGGGTGCCCGTGCGGATCTGGACCTGCTTGCGCTGCAGCGCCAGGCTCGCCTGCGCGGAGATCTTCTCGGGCAGCCCGCCGAGGATGCGCGGCCCGCCCTCGACCAGCGTGATGTCGAGCCGGAACCGCTGGCCCGTGCCCAGGCTCTCCTGGATCTCGGCATGGGCCTCCAGCAGCTCGGCCGACAGCTCCACGCCGGTGGCCCCTCCGCCCACGATGGCCACGCCCAGCGAGCGGTTCTCGGAGAACGCCGCGCGCGCGCAGGCGGCGAGCCAGTCGGCATGGAAGTGCTGCGCATCGCGCACGTTCTCCAGCAGGTAGGCGTGCCCGATGCCGGGGGTGCCGAACGCGTTGGAGCCGCTGCCGATCGCCAGCACCAGCCGCGTGAAGCTCACCACGCGCTGCGGCACGATGACCTCGCCCTCGGTATCGAGGATCTCCGACAGGGTGAGGGCCTTGCGCGCGGCGTCCAGCGCCGAGAGCTCGCCCATCGCGAAGCTGAAATGGTTGCGGCGCGCCAGCACCGTGTAGGAGAGGCCCTCCTGGTGGGCATCGAGCGTGCCCGCCGCGACCTCGTGCAGCGTGGGCTTCCAGATGTGGAAGGGACTGCGGTCCACCAGCAGGACCCGCTCGCGGCCCAGGCGCTGCCCGAGGCTGCGGCCCAGGCGCGCGGCCAGTTCCAGCCCGCCCGCGCCCCCCCCGACGATCACGATATCGAAGTGCATGCGTCAGTCACCTTTTTGTTGCGTTGCATCAAGTGTATGCACGCACAGGGCCGGCGAACGCTCAGAGACCCCTGGCTTCACTGGGACGGTGCAGCGGCAGGCCCGCAGTGTCCACCACGGCGCGCAGGATCTGCCCGTGCGTGGAATCGGTCACGTACAGCGTGCGCCGCTCCGGCCCGCCGAACGCCAGGTTGGTGATGGAGCTGCCGGGCGCGCCGCGCAGCACCTCCACCGGCTCGGCCCGGCCGTTGAGCACCCAGACCCAGCCCAGGCCCGGGTTGGCGACGCACAGCCGGCCCCCGGCGTCCACGGCCAGGCCGTCCGGGCCGCTGGGGCCGTAGGAGGTGAAGAAACGGCCCACCTTGGCCACGCTGCCGTCGGGCAGCAGCGGCACCCGCCACACGCCGTTGTCCCGGGTGACGGCCAGGTAGAGCACCCGCTCGTCGGGCGACAGCGCCACGCCGTTGGGGCTGGGCACGTTGGCCAGCAGCAGGTCGAGCCGCCCGTCCGGGCGCAGGCGGTACAGGCGCCCGCTCGGGTCGTGCAGGCCGCTCTGGCCCTGGTCGGTGAAATAGAGGTTGCCGGCGCTGTCGAACACCAGATCGTTCACGCCCTTGAAGCGCTCACTGTTGCGGCGCTCCAGGAAGGGCGTGACGCGGCCGCTCGCCACGTCCAGCCGCATGAGGCCGTTCTTGTAGTCGGCGATCAGCAGCGTGCCCGCATCGAGGAACTTCATGCCGTTGGGCTCGCCGTCGTATTCGGCCACCAGCGCCCAGGCGCCCTCGGGGTCGATGCGGAAGATGCGCCCCCAGGGGATGTCGGCCACATAGAGGTTGCCGTCGCCGTCGAACACCGGCCCTTCGAGGAACGAGTCGGTGACGGCGCCGCCGCGGTTGGCGTCGGCCCAGGCGCTGCGCTCGCGGCGGCGCCAGTGCTCGGGCAGGGACGTGAAGGGCTCCAGTGCGCGGACGCACGGCGGTTGCAGCAGAAACATGGGGGGTGTCTTTCCTGGCTTGGTTGCGTTCAGGCGGAATTCAGGGGCCGAAGCCATAGAGCCGCGCCGGGTTGTCCACGAGGATGCCGTCCATCGCGGCGTCCGAGCCGGCCCAGGCGCGCAGCAGGTCAACCAGGGCGGCATCGTCCACGGTGCCCGGCGCCTCGGTGGTGTGGGGCCAGTCGCTGCCCCACACCAGCCGCTCGGGCGCGGCCCGCACCAGCGCGCGGCCCAGGGGCAGCGTGTCGGCATACGTGGGGCCCTGCACGGCGGAGCGCATGTAAGCGCCCGAGAGCTTGACCCAGGTGTTGCCGCCATCCAGCAGCCGGCGCAGCACGCCGAAGGCCTCGGCGGAGGGCCCCTCGGCCGGATCGATGCGGCCCAGGTGGTCGATCACGAGCGGCACCGGCAGGGCCTGCAGCACGGGCGCCAGCGCGACGATCTGTTCCGGGTGCGCGAACACCTGGATATGCCACCCCAGCCGCGCCACCTTGCGCGCCAGCGTGGCCAGCATTCGCGGCGTGGTCTCGCCCCAGGACTGCGGCGAGACGAAGTTCACGCGCAGCCCGCACACGCGGCGCGCGGCCAGGCGGTCCAGCTCCGCATCGTCCACGTCCTCGCCCACCACGGCCACGCCGCGCGCGGCGTCGCCCAGCTGGTCCAGCGCATCGAGCGTGCAGGCGTTGCCGGTGCCGTAGGTGGACGGCGTGACCACCACCGCGCGCGACGTGCCCAGGCGCTGCTGCAGTTGCCGGTAGGCGGCCACGGGGGCCTCGGGCGGCGTGCGCGTCCAGTGCGGCGAGGGCGCGAAGCGCGCATCGAAGATGTGCATGTGGCTGTCGCAGGCCAGCGGCGGCAGCGCCCGCGACGGCAGCGCCACGCCCGCCGAATGCGGCACGGGCGCGGACAGGGGAGGCCGGTTCATGCGCGCTCAGTCCAGCTGGATGTGGCACTGGCGCACCACGGCGCCCCACTTGGCCTCTTCCTTCTTGAGGAAGGTGGCGAACTCCGCCGGCGTGGAGCCGATGGGTTTGGCGCCCAGGTCGCCCAGGCGCTGCTTTACCTCGTCTTCATTCAGCACCTCCACCAGCGCCTTGTGCAGTTGCGCCGCCACGGGGGCGGGCGTGCCGGCCGGCAGCAGCACGCCGTTCCACTCGTAGGCCTCGTAGCCGGGGATGGCCGCTTCCGCCACGGTGGGCACGTCGGGCAGGCGCGGCGAGCGCTCAGGGGCCGAGATCGCCAGCGCCCGCAGCTTGCCGCCCGCCACCAGCGGGTACGACGCCGCGATGGTGCCGAACATGAAGTCCACCTGCCCGCCCATCACGTCGGCGATCGCCGGGCCGCCGCTCTTGTAGGGCACGTGCACCATGTCCAGCTGGAGCTTCTGGCGGAACAGCTCCGAGGCCAGCCGCTGCACCGTGCCGCTGCCGCCCGAGGCGAAGTTGATCTTGCCGGGCTGGGCCCTGGACTTGGCGACGAGATCACCCACGCTCTTGAACGGCGAGTCGGCCTTGACGATCAGCACGTTGGGCGCCAGCAGCACCAGCGACAGCGGCTGCAGCGCGTTGGCGGCATAGGGCATTTTGGCGAACAGGTGCGGGTTGATGGAATACGGCGTGGCGTCGTAGAGCATGGTGTAGCCGTCCGCCGGTGCCTTGGCCACGAAAGCCGCGCCGATGGTGCCGCTCGCGCCGGGCTTGTTGTCCACGATCACCGACGTGCCCAGCTTCGCGCCCATGCGGCTGGCGAGCACGCGCGCCACGGCGTCGGCCGCGCCGCCCGGCGCATAGGGCACGACCATGGTGATGGTGCGTTCGGGAAAGGCGGCGTGCGCCGTGGCGCCGGCCAGGGCGCAGGCGGCCAGCAGGCCGCGGGCGAAGGTCTTGAGGATCTTGTGCATGGGAATGTCTCCAGGGATTGAAATGGGTTCAGGGGGCGCCCGCGGGCATCAATCGGCCTGCAGGCCGAGCTCGCTGGCGACGCGCGTGTAGGCATCGGCCTCCTGCCGCACCTGCCGGGCGAAGGGCTCGCCGCAGCGCAGCGACGCCTCCATCCCCAGGCCGCGCAGCTTTTCGGCCGTCGCATCGCTGCGCGCGAAGGCCGTGGCCACGCGCTCCAGCACCTGCACCACGGCCGGCGGCGTGCCCGCGGGGGCCAGCACGCCGTACCAGGCGTCCGCGGAAAACGCCTTGCCGCCCGCCTGCTCGAACGTGGGCACCTGGGGCAGCAGCGAGGAGCGCTGCGGCGACGCCACGGCCAGCGCCGCCAGCTTGCCGCCCTGCACCTGCGCGAGCACCGAGCCCAGCGTGGCGAAGGAGCTGTCCAGCTGCCCGCCCAGCAGGTCGGTCACCAGCGGCGCAGCCCCCTTGTAGGGCACATGGTTGAACCGCAGCCCGTTGGCGCGCGCGAACATCTCGGTGGCGAAATGGCCCGAACTGCCCACACCGGGCGAGCCGGCCGTGACGCGCCCCGGGGCCTCGCGCACCTTCTGCAGGAAGTCGGCCAGCGAGCGCACGGGCAGCGAGGGGCCCGCCACCAGGACCGTCGGGCTGGTGGCCACCGTGCACACGGGCAGGAAGGACTTCACCGCGTCGAACTTCACCCGCGTGCTGTAGAGCGCGGGGATCATCGTGTGGTTGGTGGCGCCGAAAAGCAGCGTGTAGCCGTCGGCGGGCGCGCCGGCCACGGCCTGGGCGGCCAGGATGGTGTTGGCGCCCGGCTTGTTGTCCACGACGAAGGGCTGGCCCAGCGCCCGGCCGGCCTGCTCCGCGAAGGCGCGGGCCACCACGTCGGTGGGGCCGCCGGCGGCAAAGCCCACCACGAGCCGCACGGGCTTGGCGGGATAGCCCTCCGCCTGCGCGAAGCCCGTGCCAAACGCTACCAAAAACATAGCAAACAATGCAGATTTCACGGCGACATGGCTGCGATCTGGCTTGAACATTCCGTCTTTCTCCCTTCAGTTCTTCATGGTGCATGCATCACCCGCGGTGCATGAAACCGGCGCTGCGCCACCCGCCAGAAGGCCGCGGAGCAGGCCAGGCCCGCGGACGCCGCGCCAGGGCCGCCCCGCCGCGCTGGCGGCGTCCCCCTCCCGCATCGCATCGCGGGGCGAGAGAGGGGAAGGCGCGAAGCGCCACAGGGGGCTGTGGTTGCCCTTCAGTCGATACGGATGCCGCTCGCGCGGACCACGCGGGTCCACTGGGCCGTTTCGGCTTTCACGAAGGCGCCGAAATCGCGGGCGCTGGAGCCCACGCCCTGCACGCCCATCTCGGCGAAGCGCCGCTGCAGCGCCGGGCTGGCGACGATGGCGCGCGCCTCGGCCTCCAGCCGGTCCACGACGGGCCGGGGCGTGCCGGCCGGCGCGAACAGGCCGTTCCATTCGCTCACCTGGAAACCCGGCAGGCCCGAGGCCGCCAGGGTGGGCACCTGCTGCCAGCCGTCCGCGCGCTGCGCCGACGTGATGGCCAGCGCGCGCAGCTTGCCGCTGCGCACGAAGGGGCCGCTGGCCGAGGTGGCGCTGAACATCAGGTCCACCTGGCCGCCCACCAGATCGGTGAGCGCGGGGGCGCCGCCGCGGTACGGGATGTGCGTCATCGAGACCTGGGCGCCCTGCTTGAACAGCTCGCCCGCCAGATGCTGCGCGCCACCGTTGCCCGCCGACGCGAAGGTGAGCTGGCCGGGCCGGGCGCGCGCGGCCTGCACCACGTCGGCCACTGTGTGGAACGGCGACGTGGCCGGCACCACCATCAGCAAGGGGGCCTGGGTGATCAGCGAGACCGGCACGAAGTCCTGGGCCGCGTCGTACGGCAGCTTGGGGAAGAGGCTCGGGTTCACGGTGAAGGCCGTGGCGTCCAGCAGCAGCGTGTAGCCGTCCGGCGCCGCCTTGGCCACGGCCGCCGCGCCGATGGTGCCGCTGCCGCCGGGGCGGTTGTCCACCACCACCGGCTGGCCCAGCCGCTCGGAGAGCTGCGTGGACAGCAGCCGCGCGGTGGTGTCGGCGTTGCCGCCGGCCGGATACGGCACGACGAGCCGGATGGGCTTGTCCGGCCAGGCCCCGGGGGCCTGGGCCTGGGCGGTCGGGGCGGCCAGTGCGGCCGCCGCCAGGCCCAGGGCGGCGAGCGCCGCGCGCAGGCAGGCCGCGGGCCGCGAAGATTGCAGCGTCTGATGCATGTTCGATGTCTCCTGTCATGGGGGCGGCATGCGTTGCCGCCGGTGGGCTCCACGGCCGGGGCGCAGGGGCCGCCCGGCCGTCCGGGGCGGACACGCTGCGCTGGCGTGCCCTGCCCTCTGTCTTTTCTCGTGCGGGATCAGGCCGTGGCGGCGACCGCGTGGCCGCGCGCCAGCACGGCCAGCAGGTTCTTCGCCGCGCCCACGCCCATGTTCACGTAGGCATCGCTCGTCACGCCGCCGATGTGCGGGCTCAGCACGAAGCGCGGCTCGCCCTGGAACGGGTGGCCGGCCACCATCGGCTCCACGGCGAAGCTGTCGAGCCCCGCCGCCATCACCTGGCCCGAGCGCACGGCGGCCAGCAGCGCGGGCTCGTCGATGAGCCCGCCGCGCGCGGTGTTCACCACGATCACGCCGCGCTTGCATTGCGCCAGCGTGGCGGCGCCCAGCATGCCGCGGTTGTCGTCGGTCAGCGGGCAGTGCAGCGAAATCGCGTCGGACTCGCGCCAGATCGTCTCCAGGTCCACGCCCTGCACATGGGCCGGCAGGTCCTTCGCGAACGGGTCGAAGCCCAGCACGCGCATGCCCAGGGCATCGGCCATCCGGGCGAAGCGCAGGCCGATGGCGCCCAGGCCCACCACGCCCACGGTGCGCCCGCCCAGCTCCAGGCTCTTGTGCGTGGCCTTGTCCCAGTGGCCGGCATGCATGCGCGCATCGAGCGGCACCACCGACTTGGCGCAGGCCAGCAGCAGCGCCAGCGCCTGCTCGGCCACGGCCGCCGCGTTGGCGCCCACGGCCGCCACCACCTCGATGCCGCGCGCCCTGGCGGCCGCCTTGTCGATGGTGTCGGTGCCGCTGCCGTGCTTGGAGATCACCTTGAGGGACGGCGCCGCGTCCATCACGGCCGCGCCCACCTTGCCGTAGCGCACGATGATGGCCACCGGGTCGTGCTGGCGGCACAGGGCCACCAGGTCGTCCTCGGTGGGCGTCTTGCCGGCATAGACGACCTGATAGCCGGCCAGCAGGTCCAGCGCCTGCGGCGCCAGGTCGGCGCCCGTGACGATGATGGCGGCGCTCACAGCGACTCTCCTTCCTTGAGCACGCCGGCGGCGCGCAGCGCGGCGGGCAGCCATTTGGAGGCCGTGTCGCCGCGGGCGATCGCCTCGATGCGCGCGGCCTCGTCGGCCACCTTCTTGTCGGCCAGGGCCAGCAGGGCGGGCGCCTTGAGGCGCTCGATGACGACCACGCCATCGGCATCGCCCACCACCAGGTCGCCCGGGTTCACCACGGCGCCGCCGGCGGAGATGGGGTGGTTGATGCGGCCGGGCACGTACTTGGTCGGGCCGGCGGGGTTGAAGCCGGCGCTGAACACGGGAAAGCCCAGCTCCAGCAGCTCCAGCTTGTCGCGGATCGCGCCGTCCACGATCACGCCGGCCAGGCCGATCTTCCGGCAGGCGCTGAGCATCAGCGTGCCCATCAGCGCGGCGGTCTGGTCGCCCTTGCCGTCGATCACCAGCACGTCGCCGGGCTTCGCCAGCGCGATGGCGGCGTGGATCATGAGGTTGTCGCCCGGGCGCACCTCGACGGTGAAGGCCGGGCCGGCAACCTTCATGCCCTGGTGCACGGGCGCCACGCGGCTGTGCATGGTGCCTCGGCGGCCGGCCACGTCGGCCAGGATGGCGGCCTGGAAGGTGGCGGCCCTGGCGACGACGTCGGCACTCACGCGCTCGATGTCGCGGATCACTTCGGGAAGTTGGCTCATGGTGGTTCAGTCCGGTTGAAAAGCGGAAAAAGAAGAGAGAACGGAAAGCGGTGCGACGGAAGCCGGCCTCACTCGGCCTGGATGTTTCCGTCCTTGATGACCTTGGCCCACTTGGCGGAATCGGCCTTCTGCAGATCGCCCAGCTGCCGGGGCGTGCCGCCCACCAGCGTCACGCCCAGCCTGTCGGCCAGGGCGGTCACGCCCGGGTCTCTCAGCGCGTTGGCGATCTCCTGGTTCAGGCGCTTCACGGTGGCCGCGGGCGTCCGGGCGGGCGCGAACACGGCCTGCCACTGCTCGACCACGAAATCGTCCACGCCGGATTCGCCCATGGTGGGCACGGCGGGCAAGGCCTTCAGGCGCTGCGCGGACGTGACGGCCAGCGCGCGCAGCTTGCCCGCCTGCACGTGCGGCAGCGCCGCGGCGGCGGGAGCGAACATGAACTGCACCTGCTCGGCCAGCGTGTCCTGCAGCGCGGGGGTGTCGCCCTTGTAGGGCACGTGGATGAAGCGCACGCCGCTCTTTTGCTGCAGCAGCTCGCCCTGCATCTGCAGGATCGTGCCGTTGCCACCGGAGGCGAAGGCCAGCTGGCCCGGCCGGGCCCTGGCCGCGGCCAGCAGCTCGGCCACGGTCTTGAAAGGCTGGTTCGCGCCCACGACCAGGATGTGCGGGATGGTGCCGATGGTGATCACCGGCTCGAAGCCCGCGATGGGGTCGTAGGGCAGCTTGCCCATGAGGTGCGGCGCGATGGCCTGCGGGCCGATCGACGTGCCCAGCAGCGTGGTCCCGTCCGGCGCGGCCTTGGCCACGAAGGCCGCGCCGATGGTGCCCGTGGCGCCGGGCCGGTTGTCCACGATGATCGTCGCGCCCAGCGCGGAGGCGACGCGCTGCGCCACGTTGCGGCCCAGCACGTCCGTGCTGCCGCCGGGCGGATACGGCACCACCCAGGTGATCGTGCGGCCCCCGGGCCAGCCGTCCTGCGCCAGCGCGGGCCCCGCGGCCAGCGCTGCGCCCAGGGCCGCCAGCACGCGCCGGCGGGCCGCGCCCTGCGGGGAAAGGGAAGAGGAACCGATGCTCATGGAAGAACGCTCTCTGGATGAATAGGAAAGGAATGGCCGGAACGGAGGCCCTCAGGCCCGACCCTGGAGCGGTGCCGGTGGCGCGCCGGCCCCGGTCTCGAAGCCGTAGAGCGCCGCCGGGTTGTCCACCAGCACGCGCCGCAGCGTCGCCCCCGGCCCTGCGCCCGCCACCCAGTCGGCCAGGCGATCGAGCTGGCGGGCGTCGTCGGGCAGGGGCTGCAGGCCCGCGCTGGCCGTGGCGTGCGGCCAGTCGCTGCCCCACACCACGCGCTGCGGCGCGGCGCGCAGGTAGCTTTCGGCCAGCGGGTCGAGTGCCGGGTCCTCCACGGTGTGGCGCGGGCTCACGATGTAGCCGCCGGAGAGCTTGATCCACGCCCTGCCCGCCCCCAGCAGATCGAGCAGCAGCGCGTGGGCCGGGTGGCTGCCGGCCTGCGCCGGCGCGATGCGCCCGAAGTGGTCGAACACCAGCGGCACGGGCAGGCGCCGGAGCACGGGCGCGAGCGTGGCGAGCCGATCGGGCGCCATCAGCAGTTGCAGGTGCCAGCCCAGCGGCGCGATGCGCGCCGCCAGCGGCTCCAGCCGGTCCGCCGAACCCACGACGCCCAGGGACCAATTGAGCCGCACGCCGCGCACGCCGCGTGCATGCATCGCCTGCAGCGCGGCATCGCTCTCGCTCCCGTCGATCACGGCCACGCCGCGCGCGGCCTGCGGGCCCAGGGCCTCCAGGCCGGCCAGCATGCAGCGGTTGTCCGTGCCGTAGGTGGACGGCGTGACCAGCACCGCGCGCTGCGTGCCCAGCCGCTGCTGGAGCCGGCGGTAATCGTCCGCGCTGGCATCGGGCGGCAGCAGCCGCGCGCCGGGCGCCGCCGGAAAGCGCGCGTCGTACACGTGCAGGTGGCAATCGCATGCGCCCGCGGGCACGTCGGTGCGCGGGGCGCCGAGCCCGGCCGAGAACGGCACGGGCGCTGCAAGGCGGTCGGAGGACATGGGTCGGATCGGCCGAAAAGCGCGGGACGCAGCGGTGTCAGTCCAGGCTGGCGCCCGAATCCTTCACGATCTTTCCCCAGCGCGGCACTTCGGCCCGCAGGAACTGCGCGAACTTCTGCGGCGTGCCGCCCATCACCTCGCCCCCCTCGGAGCGCAGTTTTTCGGCCACGTCGGGCTGGGCCAGCGCCTGGTTGATGGCCTGGTTGAGCTGCTGCACGACGGGCGCGGGCGTGCCGGCCGGCGCGAGCACGCCGTACCACGACACGGCCTCGAAATCCTTGTAGCCCGATTCGGCGAGCGTGGGCGTGTCCGGCAATTGCGCCGAGCGCTTGGGCGAGGTGATGGCGATGGCGCGCAGCTTGCCGTTGCGCACCTGGCCCAGCAGCGTGGGCACCGCCGACATGTACAGGTCGATCTGCCCGCCCACGAGGTCCGTCATGGCCTGGGAGGCGCCCTTGTAGGGCACGTGGCGCAGCTTCACGCCCGCGGCTTTCTGGGCCAGCTCGCCCGCCAGATGCGCCACGGTGCCGTTGCCCGAATAGCCCAGCGTCACCGCGTCGGGGCGGCCCCGGGAGGCCGCCACCACGTCCGCGAAGGTCTTGTAGGGCGATTGGACGGGCGCGGCCATCACGATGGGCGCGGACGACACGAGCGCCACCGGCACCAGGTCCTTGAGCGGGTCGTAGGGCAGCTTGGCGTACAGCCAGGGGTTGATGGCGAGGTTGCTGGTCTGGCCCATCACCAGCGTGTAGCCGTCGGGCGCCGACTTGGCCGCCGCGTCCACGCCGAGATTGCCGCCCGCGCCGGGGCGGTTGTCCACCACCACGTTCCAGCGGTTCTGGTCGGCCAGCTTCTGGGCCACGGTGCGCGCGATCATGTCGGTGCCGCCTCCGGGCGGGAACGGCACGATCAGGCGGATGGGCTTGGCGGGCCAGGCGGTCTGGGCGCCCGCGGGGGCGGCGGCCGCCAGGGCCGCGGCGGCCGCGAGGCCGAGCAGCGCGGCGCCCAGGCGCGAAAAGGCACGGCACGGGTGCGTGGTGGATGGCATGTCGGCTTGTCTCCGTTGTAGTGGTGTGGCGGCCGTGGCTTCGAGGCCCGGCATGGCACCGACTTTAGAAAAACGTTTCGCCCCATACAATGATGTTTCATACAACGCAACGCATACCACCATGAGCAACCGCCGCACCCCGCCCGCCGGCCGCACGCCCGCCGCCGCCCCGGCCGCACCTGCGCCGCCCGGCAGCGCCGCCGTCCCCCCCCCAGCGCCCGCGAGCCCGGACGGCGGCGTCATCGCCGTGACCCGCGCGCTGCAGGTGCTGGCCGCCTTCGCGCTGGGCGAGTCGCGGCTGTCGCTGGCCGAGCTGAGCCGCCGGTGCGCGCTGCACAAGACGACGGTGCTGCGGCTCGCCCGCACGCTGGCGCAGTCCGGCTACCTCGTGCAGCGCGAGGACGGCGACTGGCGCCTGGGGCCCGCTGCGGGCTGGCTGGGCGCGCGCTACCAGGCAGGCTTCGACGTGCAGAACGTGCTGGAGCCCGCGCTGCGCGCGCTCACGCAGGCCAGCGGCGAAAGCGCGGCCTTCTACGTGCGCGAGGGCGACGTGCGCACCTGCCTCGTGCGCGTGGAGGGCCCGCAGGCGCTGCGCCACCACGCGCGCATGGGCGAGGGGCTGCCGCTGGACAAGGGCTCGCCGGGCCGCGTGATCCTGGCCTTCTCGGGCGCGCCCGGCGAGGCCTACGAAGAGATCCGCCGACGCGGCTACCACTGGTCCATCGGCGAGCGCGAACAGGGCGTGGCCACCGTGTCGGCCCCGGTGTTCGGCCTGCACTGGCGGCTGCTGGGGTCGGTGTGCATCTCGGGGCCCGCCTCGCGGCTGCCGCCGCCCCGGCTCGAAGCGCTGGCCGGCACGGTGGTGGCGAGCGCGAACCAGCTCTCGTATGCACTCGCGGGCAGCGCCGCCACCCCGGCGGCCACGCGCGCCAGCCAGTGGCATCCGTGATACCGTTTTCCGACGCCGCCCCTGGACGGCGGCGACAGGAGACGAACCCGTGAGCCGCTACCCCTTTCCCGACATCGGCACCCTGCCGGACGACATCCGCGACCGCATCCTCCAGGTGCAGGAAAAAGCCGGCTTCGTGCCCAACGTGTTCCTCGCCTTCGCGCGGCGGCCGGCCGAATGGCGGGCCTTCTTCGCCTACCACGACGCGCTCATGCTCAAGGAGGAAGGCTCGCTCACCAAGGGCGAGCGCGAGATGATCGTGACCGCCACCAGCGCGGCCAACCAGTGCCTCTACTGCGTGGTGGCCCATGGCGCGATCCTGCGCATCCACGAGAAGAACCCCCTGGTGGCCGACCAGGTGGCGGTGAACCACCGCAAGGCCGGCATCGCACCGCGCCAGCGCGCCATGCTCGACTTCGCGATGAAGGTCTGCCAGCGCTCGCACGAGATCGAGGACGCCGACTTCGCCGCCCTGCACGCCCACGGCTTCGACGACGAGGACATCCGGGACATCGCGGCCATCACCGCCTTCTTCGGGCTGTCCAACCGCATGGCAAGCTTCGCGGGCATGCAGCCCAACCCCGAGTTCTACCTGATGGGGCGCGTGCCCCGGCAGCGCTGAGAACGCGTGCATCATCTGAAGCCGTGAACACGCGCCGGGGCGGCGCGGGCGCGCCGCCCCGCTTTGCCGCGCGCCACCATTGACCGGCCGGAACCATCTCGACGATACTGCGCCGCGCGCGGCAGGGTTGCCCAGACGGCCCGCCGCGCAGCAATAACCAAAGCACCCTGTCGAGGGAGGGAATCCATGAAAATCGCACTCCGCCGCGCGCGGACGGCTTTGCCGTCGCTCGCCATCGCCGCCACCGCCATCACCACCGCCGCGCTGCCCGCGCGGGCCCAGGTGGATGCACCCCGGCAAGTCACCAATCCGCCGCTGCTCGAACTCCGGCGCAAGGAGCCCGAGCCGCTGCTCCTGCAGGAGTCCGCGACCGAGCAGGCCGGCAAGGGGCCGCAGACCCTGCGCCTGAAGCAGTTCTCGAACGTCCTCGGTGCGGCCACGCTCTCGCCGTCGCACGAGGCATCGCTGGACCTCAACGTCGTCTACACCAACGGCACCCTCTGGAACCCGTCCACGCAGCGCTACGACAAGGTGCGGCTGCGCAGCTACCAGGGCAGCCGCGTGGACCCCAGGGCGCCCTTCGTGTCGCCCATGCTCGAAGTGCGGCCCGGCGACACCATCCGGATGCGGCTGAACAACCAGCTGCCGCCCGACCCGGGCTGCCTCGACGCCCCCGCCGGCGTGAACACGCCGCACTGCTTCAACGGCACCAACCTGCACACCCACGGCCTGTGGGTCAACCCGGCCGGCAACGGCGACAACGTGCTCATCTCCATCAACCCGGGCGTGAGCTTCGAGTAC
This sequence comes from Paracidovorax anthurii, assembly GCF_003269065.1. Taxonomy (GTDB): domain Bacteria; phylum Pseudomonadota; class Gammaproteobacteria; order Burkholderiales; family Burkholderiaceae_C; genus Paracidovorax; species Paracidovorax anthurii. Next base: position 16,786 of record NZ_QLTA01000039.1, read on the forward strand.
GAGTACAACATCCCCTCCGACCACCCCGCCGGCACCTTCTGGTACCACACGCACCGGCACGGATCGACGGCGCTGCAGGTGGCCAGCGGCATGGCCGGCGCGCTCGTCATCCGCGGCAACCGCCCTCCGTCGAAGGGCAGGAACGGCGACGTGGACACCCTGCTGCGCCCCACGCAGCGCCAGTCCTTCAAGGAGCGGGTGCTGGTGTTCCAGCAGATCCAGTACGCCTGCCGCGACGCGAGCAACCGCATCAAGCTCAACCCCGACGGCACCTACCGCTGCGACGAGGGCGACGTGGGCGGCATCGAGCACTACGCCGCCGTGGACTCGAAGGACCAGCCCCAGTTCGGCCCGGGCACCTGGGAGAAATCCGGCCGCTACACCAGCATCAACGGCGAGGTGCTGCCCACCTTCGAGGGCGCCCGCGCCGGGCAGATCGAGCGCTGGCGCGCCATCCACGGCGGGGTGCGCGACACCATCAACCTGCAGTTCCGCAAGATGCGCGAGGGCGCGCGCAGCGCCCAGGGCCTGAAGCCCAGCGAGCAGGATGCCTACATCGCCGAGAACTGCACCGGCGCCCCCCTGCCCCAGCACCTGATCGCCGCCGACGGCCTGACCACCGCCGCCGCCATGCCGTCGAACCAGACCGTCTACCAGCCCGGCTACCGCTGGGACGCGCTGATGGTCTTCCCCGAGGCCGGCAACTACTGCGTCATCAACGCCGCCGCGCCGCCCTCGGCCAACGTGGGACAGCGCACGCCCTCGCGCCAGTTGCTGGCGATCGTGAACAAGGTGGCTCCCGGCGGCCCGGTGCCCAAGGACATTTCCGCCTACATCGCCCAGGAGCTCACGGCCGCCGCCGCGACCAACATGCCGGCCGACGTGCGCGCCAAGGTCGCCGCCGACCTCAAGGACGGCCTGAAGCTCACGAGCTTCGTGCCCCATCCCACCATCGAGGACGGCGAGGTCACCGGCACCCAGGTGCTGGCCTTCAACATCGACCTGAGCCAGCAGCCGATCCAGTTCCAGGTGAACGGCCGGCCCTTCGACCCGAGCCGCGTGGACCGCGTGCTGACCCTGGGCGGCGTGGACGAATGGACCCTGCAGTCGGACTTCGTGAGCCACCCCTTCCACATCCACGTGAATCCGTTCCAGGTCGTGCGCATCCTCGACCCCGATGGCAAGGACGTGTCGCTGCCCGATGCCGTCGATCTCGACCCCTCGACCAACACCGTCGATCCGCAGTACCGCGGCCTCAAGGGCGTCTGGAAGGACACGCTCTGGGTCAAGAACAGCAAGAACGACAAGAACCTGGACGGCAAGTACACGCTCATCGTGCGCACGCGCTACCAGCGCTACATCGGCGACTACGTACTGCACTGCCACATCCTGGACCATGAGGACCAGGGAATGATGCAGATCGTGCGCGTGGCCCTGCCCGACGGCGCGGGCGGCGTGAGCAAGGGCCACCACCACTAAAAGCAGCCAAAAGAGAAAAAGAGAGAGGGATTCACCATGATCAACAAAAGAAACATGCTGAAGGCGGCCGTGGCCGCCGGCGCCGTCACCACGTTCTCGGGCCTGGTGCCCGGCCTGCAGCAGGTCCTGGCCGCGCCCAAGCTGCGCGTGCGCCGCTGCGTGAACACCATGGCGCTGGACGATCCGGACCTGGCCACCTACCGCGACTTCGTGGGCATCCTGCAGTCGCGGCCGCAGACCCAGCGCGTGAGCTGGATCGGCTTCGCCAACCAGCATGGCGACGCGCACAGCTTCAAGTACTGCCCGCACGGCGACTGGTACTTCCTGCCATGGCACCGGGGCTTCGTCGACATGTACGAACGCGCGGCGGCCGCACTGACCGGCAACCCGCAATTCGCCATGCCGTACTGGGACTGGACCCTGCTGCGCCAGCTGCCCGCGGCCTTCACCGACCCGACCTACCAGGGCAAGCCCAATCCGCTGTATGTATCCACCCGCCGCGCGCTGACGGGCCGCTACGCCCTCACGGATGAACTCGTGGGGCCGGAGGTGATCAAGAAGATCTATGCGGAAACCAGCTACGAGGCCTTCGGCACGACCCGCAACCCGAAGCAGAACGACCTCAATCCCCAGTGGGTGCCCAAGGGCGGCGGCGCGCAAGGCATCCTGGAGAGCACGCCGCACAACAACGTGCACAACAACATCGGCGGCTTCATGCCCCAGTCGAACTCGCCGCGCGACCCCATCTTCATGATGCACCACGGCAACATCGACCGCATCTGGGCCGCCTGGAACGCCCTGGGGCGCAAGAACTCGGCCGACCCGCTGTGGCTCAACATGCCATTCACCAACAACTACATCGCGTCGAACGGCAGCTTCTACTCCAGGAAGGTGAGCGACCTGCTGAGCACGGCCGCGCTGGGCTACACCTACGACAACCTGCCCGCATCCGACAGCCGCCCCATCGATCCACGGCGCCTCGCCAACCTCTCGGCGCTCTTCAACCCGAAGGCGGCGCAGAACCAGTTGCTGCGGCTCAAGAAGACGGACATGGCGGCGGCCCTGGCGGCCACCTCGGTCGGCGTGCCGTTCCAGCTGAAAGCCCAGGACCTGGCCCCGCTGCGGGCCCCGGCCCAGGGCCTGGAGACGGCGGCCACGCCCCGCGAGGTCGTGGCGCTCATCAGGGACATCCGCATCGCCAACAACGTCCGCGCGATCCGGGTCTTCGTCAACCGCCCGATCGTGGGGCCCGACGTCCCCGTGACCGACCCGCATTTCGTGACCACGCTGAGCTTCCTGCGGCACGATCACGGGCATGGCGACGGCGGCGGGCCGCTGCCCTCGTCCATCGTCAACCTCACCGAGACCCTGCAAAAGCTCTCGCAGCTGCCCCAGGGCCTGCAGGACAACACGGTGACCGTGCAGCTCGTGGCCCTGCCGGAGGAGGGCATCGCCCCGTCGGAGGTGGGCACCGTGGTGCCGGCCTCGGTCGAGATCGCGTTCATCTGACGCGCCCCCGACCGGCGACACCCCCATGGCCGCGCCCCGAGGAACCACCGCCCTGCTGGCCCTGGCGGGCATGCTGGCCGCCTGCGCGGCCGCCACGGGCGCGCCACCGGCACCGGCGCCGGCGGCGACCTCGGCGCGGCAGTGCATCACCCCGGCGCCCGCCGATCTGCAAGCCCTGCGGGAAGATCGGCAGCGCCTGGTGGTGGTGGTCAAGGCCTTCGACCCCGGCGAGCCGGCACATGGCGGGCTCGTGGTGTCGCTGATCGCGGGCGATCCGCCGGCACCGCACGAACTCACCCGCGTCGCCATCCACCCCCTGCAGCCGTTCAAGGCCTCGCAGCCGCAGCGCAGCCAGCGCTTCCTCGTCTCCGTCGCGGGCTTCGCGCACCTGCTCCCGGAAGGCCGGCCCGTGTGCCTGGAGGTCCGCTCCGATGCCGGCCCATCGGCCGGGCAGACAAGAGCCAGCCGGACCGACATCGCCATCGAGCGGGCTCCGATCACCCGCCCGTGACGCGCACGGGCTTCCGATCGCTCCGCGCAGCGATCGCAGCCCCCCCCGCCACCGCTCTCCACCCACCGCGCGCAGCGCGCCCCATCTCACAGGCAGCACCGACATGACCACCGACACGCTCTTCCCGCGCACCCAGCGCATCGGCATCCTGGTATTTCCGGACTTCGAGCCGCTCGACGTCTGGGGCTTCATCGAGGCGTTCTCCATCGCCCGCTTCATCGGCACGTCCTACGCCCAGCCGCCGGCCTGCCCCTTCGAGATCGTGCTGATCTCCAATGAATGCCGGCCGCCGGCCTGGGGCCCGTCCTCCGGGCCGGCACCGGCGCCCGTGCGCAGCTTCAACGGCCCGCGCGTGGCGCCCGACCTGTTCCGCGACGAGGCCCTGGAGCAGCCGTTCTACCTGCTGATGGTGCCCGGCGGCCAGGGCGTGGCGAGCCTGCTGCTGGGCGAGGGCCAGGACGCGCTCGGCGCCCTGCTGGACTGGCTGCGCGCCATGGACGGCCGCGTGGGGCTGCTCACCTCGGTGTGCACCGGCGCGGCCCTGCTGGCGAAGACCGGCCTGCTGGACGGCCGGCCCGCCGCCACCAACCACCAGGCCTTCGGCTGGGTGGCGGGCTTCGGCCCGAAGGTGCTGTGGGACAACACGTCGCGCTGGGTCGATGCGGGCCGCTACGTCACCTCGGCCGGCGTCTCCGCGGGCACCGACATGGCGTGGCACCTGGTCTCCCGCCTGGCCGGCCGCGCGGTGGCCGAGGCGGCCGCCCTGGCCGCCGAATACGACTGGCACCGCGACCCCGGCCAGCCGATCTTCTATCCGCAGCAAGCCGCCGTACCGTCAGGCCCAGGCTGATACGGCTTCGTGTTCCGCGCCAATAAAAGCGTGGATACCCTCCCCCCGGAAAATCGAAGAACTTCCGAGTGGCGATGCGCTGCAAAGTCGTAGACAAATCGCCTTTGCTCACCTCATGCCCCGTGATGGAGCAACAAAGTCGTGGACAACCCAAGATGCTTACGAAAGGGCTACAGCGTGCCTACTCTGACCAAACTTCGGCTGTTTTGCGCCCGTTGCTGTCGCTCAGCGCCCGCGTGCAGCAGTCGGCTTTGCAGCGGTTGCCGTCATCTGCGACTAGAAGTTGACTTCACGGTTCGGACTGGAAAGCCGTCATCGGTTCACCCGGCGATTTGCGAGCGGCGATGACCGCTGTTAAGGGTGAAGAAACCATCCAAGCGGTTAGGCTGCCGTTCACGGCATCGACCCACGATGAATGTCTGCTGCTCGCAGGGGCAGACTAGCGCTTTCGACCCTCAAGAGACGTTCACCGGCAGGCAGTCTGGGCGGCAGGTTTCTGATTACTGCCGACGTTTAGAGCGTTGGTCGCATGCGAACTACCCCGACCAAAGCTGCCGTCGGCGTGCCACCCTAGCAATGTCGGCCATGTATCTGATTGCATACTGAGGCGGCATAGACACTTGGAATTCATAAGCGCCCGCAATTGACTTGGCATTCTTGTACTCACATCATGTGTTCAAAACATTTTGCACACATGATATGAGTACGACTAACGATGCTAGGGCGACCGACTTTGGCCATCGCCTCCAACAATTCCGAATCCAAGCGGGAATTGAGACGCAAAGAGAATTGGCCATAGCGATGGGCGTCCGGCAGCAAACAGTTAGCCGATGGGAGGCCGGCACATCTCGCCCCAGGGCGAAGGACATGCTTCGGCTCGCGCACGTGCTATCCGTAAGCCCCGAGGATCTAGAGAACGTGAGCGAGCGTGGGCTAGATCCGCAAACGACGACGGTCAGTTTCGACCAACCGTTTCCAATCGACTCCCTGAGCGCGGAAGGTTTCGAACGGTTTTGCGACTTCTTCATCTCCGCACTCAACCCGACCGCCGACGTGCACCGGTTCGGCGGGACCGGCCACAAGCAGGACGGCCTGGATATCGAGGCCGTTTTGCAAGATGGGACGATACGCACCTATCAATGCAAGAGGCATAAGGAGTTCGGCGCAGCGAAGGTCGAAGCGGCCGTCAAAGCACACGTCCGTCACGCCGACAAGAAAGTCCTGCTGCTCACGAGAATCGCCAGCCCGCAGGCGAGGGACGCGATTGCCGTCCATCCCGATTGGGAACTGTGGGACAAAGAGGACGTCGCAAAACGGATTCGCCAGATCTCGAAGTCGGAGCAAATTCGCTTGGTGGACATCTTTTTCCCCGGGCAGCGACTCGCGTTGCTCGGCGAAGTCGAGGCCGGCCCTTGGATGTCCGTCGAGGACTTCTTCTCCGCGTTCCTGCGCAAGGAGCGCGCATTCAACCACCTGTGGCAACTGGTGGGACGGAGCGAGGAACTCGCAAACCTATTCGACAGCATCCGCGACAAGGATCGACTCGTCACCCTGCTGACCGGCTCCGGTGGGTCAGGGAAATCCCGTTTACTGTACCAAGCCCTCGCCGATTACCAAGACGCGAAGCCGGGAATACTAGTTAAAGTCCTTTCCGCTACGGAGGAGCTTTCTACGAAGCATCTAGAGAGTCTCGGGCAAGCCGAAAAACTCTTGGTCGTCGACGACGCTCACGACCGAGACGATCTCCCCATGCTTTTCGCCTACGTCGCTAATCCTAAGAATTCGGCGCGAGCGGTCCTTTCCCTCCGGACGTACGGCCTCGAGCGGATCAGGTTGCAGGCGGCCGCCGTCCTTCTCCAGCCTCCCTACACTTTCCAAATCAGCCTCGAACCGCTGTCTCAGAAGCAGTCGGTCGAACTCGCGGCCCAAGTTCTGAAGGAGTACGGCGGCCCAGAATCGGCGGCCGAAGCGGTGAGCCGCTACACCCTCGACTGCCCGTTGGCCACGGTCGTCGCGGCCCAGATCGTGGCGAAGGAGAAGTTGCATCCGGAACTCCTGAGCACCGAAGGCGCGTTCCGAACGACCCTTCTGGCCCGCTTCCAGCAGGTGATCGCGGGAGACCTAGCCCAAGGCAAGGACAGGGAGGCCATCCTCTCCATCCTGAGAGTCCTGGCATTGGTCCAACCGTTCAGCCCGGACGACGCCGGGCTCCTGAAACTGCTGGAGGATGCCGAAGGAATCTCCGTCGCGGACAGCAATCGCCTCGTCAAGACCCTGGTAACGGGCGGCGTAGCGTTCAAGCGGGGCCTGACGTACAGGCTCGCTCCGGATCTCCTCGCCGACTACATCATTGAGCAGAACTGTGTAACCGAGAACGGCGCGTCGTCCGGCTATGCAGAAAAGATCTTCGCCGCGTCGCCGCAATCACTCGTGGAGCACGTTCTGCTAAACCTCGGGAAGCTAGATTGGCGGCTGTCGAGTGGAAACACCGCCAGCAGCCGATTGCTCGATGGGCTGTGGCAGCAATTGCGGCCCACGGGGGAATACGGCGACAAGCATTTCAAGGCAATGACGTCCGTCGCGTACTACCAGCCCACGAGGGCGCTTCAGTTTGCCGAACAAAGCATCGCCGAAGGCAGGATTCCCAAGGACCTGCCGGAACTCGTCAAGTACGCCGCCTACAATTTCGAGCACTTGCAACGAGCCTGCGGTTGCCTGTGGGAATTGGGGAAATCGGACGAAAGGCAGTTGCACCAACACCCCAGCCACGCCATCCGCATACTGAAGGAACTCTGCGCGGTGGAGCCCAATAAGTCGGTCGAGTACAACGCCGAGGTCGTCGGATTCGGACTGTCGCTCTTGGATTACCCCGACTCGTGGAACGGTGCGTACACGCCATATGACTTCCTGAGCGGAATCCTCCAAACCGAAGGCCACACCACGTCTTCGAATGGCCGTGCGTTTTCGTTCAGCCCGTACTTCGTGAGGCAGGAAGCCGTTGCTTCGCTGCGAAAAGATGTGATTTCCGCTGCAATCGCCCGACTCGAATCCGAGCGGTTGGACGTCGCGATCCTATCCGCGAGGGCGCTTTCCGATGCGCTCAGGTATCCGATGGGTCTATTCGGGGCTGCCGTTCCGGAGACGGACCGCGAGCGTTGGACCGACGAATTCGTTGGCACTTTGGAATCAATTAAGGGTAAGGTGCTGTCGTCGATACTGGATCCGTTCGTCTGGTTCGAACTGCTTACTTCGATCTCTTGGCACGCGAAATTCGCCAGCGGCAGGACAAGCTACGTAGCAAACGAGATATTCGCCCTTACCCCGGACAGCCTCGAATTCCGGACGATACGCGCGTTCGTCGACGGGTATGGGCACCTGGTCGAAGATTCGAATTTCGAAACCAGGCAAGAGGAATGGGAGGCGACCATCCGGCACACCGCAGCAGAGATAGCCGACACCTTCCAGAACCCGGAGGCGATTGTGCACTTCGTAGCGTCGACCCTGGCGAGGGTCGAAGAAATAAAACTGAATAGGAATGCTTCGCCCCACGTCCTGCTCCACGAACTGCTCGCCGGCACAAACTCCTTGGCGCAATACGTCATGGAGTACGCGCTTGGAAAGCCGAAATCCGCCATCGCCCGATACGTCCCCATGGCCTTGCCGAGGATCTATTCGGAAGACGTCGCAAGTGGAAGGGCGTTTACGTCCAGAATCTTAGCTTCCGGGAGTCCGGAACTGAGAGCATCGCTGGCCCGCTGTCTCGGCAAAGTCCTTGGGAACTCATCCCTGGGCGAATACGAATTCGACACCCTGAAGGGATTTCTCTCTTCAGACGACGAATACGAAGTTGCGACTGCGGCGGGCGAGTTACGCCATGTCGGGGCGTTGGACGCCGCGAAAGCGTTGGAGCTCATAGGAGCCACGAATTTCTGTGGTTCCGAGCATGTTGCCGACGAGGTCCTCTCCCTCTTTGAATCCCCTGGACCGATTCCGCCCGACCTGCTCGATTCCCGCTCGGTAAGCGTCCTACTGGACAAACTGTTCCCCATACCGGTTCTGGAAAAGTATTGGATCCAGAAATTTCTCGCGTCCACTTCGGTGAGGTACCCGGTGGAAACGCTGGATTTCTTCAAGAAGCGCGTCGCGCACGCGGCTTCGATGGAGGATTACGCGTTCCGTCCCTGCAACTTCGGCCCGTACGGGCACGAGCCTTTGCGGTTCGCCGAGTCGGCGGCATTGGAAGACTTGTGCAAGGACGTATGGTCTTGGATGAGAGGTGGCGATGGCAGCGACCACAAGTTCCAATACTTCGCCTCGCACCTTTTCGGCGCTGTATTTTCCGCAACGGACGACAGGACGCTGTCTTTCATGCGGAATAAGTGCTCCGGCGACAGCCTCGATATCTCACTCATTGGGAAAATCCTCCGCGAGGCCGACCACGCATTCTCTTTGGACAATCCGACCTTCGTCGTCGGCTATCTCACGGCGGCCAAGTCGCACGGCAGTAAGTGCCTCGAATCCGCCACCAGTGCACTGTATTCTGCGGCCGTGAGCGGAGGAAAACAGGGGACGCCGGGCGAACCGTTTCCCCGTGACGTGGAGGCCTTGGAAAAAGCGAAGTCCATTCTCGATTCGCTCCCTCGTTTCTCCCCCGCTTATAGGCTCTACGACCTCATCAAGCAGGACGCGGAGAAGAACATCGCCGAATCGCTAAAGGAGCGGGATTTGTTCGAGGAGTAATAAGGCCATGCTTGTGTGCGCTGTGCTGGTTTCGGTCACATAGCAGACCCATCACACCGAGCATCTCACTGGCAGCACTGGCCGAACAGCACGTATAGGCCGTCCGTCAGGTTTCGGATTCGAGCAGTCCCCTGTGTGGCCGCTTTCTAGAAACCTGCAACGGCAGCAGATGGCCGATAGTACGCACTGGACAGCAAAACGCTAACGACTTCAATGCGCTGCAAAGCGACCGCCGATGAGTCGGGACAAAAAGAAACCAAAAAGCTGAGCAGCCTATTTGCATCAATAGTGCCAACTTGCTGCGTGGGGCTATGCGCGGGCCCTCTCAGGTGAGAGTCGGCTGTATCCGTGAGCACACCCATCGCAAAGTTTGAAGTGTCCACAACTATATTGGCGTGTTCACGACTTTATTGGCGAGGAACACTTCGCCATCAAAAAGATAACGGCGTTGCTTCGCCTGGCCGTGCTGCAGCACTGTCTGCGGCTTCGCGCCTTGTTCTCTCTTGGATTGCAAACCCGTATAAGGCCTTCACGCCGGCGGCGCGGTGGAGCCGCGCTCGATCAGCCGGAAGCCCAGGTCCAGGATGGTGCGCTCGGGCTGCAGGCCCTGGCGGCGGTCGAGGATCATGCGGGCGGCCATCCGGCCGATCTCCGGGCCATCGACGTGCACCGTGGTGATCGAGGGCTCCATGTAGGCGCTGAACTCGGCGTTGCCGAAGCCGAACACGGCCAGGTCGCCCGGCACGCGCAGGCCCCGCGCCCGCGCCTCCACCAGCACGCCGTGCGCCAGCGTGTCCGAGCTGCAGGCCACGGCCTGCAGGCCCGGCTGCTTGTCCAGCAGCTCCGCCAGCGCCTTGCGGCCCAGCTCCAGGCTGCTGGGCGCCGGCACCACCGCCGTGGGGATCTCGCGCCCCATCGCCGCCACGAAGCCCTCGCGCCGCTGCAGGGCCCGGTGGTCGCTGCCGGTGGCGATGCCGATGCGCTGCCAGCCCCGGGCGAGGAAATAGCCCGCCACGGCACTGCCCACCTTCAGGTGCGAGAAGCCGATCACCGTGTCCACCGGGCGGTCGCTCAGGTCCCAGGTCTCGATGACGGGAATGCCCGAGCGGCGCAGGCGCTCGCGGGCCTTCTCGGACTGCACCAGGCCCATCATCACGATGCCGTCGGGCTGGCGGCTGATCATGGTGTTCAGCACGGCCTCCTCGCGCGCGGCGTCGTAGGCGGTCTGGCCCAGGATCAGCTGGTAGCCGCTCGCGGCCAGCTCCGTGGTCAGCGACTGCACCGTCGGCAGGAATTGCGACACCGACAGCGCCGGCACGATGCCCGCCACCATCAGGCTGCGCTTGGACTTGAGGCCGCCCGCCAGCAGGTTGGGGATGTAGCCCGTCGCCTCCACCGCCGCCTGCACGCGCGCCTTGGTCTTCTCCGACACGATGCCGGGATTGCTCAATGCGCGCGACGCGGTGATCGGCGACACGCCGGCAGCCCTCGCGACGTCGTGCAGGGTGGCAGGCTTGAAGGAGGATGGGGAAGGAACAGTCATGGAGTCCAGTGATCGCGGTCCGCGGCGCCGGGCGCGGCAGCGGCCCCGCCCTGCCACGGCGTCCGGCGCCGCCACCGGGCGACGGTAGCAGAACCGGCCACGGCCTCCACCCCTGCCCGGGAGCCCCCTGGGGTAATCCCTGACGTTTGACCCGTTGCCTTCAAGAATGACAACGATATCATTCCACAGGCGAGACATGCAGGAACGTTAGTGCCCGGATTTCCGTGAAATCCCGCCCCTGATGCTTTCATCGGCATGTGCATCGCCCAAAAATGACAACGTTATCAATCACAACGACAACGCAATGGAGACAAGCATGAAGAAGATCCTGACCGCGCTTTCCTTCGGCATGGCGGCGCTCGCGGCCTGCGCCCAGGCCTGGCCGGAGAAACCCGTCACCCTGGTGGTGCCCTTCCCGCCGGGCGGCTCCACCGACCAGGTGGCCCGCGCCGTCGGCCCCCGCCTCACGGAAAAGTTCAAGCAGTCCTTCCTCGTGGACAACCGCCCCGGGGCCACCGGAACCATCGGCGCCACCTTCGCGCAGCGCGCCGCCCCGGATGGCGCCACCTTCCTCGTGACCTCGCTCGGCCCGCTGGTGATCGTGCCGCACCTGCTCAAGAGCCTGCCCTACGACCCGCTGAAGGATTTCGACCTCATCACGGTCGCGGTGCAGTCGCCCAACGTGCTGGTGGTGCCGGCCAACTCGCCCCACAAGAGCGTGGCCGACGTCATCGCCCACCAGAAGGCCCACCCCGGCACGATGAGCTTCGCCTCGGCCGGCAACGGCTCCAGCGACCACCTGACGGCCGAGCTGTTCTGGCAGCAGACGGGCACCCGGGGCGTGCACATCCCCTACAAGGGCGGCGCCCCCGCGCACACCGACCTGATCGGCGGGCAGGTGGATGCCTCGTTCCAGAACATCAACGCGGTGATGCAGTACATCAAGGGCGGCAAGATGCGCGCGCTGGCCGTCACCAGCCCCCGCCGATCGCCGGTGCTGCCCGACGTGCCCACGCTGGCCGAGGCCGGGGTGAAGAACGTCGAGGTTGCCTCCTGGCAGGCCATCGTCGCGCCGAAGGGGCTGCCCGCCGCCGTGCGCGAGAAGGCCCATGCCGCATTCATCGAAGCGCTCAACGACCCGAAGGTCCGGGAGCCGTTCGTCTCGATCGGCTTCGAGATCGTGGCCAACACGCCCGAGCAGTTCGCCGCCTTCCAGCGGCAGGAGTACGCCCGCTGGAAGAAGGTGATCGAGACCGGAAAGATCACGATCGACTGACCCCTCCCCCGCGGCAGGCGCCCTGCGCGCGCCGCCGCTTTTCTCCTCCTGCAATAGCCCCCTCCATGACGCCCTCCGCTCCCGCCGCATCCACCGCCCCCGCCACCTCCAGCGACAGCATCGCCTGGGTCCGCCTCTCGTCCTGCTATCTGCCGCTGGCCAATCCCATCAGCGACGCCAAGGTGCTCACCGGCCGCCAGAAGCCCATGACGGAGATCGCCATGCTGTTCGCGGAGATCGAGTCGAAGGACGGGCACCGCGGGCTGGGCTTCAGCTACTCGAAACGGGCGGGCGGCCCCGGCCAGTACGCGCACGTCAAGGAGGTCGCGCCCGCGCTGCTCGGCGAAGACCCGAGCGACATCTCGCGCCTGTGGACCAAGCTCTGCTGGGCCGGCGCCTCCGTGGGGCGCAGCGGCATGGCGGTGCAGGCGATCGGCGCCTTCGACGTCGCGCTCTACGACCTCAAGGCACGCCGCGCGGGCCTGTCGCTGTCCAAGCTGCTGGGCGCGCAGCGCGATTCGGTGCGCTGCTACAACACCTCGGGCGGCTTCCTGCACACGCCGCTGGACCAGTTGCTGCGCAACGCCAGCGCCTCGATCGGGCGCGGCATCGGCGGCATCAAGCTCAAGGTGGGCCAGCCCGACGGCACGATCGACGTGCAGCGCGTGGAGGCCGTGCGCAAACACCTGGGCGATGCCGCGCCCCTCATGGTCGATGCCAACCAGCAGTGGGACCGCCCCACCGCGCAGCGCATGTGCCGCATCTTCGAGCAATACAACCTCGTCTGGATCGAGGAGCCGCTCGACGCCTACGACTTCGAGGGCCACGCGGCGCTGGCCGCGCAGTTCGACACCCCCATCGCCACCGGCGAGATGCTCACCAGCGCGGCCGAGCACGGCGAGCTGATCCGCCACCGCGCCGCCGACTACCTCATGCCCGACGCGCCGCGCGTGGGCGGCATCACGCCCTTCCTGAAGATCGCCGCGCAGGCCGAGCAGGCGGGCCTCAGCCTGGGCCCGCACTTCGCGATGGAGCTGCACGTGCACCTGGGTGCCGTGTACGCCACCGAGCCCTGGGTGGAGCACTTCGACTGGCTGGAGCCGCTGTTCAACGAGCGCCTCGAAATCCGCGATGGCCGCATGCTGGTGCCCACCCGGCCGGGCCTCGGCCTGAGCCTGAGCGAGCAGGCCCGGGGCTGGACCCGCGAGTCGGTCGAATTCGGGCAGCGCGCCTGACGCCGCGCTGGCGCCCTCCTCCAGAACACACCACGCCCCCCAATACGCCATGTCCTCCGCATTCACCGCCACGGCCTCCGCCATCCCCGATGCCTCGCGCACCCGCGTGCGCTACTGGGTGCTGCTGATGGTCTTCATCGTCACCACCTTCAACTACGCGGACCGCGCCACGCTCTCGATCACCGGCCCCACGATGGGCCGGGAGTTCGGGTTCGACGCCATCCAGATGGGCTACATCTTCTCGGCCTTCAGCTGGGCGTACGTGCTCTCGCAGGTGCCGGGCGGCTGGCTGCTGGACCGCTTCGGCGCGCGCAAGGTCTATGCGGCCAGCATCTTCTTCTGGTCGGCCTTCACGCTGCTGCAGGCCACGGTGGGCATCATGACCTCGGCCGCCACGGCCATGGTGGTCCTGTTCGCGATGCGCTTTTGCGTGGGCATCGCGGAGGCGCCCGCGTTCCCGGCCAACGCGAAGGTGGTGGCGAGCTGGTTCCCCACGCAGGAGCGCGGCACCGCGTCGGCCATCTTCAACTCGGCCCAGTATTTCGCGGCCGTGGTCTTCACGCCGCTGATGGCGGCCATGACGCACTGGTTCGGCTGGCACTGGGTGTACGTGTCGATGGGCGCGGTGGGCATGGCCCTGGCGGCGGCATGGTGGGGCATGGTGCGCAGCCCCGCGCGGCACCCGGCCGTCAACCGCGCCGAGCTGGACCACATCGCGGCCGGCGGCGGCCTGATCCACGAGGGCGAGCAGCCCGCCCGCGCGGCCGGCGCCGCGCCCCGGGGCCGGACGGCCTCGCACATCCGGCAGCTGCTCACCCACCGCATGCTCATGGGCATCTACCTGGGCCAGTTCTCGATCAACGTGCTCACGTATTTCTTCCTCACCTGGTTCCCGGTCTATCTGGTGCAGGAGCGGCACATGTCCATCCTGAAGGCGGGCTTCATGGTGTCGCTGCCGGCCATCTGCGGGTTCGCCGGCGGCGTGCTGGGCGGCCTGTTCTCCGACTGGATGCTGCGGCGCGGCTACTCGCTCACGGCGGCCCGCAAGACGCCCATCGTGATCGGCATGCTGATGTCGGTGAGCATGATCCTGTGCAACTACGTGGACGCGGACTGGATGATCGTCGGCATCATGGCGCTCGCCTTCTTCGGCAAGGGCTTCGGGGCGTTCGGCTGGGCCGTGATGGCCGACGTGGCGCCCAAGGAGGTCATGGGGCTGGCCGGCAGCATCTTCAACACCTTCGGGGCCATTGCCGGTATCGTCACGCCCATCGTCATCGGATACATCCTGGCGGCGACGCATTCCTTCGGCGGCGCCCTGGTCTTCGTGGGCCTGAACGCACTCGTGACCGTGTTCGCGTACCTCGTCATCGTCCAGGACATCCAGCGCATCGAACTGAAGCCATGATGCAACGACAACCCCCTGTGGCGCTTCGCGCCTTCCGCCGTCTCGCGGGTGCCGAACACCATGGACATGAATCACCGACGTGAGATCGTGAACGCGTTCTGAGAATCTGCCCACCGAAAACCGCCCACCATGAACCCGCCCCTCTCCCGCCCCCCGCTCTACATCAAGATCCACGAGGCCGACAACGTAGCCATCGTCGCCAACGACGGCGGCCTGCCGGCCGGCACCGCGTTCGCGGACGGCCTGCGGCTGGTGGACACCGTGCCCCAGGGCCACAAGGTGGCGCTGACCGACCTGGCCGAGGGCGACGCCATCCGCCGCTACGACGTGGTGATCGGCTACGCCCTCAAGGCCCTGCCGCGCGGCAGCTGGGTGCACGAGAAGGTCATGCGCATGCCCACCGCCCCCGAGCTGGACGGCCTGCCCATCGCCACCGTGCGCCCGCCCGCGCCAGCCCCGCTGGAGGGCTATACCTTCGAGGGCTACCGCAACGCCGACGGCTCCGTGGGCACGCGCAACATCCTGGCCATCACCGAGACCGTGCAGTGCGTGGCCGGCGTGACCGAATTCGCCGTGCGGCGCATCAAGGCCGAGCTGCTGCCCAAGTATCCCCACGTCGATGACGTGGTGGCGCTGGCGCACACCTACGGCTGCGGCGTGGCCATCGACGCGCCCGACGCGGTGATCCCCATCCGCACGCTGCGCAATATCAGCCTCAACCCCAACTTCGGCGGCGAGGTGATGGTGGTCAGCCTGGGCTGCGAGAAGCTGCAGCCCGAGCGCCTGCTGCCCCCGGGCTCCATCCCCCTGGTGGACGAGCGCACGCTGCAGGAGGCTCCGCTCGACGTGGTCTGCCTGCAGGACGAGGCGCACGTGGGCTTCATGTCCATGGTGGACTCCGTCATGCGGCAGGCCGAGCAGCACCTGGAGCGGCTGAACCGCCGCCGCCGCGAGACCGTGCCCGCCAGCGAACTGGTGGTGGGCGTGCAGTGCGGCGGCAGCGACGCCTTCAGCGGCGTGACCGCCAACCCGGCCGTGGGCTGGTGCACCGACCTGCTGGTGCGCGCGGGCGCCACGGTGATGTTCTCCGAGGTCACCGAGGTGCGCGACGGCATCGACCAGCTCACCTCGCGCGCCAGCAGCCCCGAAGTGGCCGAGGCCATGATCCGCGAAATGGCCTGGTACGACGCCTACCTGAACCAGGGCCGCGTGGACCGCAGCGCCAACACCACGCCGGGCAACAAGAAGGGCGGCCTGTCCAACATCGTCGAGAAGGCCATGGGCTCGATCGTCAAGAGCGGCAGCGCGCCCATCACCGGCGTGCTCTCGCCGGGCGACAAGCTCACGCGCAAGGGCCTGACCTACGCGGCCACGCCCGCGAGCGACTTCATCTGCGGCACTCTGCAGGTGGCCGCGGGCATGAACCTGCACGTGTTCACCACGGGCCGCGGCACGCCCTACGGGCTGGCGGAAGTGCCGGTGATCAAGGTGGCCACGCGCAGCGACCTCGCCCGCCGCTGGCACGACCTGATGGACGTGAACGCGGGGCGCATCGCCGATGGCGAGGCGAGCATCGAGGACGTGGGCTGGGAGCTGTTCCACCTCATGCTCGACGTGGCCAGCGGCCGCAGGAAGACCTGGGCCGAGCACTGGAAGCTCGCCAACGCCCTCGTGCTGTTCAACCCGGCGCCCGTGACCTGAAGCGCGGGCCCTGCCCCGCGCTTCGCAACGGCGGGCATCAATCGTCGGAGCGCAGCACGCCCCAGAGCATGCGCACCAGTTCGTCCTCGAAGGCCGGCTGGCCCAGCAGGGGCGAGTTCTCCAGCGAGGCGCTGCGGATCGCGCCCATCACCGCGCGCGTGGCGACGAACATCATCGCCGGCGTGGGCGGGCGGATCGACCCGTCGCCCGCCTCCACCAGCCGCGCGAGCGCCATCGCATTGCGCTCCGCGCCCTCGCGCAGCGCGGCGGTGAAGCGGTCGTGCTGGTCGATGCGCCAGCCCAGCCGCACCATGGCCCGGCGCGCGCTCGAATGCCCGCCCGTGCCGAAGGCCGACACCAGCAGCCGCACCACCTCCGCGAGCACCTCGCGCACGGGCCGCTGCCGCGCCACGCCGTCGTCGATCAGCGCATGCAGCGCCTGCTGCACCCGGCCGCGCTCGCGCTCCACCATGGCCAGCAGCACGGCCTCCTTGGACGGGAAGTACTGGTAGAGCGTGCCGATGGAAACCCCCGCCACCTCGGCCATCCGGTTGGTCGTCAGGGCGGGCTCGCCTTCGTTGTCCACAATCCGAGCCGTGGCGCCGAAAATCGCCTCGATGGTCTGGCGCGCGCGCTCCTGCATGGGCTGGCGGCGCATGCCGGCGGGGTTTGCGGGGGGTTTGGTCTTCTTCATGGCGGTGGGCGTGAAACCTGAGCCCAAGGCGAGTAGCGCCCCGGGGCCAAAACTGAATAATGCTCAGAAACACGCCGCCGCGCAAATGCTGCGGCCCACCACCGCCCTGGAAACCCCGCCCATGCCCCGCCCAGACGCCCCCGCCCTCCTGCCCGTGCGCAAGCTCTCCGTCGATCTGGCCTCCGGCTTTCCGCGCCACTGGCACGGCGGCGATGCGTTCCGCACGCAGTTATTCAATGCCCTCTCGATGAGCTTTCCCGTGGGCGAGCAGTTCTTCATCGACTCCGTGCGCAACGCGCTGGAGCGGCTGGACGCGGGCCATCCCCGCCATGCCGAGATGCGCGCCCTGGCGCGCGGCTTCACCGGCCAGGAGGCCACGCACCGCCACATCCACGGGCTCTACAACGCCGAGCTGGAGCGCCAGGGGCTGGACAACCGCTGGCAGCACTGGTCGCGCGCCCGCATCACCTTCCTGCACCGGCGCACCGCCCATCCGCTGCACGCGCTCGCCATCACCTGCGCCTACGAGCACTTCACCGCCCTGCTGGCGGACGGCACGCTGCGCTACCCGCGCTGGCTCGACGGCGCCCACGCGCCCATGCAGACCGTGTGGCGCTGGCACGCCGCCGAGGAAACCGAGCACCGCGCCGTGGCCTTCGACCTCTACCGCGCCCTGGGCGGCAGCAACGCATGGCGGGTGCGCTGGTACCTCTACGTGGGCCTCGTCTTCCTGGTGGACGCGATGCGGCAGACCGCGATCAACCTCCGGCGCGACGGCCACCTGTGGCGCCCCGGCACGTGGCTGAGCGCCCTGCGGTTCTTCTGGGGCCGCGATGGCGTCGCCTGGCGCAGCCTGCCCGCGCTGCTGCGCTACCTGCGCCGCGATTTCCACCCCGACCAGGAACACGCGGTGCCCCCGGCATCCACGCTGGCCAATGAATGGCTGGCCGCGAATGCCGACCGGCTGCGCGTGGTGGGAAGTGGCGGAGCCTGATCCACCGCTCCAGCCACCCATTCACTATATTTTTTATAGCAAACAACCCAGCAAAATCGGCGACATGGCGCCTGAAACGCTCCCAAAGCGTCTTCCCCATGGCCTCAGCACCCCGCCTTTCAGCGCGCCGGCGCGGGGGCGAATTCCCCGCGCTGCAACTGCGTGACGTCGTTGCCGCGCGCGTCCTTGGCGTTCAGGTCGGCGCCCTTGGCGGCCAGCGCCTGCAGCAGCTCGGTGCGCTGGAACAGCGCGGCATACATGGCGGCCGTCTGGCCGGCGTTGTTGCGCTGGTCGGGCGCGCAATCGGCCTGCACGAGGCGCTTGGCGATGACCAACTCGCCCTTGAAGATCGCGCCCATCAGCGCCGTGTTGCCGCGCCGGTCCTGAGCGCACGGGTCGGCGCCGGCCTGCAGCAGTTGCTCCACCACGTCGCGGTGGCCGTGGTAGGCGGCCAGGATGAGCGCGGTATAGCCCTGCGCGTCGCGCGCATTGAGGTCGTAGCGGGCCTGGATGAACTCGGCCAGCATGTCGCGCCGGCCCTGGCGCGCGGCATCGAAGAAATACTGGCGCAATTGCGCCTGGACGCGGGCCGCGTCCGCCGGGGCGGATGCGGCCGCCACTGGCGCGGGCGCGGGGGAAGGGGTCTGTGTCGCGGCGCCCGAGGCGCTGGCCATCAGGCCGGCGGCAATGCACACGAGAAGCAGGTGGGGGCTGCGCATGTGAAGGGTCTCCGGTGATTGCATGGATGCACGCAGGCGTGCATGAAAAAAAGCGCGGCGCACCGGATGGAACCGTCGCGCCGCGCCGCTGCGATCCGCCGTGGGATCAGTCCTTCAGGGCGGCGGCGAGCTGCTTCACCCGGGCGATGTCGCCCTTGGCCACGCGGGTCACGCCCGTGCCGTACTCGGGATCGGCCTTGTAGAGGAACGACAGGATGATGTTCTTGCTCTCGGCATCGGCGCCCGCGAGCGACTCACCGAAGCTCTGGATCAGGTCCTGCTGCTCCTTCTTGCTGTAACCGCGGTACAGGTCGCCGGCCTGCTTGAAGTTCTGCTCCCTGGCGATCTTGGCCTGCTGGGTGGTGCCCGTGAGCGGCAGCTGGCTGTAGCGCGCCGTCGGGTCCTGCGGACGCGGCTCCAGGCGGCTGGGCTCGTAGTTCACGCCGCTGGTCGTGTGGCCGAAGTTCAGCGTGCCGTCCTGGTTGCCGTTGTTCACGGCCACGCGGGGGCGGTTCACGGGCAGGGAGAGGCCGTTGGTGCCCACGCGGTAGAGCTGCGTGTCGGCGTACGAGAACACGCGGCCCTGCAGCAGGCGATCCTCGGAGGGCTCGATGCCGGGCACGATGTTGGCCGGGGCCATCGCCACCTGCTCGGTCTCCTGGAAGAAGTTGTCCACGTTCTTGTTCAGCACCATCTGGCCGATCTTGCGCTCGGGCACGTTGGGCCAGATCTTGGTCGCATCCAGCGGATCGAACTCGAACTTGGCGAGGTCTTCAGGCTTGAGCACCTGGATGTACAGGTCCCACTTGGGGAAATCGCCCTGCTTGATCGCGTTGACCAGGTCGTTGGTCATGTGGCTGTAGTCCTTGCCCTGCACCTGCTCGACCTGCTTGGGGTCGAGGTTCTTGATGCCCTGCAGGCTCTTCCAGCGGAACTTGACGTAGTGGATCTGGCCCTGCGCGTTCACGAACTTGTAGGCGTGCACGCCGTTGCCGTCCATGAAGCGGTAGCCCGCGGGCGTGCCCTCGTTCGAGTAGAGCAGCGTGAGCGTGCGCGTGGCTTCCGGCACGTGCGAGAAGAAGTCGAAGCGGCGCGAGTCGTCGTCGAGGTTGGTGCGCGGATCGGGCTTGAACGCGTGGACCATGTCGGGGAACTTGATCGCGTCGCGGATGAAGAAGGTGGGGAAGTTGTTGCCCACCAGGTCGAAATTGCCCTCGCTCGTGTAGAACTTGGTGGCGAAGCCGCGCGGGTCGCGCAGCGTCTCGGGCGAATGGTTGCCGTGCACCACCGACGAGAAGCGCACGAACACCGGCGTGCGCTCGCCGGGCTGGAACAGCTTGGCCTTGGTCAGCGCCGAGATGTCCTCCTGGGCCGTGAACTCGCCCTTCACGCCCGTGCCGCGCGCGTGCACCACGCGCTCGGGGATGCGCTCGCGGTCGAAGCGCTGCAGCTTCTGGATCAGCTGCACATCCTGCAGCAGGCTCGGGCCGTTGGGGCCGGCCGTCTGCGAGTTCTGGTTGTCGCCGACCGGGGCGCCGTTGTCGCGCGTCAGCACCGACTGCGCGAAGGCCGCCGGCGCCAGGGCGCCGTGCAGCACCACCGCTGCGGCCAATAGGGTTTTCATCTGCATGGGACGACTCCACTCCTGTTGTTGATGGGGAGCGAATCATCCCGGCGGAACGAACCCCGCAGCAAGGGGGCGCAGACTATGGCCGCAATCAACTTTTCCGATGGGCGGAATATGCAACCTTTCCAGAAAACCGATGAGGGTCGCCGTCCCTCATCGGTTTATTGCTTCTATTTCAATAGCAAAAAAATGGAAATGGCAACAATTGCTTTCGATCACCCGCACGTGCTTACGTACACCGCCGGCCTCCCCCGGGAACCTGTTCACGGTCTACCGGTGGGCGTTGATCGAGGCCAGGATGCCCAGCGTGAACAGCGCGCACGCCCCCCACTGCAGCGGGGCCGGCCAGTGGCCGTCCAGCGCGAACGAATACACGATCGCGAACAGCGTCTCGCTCACGATGAGCTGCCCGCACAGGCTCGCGGGCAGCCGCTGGCTGGCCACGTTCCAGAGGATGGTGGCCAGCCAGCTCGATCCGAACCCGATCGCCACGCACACCCCCAGGAAAGCCCCCAGGCCCGGCCGCGCGGCCACGTCCGCCGGCGCGCTGCCGGCCACCAGCCACAGCAGCACGCCGCCCAGGCCCGTGGCCACGCCCAGCCAGTTGGCCCAGTCGGTGGCGCGCACCTCGGGGTGGCGCCGCAGCCAGCGCGCGTTGAGGAGGGCGAAGGCCGTCCAGAACACCAGCGCCACCACCGCGATGCCGATGCCGCGCCAGGAACGCGGCGATGCCGCGCCGCCGCCGCCGTCCGGCGCGCCATGCGGCGCCCAGGCCATCAGCACGATGCCCGCGATGGTCAGCAGCAGCCCCGGCGCCAGCGCCCCCCAGCGCAGGCCGCGCGGCTTGCCCAGCACCATCACCCACACGGGGATCGTGCCGATGATGAGCGCGGGCAGCGGCGCGCCCGCGTCGCGGATCGCCAGCACCAGCAGCAGGTAGTAGCCCGTGAAGCCGAGCACGCTCAGCCACAGCGCCGCGCCCGCCTGCCGCGCCGTGGGCCGGCGCCGCGGCACGCCCGCGCGGCCGCGCAGCGCGCCCCACAGCATCATGCCCACCGCCACCGCGCCATAGGCGATGAAGCGGCCGGAGGTGAGGTCCACCGGCGCGAAGCCGCGCGCCAGTTGCGGCGCCACGAACACCAGCCCCCAGAGCGCGCCCGCGGCGAGCCCGGCGAGGATGCCCGTGGGCATCAGATGGCGAAACCGTCGTCCGCCGCGATCACCGCGCCGTTCACGAAATGGCTCTGGTCGCTCGCCAGCATCACGATGAGCGCATCGAGGTCGCGCGGCTCGCCCACGCGCTTGCGCGGCAGCATGTCCACCAGCTTGCGGCCTTGCTCGGTCTGCCAGTGGTGGTGGTTGATCTCGGTGTCGATGTAGCCCGGGCAGATGGCGTTCACGTTGATGCCGAACCGCCCCCACTCCAGCGCCATGGCGCGCGTCATGTGCACCACCGCCGCCTTGCTCATCGAATAGGCGCCGATCTGCGGCAGCACCTTGAGCCCCGCCATCGACGCGATGTTGACGATGCGCCCGCCCGTGAAGCTGCCCGGCGCGGCCCCGCGCGAGCGCGCCAGCATGCGCTTGCCCACCTCCTGCGCCACGAAGAAGGCGCCGCGCACGTTGGTGTCGAAGACGAAGTCGAAGTCATCGGGCGTCACGTCCTGGATGCGCTGCGTGGTCGACACGCCCGAGTTGTTCACCAGGATGTCGATGGAGCCCATCTCCGTCTCGGCGTGCGCCACGGCGGCCTTGATGGAATCGTGGTCGGTCACGTCCAGCTCCACCACGTGCGCGTCGCCGCCCTCGCCCTCGATGCGCGCGCGCAGCTCCTTGAGCTTCTCCAGGCGCCGGCTGGCCAGCACCACGCCCGCCCCCGCGCGCGCCAGCGTGCGGGCGAACTGCTCGCCCAGGCCGCTGGAGGCTCCGGTCACCAGGGCCACGCGGCCGGACAAGTCGATGGTGTATGCCATGGGGTAATGCCTCCAGAAGGAAAAATAGAACGATCGTTCGATTATCGCGCTGCCGATGCATACAATGGGCCGCGCACCGCGCGCGCAGGCCCCACGCTCCGGCCGCGTGCTTTCGCTCCAATTATCAAATGCCGAGACGAGTCCACCCATGACGAAAGAAGAGATCCTTGCCCAATACGGCCCCCGGGAGGCCATGGAATACGACGTGGTCGTGGTGGGCGGCGGCCCCGCCGGCCTCTCGGCCGCCATCCGCCTCAAGCAACTGGCCGCACAGAACGGGCAGGACGTCTCGGTGGTGGTGCTGGAGAAAGGCTCCGAGCCCGGCGCGCACATCCTCTCGGGCGCCATCATGGACCCGCGCGCGCTCACCGAGCTGATTCCCGACTGGAAGGAGCGCGGCGCCCCGCTGAACCAGCCCGTCACCGAGGACGCCATGGTCTTCCTCGGCGAGAAATCCTCCTGGCGCACGCCCAACTTCGTGCTGCCCGAGTGCTTCCAGAACCACGGCAACTACATCGTCAGCCTCGGCAACGTCGTGCGCTGGCTGGGCGCGCAGGCCGAGGAACTGGGCGTGGAGATCTTCCCGGGCTTCTCCGCCGCCGAGGTGCTCTACAACGAGGACGGCTCCGTCAAGGGCGTGGCCACCGGCAACATGGGCGTGGGCAAGGACGGCGAGCCCACGGGCGACTTCCAGCTCGGCATGGAGCTGCACGCCAAGTACACCTTCTTCGCCGAAGGCGCGCGCGGCCACCTGGGCAAGCAGCTCATCGCGCGCTTCAAGCTCGATGAGGGGCGCGATCCGCAGAGCTACGGCATCGGCGTCAAGGAAGTCTGGGAGATCGACCCGAAGCGCCACCAGCCCGGCTTCGTGCTGCACACCGCCGGCTGGCCCATGCAGTGCGACACCTACGGCGGCGCCTTCCTCTACCACGCCGAGGACAACAAGGTCACGCTCGGCTTCATCACCGGCCTGGACTACGCCAACCCCTACCTGAGCCCCTTCGAGGAATTCCAGCGCTGGAAGACCCACCCCAACATCCGCTACTACCTGGAGGGCGACGAGTCCAAGGGCATCAAGCCCGGCAAGCGCATCGGCTATGGCGCGCGCGCCATCACCGCCGGCGGGCTGCTGTCGCTGCCCAAATTCGTCTTCCCGGGCGGCGCACTGGTGGGCTGCGACGCGGGCTTTTTGAACGTGAGCCGCATCAAGGGCAGCCACGCCGCCATCAAGACCGGCATGCTCGCCGCCGAGGCCGCCTACGAGGCCCTGCGCGCCGGCCGCCAGCACGACGAACTCGCGGCCTATCCCCAGGCCTTCGAGAACAGCTGGCTGCACACCGAGCTGAACAAGGCCCGCAACTTCAAGGCCTGGTTCAAGAAGGGCCTGGCCACCGCCACGCTGATGAACGGCATCGAGCAGCTCGTGCTCCGGGGCAACATCCCCTGGACCCTGCACCGCGACAAGCCCGACCACGCCTACCTGAAACCCGCCGCCGAGTGCGAGCCCATCGTCTACCCCAAGCCCGACGGCAAGCTCACCTTCGACCGGCTCTCCAGCGTGTTCATCAGCAACACCAACCACGCCGAGAACCAGCCCGTGCACCTGACGCTCAAGGACGCGAGCGTGCCGGTGAACGTCAACCTGGCGAAATACGCCGGGCCCGAAGCCCGCTACTGCCCCGCGGGCGTGTATGAATTCGTTCCCGACGAAGCCCGGGGCGCCAACGCGCAGCGGCTGCAGATCAACGCGCAGAACTGCGTGCACTGCAAGACCTGCGACATCAAGGACCCGACCCAGAACATCGTGTGGGTGACACCCGAAGGCGGGGGCGGGCCGAACTATTCGGGAATGTGAGGGGCGCTCGCGCACTGCGCGAGCACCGCATCAGACCGAAATCACCAACGCGCCATTGAACGCCTCGTTCTCGCTTTCGCCCGAGCCGCGCACATAGCCTCGTGGATTCGAGATCACCCGGCATGGCCCGACACGGTAGTCGAAGGAGCGGTGCGTGTGCCCGTGGATCCAGAGCGCGGCCCCTTGGAAACAGGCGTCCGGAAGTTCGTTGACGAACGCCGGGGACACCCAATCCGAGGCGAAGTCTTCGCTCAACGAGCCCCGATGGGGCGCATGGTGGGTGACGACCACCGTGGGCCCTTGAAACGGCATGCGCAGCCTCGACAGTAACCACTGCCGGTCGCGGCGATGGCGGTCGGCTGTGTCTGCGGGCCTCAGCGCCCGGATGAGCGGTGCTTCAGGGCCAGGCGGCTCGCAACGGATGCTCCGGTACTCATTGAGGGTGCGCGCCGCCGCGCCCATGGCGCGTGCGGGGTCTGCCGCCTGCAAGCCAGGCGGTGCATCCGGTTCATCGGATCGGAGGCGGAGACAAAAATCCGTCCAGAGCGTGCATCCCAGAAAACGCACGCCCGCCATTTGCAGCTCGTCGCCGTCGAGCAGATGGACAGGGCCATGCGCTGCCCGCGCACGCATGGCCTCGAGTTCATGTTCGAGAACGGTGCCGTAGTACTCGTGGTTTCCCGGCACGAACACCACGGGGCGACCGCTGGCCGCCGCGCATTGGAGCAGCCAATCGACCGACGCCCTCCCCGGCGAGAGGATGTCACCCGCCACGATGGCCACGTCGAAATCGACGTTGTCTGGCCACCGGAACGCGCTCCGATCGGCGTGCAGATCAGAGAGCACCAGCAGCTTCATCGAACTCGCTTCGCGCCCGTGTCCTGTCCCGCCGATCGTTTCATGGAATGAAGCCGGCGCATTCGTGCACAGCGGCGGGACCGCGCATCAGCCCCGCCTTCCGACGCCGTACTGGAAGAGCGACGGTGTCTCATGGACCTCGACGGTCAGGCCCGCTTTAGCGCACGCGGCGGCGATTTCTTCGCTCGTGTAGTAGTTCTTCACGATCGTGCTGGTCTGGCCATTCACCAGCTTGCGCGTCATGAGTTCACCGCTGAGCCCCAGCACATGGGGCGCCACGGCCTCGGGACGCTGACAGTTGTCCACGAAGAAGAACTTGCCGCCCTGGCGAAGGTGGACAGCCACCGATGACAGGAACTCGTCGAACAGATTTCGCGGCACGTGCGATATCCAGAAGCCGAACGCGACAGCGTCGAAAACCCTGTCCGCCCGCCACTGGAAGATATCCGCCTGAACCAGTGCCACCCGGGGATCGCCGGCAGCGGCATTGAGGGCGAGCATCTGCGGCGAGCCATCCACAATGGTCAGGGTCTTGGCCGTCCGCAAGAGCTTGCGGCTCCATATCCCGGTACCGCCAGCGAATTCGAGCACGTCTCCGCCCAGATCCGCCGCCTGCAGCGCCTCATCGACGATGGCCGCCTCGGAGTGCCAGCGCGCATTGGCCTCCACGCCTTCGTCGAAGGCATTCCGGCGATACCACCAGTCGTCGTACTCCGGTGCGCGATCGTCGTAGTACTTCTGCTGCTCCTCCAGAATGGCACTCAATTGCGTCATGAAGCTCTCCAAAGAATGAACAAATCCATTGCGCCATGCTAGGGCCGCCGTCCCGTCCCTTGCAGTTGGCGAAACCTCTGCTGCCCGCGACGCACCGCCTCGACCACCTGCGCCACCGAGCACATGTCGAGAACCTTCGGGTACTCCAGCACCGCGGGCTCCATCCCGAGATCCCACAGGAACTTGTTCAGGCACAGGTAACCGATGGTCCGGATATTGGCATCCACGAACAGATGGTTGCGATCCAGGCTCTGGCAGCAACGCACCGTTGCGGCGACTCGCATCTCCTCAGCGTCCGGTGCGCCCGCATCGATTCTGTCGAGTTGGCGATAGTAATGGGCCAGGATGTCCGCCGCTTTACACCCACAGTCGAGCGAATGCTTGGCGTTCGCCGTCAGCTGCAGCCCACCACCCTCCTCGCGCTCCCCGATGGTGATCCAGCCCGTGCCGGCATCCGGCGATGCCAGAAACTCTTCCAGGCCCGCCGCAGTGTGGTTGCGGCCCTCGATCAGGGGGAATGACACGGCCCTGGAACGGTATCCTTTCTGGAAGCGCTCCTGCATGGGAGTCGGAACCCTCCTGAATGCGTTGCCGATCGCGACATCGTGAATCTCGAGGAGCGTGTCTGCCGTCAGCGGAGCCCGGCCCAACGACATGAGACGCCGCAGTGCCTGAAAACATCCGGCCATGTACCCCAACTCGTTCTCGAAGTGATACCGCCCCAGTTCGGATGACCATTCGCTTGCATCCATGAACATGTAGCAGGCACGTTCGTCGTGATTCACGAGGCGGCAAGACTCCGGCAAGCAGTCCCGCGTGCGGACAGTTTCCAGGAGGATCGCCAGGGTGTTCCGAATCACCAGCCCGGCGGGCGTGCGTGGAAGCACGACATCCACGTCATCCCGCAGACGCGCCAGCACCGCCTCTTCCGGATGGCCCGGCATTCGCAAAGCCAGGACCTCGAAGAGCAGACAGCACACGCCATTGAGCAGGCGTGTGGCTTGCGATCCGGCCTCGACTCCCCGCACGCTCAACTGCGCAGGCGCGCAATGCGCGAACAGATCGTGCAACGCAACCAGACCATGCACGGGGTCCTGGTGGCGATCGCTTTCCATGGCGCTCAAACCGCAAAGGCGATGCACCGACGCCAACTGCCCGCGGAAATGCGCGACGGCCGGCCCGATCCCGGTCGTCTCCCGCGAATGCAGGTCCTCACGGTACACCAGGACATCGGTGAGCGGGTCAACCGCAAGCCGCCCCGGCAGGCCTTCGCGCGCCGCGACGTCGCAGCAGCGCAGAGCAGAGGAGCGCCAACCGACCACCCCGGCGATGGCCGCGACCAGTTCGGTCGTTCCGTCCGGCCCCTCGACCAGAAGGATGCCCTCGCTCGCCTCGCCGACCCACTGCGCGCGGCGCTGCATCGTGCGCGCAGAAATGGATGAAGCGGATGGAACGGAGGGTGCCGCCGCCATCAACCGAAGACCTTCCACACCGTGATCACCGCGCCCAGGAGCATCACGAGTCCGAACGCCCGCTTCAAACGCTGGGTGGGCAAGCGATGCGAGACGGAAACACCCCAGGGCGCGAGGAACGCTGCCGGTACGGCCACCGCGATGGCGGCGGTCCAGCACACCAGGCCAAGCAGCCCCGGCATCGCTGTGATCTCCGGGGTGGGGCCCAATGCAAAAGCAAATGCGCCCACGAGTGCAATGGAGAGACCCACGGCACTCCCCGCCGCGACGGCATTGCGCATTTCGATGCGGTCACGCTGCGCCAGCAGATAGGGGATCGTCAAGCTTGCCCCGCCCACGCCCGCTGTCGCACTGAACATGCCGATCATCCCGCCGATGGCACGCGGCGAAATGCGCTGTATCAGCTGCGGGGACGCGGACGCATCCACGGCAGCACGAGAGGCGCCAGCGCCCCGCAGCATGCGCAGACCGAAGTACGCGGCGTAGAGGCTGAATACCAGGGCCACCCACACACCGTGTACCAGGCCGGCAGCCACGGCACCCACGGCAGCGCCCATCGCCGCGGACGGCGCAAGGCGCTTCACCCAGGCGATGGGCAATGCGCCGCGCTTGTATTGGGCATAGACGGCGCTGGCCGTCGCCGGCACGGTGGCGGCCAGCGCCGTGGCAACCGCCACTTGCGGAAGCGTTGCCATCTCCAGGGGAAACTGCAAGGGAAGCAGAACGATGAACACGGGCACCATCAGAAACCCACCGCCAACGCCGAGCAGGCCGGACAGAAAGCCAGTCACCATCCCGGTGATGATCAACAGGGTATAGACCACTCAAAATCTCCTCTCATGCACCCGGCATCACCCTTCCCAGGGGAGCGAGTATGTTTTGACGTTCGAGAAAGAATGCATCGCCTCGATCACGCCTTCCTTGAATCCCAGGCCGGAGTCCTTGATGCCGCCGAATGGCGTGGACTCCAGGCGGTAACCGGGCACTTCCCGGATGTTGACGGACCCGACCTGCAGTTCGGCGATGAACCGTTGGATGTAATCCCAGCGATTCGTGCATACCGAGGACGACAGGCCGAACTCCGTTGCGTTGGATATCCGGATGGCTTCATCAATGCTGCCGAACTTGATCACCGGGGCCACGGGACCAAACGTCTCCATTCGAACCAGCTCCATCTCCGGTCGCACCCCATCAAGGACCGTAGGTAGATACAGCGCCCCCTCGCGCCGATGGCCATGGCGCAATCGGGCACCATCCAGTATCGCGGACTGGACACGTCGCTCAATGCACTGCGCCGCTGCCGCGTCGATCACGGTGCCCAGATCAGAGGCCTCGTCGAAGGGGTCGCCCGCACGGAGCGCGGATGTGGCGCTGACCAGCGCCTCCACGAACGCATCGGACACCTTCTCATGCACGAGGATTCGCTTGATTGCCGTGCACCGCTGTCCGCTGTTGCGGTAGGCCCCAGCGACCGTCAACTCCACGGCCTCCTCCAGATCGGCGTCCTCCATCACGATGATGGGATCGTTGCCGCCCAGCTCCAGGATCTGCCGCTTGTACACCGCCGACTTCGCCACGATCTTGCCCGCGGCCACGCCACCCGTGAAGCTGACCACGTCCACCTCCGGCGCCCTCAGAAGATCCGGACCGATGACATCGGGCTTGCCGGTGATGACGGTCAGCATCGGGCCCGGCAGGCCTGCTTCGTACAGAAGATCGGCGAACATCAATGCGGTAAGGGGGGTCTTCTCGCTCGGCTTCAACACCATCCTGTTGTTGGTCGCCACGGAGGGGGCCACCTTATGGACAATTTGGTTGAGCGGATGGTTGAACGGGGTGATGGCGACGATGACCCCCAGCAAGGGGTCGCGTTGCGTATAGACCCGGCGCTTGCGCCCATGGGGCCCCACATCGCAAGAGAAGACCTTGCCATCATCGACGAGCGCCTGGGCCGCCGCACTGGAAAGCACGTCGGCTGCCCGCATGACTTCGTGCCTCGCATCGCGGATGCACAAGCCGCTCTCGGCAACGATCGAGTGAGCGAACAGTGCCGACCGCTCGACCAGCAGCTCACGAGTCCTGCTCAGAATCAGATGCCGCTCGTAGCGGGACAGCTCCGAGCGAAAGGCATGCGCACGCTCCAGCGCCCGCCTCACGTGATGCGGCTCGGCCAAGGGAACCGATCCGACGAGTTCGCCGGTGTACGGGAAGCGAACCTCCAGGCGTGCCTCCCCGCCCAGGCGTTCGCCGCATATCCTCCAGTCCTCGTGCCGAACCTTCGCTGGAGATGCCGCCGCAGATGCCTCGCCCGATGATTTGTGCTCGTTCAGCATGGTCTACGCCACCATTGCCGGGGCTTCCAGCCGGGAAGCCGTGACACTGGGCTCCTGCACCTGGCTGTCCACCACCCGCCGGAACCACAACTCCAGGTTCATGAGCATCCACACCTTCTTTCCGTAGAAGTCGTAATCCAGCGACTGCGGGTTGCCCAGGAAATGCTCCAGCCGCTTCGGGTCGAAGATACCGCGTTCGCGCGAACGCTGATCCAGCAGCAGGGCCCGAGCGTCGTCCAGCATCCCGGTCTTCATCCAGTCATCCAGGGGCGTCGGAAACCCCATCTTCTTGCGGTGCGCGAGGTGCCCCGGGAGCAGCGACTGACCGTGCTTGCGCAGCAGATACTTGTTCTGATCCAGCACTTCGGAAGCCTTGAATGCCGACGTGCCGAGCGCGCGAAGCAGTGACGTGGGAGAGCGCCACTTCATCTTCAACGCATGCGGCATGTGTATGAAGGTCTCGACCAGTTCGTGGTCGACGAACGGTACGCGCCCCTCCAGCGATGCGAGCATGCCGATGGTATCCACCTTGTCGAGCACGCAGCCGAGGTGGATCTTCTGAAAGGCGTGCAGCACCCTGTCGTGGGGATCGCACTCCTCGGTGTCCGAAAACGCCTCGTCGAAAGCCGCCAGCGTCGCGCGGTCCCCCTTCAGTTGCGCCCGTGCATCGCCAGTGAGCAAGCCCATCTTTTCCGGGATCGGCATCCAGTGATAGACATTGAGAAAGTGCTCAAGGTGGCTCTTGCACCCCAGATTGGCCACGGGGCCGTAAGGATCGCGGCCGAAGCGCTGCAAAGAACCGGCGGCAGGCCCCAGCAGCCGGCGCATGGCGTGGATCTTTTTCCAGTCGAACGGCGACCGCATCACCCGCCCATAGCCGCCGAACAGCTCATCTGCGCCATCGCCGCACAAAGCGACCTTCACATGGCGCCGGATTTCCTTCGACAGCTTGAGAACCGCAACCATCTGCGGAATCATCAGTGGCGCATCGCACTGTTCGATCAAGGGCGCCATGCCTTGGACATACTCCCGCTGGTCGATCGTCAGATGGGTGTGCTCGGCGCCAACGGCCTCTGCCACCTCCGCCGCGAACTCGCCCTCGTCGTAGCCATGAACCCCGTAGCCGATCGAGAACGTCTGCGGCTTGGTCGTCATGTTCCTGGCCATCAAGGCGACGAGGATGCTCGAGTCCAGGCCACCACTGAGGTAAGCGCCCAGCGGCACATCCGCCACGAGGCAGCGCCGAACGGCAGCGTTGAGCTTGTCATGAAGCTCTTCCATCCAGGCGGCTTCGCTTTTCCGATGGTCCGGACGGGGTACCGGCAACGCCCAGTAGCGGCGGCGCTGCATCTGCCGCGGCGTCACCACCATCATCTCCCCGGGGAGCAGCTTGTGGACGCCCTCGAAGTAGGTCTGCTCCCAGACCGGCTGCCGAAACGACAGATAGCTCGAAATGCCGTCCAGGCTGGCACGCTTGTGGAATCTGGGATGCTGGAAGAACGCCTTGACCTCCGATGCGAACAGGAAATCCTTACCGATCTCCGTCCAGTAGAAAGGCTTGACGCCGAGCCGGTCCCGCGCCACCGTCAGGGACCCGGAGCGCGGGTCCCATGCCGCGAACGCGAACATGCCGGAGAGATGATCCACGCATTGCGCGCCCCAGCGAATGAAACTGCGCAGCAGCACCTCCGTGTCCGAGCGGGTGCGGAACACCGCCCCAGCCCCTTCGAGTTCCCGCCGCAGTTCCTTGTAGTTGTAGATTTCTCCGTTGAAAACCAGTGCCACGCCGGTGGCCGGATCAATCATGGGTTGATGCCCACCCGGTACGTCGATGACGCTCAGGCGGCGAAAGGCCAGACCGACAGGCCCGGAGACATGCATCCCGGCATCGTCGGGCCCCCGGTGGACGATGGTCTGGTTCATTCGGTTCAGCACCTCACGTTCTTCGAACGACTGACCGTCTCGATGAAAAATACCCACAAAGCCGCACATCTCTGCCTCCTAGCGAAATAGCTGTCACGCTGATGCGATCACGCATCGAATGGAATTGCCTGGGCCCGTTCCAGATCGGAAACGTCATCGACCTCAGCCCACGACTTGCCGCCAAGCCAGACGACGTGCGCCCGGTGCTCGGAGCACAATTCGGGCAGCACCGCGGTGTAGTAGTCCTGGCGCCGCTGGCCGAGTTGGACGCATCGATTGATCAGCGCTCCCAGCCTGGGTGAAGCGGCTGCCCCGAAGCGTGCCAGGCCGATGAAGTTCCCGTGCCCCTCGGACACCGGAATGTGGCTGCCGACCTCCAGCAGCTGCTCGCCACGCGCCCGAATTCGCATCGTGCCCTCGAGACACTGGCGCCCGTCGCCAAGAAGCGCCACATCGGACAAGCTGCACAGCAGATCCCGCAGTGCGTCTCTCGAGACCCTCACGTCCGCGAACTGCACCAGGCAGTCCCCCTGCAGCAGCTCGCTGAAGGCTGCGAGGGTCCAGAGGTTGTTCGTCTCCGCATACTGCGAATAAACGTGATGGCGCACATGCCCGGGGAGCGCTCCGATGATTTCCTCGCTGCGGTAGCCGACGATGACATGGACATCGGAAACCCCCAGTTCCTGCAACGCATCGAGCTGGTGTTGCAGCAAGGTCTTTCCATCGATCCTGAGCAAGCACTTCGGACTGGCCGTGTGCCCACGGATGCGGCTGCCAACGCCTGCCGCCAAGATGATCGCCCTCATGCCGCAACCCCCTCGGGAATATCCATGGAAAGGCCATACCGGTGCATCTCATCGCGCAGGTACGCGCTGTCGGCCACGCCCGCCTTGCGCAGCGCACTGATGGAGGACCTCGCACCGTTGCGACGGGACTCCGCGAGGCTCGCTTCGGAGTAGCAGTCGAAGATGACCTGGTCGGCATCGTCTTCGCCGAGACCGATTTCCCGCAGCTGGCTGCGGATGAACACGATGTCCGGGTCGATGAAGATGGATATGAACTTCGGCAGCAGCGGGCCGATCTTGGCTTTCAGGGTTTCGGGCAACTGCGGCCAGGCCTGCGAAATGAAGCTCGCGAAGAAGCGGTGATGCTTGCTCTCGTCCTCCGCGTGATCTTTCATCACCTGCCGGATCGGCGCAATGACCCGTGGGTCCCGGGGGACCTCGACCAGGTTCTTCGTGATGAGCGTCTCGGAGATCGAGCAGAAGAAGATCGGCAGCAGCGGCCGCAGCGCGGGATCGGCCCGCGCGACTTCACGCTGAAGCCGAAGAAAGAACGCCGGCACCCTTGGCGCATGGTTTCGAATACCCGTGCGCGCTTCCGCCAGACGCGACAAGTCGGCGGTGATCTTGCCGTGGTAGGACTCGTCCACCAGGATGTTCCATGCGTCGGCAACCATGGCGCCCGGCAGATCGAAGCCCGATCTGCCACGCGCAATGCTGTAGACGGCATGGTTCACCACCTCATGTTCGAGAACCTGGGTGAACTCCAGATTCGAGAACAATGCCTGGGCGAGCAGCCACCTGGCAGCCTCCGGTCCGCGCCTGGCCACCAAGGGATGGGACACGCTCGGCACGAGCTCCGGGGTGAACAGAAGCCCCCGGGTCCAGTCCATCTCGGTCGCCTGGTGCGACGGAATCTCTCCGCGCACCTTCGCAGTGGAGGCCCACCTCTCGAACGGCAGGTCGTATGCAATGGTCATGACTGGTTTCCCGATCGATCAGGCACCCACTTGGTCAGCGCGCTCGGGAACCGCCTGGGCCTTGGCATCGGCGTCCGACAACAGGTGGCGAGAGAAACGGCGCCCCACCTCCTCCGGCGAAACCGTTGGCCTGGGAAGGTTGTGCATGGAGCCCGGCCGGACCCGTACATGGATGAAATGCGGCCCGACCGAGTCCAGGGCGCTGCGCAGCGCCTCCGCCACCGCGTCGATGCCATTGCATGAGTAGATGACCTGGTAGCCGCACGCGGAGGCGATCTGCGAGAAATCGATGTTGCCCGAGTTCGTCGGCTGCCCCCCAGTGCTGTCGTGAACCCCGTTGTCGATCACGAGGTGCACCATCGACGAGGGACGGTAGCGACCGATGGTCGAAAGATTGCCCAGCTTCATGAGGGCAGCGCCGTCGCCGTCGAGCACGATGATCGGCCGGTCCGTGGCCAGCGCGGCCCCCAGACCGACAGCGCTCGCGCAGCCCATGGAGCCGACCAGGTAGAGGTGGCGATGGCTGTCTTCAATGCAGAACAATTCCCGGCCCGTCTTGCCCGTTGTCGCGATGAGCCCCGCCTGCGGCGGTGCCGTAGCGACGACGGTTCGCAGAACGTCCTCCCGGCTGGGAAGGGCCATCGCGGGGTCTCCCAGCCTGCGCAGCGTGGCCGACGGGGGACGCACCAGACCGACGGCCTTGAGCTCCTCGGTCTCCAGGACATTGGGGTCCACCACGAGCGCATACGGCAGTTGGGTACGGTCAATGACCTCGCGCGCCGTCTGCAGGGCCGGGCCGATGAGTTCCGGCTTCCAGGGGAAGGGGCCGTGCGGTATCTGGAGCGTGTCCAGCAGCCGGTGCGTGATCTCCCCCATGAGCCGGTGCTGCGGCTCATCCGGTACGCCCGGTGATCCGCGCCAGCTGCAGATCAGCAATGACGGAATCTTGAAGATGTGGTTCAGCGATGTGAGAGGGTTCACGGCATTGCCGAGCCCCGAGTTCTGCATCATCACGACCGGCAGGCGCCCGCCCAGGTAGGCGCCGGCGGCGATCCCCACGGCCTCGCCCTCGCTGGAGGCCATGACATGGTCCACCTTCGCATCGCTCAGCACGCCGTTGAGCAAGGGCGTGAGGTACGAGCAGGGGACGCTCACGTAGAAGTTGAAACCCAGCCGTGTCGCCGAATCGACGAAGTCCATGCCGCTGATCATTGAAGTGCTCCTGTGGAGACCGGGTCCAGGGCATTCCCGCGGGGCAGGTAGCGATGCTCGGCCTGCGTGAGTTCATCCTGCTCGACGAGATCGAAGATCTCCTTGACCCGCGGCAGATCGTTCTCGATGTCCTTGAGCGATCGCTCGCGGTAGATGGTCTCGCAAACGCGCCTCATGCTCGCCACCGAGGCGCGCAGGTTGTGGTTGGCCCAGATGATCGCGGCGATCTTTGCGTCGATGAAGCGCTCCGTCGGCACCGCGTAGTACATGGTCGGAACGATGACCAGGGGGCCCCGGTCCTGCCAATGCTCTGCGAACTGCAGGATCTCGGCGGCATCGCTCTTTTTCGAATGGATGAGGATCGCATCCGCCCCGGCCGCGTGGTACTTCTCTGCCCGCTTGAGGGCCTCCGTCAGGCCTCGTCCGGCAATCAACGCCTCGACACGCGCAACGATGCAGAACGCATCGTTGAGCTGGCTGTCCTTGGCGGCCTTGATCTTTCCTGCGAACTCGTCCGGATCCGCAAGCTCCTGGCTTTCACCGATGAAGGAGTTCGTTTTCGGAAAGATCTTGTCTTCCAGGCACACTCCCGCCACATTGCGCTGGCACAGCTTGCGCACGAGGCGGCGCACGCTGTTGAAGTGGCTTTGTTGCACAAATCAGTTCGAAGACGGCATAGCCCCAACCCCAGACGGATTTATGCCATGGCGGCCACCAGAACGGTTTGAGGACGACCGATCTGGCTGAAGCGGTTGAGTACGGCCACGCGGACATGCAACTCCACCACCTGATGCTCGAACGTGCGCGCCGTCACCCGTTCGCCCAGTCGCTTGAAGCAGTGCATCTTCGTCTCGACAAGGCTGCGCCGGTGGTAGCCGCTCCACTTCTTCCAGACGCTGCGGCCCAAACGCTGGCACGCCCGGATGGCTTCGTTGCGCTGCTCCGATCCCGGACTCGGCTTCTTCCAGTG
>NZ_QLTA01000040.1 GCF_003269065.1 Paracidovorax anthurii
GCTCGATCTCGGCAAACTTCTCTCTACTGATGTCGCTTGGGTATGGCTTTCTTTTCACCCCAGGATTGTCGGGGGAGATCGTAAACACGCTCTCAGGCGCCGAGCAGCGGCATGAGGCCGCCGCGGCCGTCGAGCGCCACGAGGTCGTCGTGGCCGCCCACGTGCGTCTCGCCGATGAAGATCTGCGGCACCGTGCGGCGGCCGGTGATCTCCATCATGCGGGCGCGGGCATCCGGGTCGAGGTCGACGCGGATCTCCTCGATCCGCTCCACGCCCCTGGCTTTGAGGATCTGCTTGGCGCGGATGCAGTACGGGCAGACGGCGGTGGTGTACATCGTGACGGATGGCATGGCAGGGGTCTTCCTGGGGCGGCGACGGAGGGGATGGATGGCACGTGGTGCCGCGTCAGGCCTTTTCAACCGGCATGCTGGCCTCTTTCCAGGCCTTGAGCCCGCCCGCGAGCGCCTGGGCGTTCTCGTAGCCGAGCTTCTTGGCCATGGCCACCGCGCGCTGCGCACGCGCGCCCTTGGCGCACACGAGCACCAGGGGCACGGACTTGTTCTTGACCACCTGCGGCAGCCGCTCCTCGAACTGGCCGAGCGGCACGCTCTTGGCGCCGCCCACGTGGCCGGCGGCGAATTCGTCCGGCTCCGAGACATCGACCACCACGGCCTTTTCGCGGTTGATGAGCTGCACGGCACGCGCGGCGGTCAGGGAGCCGCCGGTGGCCTCCCGGAAGACCGGCAGGAGCAGCATCGTGCCCGAGACCAGTGCAATGAGGACGAGATACCAGTTGTCGATGAAGAAATTCACGGGAGTCCTTGGGGAAAGCAAACCCCGCAATTTTAGAATGCGGCGTTTTGATCCCGAACGCATCGACAGCACCCATGCACAAACTCGTCCTGATCCGCCACGGCGAATCCACCTGGAACCTCGAAAACCGCTTCACCGGCTGGACCGACGTGGACCTGACCCCGACCGGCATCGAGCAGGCCAAGGCGGCGGGCCGGCTCCTCAAGGCCGAAGGCCATGAATTCGACCTGGCCTACACCAGCGTGCTCAAGCGCGCCACCCGCACCCTGTGGCACACGCTCGACGAGATGGACCGCACCTGGCTGCCGGTGGAACACAGCTGGCGCCTCAACGAGCGCCACTACGGCGCCCTGCAGGGGCTCAACAAGGCCGACATGGCCAAGCAATACGGCGATGCGCAGGTGCTGGTCTGGCGCCGCAGCTACGACACGCCGCCGCCGGCCCTGGAGGCCACCGACCCGCGCAGCGAGCGCGGCGACATCCGCTACGCCGGCCTCGCGCCCGAGCAGATCCCGCTCACCGAATGCCTGCAGGACACCGTCGCGCGCGTGCTGCCCTACTGGAACGAGAGCATCGCGCCGGCCATCCGCTCGGGCAAGCGCGTGCTCATCGCCGCGCACGGCAACTCCATCCGCGCCCTGATCAAGTACCTCGACGGCATCTCCGATGCCGACATCGTCGGCCTGAACATTCCCAACGGCATTCCGCTCGTGTACGAGCTGGACGACGACCTGAAGCCGCTGCGCCACTACTACCTGGGCGACGCCGAGGCGGCCGCGAAGGCCGCGGCGGCCGTGGCATCGCAAGGCAAGGCGTAAATCCCCAACCAGTCCGCGCGCAGGTGCGGAAAGTCGGAACAGACCGGCAAAAGTCCCGCTAAAGCCGGGGACGACATGGAACTGTGCCGTCCCCCCGCTTTCCAAGGGGTGTATATTGGACTTTGATCCGGCAAAGGTGTTTTGAATGGGCCACAAACTCAAAATCGCAGGATGGGTGTCGGTCGGCGTCGTTGCCGGGGCACTGACCACGGTGTCGCTGCAGACCGTCGCGCGCGGCGCCATGGCGCCGCTTCCCCTCGAGGAAATCCAGCAGCTCTCCGCCGTCTTCGGCCTCGTCAAGACCGACTACGTCGAGCCGGTGGACGACAAGAAGCTCATCACCGACGCCATCTCCGGCATGGTGGCGAGCCTGGACCCCCATTCGCAGTATTTCGACAAGAAGTCCTTCAAGGAATTCCGCGAAGGCACCACGGGCCGATTCGTCGGCGTGGGCATCGAGATCACCCAGGAAGACGGCCTGATCAAGGTCGTCTCGCCCATCGAGGGTTCCCCGGCCTTCCGCGCGGGCCTCAAGACCAACGACCTCATCACCAAGATCGACGACACGGCCGTCAAGGGCCTGGCGCTCAACGAGGCCGTCAAGAAGATGCGCGGCGAGCCCGACACGCAGGTCACGCTGACCATCTTCCGCAAGGACGAGAGCCGCACCTTCCCGGTCACGATCACGCGCGAGGAGATCAAGACCCAGTCCGTCAAGGGCAAGGTGATCGAGCCCGGCTATGCCTGGGTCCGCCTCTCGCAGTTCCAGGAACGCACGGTGGACGATTTCGTGCGCAAGATCGAGGAGGTCTATCGGCAGGACCCCAACCTCAAGGGCCTCGTGCTGGACCTGCGCAACGACCCGGGCGGCCTGCTCGACGCGGCCGTGGCCGTCTCCGCCGCCTTCCTTCCCGAGAACGTGACCGTCGTGTCCACCAACGGCCAGCTCGCGGAGAGCAAGGCGATCTATAAGGCCTCGCCCCAAGACTACCAGCGCCGTGGCAGCGGCGATCCGCTCAAGCGCCTGCCCGCGGCACTCAAGACCGTGCCACTGGTGGTGCTGGTGAACGAAGGCTCCGCATCCGCCAGCGAGATCGTCGCCGGCGCGCTGCAGGACCACAAGCGCGCCACGATCATGGGCAGCCAGACCTTCGGCAAGGGCTCGGTGCAGACCGTGCGCCCGCTCGGCCCCGACACCGGCATCAAGCTCACCACCGCGCGCTACTACACGCCCAGCGGCAAGTCGATCCAGGCCAAGGGCATCGTGCCCGACGTCATGGTGGACGAGAGCCCCGAAGGTGATCTCTACGCCGCCCTGCGCATGCGCGAGGCGGATCTCGAGAAGCACCTGACCAGCGGCCAGGGCGAGGAGAAGAAGGACGAGGCCCGCGAGAAAGCCCGCGAGGAAGCCCGCAAGCGCCTCGAAGAGGAAGCCAAGAAACCGGGCTCGGAACGCAAGATGCCCGAGTTCGGCTCCGACAAGGACTTCCAGCTGGGCCAGGCCCTCAACCAACTCAAGGGACTGACCGTGGTGGCCAGCAAGACGCAGACCGAGCGCAAGGAAGAGAAAAAAGACAACTGATCCGCGGCACACCCTTCGCTCCCCCGCGCACGGGCCGGGCTTCCACCAAGGGGCCCGGCTTTTTTCATTGCCGGGCCGCGCCAGGATGAAAAAAGCGCCTCCCCGGGGGCGGCAACCCCGTGCGGCGAGGGAGCACGGGGCCCTTTTCCATGGCCCAGCCCCCTCCCACGCCGCGCCCGCCCCGCCCTCCCCATGACCGACGACCAGCTCCTGCGCTACTCCCGCCACATCCTGCTCGATGAGATCGGCATCGAGGGGCAGGAGCGCCTGCTGGCCGCCCGCGCCATCGTCATCGGGGCTGGCGGCCTGGGCGGCCCCGCGGCCCTGTTCCTGGCCTCGGCGGGCGTGGGCCATCTGACGCTCGTGGACGCGGACACCGTGGACCTCACCAATCTGCAGCGCCAGATCGCCCATGCCACGGAGCGCATCGGTCAGCCCAAGGTGGCCTCGGCGGCGCAGGCCACCCGGGCGCTGAACCCCGGCGTGCACGTGGATGCGCTCCAGGAGCGCGCCGACGCCGCATGGCTCGACCGGCACGTGCCCCAGGCGAGCGTGGTGCTGGACTGCAGCGACAACTATGCCACCCGGCATGCGGTGAATGCCGCCTGCGTGCGCCACGGCGTACCCCTGGTCGCCGGCGCCGCCATCCGCTTCGATGGCCAGATCACCGTGGTGGACCCCCGCGTGCCGGAGGCGCCCTGCTATGCGTGCTTCTTTCCGCCGGATGCCGCATTCGAGGAAATCCAGTGCTCGGCCATGGGCGTCTTCGCCCCCATGGTGGGCATCATCGGCGCCATGCAGGCCGCCGAAGCCATCAAGCTCCTGGCCGGCATCGGCACGTCGCTGGCGGGCCGCCTGCTCATGCTCGATGGACTTTCCATGGAGTGGACCGGCATGCGCGCACACCGGGATCCTTCATGCCCCGTGTGCGGCATGCACGCAGAGACGACACGGTAGGAAAAATCCTACCGGGATAACACCCCGCTGCTGGCAGAATCCCGCCACGGTCCCGATACAGTGAGGCCGTGATCATTCCCACAACCAAGCCCTGATCCGGCCTGGACTTCACAGTGAAACTGCGCACCTATATCGTTGAAGACAACGCCACGATCCGGGAGAACTTGATCGGCACACTGGAGGAGCTGGCGGAAGTGGAGGCTGTGGGCGTCGCCGAAACGGAAGACGACGGCAAGGAATGGCTCGCCAGCCATCCGGACCAGTGGGATCTGGCCATCGTGG
The DNA here is from genome assembly GCF_003269065.1 of Paracidovorax anthurii. Classification (GTDB taxonomy): domain Bacteria; phylum Pseudomonadota; class Gammaproteobacteria; order Burkholderiales; family Burkholderiaceae_C; genus Paracidovorax; species Paracidovorax anthurii. The sequence goes on from NZ_QLTA01000040.1 coordinate 4,453, forward strand.
ACCTCTTCCTGCGCCAGGGCAGCGGCCTGGGCGTGCTGGCAGCATGCCGCAATCGCGCGGCACAGCAGAAGATGGTCGTGCTCAGCAACTATGCGACACCCGATGTGCGCATGCGGTGCGCGCAACTGGGCGTCGATGCCGTGTTCGACAAGTCCAACGAGATCGACGCGCTCGTGGAATATTGCGTGGAGCACGGCGCGCTGCGGCAATCGGCCAGCAACGCCTGAGCCACCGCAGGCCACAAAACAAGAGGCCCGGGATGCACATGCTCCCGGGCCTCTTGTTTTGTGCGCATCACCAGTACGGCGCCTGCCCGGCGCGGGCAGCACGCACGCCGGGGCCGATGGATCAGTCGATCAGCTTGTTCTTCAGCGCGTAGTACGTGAGGTCGCTGTTGGAGGAGAGCGCCATCTTCTCCATGAGCCGCGTGCGGTAGGTGCTCACGGTCTTCACGCTGAGCGAGAGGGACTTGGCGATGTCGCCGGCGGTCTCGCCCTTGGCGAGCTTCAGGAACACCTGGAACTCCCGCTCGGAGAGCTGCTCGTGCGGCGGCGCGTCGTCCTTGCGATTGAGCTGCTGGGCCAGCAGGTCGGCCACGGCCGGCGTGAGGTAGCGGCGGCCCAGCGAGATCGTGCGGATGGCCTCCACGATTTCCTTGGGATCGCATTCCTTGTTGAGGTAGCCGCTCGCGCCCTGCCGGATGAGGTTGATGGCGTAGTGCTCCTCGGGGTAGCCGCTCAGGATGAGGATGCCCATGTCGGGCGCCTTCGCACGCAGCATGGCCAGGGCATCGAGGCCGCTCTGCCCGGGCATGGACAGGTCCATGAGCAGCACGTCGATCTCGTGGGTGCGCACGAGGTCGATGGCTTCGCGCCCGTTGGACGCCTCGCCCTCGACGCGCAGGTCTACATGTTCTGACAAAAATTGCCGCAATCCCGAGCGGACGATCGCATGGTCATCCACAATGCCGATCTTGATCATTGAGTGTTCTTTCAAGAGGCAGCGGGGCTGCCCATCGTTGTTCCGGTGGTCAGTCCACCATTGCGGGAGCGCGCCCGCCGCAGTTGCCGCAGGCCGGTGACATTATCCAGAATTCACCCGCTCGTCCTCGGAGATCGATATATATGCGCTGGTCCAATTTTCGCAAGATGGCCGTCAGTCTGCCCCTGGCACTGCTGGCGGCCTCTGCGCTGGTTGGCATCAACGAAGCCGGCTATGCACGCTCCAACGAAGCCGTGCACGCGCTCTCGCACACCTACGTCACGCGCGCGGCGCTCAACCGCATGATGCAGAACATGCTCGACGCGGAAACGGGGCTGCGCGGCTACCTGCTCACCGGCGACGAGCGCTATCTGCAGCCCTACCAGAAGGCCGCCTCCACCATCGATGCCAATCTCGAGGAATTGCGCGGCATCTTCGCCGCCTCTCCGGAGGACCAGGAAGACTTCACCCAGCTCTCCCGCCAGATCTCGCGCAAGATGTCGGAGTTGGACCTCAGCCTGCGGCTGCGCCGGCAGAACAACGACGATGCCTGGAAGTTCGTGCTCTCCACCGATGTCGGCAAGGAGAACATGGATGCCATCCGCACCCTGGCGGCCCGGCTCATCCAGCGCAGCGCCGACCAGTCGAGCCGCAATACGCAGGAGATCCTGCACTCCCTCACGCTCTCACGCATCGGCATCGCCACGGTGGTGGTGATCGGCCTGCTGGCGTTCTACATGTACCTGCGCCAGGCCAGCGCATTGCAGACGGCGAACCAGCGCGAGCAGGAATCCCTGGAGCGCGAGCGCGACCGGCTGGAGACGCTGGTGCGCGAGCGCACGGCCTCGCTGACCGAGCTGGCCAACCACCTGCAGCAGGTGCGCGAGGACGAGCGCGGGCACCTGGCCCGCGAGCTGCACGACGAACTCGGCGCCCTGCTCACGGCCGCCAAGCTGGACGTGGCGCGGCTCAAGTCGAAGGTGGACGCGCAGGCGCCCGAGATCGCGGAGCGGCTCAAGCACCTCACCGAGACGCTCAACAGCGGCATCGCCCTCAAGCGCCGCATCATCGAAGACCTGCGCCCGTCCTCGCTCTTCAACCTCGGGCTCACGGCCTCGCTGGAGATCCTCGCGCGAGAGTTCGCGCAGCGCGGCAACGTCGAGGTGGACCTCAACCTCGAACCCGTGGAGCTGCCGGAGTCCGTGCAGCTCACCGTCTACCGGATGGTGCAGGAGTCGCTCACCAACATCGGCAAGTACGCCAACGCGAGCAAGGTGCTGGTGGCGGTGCACAACTACCCCACCCACGTCGCGGTGCAGATCCGCGACAACGGCGCCGGCTTCGACACCAGCAAGGTGCACACCTCGGCCCACGGCCTGATGGGCATGCGCCACCGCGTGGAGGCGGCGGGCGGCCGCCTCACCGTGACCTCCGAGGCCGGCGAGGGCACGCTCGTCTCGGCGATCCTGCCCGTGCTGTCCTGACGCACCCGGGCCAAGGCGCCACGGTAGCCTGACAACCGACAGCCCAAGGCAGGCAGGCAGGCGCAGGCGGTGCCCGCCCATCGGCCTTCGCGGCGCGCCCGCGCGAGCCACGCACCACCCCTCTCCATCCCCGCCCTCCGGCACGCGGCGTCGGTCGGCTGCGTCCTACAGCGCCGCGCGCCGGGCACCGGCAGTTCGTGGATGCGGCCAAACCTACAGTGGACTCAGGCGCCGATGCGAAAGCGCCATCGACCAACCCACCGGCTCGCCGGTCCAAGAGGAGAACGATATGTTGCACTACGCAGTGGTTTTTCTGGTGATCGCTCTGATCGCCGCGCTCTTCGGTTTCGGGGGCATCGCAGCGGGCGCCGTGGGCATCGCCAAGATCCTGTTCTTCGTGTTCGTGATCATGGCCGTCGTCACTTTCGTGGTGAGCCTGCTCAAGCGCGGCTGACCGCCACCGCCCCCGCACTCCCACCTGAACCCCAAAGGAATACAGACCATGGACCCTCAGAACCTCGCCAAGAAAGCCGCCGATACCGCCCACGGGCTGGCCGATGACATGCGCGACACCGCGCAGGACTCGATCCAGTCCACGCGCCGGGCCGCCAACAACACGCTGGACAAGGCCGAGCGCAAGGTGCGTGAACTGCACGGCGACGTGGACCCGCTGATCGACGACCTCGCGGCCCGCGCCCAGGACCTCGCATCGCGGAGCATCTCGTACTGCGCGGACACGAGCGAACGCGCCCGCCGCCAGTTCAACCACGCGGCCGACGCCACCGCCCGGTACGTCTCCGAGCAGCCGGGCAAGTCGCTGCTGATGGCCGCCGCCGCGGGCGCCTTCGTAGCCACCCTGTGCATGCTGGCCCGCCGCCCGCGCCGCAGCGAATACTGACCACGGCGCAGCGCGCGACGACCTTCCCCGGACGATCGCGCCGCGCCCGGCCCACCGCCGACATCCCACGAAACCCTTTCTACTGGCGCCCCATGACCACCCCGATCTCCCTGGCTCCGGCCAATGCGAACGAAACGTTCAGCCTGGACGAGAACGCGCTGCGGTATGCGGCAACGCAGGATCTCGACGAAGGGGCCGTGACCCCCGCCTACGGCCCGCACCGCGACGCGATCGTGAAGCTGCTCAACGATGCGCTGGCCACCGAGCTGGTGTGCGTGCTGCGCTACAAGCGCCACTACTTCACGGCGGACGGTCTGGAATCCCCCGCGATCGCGGCGGAGTTCCTGGTGCACGCCAACGAGGAGGCGGCGCATGCGGACCTGATCGCCCAGCGCATCGTGCAGCTGGGCGGTGAGCCGGATTTCAGCCCCCGCACGCTGGAGGATCGCAGCCATGCCGACTACGACGAATCCTCCGACCTCACCGCCATGGTGCGCGCCAACCTCGTGGCCGAGCGCATCGCGGTGGAAGCCTATCGCCAGATGATCACGCTGATCGGCGACAAGGACCCCACGACGCGCAGGATGCTCGAAGGCATCCTCGCCGACGAGGAAGAGCATGCCGACGAACTCAAGGACTGGCTGCACCGCTGAACGCACGCAGCCAGCCCTGGTAACAGTCCGCCGGCCGCGGAGGGTGCAACAGGCCGGAGGGCTGAAGGATGTCCCCAGCACCCGTGTTCTCTCTCAACCAAACCAAGGAAATAACCATGAAATACGCTCGTGCCCTCGCCTTCGCAGCCCTCGCTGGCGCCACCATCGTCACCACCGGATGCTCGGTGGCGCGAGACCAGCAGACCGTGGGCTCGTATGTGGATGACGCCGGCATCACCACGGCCGTCAAGGCCAAGATGGCCGAAGACAAGAGCGTGTCCGCCACGTCGATCAGCGTCGAGACGCTCAATGGCACGGTGCAACTCTCGGGCTTCGCCAAGTCGCAGACCGAAAAGGACCGCGCCGAATACATCGCGCGCAACACCAAGCACGTGCGCGAGGTGCGCAACAGCATCGTCGTGCGGCCCTGATCCGTACCGCTTCGGCCGGGGCGGTGGTGGCGCGGGCCACCCCCGCCTCCCCCGCGAGACAGGCTCCTTCCGGGGCCTGTTTTTTTTTGCCGAGGGCCGTTGCGCGGCGGCCTGCGCGGAGAGACTTTCTGCGTGAGGCCGTGCCGAAGGGAATAAGCTCGCCGCCATGCAGGTTTTCAATTGCGACCAGTGCGGTCATCTCGTTTTCTTCGACAGCGTGCAGTGCCTCCACTGCGGCGCCAAGCTCGCCTTCCTGCCGGACCAGCTCACCATGGCGGCGCTGGTGCCCGCCGTGCCGGGGCTGCACGCCGACGGCGACCTGTGGCAGCGCGTTCCCTCCCGGCAGTCGGGCAGCGCGCCGCCGCTCTACCGCCTGTGCCACAACCGTGCGGCCCATGGCGCCTGCAACTTCGCGGTGGCGGCGGACGATCCGCAGCGGCTGTGCCGCTCCTGCCGGCAGACGCGCATCCTGCCCGATTTGTCCGAGCCCGCGAACCTGCGGCGCTGGAAGCAGATCGAGCACGCCAAGCGGCAGCTCTACTACACGCTCGCGCGCCTGGGGCTGCAGCCCGCGCCGGACGGCGCGAGCCCGGTGTTCGAGTTCCTGGCCGACCAGCCCGGCCAGCCGGTGATGACGGGCCACGCGGGCGGCACCATCACCCTGAACGTGGCCGAGGCCGACGACGACGAGCGCGCGCGGCGGCGCCTGGCCCTGCACGAGCCGTACCGCACCCTGCTGGGCCACCTGCGGCACGAGTCGGGCCACTTCTACTGGGACCACCTGCTGCGGGACACGGGCCACCTGGAAACCTTCCGCGCGGTGTTCGGCGACGAGCGCCGGGACTATGCCGCCGCCCTGCAGGCCTACTACGCGAGCAGCCCGCACCTGGGCACCTGGCGCGAGCACCACGTGAGCGCCTACGCCACCGCCCACCCCTGGGAGGACTGGGCCGAGACCTGGGCCCACTATCTGCACATGGTGGACCTGCTGGAGACGGCCTCCAGCTACCACACGGGGCTGGAGATTCCCCACGGGGACGCCCGCACGGGCTACCGGGTCAGCAACCCCTTCGCCCGGCCCCGCCCCGGCTTCGACGCGATGGTGCAGGAGTGGGTGCCGCTCACCCTGCTGCTCAACAGCCTCAACCGCAGCCTGGGGCAGCAGGACGCCTACCCCTTCGCGCTCTCCGGCGGGGCGCTGGCCAAGCTGCGCTTCGTGCACGAGCTGGTACACGCCGCCTGAGACGCGAACCGGGTGCGGCCCCGACCTCCCTCGCCACTGCAGGCATGGCCCGGATTGCTATTCAATCAATAGCAATCTTTCAAGCAAACACGGCGACATGGAGACCCAAAGATGCCTGAAAAGCATCCCAGGGCCGCACAGAGGCCGTCCACCGGCCCGGGGCGCCCCTAGGCGGCCGGCGCCAGGCCGCGCACCTTCGCCACGAGCCGCTCGCACACGCCGGCGGACACGAACTTGTCCACCTCGCCGCCCAGCACGGCGATCTCGCGCACGAAGGTGCTGCTGATGAACTGGAACTTGTCGCTGGGCGTGAGAAAGACGGTCTCGACCTCGGGCATGAGGCTGCGGTTCATGCCGGCGAGCTGGAACTCGTAGTCGAAGTCGGTCACCGCACGCAGGCCGCGCACCATGGCCTTGCCGCCGCGCGCGATCACGAAATCGCGCAGCAGGCCCGAGAAGCTCTCCACCTGCACCTGCGGGAAGGGGCGCACCGTCTCGCGGACCATCTCGATGCGCTCCTCCAGGCTGAACAGCGTCTTCTTGTGGTGCCCCGCCGCGACGGCCACGATCACGCGCTCGAACAGCTGCGTGGCGCGGCGCACCACGTCCTCGTGGCCCAGCGTGATCGGATCGAAAGTGCCGGGATAGATGGCGAGGACATTCTGGGACATGGCGGACGGGTCTCCTGTGCGGGGGCGGGTTGCGCGGCGGGGGCTCCGGTGGCTCCCCAGCGGATTATTGCAGCGGGCCCCGCCCGGGGCGTCGCGCGGCCTCCGCCCAGTCGATTCGGAGCCCGCGGGCCTCCATGTCGCCGCGTTGATTGGATAGTTTGCTATTGATTAGATAGCAATCTAGACCTTGCGCAGCAGATGGGCATGCACGGCGCCGGCGCGCAGGTGCCGGTGCACGGCAAGGCCGAAGGGGGCAAGCGCGGCATCGTCCCAGGCCTGCGGCGCTTCGAGGTAGGCGAAGCCGTCGTGCGCCAGGGCCGGCGCGGTGGCGGCGAGGGCGGGCTCGAACAGGCCGCCGTCGAAGGGCGGGTCGAGCAGCACGAGGTGCGCGGAGCCCGCCGCGCGCTGGCGCAGCGCGGCCACGCCGTCGCCGCGCTGCACGCGCACGGCCGTGGCGCCGAGCTTCTCGCACGAGCGCTGGAGCTGCGCCACCAGGGCCGCGTCGCCCTCCACCAGCAGCACCTCGGCCGCGCCGCGCGACGCGGCCTCCAGGCCCAGCGCGCCGGTGCCCGCGAAGGCGTCGATGCAGCGCCAGCCCGTGAGGTCTTGCCCGAGCCAGTTGAAGAGCGTCTCGCGCACGCGGTCCGGCGTGGGCCGCAGCCCCGGGCGCTGCGGCACGGGCAGGCGGGTGCGTTTCCAGAGCCCGCCGATGATGCGGACCTCGCCGCCGCCCGCGTGGGCGGCGGGGCGCGCGGCGGCGGGCGCGGCCGGCTTGGGCTTGCGGGCGGCCGGGCTCATGGCGCGCTCCCGCCGACCACCACGGTCACCATGCGTTCGGGCTGCAGCTTGCGCGCCATGGCCGCACGGATGTCCGCCGCCGTGAGGGCCTGCACGCGGTCGGTCCAGTGCTCCAGGTAGTCCAGCGGCAGGTCGTTCCAGGCGATGTTGATCACATTGCCCAGCAGCTTGCGGTTGCTGTCGATGCGCAGCGCGAAGCCGCCGATCAGGTTGTCCTTGGCCGCGCGCAACTCGGCCTCGGTGGGGCCCTCGGCCACGAAGCGCGCGAGCACCTCGCGCGACACCTGCACGGCCTGCTCCGCCTGGTCGGGCCGGGTCTGCAGGCCGACCACGAACGGCCCGGCGTCCAGCCCCGGCGAGAACTGGCTGTAGACGCTGTAGCTCAGGCCGCGCTTCTCGCGCACCTCCTCGGTCAGCCGCGAGGTGAATCCGCCGCCGCCCAGGATGTGGTTGCCCACGAGCAGCGCGAGGAAATCCGGGTCCTTGCGGGGAAAGCTCGGCTGGCCGATGAGCACGTGCGCCTGGGCCGAGGCGAAGGGGATCTTTTCCTCCACCGCCCGGGCGAGCGGCTGCACCGGCGCCACGGCGGGCAGCGGCGCGCAGCCGGCGGCATCGGCCACGGGCAGGCGCGAGAGCAGCGTCTGCACCAGGCCCTGCGCCTGCGCGCGGCTGACGGCGCCCACGATGCTCACGCGGGCGCGGCAGGCCTGCAGGTAGCGCGCCTGGAAGGCCTGCAGGTCGGCCACCTCGATGCGCGCCAGGGTCTCCGGCGTAGCGCGCTGCCCGTAGGGGTGCGTGCCATAGACGGCCTGGGCGAAGGCCTTGCCGGCGATGGTGCCGGGGCGGGTCTCGGCCTCTTTCAGCGCCGAGCTCCAGCGCGCGCGCTCGCGCTGCCACACGTCCTGCGGGAAGGCCGGCTCGGCGATCTGCCGCGCGGCCAGGCGGGCGGCGCGGTCCAGCAGATCCGGCTCGGTGAGCGAGCGCAGCGAGAGGCTGAAGCCGTCGCGCTCGGCCGAGGCCCCCAGGCTCGCGCCCAGGTCCGCCCAGGCCTCGCCCAGGGCGTTCTCGTCCATCGCGGGCTCGGCGCCCGCGGCGCGCACGCCCTTGGAGGCCATGGCCGCCACCGCGCCCGCCAGGCCCGCCTGCGGCGCGGGGTCGCGCCGCGTGCCGGCATCGAAATCGACCTGCACGTCCACCATCGGGATGCCCGGGCTCTCGACGAGCCAGACGCGCGCGCCGCTGGGCTCGGTCCAGTGCTGGATGGGCAGCAGCGCCCAGGCGGAATGGGCCGCCAGCAAGCTCCCCGTCAGCACGAATGCGGCACGGGTAGCTATTTTCTTGATAGCAATCGACATCATGTTGGGATCTTTTCCGGGGCGCCGGAGCGCATCAATGCAGGCGGCCGTCCGCGCTGGCGGGCGCGGCCGGGCGGCGGGTGCCAGGGGCCACGGGCTGGGGCACCAGCGTGGCCACGGTGAGCTGGTCGTCGCCGAAATAGCGGGCGGCCACGGACTGCACCTGCGCTGGCGTCACGCCGCGCAGCAGCGCGAGCAGGCGCGCATCGGCATCGGGCGGCAGGCCCTGCACCCAGTTGCTGCCCAGGTCGCTGGCCTGCGATTGCAGCGAATCGCGCGCGTAGATGGTGGAGGCCGCCCACTGCGTCTTCACGCGCGCGAGTTCGGCATCGCCCACGCCCTCGCGAGCCACGCGGGCCACCTCGGCGCGCAGCGCCGCCTCGACCTGCGGCACGGTCTTGCCGTTCGCCGGAATGCCGGTGAGCAGGAACAGGCTCGGGCCCCGGCCGATCACCGAGGCGCTGCTGTCCGCGCCGTCGGCCACGCGGTCCGCGCCCTGGCTCAGGGCGCGCTCCAGGCGGGCGCCGTCGTAGCCGCTCAGCACGCCCGAGAGCACCATGAGCGCCAGCGCATCCCGGTCGGCGTCGGTGAGGTTCTCCAGCCGCCCGACGCCCGGCACGCGGAAGGCCAGCGCCACGAAGGCCTGCTCGGCCGGCGCCTTGAAGTCGATGCGGCGCAGGCCGCGCTGCGCGGGCTCGGTGCGCGGCTTGCGCTCGGGCACGGCGCCCTTGGGAATGCGGCCATAGGTCTTCTCGGCCAGCGCGCGCACGGCCTCGGGGTCCACGTCGCCCGCCACCACGATGGCGGCATTCGCGGGCACGTACCACTGGCGGTGGAAGGCGCGCACGTCGGCGGGGGTCATGGAGTCGAGGTCGCTCATCCAGCCCACCACCGGGCGGCGGTAGGGCGAGGCGGTGAACGCGGCCGCGTTGAGCTGCTCCATCAGCGCGGCGCGCGGCTGGTCGTCGGTGCGCATGCGGCGCTCTTCCTTGATGACCTCGATTTCCTTCTTGAACTCCACGTCCGGCCAGTGGTTGTTCGCGAAGCGGTCGGACTCCAGGCGCATCACCTCCGCGAGGCGGCTGGCGGGGATCTGCTGGTAGTAGCCCGTGTAGTCGCGGTTGGTGAAGGCGTTCTCCTGGCCGCCCAGCGCGGCCACGCGGCGCGAGAACTGCCCGGGCGGCACGGTCTTCGTGCCCTTGAACATCATGTGCTCCAGCGCGTGGGCCACGCCGGTGGTGCCGTCCACCTCGTCCATGGAGCCCACGCGCACCCAGACCATGTGCACGGCCGTGGGCGCGCGCCGGTCGGGCTGCACGAAGAGCCGCATGCCGTTGCGCAGCGTGTATTCGCGCACGCCGGGTGGCTGCACGGCCTGGGCGGCCTGCGCGGACGGGGGGGCGGGAGGCGTCGCGGCAGCGGGGGATTGCGCCCCGGCGTGCGCGCAGGCCAGCAAGGCCAGGAGGGTGAGTGCGCGTTTCATAGAATGGCTGCGATTCTAAGAACCCGCCGATGTTCAGTTTTTTCAAGAAAAAGCCCGCCTCCACGCCGCCCGCCGAAGCCACCGCCGCGCCCCCTCCTTCTCCCGCGCCCGCGGACCCCGGGGCCCCGGGGCCGACTCCTGCGGCACCGGACCCTCTGGCGGCCCCCGTGGCCGGCGATGCGCCGGCGCCCTCGGGCAGCTTCGGATGGCTGCGCAATCCGTTCGCCAAGGCACCGCCGCCGGCCGCTGCGCCCACGGCGGCGCCCGTGCCTGCCACGCCGCCAGCGCCCGAAGCCGCCACGCCGGTGCCGGTGCCGATACCAGTGCCGCCCCCGGTGAGCACGCCCGCGCCCGCGCAGGTGCCTGTGCCGCCTCCCCTGCCCGCGCCCCCGGCGCCGGTGGCCCCTACCCCGGCGCCAGCGCCAGCGCCCACGCCGACGCCTGCCGTGGCCCCCGCCCCGGTGCCGGCACCCGCCGTGGCCGCCGCGCCGCCGCCCCTGCCACCGGCCGTGCCCGCGCCCGAGCCGGCCCCCGACCCCGCCGCCGCGCCTGAGCGCAAAGGCTGGCTGGACCGGCTCAAGAACGGGCTGCGCAAGACCGGCACCAGCATCGCCACCGTCTTCACCGGCACCCAGATCAGCGACGCGCTCTATGACGAGCTCGAAGAAGCCCTGCTCATGGCCGACACGGGTGTGAAGGCCACCGAGCACCTCCTGAACGACCTCAGGCGCCGCGTGAAGGAGGCCAAGGCCACCGAACCGGCCGCCGTGAAGGCCCTGCTCGCCGATGCGCTGGCCGACCTGCTGCGGCCGCTGGAGAAGCCCCTGGAAATCGGGCGCCACACGCCCACCGTGATCATGGTGGCCGGCGTCAACGGCGCGGGCAAGACCACCTCCATCGGCAAGCTCACCAAGCACCTCGCGAGCGAGGGCGCCGCCGTGCTGCTGGCCGCCGCCGACACCTTCCGCGCCGCCGCGCGCGAGCAGCTCGGCGTCTGGGCCGACCGCAACACGGTGGAGATCGTGAGCCAGGAAGGGGGCGACCCTGCCGCCGTGAGCTTCGATGCCGTCAGCGCCGGCAAGGCGCGCGGCAAGGACGTGGTGCTGGTGGACACGGCTGGCCGCCTGCCCACGCAGCTGCACCTGATGCAGGAGCTGCAGAAGATCAAGCGCGTGATCACCAAAGCCGACGGCACGGCGCCGCACGAGGTGCTGCTGGTGATCGACGGCAACACGGGCCAGAACGCGCTGGCCCAGGTGCGCGCTTTCGACGACGCGCTGCAGCTCACGGGCCTGATCGTGACCAAGCTCGACGGCACCGCCAAGGGCGGCGTGCTGGCCGCCATCGCGCAGGAGCGGCCCGTGCCGGTGTACTTCATCGGCGTGGGCGAAAAGCTGGAAGACCTCGAAACCTTCGACGCGCGCGAATTCGCGCAGGCCCTGCTGGCCTGACGCGCCCCACGGCGCCGGGGGCGGCCCGGCACCGTGCCGAGGTGCAGTGAACCACCCCGCGCCTCAGAACGTGTTCAAAGTCTCCTGAGCAGGAGAGCCAAGAACGCCAAGTAGGACTTGCAGCGCTGCAGCGCCTGCAGGGCGCCCTTGCGGTCCGTCACTTCGGCCGTGGTCACCGCTACTGCGTGCGGCAGCCCCTGGGTGTCTACCGCAATGTGGCGCTTGATGCCCGATACCTTCTTGCCCGCGTCATAACCCTTCAGGGCCGCTGTGTCCGTGTTCCTCACGCTCTGCGCGCCGATGATCCAGAACGCGCTGCAGGCGTTGCGCCCCAGTTTCTCGCGGGCCGCGCCAACCTGATTTTTTTAAGGACTGCTCCAGCAGGCTGCCTCCCTCGCGTGGCTCGCTCCAGATCGCAAAGTACGAGTGCACGGTGCGCCATTTGGGGAAATCGCTGGGCAGTGCGCGCCACTGGCAGCCCATGCGCAGCAGGTACAGCACGGCGCAGAACACCTCGTACAGCTCCACCTTGCGCGGGGCCGTCTTTCTGCGCGCACACTCTCCAGCATTGGCCGGATCACTTCGAACTGCTCGCGCTTGATATCGCTGAGGTGCTCTTTTCTCACCCAGCGGGCTTCTCACATCCATCGGGCAAGACTTTGAACACGTTCCAAGAACAGCCAACACGACCTCAAATGAAATTTGAAAACGGATTTCAACGACCACTGATTACAATCTTTTCAGGGCCAATGATGGATTCCATCTACCGGGGAATGATTTTGAGACGTCGTGAGTTCACCTCGCTTTTTAGCGGCACGGCCCTTGGCTCACTCACGGGCCTCGCCGTGTCTGTATCTGGTTGCGCGGCGCCACGGAAGCGCACCGAGAGTTGGGCTGTCACCACGGCCGATGACGACAAACTTGTTGATCGCGAAGCCTTGCGCACCATGGCGGATCGGCTCGCCACATCGGGAGCCAACATCCATTCGATCCTCGTCGTTCGCCAAGGAAATCTGGTGTTCGAGCGCTACTTCACAGGCAAGGACGAGGTTCCGGTCAGCTTTCTTGGCACTCGCGTCGAGGACGTTACTTTCGATGCCCATGAACTTCACTCGCTGAAATCGGTGTCCAAGAGCGTTTCATCGCTGGTCGTTGGAATCGCGATTGACCAAGGTTTGATACGCAGCCTTGACGAGCCAATCCTCAGTTTTTTCCCCGAGCTAGCGGATATCCGCACACCCGAGAGGGATCGTCTCCTCTTGCGCCACGCGCTGGGCATGACCTTGGGTTTGCAATGGGTCGAGGCCATGCCGGGGAATAACTCGGCAAACGACGAGGTGCGGATGTATACGTCGGGCGACGCCTGCCGCTATGTGCTCACTCGCCCAGTGGTCGCTCCGCCCGGGGAGCAATTCTTCTACAACACCGGTGCGCTGGCGCTCATCTCTGCGATCGTGCGTAAGACGACCGGGCAGCCGCTCGACGAATTCGCGCGTGCGCATCTCTTCAAGCCGCTCGGAATATCAGGCGAGCAGTGGGACCGGATCGGCCGCGACACCGACGCTGGTGGTGGGCTGCACCTACGCCCGCGCGACATGGCTCGAATCGGGCAGCTCGTTCTCGACGGAGGCCGCTGGAATGATCGCCAAATTGTGTCCAAGGCCTGGATCGAAACATCCACCTCTACTCTGATCAAGGGGACGGATGGTGAAGATTACGGTTACCTGTGGTGGACCGGCCACGCCCGCCACAACCGCAAGGATGTGAGCTGGGTTGCAGCTCAGGGGCGAGGCGGCCAGAACATACGGATCGTCCGTGAGATGGGATTGGTTGTAGTGGTCACGGCAGGCTATTACCAGGACTACAGTCCGCAAGCATTTAAAACGCTAGACAGCATCTTCACTGACGTCCTCAAAGCGACTTCCTCTCCTGCCTGAGTTGGGACGCCACACCGCCTGCACATGCGATATCCGCATTCGGCCAATGGACTAAGACCGGCTAACACGACCATTCGACGAAGCGCGGACAGATGATTGCCGCGGCCAGCGTGAGCAGTGCCCTGTGAATGTCCAGCCTGCGTTCAAAGCGAATGCGCCGCTTGCCGAATCCGGCAAACCGCGCATGGGTCCTCTCCACCACCCAGCGATGCTTTCCCAGCCGTTTGCTGTTCTCGATGCCTCGCCTGGCAATCCTGCTTTTGATGCCGTGACTGCGCAGGTGTGCCCTGCATCTCGCATAGTCGCAGCCCTTGTCCGCATGCAGTTTCGATGGCCAACGGCGTGGCCTGCCGCGTAGTCCCTTGACTGCCGGAAGTGCATCGATGCACTTCTCGAACATGATGGAGTCGTGTCGGTTCGCACCACTGACCAGCACCACCAACGGGATGCCCCGCGCGTCTACGACGATGTGCCGTTTGCTTCCGAGCTTGCCCCGGTCCGTAGGGTTGGGGCCTGTTTCCTGGCCCCCCGGGGGCTTAGCACCGATGAGCCATCGATGCTGGCTCGGCTCCAATCAATCTGGTCGTGGCATGGCCTGATGCAGCTTGTCCCACACGCCTGCGGCATTCCAATCCCTCAGCCGTCGCCAGCAAGTCATGCCGCTGCCCCATCCCAATGATTGAGGAAGGTCTTCCCAGGGGAGGCCTGTGTGCAGCACGAACAGGATGCCGTTGAGGGCCGCTTCATCGCTCACCTTGAGGCAGCGTGGGCCGCCCCTGGTTGAGGGCGTGAAGGCGGGAATCAGGGGCTGCAGCTGTTTCCACAGCTCTTTGCTAACAGGGCGTCAGGACATCAACCGCCAAGCCTACCTGCTCTTGGCAATGTTTTTGACAAGTCGTGTTAGCCGGTCTTAGAAGACTTTGGACACGTTCTCACGGATACCGCCCCGCAGCCCTGCCACGCCGGCATGGCGCCGCGACGGCCCGGCACGGCCGAAGCCGGCCACCCCTTCCCGTCTCCATTGCGCCTCGGAGGCACCTCCGCCCGGACCGCCATGCCCGCTGGCGCGCCCTGCCCTACACCGCCCATCCGCACCGGCCACGGCGCATGATTTCGATAACATGCGGAAGTTTCATAAACAACAACGAATATCTTATAAAAATAAAATTTATATCAGACATAAGCCTGCCTGCGCGGGCATTCCCCCTCCTGCGCCCCTGAAATCCCTATTCCCCCTTCAATAATGGGGCACCGAATAATCAAAGGAGACAAGGGAATGCAGGACATATTCATTACCGCGGCGCCCGTGGGCGCGGTTCCCCGCAACATCGACCCCCAGGGCCCCAAGTATTTCCCCGCGGCCCTCGTGCAGGAAATCCCCTATCTCCAGGCGGCCCTGGAGAACGACAAGGGCTGGGAAACCGTGGAAAAAGGCGGCCTCGTTGCCAGCGAATCCACCCGGATCGCGGCCGACTCCGAATTCATCCGGAATATCGCCCCCACGGTCGCTCAAATCAGCGACCTGCTTCAGGAAACCGGCCTGCTGGAGAAATCCGGCATTCTCCAATACCAGGCACCCGATAATCCCGCCATTCGCCGGCTGGACGCCGAATGGTTCCGCAGGATTCCCCGCAAGAAAATCGCCAGCGAACTGGTGCTGCACCTGACGAGCCAGGGCTGGGTGGGCGACGGCGCCGGCGGCCTGGCCTGGAAGCATGCCGGGTTCGTGGAGTCCTGCATCCCGCCCCGGCTCGTGGACCTGCTGCGGCTGGGCGCCCCGGGAGCCGTGGACGGCCTGATCGCCGCGGGCTGGCGCCTGGCAGGCCCCGGCTACGCGCTGTCGAGCAAGGGGGCCTCCCCCTGGCTTCCGATCACCCCCGAGGCCATCGTGGAGGAAAGCGTGGCGGCGGCCCGCGAGGGGGCGGCCATCCTTCACCTGCACACCCGCGAGCGCGCGGACGAATGCGCCTGGAACCTGCCCTGGTCGCCCCTGCCGGTGGCGCTGGGCTCGCAGGCCAACCGGATCGTGCCGGCGGACTACGACGGCATCGTGCCGCGCCTGCGGGCCGAGGCGCCCCTGGCCCTCCTCAACCTCTCCACCAGCGTGCGCGGCGGTGGCGATTCCGAAAGCGCCATCCGGCGGGAGCACCTGAAGGCCTACGGGCCCGACGGGATGGCCCCCGACATGTCTTCCCTGAGCCCCGGCGAGGTGCTATTCCAGGCCGGCGGCGGATACCGGAACACCCCGGCATTCCTCGAACAGCAGCTCGCCCATGGGCGCACGCACGCCGTGCGCCCCGAGGTCGAGGTCTTCAACCGCACGATCCTGCGGGAGACGCTGGGCCCCTTCAAGGCGCGGCTGGCCGAGGCCGGCACGCCGTGCCTGCTGATGCTGGTGGCGGGCGTGGACCAGCACCGCCGCGCCGGCGACACGCTGGAGGACGACTCCCTCATCCCCGCCGCGCAGCGCCAGGAAATCTTCTCGCTGCTGCAGGCCGGGGAGCCCGCCGACATCGATCGGGCCCTCGACATGACCGTGGCGGCACTGGCCCCCATCGTGGAAGAGATCCGCCGGCACCTGCCCGGCGCCAAGGTCTCCACGCTGATGCCCGGGCCCATGCAGCAACTACTGGCCCGCGTGGCCGTGCGGCTGCGGCTCGACGGCGTGCGCGTGGGGCTGGAGGACGGGCTCACGGTGTTCGACCGCACCGTGCCCGGGGGCATCCGCAAGGGCCGCACCGCCGAGCAGGTGCGCCAGATTCGCGAGGAACTGGAGGCGCTCGGCTGCCACGTGCTCTCCGCGGAGGACACCCGCCGCGTGCTGCGCATGCCCGCCGCCACGGAATCGCTCTTCCTCGCGGCGATGGACGCCACCGCGCACCTCGCCTTCACCGGCGACCTCGCGCCCGGCCATGCCATGGCCACGCTGGCGGGGGCCCTGCGTCCGCTGCGCCCAGCCTTCGAGCGCCGCGAGCAATGGCTCCGGGAGCGGTTGGCGCGGCAGGCCCGGGGCGACACCGGCAACGCCGCGCGCGCGGTGCGCGACCTGGTCCGGCAGGCCGGCCTGTACGTGCGCTACTTCGTCGAGGAGCGCGACCGCTACCCCGCCGAGGGCGCGGGCGCGTTCCGCAATCTCTACGAGATCCAGTCGCTCAACTACGCCTGGGAACTGCTCCAGGAGGCCGGGCAGGACGCATCGTTCTACGAGAACGCGCTCCAGGACCTGGCCCGGGCCTGCGACATCGGTCCCCAGGGCTTCCTCACGCTGCCGCACCAGAGGAAGAGCGCGGACCTGCGGTTCCTCGAATACCTGGTGTCGCTCTCTTGCGGCTTCAGCCCGGACCGGCGGGACGTGCAGAACCTCGGGCTGCGGCTGCGCCCCGGGTACAACGCCTTCCTCGCCACGCTCTTCAAGGCCGTCGAGGAGGAATACCGGCGCCTGCGCGCGGCCAGCCAGGCTGAACCCAAGTCCGCCGGCCTCCTGGCCTTCCAGGTCGGCACGGGCGACGGCGCGGCGGACACCCTCGCGCCGCAGGAGCTGCGGCGGCACCTCCGGCAGAGCCACTGGATCGTCCTGCCCAGCACCCCCACCACGCACTATGCGGAAGGCATCAAGCTCTCCCGGGGGCTGGGCGCGACCTTCCTCTCGCACCTGCAGCGCCTGCTGCCCCGCCATGCGCCCTCGCTGCGGCTCGTGGGCTTCGTG
The DNA here is from genome assembly GCF_003269065.1 of Paracidovorax anthurii. Classification (GTDB taxonomy): domain Bacteria; phylum Pseudomonadota; class Gammaproteobacteria; order Burkholderiales; family Burkholderiaceae_C; genus Paracidovorax; species Paracidovorax anthurii. Next base: position 21,544 of record NZ_QLTA01000040.1, read on the forward strand.
CATTCGGGGCGGGACGAGAACGGCGCCCCGCTGATCGAGGCCAGCATGCTGAACAACCGCTTCCTGCTGGGCACAGAGCGGCACGCCAGCATCGTGGGGCATTCGTCGCGGCTGCTCTACGAGGCCATCCTGCTGCCCCAGCTGGTGGAGCAGCCGGAGCGGCTGCTGCGCACGCCCGGCGGCACCGTGGCGCGCGAGGCCGGCGTGCCGCTCTACGAGGACCGCAGCCCCGCCCGGCGGATCGACTTCCGCGCCATCGAGGACCTCCCGCCGCTGCGCTTCCTGGCGCACAGCTCCGGCATCGCGACCATGCAGCAGATGGACAACGCCATGCGCCAGGACCTGGAGCTGCTGGGCTACTCGCACCTGGAGCAGACCGAGCTGTTCAACCGCAACGTCGTGGTGTCGTTCGCCTCGGCCGCCGACATCCACCCCGACGTCTCCGGCACCCCGACCGTGGACGTCACGGCCTACAACGACATCCGCAGCATGGCGGGCACGACCACGCCCGACTACCTGATCCACGACGCGCACCGGCGCCGGCAGGCCCGGGCCGCCAGCGACGAGAACCACCGCTACGACGCCACCGAATGGAAGCTCATCCGGGGCGCGGCCGGCAAGACCGTGCTGCGGCGCACCGGCGTCTTCCTGCGGGAGGACCCCGTGCGCCAGCACGACGGGCATTCCATCCGCCGCTACCTGGAGGGCGCCCCCGAGGCCGTCGCGGTGCTGCTGGGGCAACTGCACTCGATGTCCGGCGCGCCGCGCTTCGACTTCACGCTGCGGCGGCTGGCCTCCACGCAGGCGCCGGTGGCCGAGGAGCAGCAGGCATGACGCGCATCGCCATCATCGGCGCGGGCTGCAGCGGCACCCTGGTGTGCCGCAACCTGGTGCCCGCGGCGCAGAAAGGGCTGGTCTCGGCCGTCACGATCTTCGACGCCTCGGGAGACTTCGGGCCGGGCCTGCCCTACGACGCCGAGTCCACGTCCGACGCATTCATCCTCAACATGACCGCGTCCACGCTGGGGATCGGCGAGCCGCCGGACGACTTCCTGGACTGGCTCGCCAGCCAGGGGCATGGCGGCGGCTACGTGCCCCGGCGCATGTTCGGCCAGTACCTGCGCACCGCGCTGGCCAACGCGGTGCGCGACCTGGAGGACGCCGGGGTCGCCGTGCGGCGCGTGGCCCACCCGGTCGCGGACATCGGCAGAACCGCCCGCGGCTACGCCATCGCCGCGCCGCCGGGGGACGCCCTGCACTTCGACCGCGTGGTGCTGGCCATCGGCCACCTGCGCAAGGTCTCTCCGTTCGGCGCGCACGAGCGGTATTTCGCCAATCCCTACCACGCCCTGCGCGCCATCGCGCAGACCATCCCGGCCGAGGCCTCGGTGGGCATCCTCGGCAGCAAGCTGACGGCCATCGACATGGCGCTGCAGCTGCGGGAGATGGGCGTGCGCCGCATCCACATGCTCTCGCACTCGGGACGCCTGCCCCTGGTGCGCGGCGTGGTGCCCGCCACGGGCGACTTCCGCACGGAGATCCCGCTGGAGCCGCGCGCCGGCGTGCGCGGCTTCTTCCGGGCCTTCACCACGTCGCGGGCGTTCGAGGCGGAGTACCCCGGCTTCTTCACGATCCGCGATCCCCGCCAGCGGCTGGACCTGGAAATCGCCGCGGCCGCCCGGCCCCGGCCCTGGCAGCTCTTCCTGGACGGCACCAAGCACTTCGTCGATGCCTACTGGCAGCACATGGACGGGCCGCAGCAACGCCTCTTCCATCGCAAGTACAAGGGCCTCTGGATGAGCTACCGGCATCCCATGCCGCTGGACAACGCGCTCAAGATACGCCGCATGCTGGACGAGGGCAGCCTCGCCATCCACGGGGGCTACCGCTCCATCGGCCGCAGCGGTGCGGGCTTCGCGGCCCAGCTGGCCTCGGGCAGCCTGCCCGTGGACTACGCGATCGACGCCACCGGCGTCTCCGGCAACATCGGCCGCATCGAGGACCCCCTGGTCTCGCGCCTCATCGACAAGGGCATGCTGCTCCAGCACCCGGGGGGCGGCATCCAGGTGCACCAGGACTCGTTCCGCGTCGAGGGCGAGCCCGGCCTCTTCGCCATCGGCCCCCTCACGCAGGGCACCTGGTTCTATGTGTCCGCCGTGGAAAGGCTCAAGATCCACGCCCATGCGCTAGCCCATGCGCTGGTGCATTCCTCTGCGGCCCCCGCGCACGCGCCGGCATGATGCACGGCGCCACCCACCCGAACCTCTCCCACTGACAGCCACCGCTTCTCTTTTATGGATACCACCATCGCCATCGTTGTCCTCGGCGCCGTCGCCGGCGGATTCGTGCAGGGCCTCTCCGGGTTCGCCTTCGGCCTGACCGCCATGTCGTTCTGGGCCTGGGCGGTCGATCCCCGGCTGGCCGCGTCCCTGGCCGTTTTCGGCGCGCTCACCGGGCAGGTCATCGCCGCGTTCTCGGTCCGGCGCGGGTCGCATTTCTCGTCCCTCTGGCCGTTCCTCGCCGGGGGGATCGCCGGCATTCCGCTCGGCGTGGCGGTCCTGCCCCACCTGGACATCCGCCTCTTCAAGCTGGTGCTGGGCACGCTGCTGGTGCTCTGGTGCCCCGCCATGCTGTGGGCCAAGAACCTGCCGGCCGTCACCTGGGGCGGCCGGCTGGCCGATGGCGTGGTCGGCACCCTCGGGGGCGTGCTGGGCGGCATCGGCGGCTTCACGGGCACGGCGCCCACGCTCTGGTGCACGCTCAAGCGCTGGGACAAGGACCAGCAGCGCGCCGTGATCCAGAACTTCAACCTCGCGACACTGGCCGTCACCATGGGCATCTACGTGTTCAGCGGCGTCGTCACGCGCGAGGCGCTGCCGCTCTTCGCCATCGTCGCTCCCGCCATGCTGGTGCCGACCCTGCTGGGCTCGCGCGTCTACACCGGCATCTCGGACGTGACGTTCCGCAAGCTGGTGCTCAGCCTGCTCACGCTTTCCGGCATCGCGCTGATCGCCTCGGGCCTGCGCGCCTGAACGCCACGGCCCGGCCCGGCGGCGCCAGGCTGCCCCCGCGCGGGGGCAGCCGGGCCGGGCCCCCGGCCATCTCAATAGCGCCTGCGCACCGCCAGCATGCCCAGGCCTGCCGCCATCAGCGACATGAGGATCAGGCCCCACGGGTTCAGCGCCGGAACCGGGGTGGGGTCCACCGTCACCAGCATCAGAGCGAACGGGTCCGCAATCTCGCCCACGGTGGTGTCGTTGTCACCGATGCCGTTGTCCGTCACCCCATAGCTCACCGAGTCGCCCGTGATGGTGCCATGGGCAAACCAGGCCGGGGTCGCCCCTGGCGCATTGGGGCCGAACTTGCGCGGCAGCATGCCGGCCAGCGCACCCGCCGGGTAGTCGATCCTCACGTTCAGGGCCGCACCTGCGCATCCGGTGCCGGTGGCCGTGAAGCTGAACACGCCCAGGGGGAACGTGGTGCGCTCCGGCACCGGCGTGCCGGTGGGAGGCGCAGCGCTGAACTGCGGCGCACGGATCGCGCAATCCGCGGGCCCGCTCACGTTCACCATGGCCGTGCCTGCCGTTCCGGGCAGCGTGAATGCGCCCGCACCCACCGTCTGAAGCAAGGTGTTGGACGTGGCTGCATCGTTGTTGGCATCGCCGGCATAGGCTGCAACGAAGGTGTACGGGCCGACGCTCAGACCGCTGACCTGGCAATTGGCCACCCCCGCAGACACGGGCACCGTGCACAGCGTGATGCTGCCGCTGCTGAACACCACATTGCCGGTGGCGTTCGCCGCGTTGGCGAAGGTGGCGGTGAGCACCACGCTGGAGCCGAAGGCGCTGGGATTGCCGCCCGATGTGAGCGACACCGCGGGCGCGGCCTTGGTCAGGGTCAACAGGCGCATCTGCTGCGGCGCAGCTGCCGTGCTGGCAGCAGCGCTGCCCTCCGCGGCACGCGAGGCGATCAGGCCGCACAGGTTGCCCGGGGCGGCGCTGGCCGTGGGCGTGACGGTGCTGCCGTTCACCGTGCAGGACCCGGGTGTCCAGGTGCCATAGGTGATGGGCTGGCTGCCGCCACCGCTGGACGTTGCCGACAGGCTGGCGGAAATGCCCAGCGCCAGGGACCGCAGAGGCGTGCCCACGTTGCCTGGGGTGAAGGCGATGGACTGGCCGATGCGTATGGCCGTGGGCGTGAAGCGGTCCGTGATGGTGCCGTCGCCCAACTGGCCGACGCCGCCGTTGAAGCCCCAGCACCGCAACACACCGGCCGTGGTCAGCGCGCAGGTATAGGAGTTGCCCATCGCCATGGAGGCCACACCGGAGTCGAGGCCGATCACGGCCTCGGGAGTGGAGCGCGAGGCGGCGGAGCCGTTCATGCCGTTGCCCAGGCGACCGTTGCCGCCACTGCCCCAGCACAGCAGCGCGCCCGCCGTGGTCAGTGCGCAGTTGTGGTACGAGCCCGCCCCCAGGGCGGCCACGCCGGAGCCGCCCAGCCCGCCGACGGCCACGGGGGTGGTGCGCTGGGTATTGGTGCCGTCGCCCAACTGGAGCTGGCTGTTGTTCCCCCAGCACTGCACCGCGCCCGCCGTCGTCAACGCGCAGGTGTGCTGCTCACCCGGCGCGACGGCGGCCACGCCGAAGCCCAGCCCGCTCACGGCCACGGGGGTGGAGCGCTGGGTGGTGGTGCCGTCACCCAACTGGCCGTAGGTGTTGCCGCCCCAGCACAGCACCGCGCCCGCCGTGGTCACCGCGCAGGTGTGGTCGCCCGCCGCGATGGCGGCCACGCCGGCGCCCAGGCCGCTCACGGGCGTGGGACTGTTGCGGTTCGTGGTGGAGCCGTCACCCACACGGCCATCGAAGTTCGCGCCCCAGCACAGCACCGCGCCCGCCGTGGTCAGCGCGCAGGTATGGAAATTGCCCACCGCGATGGCAGTCACCCCGGAGCCCAGTCCGCTCACGGCCACGGGGGTGGTTTCCTGGATGCTGAAGACGCCATTGCCCACCTGTCCATTGCTGTTTGAGCCCCAGCACAGCACCGCGCCCGCCGTGGTCAGCGCGCAGGTGTGGAAATTGCCTGACCCGATGGCCACCACACCGGAGCCCAGGCCGCTCACGGCCACGGGGGCGAGGCTGTCCGTGGTGGTGCCGTCGCCCAACCGGCCCAGGGCATTGGAGCCCCAGCACAGCACCCCGCCCGCCGTGGTCAACGCACAGGTGTGGTTGGCGCCTGGACCGATGGCGACCACGCCGGCCCCCAGGCCGCTTACGGCCACGGGGGTGGTGCGCTGGGTGGTGGTGCCATCGCCCAACTGGCCATTGCTGTTCAAGCCCCAGCACCGTACCGCACCCGCCGTGGTCAGTGCGCAGCTGTGGGAGGTGCCGGCGGAAACGGCGGCCACGCCGGCGCCCAGACCGCTCACGGCCACCGGGGTGGCGCTTTGCGTGGTGGAGCCGTCACCCAGCCGGCCGTCGGGGTTGTTGCCCCAGCACAGCACCGCGCCCGCCACGGTCACCGCGCAGGTGTGGGAGTTGCGCGCGGAGATGGCGGCCACGCCGGAGCCCAGGCCGCTCACGGCCGTGGGGGTGTTGCGCTGGATGCTGATGGTGCCATCGCCCGCCTGGCCATTGCTGTTCGCGCCCCAGCACCGTACCGCGCCCGCCGTGGTCAGCGCGCAAGTGTGGGCGTTGCCCGCCGCAATGGCCGTCGCCCCGGAGCCCAGTCCGCTCACGGCCACGGGGATCAGGCTTTGGGTGGAAGAGCCGTCGCCCAACCGGCCATTGGTGTTGTCGCCCCAGCACCGCACCGCGCCCGCCATGGTCACCGCGCAGGTGTGGGAGCTGCCTGCCGCGATGGCGGCCACGCCGGAGCCCAGGCCGCTCACGGTCACGGGGGTGGTGCGCCGGGTGGTGGTGCCATCGCCCAACTGGCCATTGATGTTGTTGCCCCAGCACTGCACCGCGCCGGCCGTGGTCAGCACGCAGGTGTGATTCAAGCCCGCCGCGATGGCGGCCACGCCGGAGCCCAGTCCGCTCACGGCCACGGCGGTATTGCTCAGGAGGGCGCTAACGCCATCGCCCAATTGGCCGAAGTCGTTCGCGCCCCAGCATTGCACGGCGCCCGCCGTGGTCAACGCACAGGTGTGGGCGCTGCCCCCCACGATGGCGGCCACGCCGGAGCCCAGGCCGCTCACGGCCACAGGGGTGTTGCGCTGGGTGGTGGTGCCATCGCCCAGCTGGCCGCTGCTGTTCGAGCCCCAGCATCGCACCGCGCCCGCCGTGGTCAGCACGCAGGTGCTGCTGGAGCCTGCCATGACCTGGCTGACGGGCTCGCCCAGCAGCGTGGGCATGGCCCCCTGCGCAAGCGCGGGGCTGGCAGCCCAGGCCGCGCACAGCAGGCACAGGGCCAGCAGCCAGCGATGGGGCCACCCAAGGATCTGATGAATTTTCCTGGCGTCATCCACCGCCCGCACCCTGCTTTGCGGCAGGTGGCTTGCGCGGCGGATGGCCTGGCTCTGTGACGGCAGTGCGGTCATGCGGGTGATTCCTCGGACGTTGCTTTGCGTTGTTGTGTGCGGGTGTTGCGCGTGCCCGGGCTGCGGCCACGAGCCATGCCGTGGCACGTAGCCCGGCGCGCGGGATCGGTGGACGCGTGCCGTCCGGCCACCCCGCGAAAGGGGTCGGGCCCTGGACGCCGTCCCTGTCTCTCAGGGCGCCCCGCGCTCTCCCATGTCGAACCGGAGCGCCCGGAACTCCTGCGGCGGCATGCCGAAGGCACGGCGGAAGGCGCGAGAAAAGTCAGAGGCGCTGTTGAAGCCCAGGCCGTAGCCGATCTCCACCACGGCCATGTCCGGTTGCCGGACCAGATCCCCTGCGGCCTCCCACAGGCGGCAGTGCCGGACGTATGTGGCCAGCCCCCCTTCCGCCTCGAACATCCGGTAGAGCGCGGTGCGCGGCAACGCGAAGCGCCGCAGAACGCTCTCGGGCGACAGATCCGAGTTGTGCAGGTTGGCCTGCACATAGCGGCACACCTGGCTTTGCAGCGCCGATCGGGCGGCGGTGCGGGCGCGGTGGCTCAGCTGCGCCTGCTTGCCGAACGCCGCGATGATCAGGTGGGCGCATTTGCGGAGGGTGCTCGCCGCCTCGTGGGCAGGCATGGACGGCAGATGCCGGCACAGGGTGGAGAGGTGCCCCAGGATCAGGCGCCCCAACGGCGAGGCATAGCCGACCACGCGGCCATGGATGGCGGACGCATCGGCGATCTCCGATTCCACGAGATCCCTCGGAACGAAGAAAGCGAGCACCCTCGCACGGGTGGGCCGCACCATGCGCATGGGCTGCCCCATGTCCAGCGCCAGGATTCCGGGCATGAACTGGGTGGAGTGGTTGCGCCCTCCCCCCACCCCGGTCTCCATCATCCCGTGCACCGCGACATGGAAAACGAAGTCCCGCATGGCGTCCGTGGAAATGCGGGCCCCCGTGCGGGCCTGGATCAGCGGATCGGTTCGGCTGTCCAGATAGACCATGTCCGGCAGCACGTACGCGTCGATCTCGCCGTGAAATCCGCTGGCCACCTGGCTGCGCGAGACGGGGGAGTCCAGGATGCGCCCGACGTAGTCGCTCCAGGCCAGGGCCTGCGCGTTCACGGCTTCCCGCGCCACGGTGAAATGCTGGTGTACCACTGCCGGCAGGGGCGTAGAGGCGCCAGCAGACGCTGTCGGATATGCGTATCGGTCGGGAGCGGACTTCATGGGCGCGCCATTATTCAACGCGTTCCGCGCCTCGCCGGCACCCGATGGCGAATGGTGCGAGGTGGCGGCGAAGCCTGCCGATGGCGCGGCCGGGATGGAGCCGATGGCGCGGCGGGTGGCTGTTGCGCCCAGGGCGCCCGAGGCGGCTACGGGCAACGCCAAGCCATGGCGGCGACACCGGGAGCGGCAGGCTTTGTGTGTACGAGAGCGCATCGAATTTCCTTGGGGCGGGGGTACGGAACCTTCAAAGCCCCGGGGGAAGTGGTCGGCAGTGCGACCACGGGGCCACTCGGGGCCCACGCACCTGCCGTGGTCGCGATTCTTGCCTCGCCGAGCGTTCGGGCTTGACCGTGCGTCCCACTTTCCATTTTTTGCGGCGAGTGGCCGGCGGCGATCGTGGAACGCGATCGGCACGCATCGCAAGGGTATGGCCGCGGCCCTCAGGAAGCGCTTCGCCAGGGATCGACCGCTTCCCTGCGCCGCTGTCGATGTGCATTGAGTGTTGTACCGCCGGATGTGAGAAATCAACGACTTAGAACGACAAGGCACGCATATCTTTGTACCTTCCATTCACTGGGTGCTGTACTTTTCCGGCCGTTTCTCAGTGCGTCTTGTATTTTTTCCTGCGCGTGATTTCGGTGCCCCCTTAGCGTGGAGATTTGCAAAAACGCGCCTCTTTACGCGTTCGGCTCAGTGGTCAGCGAGCCAGTCGTGCGACGGGTTCAGGCTATCTCAGGCATTCGGACTTGCACGGATGGCTGCATCGCGTGCACCACGGTGGACTGGCTGCAGGAGCCGTTCGCGCATTCCACAACTGCTATATATTGATTTACATAACACACCATTCAAGAGGTCCGCATGTCGATCAAATCCCTTCTGAAATCCACCGTGGTGGTACTGGCGATGGTCACCGGAGGGTCGCTTTTCGCACAGGGCACGCCTATCAATACAGCGGCGTTTGACGCGCTGGTTGCGCAGGGCCCCGTCGCCAGCGCTGCGACCATCGCATCGAGCACCTGGGCCAGCAAGATCAAGCAGGTCGGCACGCTGCGCCTTGGCGGCACGCAAACCTCGAATCTCTTCTCGCTGCTCAACGAGAAAGACGGCAAGATCCGCGGCTTCGACGCAGGTCTGGCTCAACTCATCACTCGCTACATCCTGGGCGATGGGGCCAAGGTCCAATTCACGCAGGTGACCTCGTCCACGCGCGAGCAGGTGCTCATCAACGATCAGGTAGACATGGTGTTCGCCACCTACTCCATCACGCCCGCCCGCGCCGAGAAGATCTCGTTCGCCGGCCCTTACTACACGTCGCAGGCCGGGGTGCTGGTCAAGGCCAACAACAAGACGATCCAGTCATACAACGATCTGGCAGGCAAGAAGGTCGCCACGCAGGCGGGCTCCACCGGGCCCGCGATCCTGGCGCAGTACGCGCCCAAGGGGGTCGTGCAAGAGTTCCAGACGCACCAGGAAGCCCTTGACGCACTGCGCCAGGGACGCGTGGATGCCTACGTGACCGACCACACGCTGCTGCTCAACGCCCTGAGCCTTGGAACCGGCGATGCGAAGCTGGCGGGCGCGCCCTTTGGTGAGCAGGACCCCTACGGCGTCGGACTGCCCAAGGGCTCGGACGGCGTGGCCTTCATCAATGCCTTCCTGAAAAAGCTGGAAGCCGACGGCACCTGGGCCAAACTCTGGACGATTTCCATCGGACAGCGCACCGGCAGCACAGCCGTTCCGACGCCGCCCACCCTGCCATAAACGATGGGTGATGTTTCCAGGCTGCTGGCCGACTATGGGCCTGCCTTCGGGCAGGCCCTTTTTCTGACATGGAAGCTCACGGTAGTGTCGTTCGTGCCGGGCTTCTTGCTGGGCATGATCGTGACGGTGCTTCGGCTCTTCCCGCTGCCGCCGCTGCGCTTCGTCCTGACCGGCTATGTCGAGATCTTCCGCAACATTCCCAGCGTAGCGCTACTGATCTTCATCGTATTCGCGCTGCCCGATCTCAACGTCCTGATCGACTATGAGCCCAGCGTGATCCTCACGTTGACGCTGGTCTGCTCCGCGTTCACGGCGGACTACCTGCGCTCGGGCATCAACACCGTCGGCGGCGGCCAAATTGAGGCCGCGCTCAGCTTGGGCATGCGGCCGATGCGCATCATCTCTGCGGTGGTATTGCCGCAGGCGCTGCGTGCGGTGGTGCAGCCGATGACCTCGCTGCTCATCGCGCTGATGTTATCGACCTCGTTGGCATCGCAGGTGCCGTTTCCGGGCCGGGAACTCACCGCGCTCGTGTCCAAGATCGCCAACGACTCCGCAGCCGGCATGGCCGCGTTCGGTGTGGCAGCCGCGATGTACGTGGCGACGGGTTTGCTCATCGCCTGGGCTGGCGCCACCTTGGAAAAGAAGGTGCGGATATTGCGATGAGCCGCTCTCTGGAAGACATTCTGTTTGGTGCTCCGAGCCCCCAGGCCCAGACCGTCACACGGGTAGTGAGCGTGATCGCAGCGGCCGTGCTGCTCCTGCTGGCTGCGGCTGTCGTGTTCCGGTTCCATTCCGCAGGGCAGTTCGACGCCCGATTCTGGGAATTCTTCGCCTGGCCAACGACCTGGGCCTTCCTGACCAGAGGCCTGCTCGGCACGCTGGCGTCGGCGGCGATGGCCGCCGTCATCGCGTTGGCCCTCGGGCTGGTGCTGTTGGCGGGGCGCTTGGCGCGACCGCGGCTCGTGCGTTGGCCGAGCATCGCGGTCATCGAGTTCCTGCGTGGCACGCCGACGCTGCTGCTCATCTATGTGTGTTTTCTGGTGCTTCCGTCGGTCGGGATGAAGCTGAGCACCTACTGGATGTTGACCTTGCCCATCGGCCTCAGCACCGCCGCAGTGGTGGCCGAGGTCTACCGCGCGGGCGTGCTCGCCGTTCCCCGCGGCCAGACCGATGCTGCGCGAAGCCTGGGGCTGACCGAAGCCCAGACTTTTTTCTCCGTCGTCTTTCCCCAGGCCCTTCGCTACATTGTCCCGGCACTGGTCGCGCAACTGGTCATCGTCGTCAAGGACACCACCTTCGGCTACGTCGTCACCTATGGTGAACTCATGCAGAACGCCAAGGTGCTCATCGCAAACTACCACTCGCTGGTGCCCGTATACCTCGTTGTAGCGGCGCTTTACTGCCTCGTGAATTACGCGATATCAAGGGCGAGCAAACGGCTCGGCCGGCCGATGCATTGACGGCCACCAAGCGGCTCGCGTGTCGGTGACGCGGCGCCCTGGCGAAGGAAAAAGGTGTGGGTCCGATCGTGGCCGGGAGTGTGGGTACGGCACCGCGCCGGACAGCAGTCGATCGGCCTCTGCCGCCCCGGCGCTCCGGCGAGGGCGGCGACGAGTTCGAAGCATCAGATCTCCGTCTGCTCTGAAACGTGTTCACGATCTCTCAGGGGGTCTGATTGGCCCACCGCACAAAAGTTAGCAAGCACCCACACCGAAGCATCAATTCTTCAGCGGATTGCCTCCAGTTTCCAAACCATCGCCGTCGGACCCGCTCTTCGAAGGGTGCGAAGGCTTCCCCGCGCCGCACCCGAAGCAACGCCCCCGTCCTACGAAGGGACAGGAACTTCCTCCTTAGCACTCCCTCCAAGAGACTGCTAAAGTGATTGGCATGGAAGAAAGGACTTCTGGGATGACGATTCAATCTGGAACCGCCGCCACCGCGCTCGCCCCGGCCAATGCCTGGGCGCTCATTCCCCCGCTGGGCAACCTGGACGCCTACATCTCGGCCGTCAACCGCCTGCCGATGCTCACGGCCGAGGAAGAACGCACCTACGCACGCCGGCTCAAGGAGCACAACGACGTGGAAGCCGCGGGCCGGATGGTGATGTCGCACCTGCGGCTGGTGGTGTCCATCGCCCGGCAATACCTGGGCTACGGGCTGCCCCACGGCGACCTGATCCAGGAAGGCAACGTGGGCCTGATGAAGGCCGTGAAGCGCTTCGACCCCGACCAGAACGTGCGGCTGGTGAGCTACGCCATGCACTGGATCAAGGCCGAGATCCACGAATACATCCTGAAGAACTGGCGCATGGTGAAGGTGGCCACCACCAAGAGCCAGCGCAAGCTGTTCTTCAACCTGCGCTCGATGAAGCAGGGTTTCAAGGCCGAGGCGGCCGCGAGCGATGCCGGCACGCACCGCGACACGCTGTCCGAGCAGGAAATCGACGTGGTGGCCCGGCAGCTCAACGTGAAGCGAGAGGAAGTCATCGAGATGGAGACGCGCCTCTCCGGCGGCGACGTGATGCTGGACCCGTCCCCCTCCGATGACGGCGAGCAGGCCTACGGCCCCATCGCCTACCTGGCGGACGGCACCCACGAGCCCACGGCGATGATCGAATCGCGCCAGCGCGACGTGCTGGCCACCGACGGCATCGCCACGGCGCTCTCTGCCCTGGACGAGCGCAGCCGCCGCATCGTCGAGGAACGCTGGCTCAAGGTGAACGACGACGGCTCCGGCGGCATGACGCTGCACGAGCTGGCGGCCGTGTACGGCGTAAGCGCCGAGCGCATCCGCCAGATCGAGGTCGCCGCGATGAAGAAGATGAAGAAGGCCCTGGCCGAATACGCCTGAGCCCCCTCGCCCATTCCGTGCCACGGTATTGCAACGGCGCGTGGCGATAATCCGGGCGCGCAACCCTTGCGGGTTGCGCGCCCTTTTTCTTTTTTGCGCCCCTTTTCGGCCGGCGCTCCACGCCATGACCCACCGCCCCGCCCCGACCCGTCCCCTGTCCCGCCGCACGGCGCTCGCCGGCCTGGCCCTCTGGGGTGCGGGCGGCTGGGCGGCAGCGCAGACCGTGCCCGGCACGGCGCAGGCCACGCCCGGCTGGCCCGCCAAGCCGCTGCGCATCATCGTGGGCTTTCCGCCGGGATCGTCGCCGGACCTCACCGCGCGCACGTTCTCGGAGCCACTCGCCCAGGCCCTCGGGCATCCGGTGATCGTGGAAAACAAGGTCGGCGCCGGGGGCAACATCGGCGCAGATGCGGTGGCCAAGGCCACCGACGGGCACACGATCGGGCTGTTCATCAACGGCAACCTGACGATCGCCAAGCTCCTCAATCCGGCCATCCCCTACGACCCGCGCAAGGACCTCGCGCCGCTGAGCCTCGTAGGGGTGTCCCCCCTGGTGCTGACCGTGCCGGCGGCCCAGCCCGGCCTGCCGGCGCAGGCGGACGCGCGAGCCTTCCTGGAGGCCGCCCGGCAGGCCGGCAACCGGTGGAGCTACGGCACCCCCGGCGTGGGCACCGTCGGCCACCTGGGCACCGAGCTGCTGAAGGCGCGCACGGGCATCGCCCCCGTGCACGTGCCCTACCCCGGCTATCCGCAGGTGGCCACCGCCATGCTGGGCGGGCAGCTGCAGATGGCGCTGCTGCCGCCCGCCCTCGCGCTGTCGCAGGAGCGCACGGGCCGGCTGCGGCTGCTCGGCGTGACGTCCTCCGGGCGCAGCACGCTCGTGCCGGGCGTGCCCAGCCTCGGCGAGGCGGGCGTCAAGGACTTCCGGCTGGAGATCTGGAACGCGTTCGCCGCGCCCGCGAGCATGCCGGCGGCCGTGCAGGCCCGGCTCTCGGCCCTGATCGCCGAGATCGCCCGCACGCCGGATGTGCGCGAGAAGCTCTTCCAGCAGGGATGGCAGGTGGTGGGCACCTCGGCCGAGGGCCTCGCCCACCGCATCGAGGCGGACACCGCCCAGATGGAGCGCGTGATCCGCGCCCAGAACATCCGCGCCGAGTAGCGGCGGGCACCGCCTCCCCCGTCCTCCGCCGCGAAGCCCCTCCCCGGGACGGCTGCGCGGCGGCCTGCCCCCGGCCCGCCATGGGCTGGGCGTGCGGGACCGCGCGGGCGCCACACGCCGGGAGCCTCCGGCGTTGATGTAGATCATGCCCCCCGGCCCCGGGCACCGGCAGACTCCGGGGATCTTGAAGACCCGGAGAGCCCCTCCATGCACACGTGACGCGGCGCCGCGGCCGCCCGGGCCGCGGATGGGCCGCCCCTGCGGTCCACCGTCGCCTTCCGCCGAACGCTACAAAAACAATAGCTACTCAAGTAGATTTTTCGGCGACATGACGGCGATCCGGCTTCAAAACCCCTTCTCACCCCTTCCCAACGGCCTCTCCATGACCCTCCCCGACCCAGACCGCAAGACCTGCAACGAATGCTCCAGCCGCCGGCAGTGCCTGGTGGGCCGCCAGGGCGACGCGTCCCGCGCGACCTGGGCGGCGCTGCGGGTGGAGCGGCGGTTCCGCAAGGGCGAGGTTCTGCAGCGCCAGGGCGAGGTGGCCTCCAGCGTGGCGGTTGTCAAGGTCGGCACGGCACTGCTGCAGCGCGGAGGCCCCGATCAGGTGGAGCGGCCCGTGGCGATGGCGGGCTGCGGGCAGGCACTGGGCACCGGGGCCCTGCTGGGCACGCCCGAGGACCTGACCTGGGTGGCCGTGATGGAAGGCCGGCTGTGCGAGGTGCCGGTGGAGCCGCTGCTGCGCCTGGGCGGCGGGGGCGCGGAGTTCCTGCAGGCGCTGCTGCGCGAGGAAGCGCAGGCCCGCGCCCGCCTGGCGGACTGGTCGGGCCTGATGCGCATGCGCGGGGTGACGGCGCAACTCGCCAGCGCGCTGCTGCAGCTGGCGCAATTGCAGCGCAGCACGCTCGTGCGGCTGCCCACGCACACGGTGCTCGCGTCGCTGCTCGCCACGACGCGGGAAACCATCGCGCGCTGCCTCGCGCAGCTCGCCCAGCAGGGGGCGGTGGTGCGGCACGACCGCTGGCACTGCGCCATCGCGCGCGGCCCGCTGATGGCGCTGCTGGCCGGCCAGGCCGGCCCGCACGCTCCCGCCGCCATGGCGCCGGCCATCCCGGCCGTGCCGCTCAGGGACATCGGCCTGCCCTCCACGCTGCGGCCGGCCCGGGCCCACGGGCCCCTGGCATCGGGAGCCGCCGCGGCCCGGGCATGAGGCGCCGGCCGCCATCGCCCCGCGCCGCCACGCCGTTCCGCCCGGAGTGCGATGGCAGAGCCACCGGCCTTTCGCGGCCGCGCGGCGAACGGGCCTCATACAGCTTCGCAATCAAAGAGATAACGGCGTTGCTTCGCTTTGCCGTGCTGCTGCACTGTCTGCAGCTTCGCGCCTTGTTCTCTCTTTGATTGCAAAACCGTTATCAGGCCGATTCTTGCAGCAGCGCCTTCACGTCGGCGACGAGCGCCTGCGCGCCGCTGCCGTAGCGGTGGTACACCCGCAGGCGGCCGGCCGGGTCGTACACGTAGCTGCCGGCCGAGTGGTCCATGGTGTAGCTCGTGGGGGTCTTGCCGGGCACCTTCTTGTAGTAGATCTTGAAATCCTTGGCGACGGCGGCGAGCTGCTCGGGCGTGCCGCGCAGCGCGAGGAAGGTGGGGTCGAAATTGGCCATGTAGGCCTTGAGCACCTCGGGCGTGTCGCGCTCCGGGTCCACCGTGACGAAAAGGCCCTGCAGGCGGTCGCCGTCGGCGCCGAGGGCGCGCTTGACCTCGGCCAGCTCCACCATGGAGGTGGGGCAAACATCTGGGCACTGCGTGAAGCCGAAGAACACCACCACGACCTTGCCCGCGAAGTCCTTGAGGTGGCGCTGCTGGCCGTTGTGGTCGGGCAGCGGCAGGTCGCGCGCGTATTCGGCGCCCGTGATGTCCACGCCCTGGAAGGCGGGCGCCTGCCTGGAACAGCCGGCCAGCAGCCCGCCCGCCCCCGCGAACAGGGCGCAGGCAGCCACGCTTTTGAGGGCATCTCGTTTGTTCATCGCCATGGCGGATCAGAGTACGTAGTGGTCCACCAGCAGCGCCGCGAACAGCAGGCTGAGATGGATGAGGGAGAAACGGAAGGTCTTGCGCGCAAGCGCGTCCGAGTAGTTGCGCCACAGGCGGAAGCCGTAGGCGCAGAAGCCCGCGCTCAGAACCACGGCCGCGGCCAGGTAGATCCACGAGCTCATGCCGTAGACGAACGGCATGAGGCAGCCCGCGAACAGGATCAGCGTGTAGAGGAAGACCTGCAGCCGCGTGAACTCGTTGCCGTGGGTGACCGGCAGCATGGGCAGGCCCGACTTGCGGTAATCCTCCACGCGGTAGAGCGCGAGCGCCCAGAAGTGCGGCGGCGTCCACAGGAAGATGATGAGGAACAGGATCAGCGGCTCCGGCCCCACGCTGCCCGCGATGGACGACCAGCCCAGCACCGGCGGCATTGCGCCCGAGGCGCCGCCGATCACGATGTTCTGGGGCGTGAGCGGCTTGAGCACCACCGTGTAGATGACCGCGTAGCCCACGAAGGTGGCGAAGGTCAGCCACATCGTGAGCGCATTCACCCACACGCCGAGCACGATGGAGCCGGCCAGGCACAGCAGCGCCGAGAACGCCAGCGTCTGCGCGTTGGACAGCTCGCCCTTGGCCGTGGGGCGCCAGGCCGTGCGCTTCATCTTCGCGTCGATGTGCTGCTCCACGAGGCAGTTGAAGGCCGCCGCGGCACCGGCGACGAGCCAGATCCCGAGGCAGGCCACGCCCATGCGCAGCCACTGGGCCGCGCTCGGCATGCCGGGCACGGCCAGCACCATGCCGATGAAGGCGCAGAAGACGATGAGCTGGACCACGCGCGGCTTGGTGAGCGCGTAGAACTGGGCGAAGCGGGAGGGCACCGCGCGGGCAGCGGCGGGAGCGGAAGCGGCACTCATGGGGACGAAATTCTCGGGGCGCCCGGGGCGATCTGCGCCGGCCGGGGGATGGACATATTGTCTCTGGCGGTGATGGCCCGGCTCGCGGTGAGCGCCCAGGTGAGCACCACCACCAGCGCGGCGGCGCCGCCGGTATGGAGCACGGCCGCCATCAGGGGCCAGTCGAGCACCACGTTGGACAGGCCGGTGGCGAACTGCATCGCCGCCAGCCCCGCCAGCCAGCGCGCCGGCGCCGGCAGCACGCCGGCGCGGCGCAGGCGCCATGCCAGCAGCGCGAGGGCCGCCAGCACGACATAGGCCGCGAGCCGGTGCGCATAGTGGATGGCCGTGAGGCCCGCGAAGCCGATGTGGTTGCCGTCCTGCAGCAGGCCCAGCGGCCGCCAGATCTCGAAACCCTGCGCGAAGTCCATGTCGGGCCACCAGCTGCCCTGGCAGGTCGGGAACGTGGTGCAGGCCAGCACGGCATAGTTGGTGCTCACCCAACCGCCCAGGACCACCTGCAGGCCCACCAGCAGGGCCGTCGCCGCCATCAGCGTCCGCAGGCCGCGCGAGACCGCCACGGGCGCCTCGCCCCGGGACGCCTGGGTCTGCCGCACCGCCTGGACGCACAGCAGCGCCAGCAGCACGATGCCGCCGATGAGGTGCAGGGTGACGATGGCGGGGAAGAGCTTCATGGTGACCGTCCACGCGCCGAACGCCCCCTGCAGGCACACCCAGACCAGCGTGGCCGTGGGCCACCAGGGGCTGACGGCCACGCCGTGGCCGGGGGCTCCGCCCTCCCGCCGTGCGCGCCGCCATTGCCACCAGGCGCTCGCCGTGAGCACGATGATGAGCACGCCCACGCTGGAGGCGAGGTAGCGGTGGATCATCTCCACCCAGGCCTTGCGGTGCGTGACGGGGCCCGTGGGCATGGCCTGCTGCGCGGCGGAGATCTCCGCGTGCGCACCCACCGGGCTGGCGTTGCCGTAGCAGCCCGGCCAGTCCGGGCAGCCCAGGCCGGAATCGGTGAGCCGCGTGAAGGCCCCGAACAGCACGAGATCGAAGGTGAGGAACAGCGTGAGCACCGCCAGCGCCTGCCAGCGGCGCACCGGCGTGCCATGGCGGTTGCGCCACCCCACCCAGGCCAGGGGGCCGAGCGCGATCACCACGCCCAGCAGCATCAGCTCGGCCAGCGGCGCGAAATCGTAGAGCGGCTGCGCGGCGTTCATGGCTGCGCCTCCGGGCGGCCGGGCTGGTCCCACGAGGCCGAGGCCCGCATGAGCCGCGCCAGGTCGCGCTTGGCCTTGGCCGCGCCCGCCGCGTCCAGGCGGGCGGGAAAGCGCATCATCCAGTGGCCCATCGGGTCCACCACGAAAAGATGCTCGGAGAGCATGTGGCCCGGCTGCGGCGCGAGCCACTGGGCCAGCGCCTGCGGGTCCACCCGGCGCACGATGGCATCGCGCAGGCCGGGCCGGATTGCCTCGGGCGGCGTGGCGCCGTCCGTGACGAGCCAGACCCAGTCCATGCGGTCCTTGTCCTTGCCCAGGCTCTCGCGCAGCTGGCGCTGCAGGTAGAGGTGGTTCTGGCACATCCCGTCGCACCCGCCGGGCGCCACGCTCACCAGCAGCCACTGGCCCTGGAGCTGGCCCAGCGTGCCCGCCGTGCCGTCCAGCGCCGTCGCCGCCAGGGCCGGCGGCACGGCCCTCTGCGGCTCGATGAGTTCGCCATAGCTGTGCCGCGTTTCCGGCCGCACGACGTAATAGGTGAAATACGACGCGATCACCGGCGCCGCGCACACCAGCAGCACGCCCAGCATCTTCCAGCGGCCCTGCCGCGCGCGCGACTCCAGGGCCTCGACCGCATCGCCCGCGGCCGGCAGGCTGTGCACCGTCAGGCCCAGCGGATGCGACCCGCCGGGATCGGCGGGCTCAGGCGGCAGGCTGGCGGCGTGGGCGAAGGAAGCGTCGGACGATTTGGAACCAGACATAGAGGATTGCCACGAGGGCACAGAGCCCGAACCATTGGAAGGCGTAGGCGTAATGCTTGGCGACACCGGTATCGATGGCGGGCCAGTCGCGCAGCAGCGCGCCCTCGGCGGGGCCCGTCTCCAGCACCGTGAGCGGCGCGAGCCGGGCGAGCCCCGTTTCGGCCCGGTAGGCTGCAAGGTCGAGATTCTGCCGGATGGGAGAAGACCCCTCGCCGGCCACGGGGGCGGCGGTGCCACCGGGCTCGTAGAGCCGCGACGGCGGCGCGGCGATGCGGCCCCGCACCTCGACCTCGCCCGGCGGCGCGGGAATCTCGGGCACGCGCGCGCGGTCCTGGAAGTTCCGGGGCACCCAGCCACGCTGGACCAGCACCACGGGGCCCTGCGCACCGGAAGCACCGGGCGCCAGTTGCAGCGGCGTGAGCACGAAGAACCCGGGCCGCCCCTGCATCTGGCGGTTGTCGAGAAAGACCGTGTGCGCGGCGAGCCAGCGGCCCCGCAGCACGGTGCGGCGGTGCAGCAGCGGCGAGGCGGCCCCGGCCTCCCCAGGCCCCTGCACCGACGAGGCGGCCTCCCCGGCGGCCGCGGAGTCCACCAGCGCCCCCCAGGCCTGCGGCGGCACGGGCGGCTCGGCCTGGCGGGCATCGATGGTGGCCTGCCACTGCAGCTTCTGCGCCGCCCGCGCGAGCTGCCAGCGGCCGAGCGCCGCGGTGGCGGCCATGGCCGCGATCGCCGCCACGGCGATGCACCAGAACCGCCAGTCCCGGAGGCTGCGCGCGAATGTCTCGGAGGCGGGGGGGATAATGGTCTCCATGAAATACGTCGTGGTGCTGGCCTTCGCGGCCATTCTGGCAAGCCTCGCGTCGGCGCTCTTTTTCATGATGCGCACCGGCCGCGACGACAAGGCCCGCGGCCGGCACATGGCCCGGGCCCTGGCCGTGCGCGTGGGCCTGTCCATTCTGCTCTTTCTCTGCCTGCTCGCCGCCTGGAAGCTGGGCTACATCCAGCCCACGGGGCTGCCTGCCACACGCTGACGCCTTCCCGCCGCACCATGCACACATGAAAAAAG
The DNA here is from genome assembly GCF_003269065.1 of Paracidovorax anthurii. GTDB lineage: Bacteria > Pseudomonadota > Gammaproteobacteria > Burkholderiales > Burkholderiaceae_C > Paracidovorax > Paracidovorax anthurii. The sequence goes on from NZ_QLTA01000040.1 coordinate 41,047, forward strand.
CGCCGCGAGGGCGCTTTCTGCTTCATGGATGCGGGACCTTCAAGGCCCCGCGCGCACCGCGGCGCCCAGGCTCTCAAAGCCAATAGACCAGAACGTACAGGCCCAGCCACACCACGTCCACGAAGTGCCAATACCACGCGGCACCCTCGAACCCGAAGTGCCGCTCGGCGGTGAAGTGGCCCTTCTGCAGGCGCAGCGTGATGAAGAACAGCATGAGCATGCCCACGAAGACGTGGAAGCCGTGGAAGCCCGTGAGCATGAAGAACGTGGAGCCGAAGACACCCGAGTTGAGCTTGAGGTTCAGGTCGGTGTAGAGGTGGTAGTACTCGTAGCCCTGCACGCACAGGAACACGAAGCCCAGGATCACCGTGGCCCACATGAAGCCGATCGTGCGGCCGCGGTGGTTCTCGCGCAGCGCATGGTGCGCGATGGTGAGCGTCACGCCGGAGGTGAGCAGCAGGGCCGTGTTGATGGTGGGCAGCCAGAAGGGCCCCACGGTCTGGAACGGCTCCACGATGCCCGCGGGCGAGGCCGTGGTGCCGGCGGCCATGCTGGGCCACACGGCCTTGAAGTCGGGCCAGAGCAGCGCGTTGTCGAGGCTGCCCAGCGCCGGCACGGAATGCGATCGTGCCCACCACAGCGCCGTGAAGAACGCGCCGAAGAACATCACCTCCGAGAAGATGAACCAGCTCATGCTCCAGCGGTACGAGAGGTCGATCCTGTGGCTGTAGAGCCCTCCCTCGCTCTCGCGCACCGCATCGCGGAACCACTGGTAGAGCACGAACAGCCACCACGCGAGGCCGAGGAACAGCGAATACTTGCCCCACTCGTGCCCATTGATCCACTGGCCCGCGCCGAGGATGACGAAGAACAGGCCGGCCGCCGCCATGACCGGATGGCGCGACTCGGCGGGCACGTAGTAGTACGGCGTGGTGCCATGCGGGGTTGATGCACTCATTGCTTAGCTCCTGTTTCCTTCTTCTCTCGGTTGTCCTGCCTGCTTGTCTCGCCTTGTCCTGCTCCGCGCGCCCGCACCGCGTCACACCACCCAGTGCACGAGCCCGATGAGGCCGCCCACGAGCAGCAGCACCGCCACCAGCCCCACCACGATGATGTGCAGCGGATTGATGCGCTCCGTGTCCCGCTGGTACTCGGCGCCCTTGCGGATGCCCAGCAGCGACCATGCCACCGCGCGCACCGTGCGCCACAGCGAGCCTTCGCGCGCGTGCGCCGGGCCGCTCACGATCCCGCCTCCCGGCCCGCCTGCGGGGCTGCGGACACGGTGGCCGGCGCCGCCGGCACCTTGCCGCCCACCTCGAAGAACGTGTAGGAGAGCGTGATCGTGGTCACGTCCCTGGGCAGCTTCGGGTCGATCACGAAGGCCACGGGCCACTCGCGCTTCTCGCCGGGCTCCAGGGTGTACTGGTTGAAGCAGAAGCATTCGAGCTTGTTGAAATGCGCGGCGGCCTGCCGGGGCGCATAGCTCGGGATGGCCTGCGCGGCCATGCGGCGGTTCTGGATGTTCTGGAACTCGTACATCACCGTCGTCAGCTCGCCCGGGTGCACCTGCATCGAATGCCGCGCGGGCTTGAAGTCCCAGGGGCCCCGGGCGTTGGCATCGAACTCGACCGTGATGGTGCGGCTCGTGTCCACCTGCGTGTTGGCGGGCACCTTCACGTCGCGGCCCGCCACGCCGTTGCCCGGCACCTGCCGCTCCGAGAGCGACAGGATGTTGATGCCCGTGACCTCGCAGATGTGCTTGTAGATCGGGATGAGCACGTACCCGAAGGCGAACATGCCGGCCGAGATCACGGCCAGCTTGCCCACCATCTTCACGTTCTCGCGGCGCAGGCTCATCGGAGTGTCTCCCGGTACTGCGCAACCCGCGCGCCGCAGGAAGCTGGCGCGCCCTCGCCCGTCCGATGGCCGCGGAGCAGGCCACGCCAGCAGACGCCGTGGAACCGGCTCGGCCGGGTCACGGGCGTCGCCCCCTTCGAGGGGGAAGGCGCGAAGCGACTCAGGGGGGGCCTCATAGCTTCCAAGCCATCTTGACCATGAAACCCACGAAGAACGCCACCGCGATGCTCGCCAGGATGAGCCCCATGCGCAGGTTGGCCTTTTTCCGGTCGGGAGGGGTCATTCCGGGTTCTCGCGGTGTTCGTCGTCGCCGTGTATCAGCCGATCACGCGCGTCGCGGAGGCATCAAGCTTGGGCGGGGTTTCGTAGGTATGGAAAGGCGCGGGCGACGGCACTTCCCACTCCAGGCCCTCGGCGGCCTCCCATGGGCGCTGGGGCGCCGGCTCGCCCTTGCCACGCATGGCGGGCAGCACGACGGCCAGGAAGAAATACACCTGCATCAGCCCGAAGCCGAAGGCCCCGATGGAAGCGACCATGTTGAAGTCGGCGAACTGCATCGGATAGTCGGCATAGCGGCGCGGCATGCCCGCGAGGCCCAGGAAGTGCATCGGGAAGAAGGTGACGTTGAAGGTGATGAGCGAGCCCCAGAAGTGGATGCGGCCGCGCGCCTCGCTGTACATCACGCCGGTCCACTTCGGTGCCCAGTAGTAGTAGGCCGCGAACATCGAGAAGAGCGAGCCCGCCACCAGCACGTAGTGGAAGTGGGCCACCACGTAGTAGGTGTCCTGCAGCTGGATGTCGATGGGCGCCATCGAGAGGATGAGCCCCGTGAAGCCGCCCATCGTGAACACGAAGATGAAGCCCACGGCGAACAGCATGGGCGTCTCGAAGGTCATGGAGCCGCGCCACATGGTGGCGATCCAGTTGAAGATCTTCACGGCCGTAGGCACGGAGATCAGCATCGTGGCGTACATGAAGAAGAGCTGTCCCGTGACCGGCATACCCGTGGTGAACATGTGGTGCGCCCACACGATGAACGACAGGATGGCGATGGACGAGGTGGCATACACCATCGAGGCATAGCCGAAGAGCTTCTTGCGGCTGAAGGCCGGCACGATCTGGCTGATGATGCCGAAGGCCGGCAGGATCATGATGTACACCTCGGGGTGGCCGAAGAACCAGAAGATGTGCTGGTACATCACCGGGTCGCCGCCGCCCGCGGGGTTGAAGAAGCTGGTGCCGAAATGGCGGTCGGTGAGCGTCATGGTGATCGCACCGGCCAGCACGGGCATCACGGCGATCAGCAGGTAGGCGGTGATGAGCCAGGTCCAGCAGAACATCGGCATCTTCATGAGCGTCATGCCCGGAGCGCGCATGTTCAGGATGGTCACGATGATGTTGATCGACCCCATGATGGACGACGCGCCCAGAATGTGCATGGCGAAGATGCCGGCATCCATCGAGGGGCCCATCTGCAGCGTGAGCGGCGCGTAGAGCGTCCAGCCCGCGGCCGGTGCGCCGCCCGGCATGAAGAACGAGGTCACCAGCATGATGGCCGCGGGGATCATCAGCCAGAAGCTGAAGTTGTTCATGCGCGCGAACGCCATGTCGGAGGCGCCGATCTGCAGCGGGATCATCCAGTTCGCGAAGCCCACGAAGGCCGGCATGATCGCGCCGAACACCATGATGAGCCCGTGCATGGTGGTGAGCTGGTTGAACAGCTCCGGGTTCACGAGCTGCAGGCCGGGCTGGAACAGCTCGGCGCGGATCAGCAGCGCGAGCACCCCGCCCACCATGAGCATGGTGAACGAGAACAGCAGGTAGAGCGTGCCGATGTCCTTGTGGTTGGTGGCGAACACCCAGCGGCGCCAGCCGGTGGGGCCGTGGTGCCCATGGTCGTCCCCATGATGGTCTTGCGCGTGGCCGGCGGCATGGCCGGTGTTGTCGAGAACTGCGCTCATGTCGGGTTCCTCAATCTTTTCAAGCTGTTCTGCTCAGGATGTGCCTGGAACGGATGTGCCGCTCACTTGCCGCGCTGGGCCACGATTTCCGAGGGCTGGACGATCTGGCCGGTCTTGTTGGACCAGGCGTTCTTCGTGTAGCTCACCACGGCAGCGAGGTCGGTGTCGCTCAGTTGCGCCCAGGAGGGCATGGCGCCGTTGGCGGCGCCCTTGAGCACGATGTGGATCTGCTTGGCGTGGTCTTCGTCCTTGACGATGGCCGAGCCGTCCAGCGGCTTGATCGGCCCCGCGCCCTTGCCGCTGGCCTGGTGGCAGGCGGCGCAGTTGGCGGCATAGACCTTCTCGCCGCGCGCCAGGATGTCGGGCAGGGTCCAGACCTTGTTGGGATCGTCGGCCTTCGCCGCGGCCTTCTTCTTCTCTTCGGCCACCCATTGCGTGTAGTCGGCGGCGGAGAGCACCTTCACGTGGATGGGCATGTAGGCATGCTCCTTGCCGCACAGCTCGGCGCACTGGCCGTAGTAGTCGCCCACCTTATCGGCGCGGAACCAGGTGTCGCGCACGAAGCCGGGGATCGCGTCCTGCTTGATGCCGAAGGCCGGCACCATGAAGGAGTGGATGACGTCGTTGGCGGTGGTGATCACCCGCACCTTCTTGCCCACGGGCACGACGAGGGGGTTGTCCACCTTCAGCAGGTAGTCGGGGGGCGCATTGGCGACCTTACCGCTGTCGGAAAGCCGCCGGTGGCTGCTGTCGAGGGTGGAGATGTAGGCCAGCCCCTGCCCCTCGCCATTGATGTAGTCGTAGCCCCACTTCCACTGGTAGCCCGTGACCTTCACCGTGAGGTCGGCGTTGGTGGTGTCCTTCTGGGCCACGAGCACCTTGGTGGCCGGCAGCGCCATGAGGATCACGATGATGAACGGCACGATGGTCCAGACCACCTCGACCGTAACCGACTCGTGGAAGTTGGCGGGCTTGGCGCCCTTGGACTTGCGGTGCTTCCAGATCGAATAGAACATCACCGCGAACACGGCGACGAAGATCAGCGTGCAGATGATGAGCATCATCCAGTGCAGGAAGTGCTGCTCCTCGGCGATGCGCGTGACGGGGGGCGCGAGATTGAGCTGATTGACGGCCGGGCCGCCCGGAAGATCCTGCACGGCATGCGCGACGGTGCCCACCCATGCAGCGCACGGCAGCAGCAAAGAAGCCAGCTTGTTGGAAATGCTTTTCTTCATGGTTCTCACTTCTCAGCCTCAGTCAACCTTTTCCCCGGGCGCGCCCGCGTGGGGTCGGGCGCGGCCCAGGGCCATGCGGATTCCAACAGCCGGGGCGCGGCGGTCTCGTGGCCGCGCGCTCCGGATTCCGCATGAACCCGGTGTCATCGAATGCGCGGCACCGGCAGCGCCGCGCGGGTGTCTCCTGTCCTCTCGCCGGCCCCGCCGCCGCGCGGAAGGCAGGCCCTGCATCGCGCAGCATGCCGTCCCCGTGGCGCGATTGCAATAGCCGCGGCGCCATCTGCGGCCCGGCCCCGTACAAACCATGAGACGGAGGGAGGCGGGGGAGCGACAGGGCGGCGACAGGCCCGCGCCGCAAGGGCATCGGGCCGCATCGTCGGGCTCGGCGGAGCAGGCCTGCCGCAGCGCCCTTGGACCGGCGGACAGCAGGGAAAACGGCATCCGCCATGCCATGCGTCGGCGTGGCGCATGGCCTGAAATTGTATCGTGCGGTGAATCCGCCCCCGCGCCGCGCGGCCGAGGGAAAACCCCGCCGCGCCCCGTCAACACCGCATCAGCGTCGCACCTACTCCGCAACAACGCCGCGTTATGGCTGGCGCCCGGCCGGCCGCCCCTGCTGCAGCATCGCGCGCATGTCCTGCAGGGACACGGCGCTGCTCTCGCTCACCTTCATGCGCGGCGCGGGCTTGAAGGCATGCCCGTAGATGATCTCGAACGTCAGCGCCAACGGGCCGCCATCCCGCGGGCTCGCGAGGCGCTCGCCCAGCGCCTGCTCCAGCCGCTGCCGCCAGCGGCGGCCCCGCAGCGCGGGGAAGCGCCCGGGGTGCAGGTTGCGCCCCAGATCGCGCAGCTCCTGCAGCAGCCGCTGCGGCGTGGCGAACGTGAGGGTGATGTGCTCCATGTCCATCACGGGCTCCGCGAAGCCTGCCTGGACCAGCATGTCGCCCCAATCGTGCATGTCGGTCATGGAATGGCCGGCCGGGGGCCAGCCCAGTTCGGCATACAGGCCATGGAGTTCGCGCACGGTGTCGGGCCCCAGGCAGGAGAACATCAGATAGCCGTCCACCGACAGGGCCCGGTGCCAGCGGCCGATGAGCGCCTGCGGATCGGCCGCCGCGTGCAGGGCCATGTTCGCCCAGAGCATCTGCACGCCCGCGTCGGGCGGCACGCCGAAGCGGGGGGCGCCGGCGGACCACCGCCCCGGGCTCCACCAGGGCCGCTCCAAAGCCCTGCGCGCCACGGGCTCGCGCCGGGGCGCGGTCTCGGCGATCCAGCAGGCCGCGCCCGGATAGCGCTGCGCCACCAGCGCGTGGCCCTGCAGGCCACCGCGCACCGGGTCCCAGTCCGCCCACGCGGCCGGGGCCTCGCGGATCCACTGCAATCGGTCCTCCATGCGGCGGGCCACCTCCTCGTGCAGCCAGGGAGACGCGGCAGACGCGGCCCCATGCCAGCGCGCGGCGGCGGCCGGATCGATCGTGGGGGGGCGCTGGTGGTCGGAAGGCTCTGGCATCGGGGCGACGGGAAACAGGTCGCGCAGTATATTGAGCCGATGTGGAAACCGTGGATCTCGGGGATATCGGGCTGGCTCGCCTCCACCGCCCGGGCCGTGCCCAGCCAGTGCGCCGTCTGCCGCGCGTGGCCGGCGCGGCGCGTGTGCGATGCCTGCGCGGCGCGGTTCGCGCAGCCGCGCGCCCGCTGTGCCACCTGCGCGCTGCCGGTCCCCGGCGACGTGCGCCAATGCGGCCAGTGCCTGAAGCATCCGCCCGCGCTCGATGCCTGCATCGCCGCCGTGGACTATGGCTACCCCTGGTCGGGCATCCTGTCCGAGTTCAAGTTCCACGGCGACCCCGGCTGGGCCGGCGCGCTGGCCCTGTTGCTGCGCAGCGCCCCCGGGGCGGAGCCGCTGCTCGACGCGGCCGATGCCGTCATGCCCATCCCCCTGGCGCCGCAGCGCATGCGCGAGCGCGGGTTCAACCAGTCGGCCCTGCTGGCGCGCGCCCTGGCGCCCGCCGCGGCGGACCCGCGCACCCTGCTGCGCCTGCGGGCCGGCGCGGCGCAAAGCAGCCTGCCGCGCGCCGAACGCCTGCGCAATCTGCGGGGCGCGTTCGCGGTGGAGCCCGCCCGCATCGGCCGCGTGGCCGGCCGGCGGATCGTGCTCGTGGACGATGTGATGACCACCGGGGCCACCCTGCATGCGGCCGCCACCGTGCTGCGCGAAGCCGGCGCCGCCGGGGTGGGCGCGATCGCACTGGCCCGCACGGGCACGGAATGAATATTTGGTGCGATCATCGCCACGCTTCGTAACTTCCGTTTACGAACTGGGGAGCCACCCCGCATTCCACCGCGGCGGCGCAACACACAATAGTTCTCATGTTCCACATCGTCCTCGTCGAGCCGGAGATCCCGCCCAACACCGGCAACATCATCCGGCTGGCGGCCAATACGGGCTGCACCCTCCACCTCGTGGAGCCGCTGGGCTTCTCGATGGAAGACAAGCTCATGAAACGCGCCGGGCTCGACTACCACGAGTACGCGGAGGTCGTGCAGCATGCGGGCTGGACCGCCTTCCTGCGCGACGCGCAACCCGATCCCGAACGCATCTTCGCGATGACCACGCACGGGCTGCAGACGGTGTACGAAACCACTTTCGTGCCCGGAGACTGGTTCGTGTTCGGCGCCGAGAGCCGGGGGCTTCCGCCCGAGTTGCGCGACACCTTCCCGCCCACGCAGCGCCTGCGCCTGCCCATGCTGCCGGGCCAGCGCAGCCTGAATCTCTCCAATGCCGTCGCGGTAACGGTGTACGAGGGCTGGCGGCAGAACAGCTTCCTGGCCCCCGCCCCGCCGGCAGCGCCCTGACCGGCTGGACGCGCGCCCGTCTCAATCCGGGGAGGCTGGCGGCGTCTGCATCGCCTCTTCGATGGAGCGCCGCGTGCGCTGGCCCATGAAATCCAGGAACGCCCGCGTGCGCGCGGGCATGAACTTGCGGCTCGGCAAGGCGGCATAGAGCGTGAAGCGCCCGGTCGTCCACGGGGCCAGCACGCGCACGAGGCGGCCGCTGCGCAGGTGCGGCGCGGCCAGCTCCAGCGGCTGCGGGCTGATGCCTGCCCCATCGAGCGTGGCGCGCAGCAGCGTGTCGGTATGGTTGGCCACGCACACGGGCTGTACCGCCACCTCCACCACCCGCCCGCCCTCGCCGGGTTCGATCAGGCGCACCACGCCGGGCCGCACCTCGGAGTGGCGCCACAGCAGGCACTGGTGGCGCGCCAGGTCCTCGGGCACCTGCGGCACGCCGTGCACCCGCAAGTATTCGGGCGATGCGCACATGACGCCGTCGAAGGAGAGGATGGGCCGCGCGATGATGTTGGCATTGAACCGTTCGTCGGCGCCGAGCAGGGTCACGTCGTAGTCGCCGATCGGGGGATCGATCGAGGAATCGACGTGGATCTCCAGCGTCACGCGCGGATGGGCCTGCCGGAAGCCCGCCACCAGCGGCGCCAGGATGTGCACCGCGAGCGCGGGCGGGGCCAGCAGCCGCAGCACCCCCGCGATCTCGGACGTGTGCGCCTGGGCCACGGCGAATGCCTCGTCCACGTCCGCCAGGATGCTGCGCACCCGCAGCAGATACGCCTCCCCCGCTTCGGTCAGCGACACCCGCCGCGTGGTGCGCTGCAGCAGCCGCGCGCCCACGTGGGCCTCCAGGTCGGCCACCAGCCGGGTGACGGCGGCGGCCGAGAGGTCGAGCGCTCGGGCGGCGACCGCGAACCCGCCTTCGTCGGCCACGGCCTGGAAGACGCGCATGGTCAGCAATCTATCCATGACGGCAATGAAGGTGGGGGAGTGAAACCTGATTATTTCATTTTCGTGAATGAATCATTGCCAGCGCCATGGTTTTTCTCGGGGTTAACCCTGCGTACAGTCGCATCCATCGATGAGCGATTCGTTGGGCTCACCGAGGCAGGACAAGACCGGCACCCCCAGGGACGCAAGCCGGCCTTGCCCGGACATTCCCCAACGCTCCGGAACGACAGACCGAAAGGACACACCATGAACCGCAAACCCCTCGCCCTGGCCGCCGCCACCCTCTTCTCCCTGAGCGCCTTCGCCGCCCAGGCGGATACCCGCACGGATGGCGACGGCTCCGGCTATCCCGCCACGGCCAGCGCCCCCAGCACGCTGACGCGCGAAGCCGTGATCGCCGACCTGGTGGCCGCCCGCAAGAACGGCACCCTGCCCAACAGCGGCGACTGGAGCGACGTACCTGCTCCGCTGGCGCTCTCCGGCCAGTCCAGCCGCGCTCCAGCCGTGGCCCGTGACCAGGTGCGCGCCGAGGCCGTCGCGGCCGCGCGCTCGCATGACATCGTCAGCGGCGACCATTGAGCCCCTCCCGCGGCGGCAGCACCCGCCGCCCGGCGGGCCGTCACCGCGAAAAAAAGCCCGCCAGGAATGCACCCTGGCGGGCTAATGCCAGTCAGATAAGCCCTTGGAAGTCTGATGGGAGCTAAAAAGGGAACGTGTGCAACACGTTCCCTTTTTGCTTTGCGCCTGCTCGAAAACACCCTGACCCAAACCCTGCAACAAGCCCCCAACGATAGCCTGGGAGAGTTGGCGCAGTTGATCGACAACGAGTGGATCACCCAAGCCCTTGCCGCCAGCGGCAAGGCCAGCATCCGCAGGCGCAAGCTTCCAGCCGAGCACGCCATCTGGCTGGTCATCGGCTTGTCGCTATATCGGCAACTGCCGATGTGGCAGGTGGTGCAGCAGCTGTCCTTGAGTCTGGGCGACAACGATCTGCCCGTACCCAGTG
>NZ_QLTA01000041.1 GCF_003269065.1 Paracidovorax anthurii
GCCCCCCGCGTCGCTGTTGGAAAAAATGATCTCCGGCGTCATGCCGTAGTCCGACGCCACCATCTGCCCCTGCCCGAAGTTGCTGCCCCCGCGCATCTCGCCCGACTGCATGATCGCCCGCTCGCGGTTCATCGCCCCCATGCCCGCCGCGCTGCGCTCCACCACCACGAAGCAGTTCGACTGCTGGATCAGCAGCCGCAGCAGGTTCGACGTCGGCGGCAGCCGGTACTCATTGCGCAGGATCGTGTACCAGCCCGCCTGCTGGTTCTCCACCAGCGACACCGTGCCCAGCGGCGACGCGCAGCGCTGCAGGTCGCTGCTCGCGTTGGCCGATGCCTCGCCGGCCGCCGCCCCCGTGGCCACCGTCTTCGACTCCGCGCTGCCCATGCGCATGTTCGTGGTCTCGCAGCCCGCGAGCAGCAGCGCGGCGGCCAGGGCGCCCAGGACGGCGGGAGCGGAGGAGGAGCGGGAAGGGAAGCGGAAGGCAGTCGTCGGCATGGAAGGCACCACAGGAAAGGAATGGCAAAGCTTGTGACGATATGAACGCGCCGGGGCCTGCGCAACCCGCCCGTGGTGGGGTGGATGTAACCGCCCTCGCACCGTCGGCGCCCTTCTGCATTCCCCGGCGCCCCATGCCGGCCATTTCGCCGCCATGTCGCCGTATTCACTGAATAGTTTGCTCCTTTTTCAGGAGCAAATCAGTGCCCGGCGCGCTCCAGCATGGCGTGCAGCAGCACGTTGCAGCCGGCGGTGATGTCCTCGGGCTTGGCGTCCTCGATCTCGTTGTGGCTGATGCCGTCCTTGCAGGGGATGAAGACCATGCCGGCCGGCGCCAGCCGCGCCATGTACACGGCGTCGTGCCCCGCGCCGGAGACGACCGGCATGTGCGAGTAGCCCAGCGCCTGTGCCGCGCGCCCGACGGCCTGCACGCACTCGGCGTGGAAGGGCTGGGCCGGGTAGCTGGAGACCGGGTCGATGCGGATCGGCAGCCCCGCCTCGGCCTCCAGGCGCGCGGCCACGCCGCGGATGTCGCGGTCCATGCGCTCGCAGTCCTCGTCGGTGGCGTTGCGCAGGTCGATGCTGAACTTCACCTGCCCCGGGATCACGTTGCGGCTGTTGGGGTGCACCTGCACCATGCCCACCGTGCCGCGGCCGTGCGGCGGGTGGCGGTGGGCGCAGGCCACCACCTCCTGCATGAGCCGCGCGGCCACCTGCAGCGCGTCGCGGCGCAAGGCCATGGGCGTGGGGCCGGCGTGCGCCTCCATGCCGGTCACGGTGCAGTCGTACCAGCGGATTCCGAGCACGCCGGTCACCACGCCGATGGTCTTGCCGTGGTCTTCCAGCACCGGGCCCTGCTCGATGTGCGTCTCGAAGTAGGCGCCGATGGGGTGGTCGCCGGGCTCCTGCTCGCCCACGTAGCCGATGCGCTCCAGCTCGCCCTTGACGGTCTTGCCCTCGGTGTCGGTGGCGGCGTAGGCGTGCTCCAGCGTGAAGGCCCGCGCGAACACGCCCGAGCCCATCATCACGGGCACGAAGCGCGAGCCCTCCTCGTTGGTCCAGAAGGCCACCTCGATGGGCGCCTCGGTTTCGATGCCGTGGTCGTTGAGCGTGCGCACCACCTCGATGCCGGCCAGCACGCCGTAGTTGCCGTCGAACTTGCCGCCCGTGGGCTGGGTGTCGATGTGGCTGCCGGTCATGATGGGCGGCAGGCTCTCGTCGCGGCCCGGGCGGCGCATGAAGACGTTGCCGATCTTGTCCACGGTGACGGACATGCCCGCCTCGCGCGCCCAGCGCGTGACGAGGTCGCGGCCCTGCCGGTCCAGGTCGGTGAGCGTGAGGCGGCAGACGCCGCCCTTCGGGGTGGCGCCGATCCGCGCCAGCTCCATGAGCGAATCCCAGAGGCGCTCGCCGTTCACGCGCAGCTGGCGGATGTCGGTCTTCACGGGGGTCGTATCCATGGAAGGGCTCCTCGTTCTCAGGCGCGCGCGACGGCGCTGGGGGCCAGGTCCTGCGCACGCTTGTGCACGGCCTGGAAGTTCGCGCCGAAGGCCGGGCGCGGCACGTAGCGGCCCGCGCCGCGTTCGGCGCGCAACTCGCCCCGGGCGAACGCCACGCGGCCCTGGCTGACGGTGTGGCTGGGAATGCCGCGCACGGTGCGGCCCTCGAAGATGTTGAAGTCGCCCTTGCTGTGCTGCGTCTTCGCCGAGAAGGTCTTGGTGCCCTCCGGGTCCCAGACGACGAGATCGGCATCGGCCCCCGCGCCCACGAAGCCCTTGCGCGGGTAGATGTTGAAGAGCTTCGCGGCATTGGCGGACGTGATCGCCACGAACTCGCCGGGCGTGAGGCGGCCGGTGTTCACGCCGCCGTCCCAGATCGCGGCCATGCGCTCCTCCACGCCGCCGGTGCCGTTGGGGATCTTCGCGAAGTTGTCGCGGCCCATGGCCTTCTGCGCGGCGCAGAAGGTGCAGTGGTCGGTGGCCGTGGTGTGGAGCTGGCCCGACTGCAGGCCGCGCCACAGCGCCTCCTGGTGCCCGCCCGCGCGCGGGCGGAACGGGGGGCTCATCACGTGCGCGGCGGCGGTGGCGAAATCCGGGTCGCGGTAGACGCTGTCGTCCACCAGCAGGTGGCCCGCCAGCACCTCGCCGAACACGCGCTGGCCGCGCGCCCGCGCGCGGGCGATGGCTTCGGCCGCCTCGGCGCAGCTCACGTGCACCACGTAAATCGGCACGCCCAGCACGTCGGCGATGGCGATGGCGCGGTTGGCCGCCTCGGCCTCCACCATGGGCGGGCGCGCCAGCGGGTGGCCCTCGGGGCCGGTGATGCCCATCTTCGCCACCTCCTGCTGCAGCAGATAGACCAGCTCGCCGTTCTCGGCGTGCACGGTGGGCATGGCCCCCAGCTCCAGCGCGCGCTTGAAGCTGTTCACCAGCGTCTCGTCGTCGCACATGATGGCGTTCTTGTAGGCCATGAAGTGCTTGAAGCTGTTCACGCCCTCCTCGCGCACCAGCGTGCCCATGTCGGCGTGCACCCGCTCGCTCCACCACGTCACGGCCACGTGGAACGAATAGTCGGCGGCGGCCTTTTCGGCCCAGCCGCGCCATTTGCGGTAGGCGTCCATCAGCGGCTCCTGCGGGTCGGGGATCACGAAGTCGATGATCGTGGTCGTGCCGCCCGCCAGCCCCGCGGCCGTGCCGGTGTAGAAGTCGTCCATGGTCACCGTGCCCATGAAGGGCAGCTGCATGTGCGTGTGCGGGTCGATGCCGCCGGGCATGACGTACTGGCCCGAGGCATCGATCGACTCGGCGCCCGCCGGCGCCCGGGCGGCGGCCTCGGCGCCCACGGCGGCGATGCGGCCGTCCACGCAGAGCACGTCGGCGCGTTCCTCGCGGTCGGCGTTCACCACCGTGCCGCCACGGATCAGAAGGGCTGCAGTCATCGTCGTTCTCCTTGAAGGGGGGCCGCCCCGCGCGCGGCGGCAGCAGGGCCGGCCATCCCGATGCGGTACACCACGGCCGCGATCGCCAGGCCGATGAACCAGGCATAGGCGTAGATCTGCCGGAACACCTCGCCCACGCCGGGGAAACTCGCGGGGAAAGCCGCGTGGAGGAAGCCGGGAATGTTGGGCGCCACGCCCAGCGCGAACGCGGCCACGGCCACCCGGTTCCAGCCCCGGGTGTAGGCGTAGGGGCCGGTCTCCGCATAGAGCGCCGGCACGTCCAGCCGCGTGCGCCGCACGAGGTAGTAGTCCACCATCAGGATGCCCGCCACGGGGCCGAGCAGCGCCGAATAGCCGATGAGCCACGTGAAGATGTAGCCCTGGGTGGATTCGAGGATCTTCCACGGCATCATCGCGATCGCGATGCCCACGGTGATGTAGCCGCCCGCGCGGTAGCTGATGCGCGCGGGGTTCAGCGCCGAGAAGTCATAGGCCGGCCCCACGAGGTTGGCCGCGAGGTTCACGCTCACCGTGTCGATCAGCAGGATGATGAGCGCCACCAGCACCGCCACGCCAGTCATGCGGCTCGCGAGGTCCACCGGGTCCCACAGCGCCTTGCCGTAGATCACCACCGTGGCCGAGGTCACGAACACCGCCAGCGCCGCCAGCAGGCCCATGGGGACCGGCAGGCCGATGGCCTGGCCCACCACCTGGTCGCGCTGCGATCTGGCAAAGCGCGTGAAGTCGGGGATGTTCAGCGCGAGCGTGGCCCAGAAGCCCACCATGGCCGTGAGCGAGGGCCAGAACGTGGCCGCGAACTGCCCCGCCTTCGGGCCGCCCGGAGCGAACTGCGAGGGCTGGTGCAGGATGGGCCCGAAGCCGCCGGCCTTGTCCCAGGCCCACCAGAGCAGCACGAAGCAGATCACGATCTTGAAGGGCGCCGTCCAGGTCTCCAGCTTGCGGATCGATTCGATGCCGTGCACCACGAAATAGAACTGGATCGCCCAGAACACGAGGAAGCACACGAGCTGGCCCGCGTTGATGCCCAGCCCCGCGATCTTCTCGCCCTCCAGGGGATGCCCGATGAGCACGCCGGCCAGGGTGTAGATCATCATCCCGCCGAACCAGGTCTGGATGCCGTACCAGCCGCAGGCCACGAGGGCCCGCAGCAGCGCGGGCAGCTTCGCCCCGCGCGTGCCGAACGAGGCGCGCGCCAGCACCGCATACGGGATGCCGTACTTCGCGCCCGCGTGGCCGATGAGCAGCATGGGCACCAGCACGATCAGGTTGCCCAGAAACACCGTGCCCACCGCCTGGCCCCACGACATGCCGCCCTCGATCAGGCTGGCCGCGAGCGTGTAGGCGGGGATGCACATCACCATGCCGATCCACAGCGCGGCGAAGTGGTACCAGCGCCAGGTGCGCTGGTGTGCCTGCGTGGGCGCGAGGTCGTCGTTCCAGAGATCGCGGGCGGCACTGGCGGCGTGCGTGGCGGAGGGGGGCGTCATGGCGGTCTCCGGGGCATCAGGCCGCCGCGGCGGCGGGCGCGGCACGGTTCGGGTTGTTCGGGTGCGTGGTCCAGTTGGCGTACTCGCCCGTCACCACCCGCCCGGTGCGCGCGTCCACCTCGCCGGGCGCGAGGCTGCGCAGCGTGATGCACTCGGGCACCGGGCAGATCGACACGCACAGGTTGCAGCCCACGCACTCGGCCTCGTTCACCTCGAAGCGGCGCACGCCGCCTTCCTTGCTGAAGGTGATGGCCTGGTGCGAGGTGTCCTCGCAGACCACGTGGCAGCGGCCGCACTGGATGCAGGACTCCTGGTGGATCACGGCCTTGTCCACGTGGTTGAGGTCGAGCTGCTTCCAGTCCTTCACCGTCGGCACGGCCCGGCCCCGGAGGTCGTCGATCGCCGCGTAGCCGTGCGCGTCCATGAAGTTGGAGAGGCCGTCGCACATGTCCTGCACGATCCTGAAGCCATAGACCATCGCCGCCGTGCACACCTGCACCGTGCCGCAGCCGAGCGCGATGAATTCCGCCGCGTCACGCCAGGTGCTCACGCCGCCGATGCCGCTGATGGGCAGGCCCGCCGTCTGCGCGTCGCGCGCGATCTCGGCCACCATGTTGAGCGCGATGGGCTTCACGGCCGGCCCGCAGTAGCCGCCGTGTGATCCCCAGCCGCCGGTGCTGGGGCTCATGGCCATGCGCTCCAGGTCCACGCCCATGATGGAGTTGATGGTGTTGATGAGCGAGACCGCGTCCGCCCCGCCCGCCTTCGCCGCGCACGCGGGGTGCCGCACGTCGGTGATGTTGGGCGTGAGCTTCACGATCACGGGCAGGCGCGTGTAGTGCTTGCACCACTGCGTCACCATCTGGATGTATTCGGGCACCTGCCCCACGGCCGATCCCATGCCGCGCTCGCTCATGCCGTGGGGGCAGCCGAAATTCAGCTCGATGCCGTCCGCGCCCGTGTCCTCCACCATCGGCAGGATGCGCTTCCAGCTCTCCTCCACGCAGGGCACCATGATCGAGACGATCATCGCGCGGTCGGGCCAGTCGCGCTTCACGCGGCGGATCTCCTCCAGGTTCACGGCCAGCGGCCGGTCGGTGATCAGCTCGATGTTGTTCAGGCCGATCACGTGCCGGTCCTGCGACATCAGCGTCGCATAGCGCGGGCCGTTCACGTTGACGACCGACGGGTCCTCGCCCAGCGTCTTCCAGACCACGCCGCCCCAGCCGGCCTCGAAGGCCCGGGTGACGTTGACCTCCTTGTCGGTGGGCGGCGCCGAGGCGAGCCAGAACGGGTTGGGGCTCTGGATGCCCAGGAAATTGCTGCGGATGTCTGCCATGTGCTTCTCCGGTTTCGCGGGGCTCAGGCCCGCAGCGCCTCGTGGATGGACACCGCGGCCACCTTGCCGTGCTCCACGGCCTCCACGGTGAGATCGCGCCCGCCGGCCCGGCAGTCGCCGCCGGCCCAGACGCGGGGCACGCTGGTGCGGCCCTCGGCATCGGTGGCGATGCGCCCCTGGCTCAGCGCGACGGAGGCGCCCGCGTGCCCGGCCAGGTAGCTCTGGCCGATCGCCTTGAGCACCATGTCGGCCTCCAGGGTGAACCCCTCGCCCGTTTCCACCAGCCGCCCGCCCTGCAGGGCCGTGGCCGCGAACCGCAGGCCGCGCACCGCGCCGCCCTCGCAAAGCAGCTCCTTCGGCGCGGCCCAGTGCCGGATGGCCACGCCGTTGGTCTGCGCCCACTGCTGCTCCACGAGCGAGGCCGACATGCTCTCCTGCCCGCGGCGGTAGACGATGGTCACCTCCTCGGCACCGAGCTTGGCGGCCTGCACGGCCGCGTCCACCGCCGTCATGCCGCCGCCGACCACGACCACGCGGCGGCCCACGGGCAGCGTGGAGAGGTCTTGCGCCTGCCGCAGGTCGGCGATGAAATCCACCGCGTTGCGCAGGCCCTCCACCGGCGGCTCGGCGATGCCCAGCGCGTTCACGCCGACGAGCCCCAGCCCCAGGAACACCGCGTCATGGGCCTGCAGCAGCCCCGCCAGCGTGATGTCGCGCCCCAGCGCCTGCCCGCAGCGCGCCTCGATGCCGCCGATGGAGAGCAGCCATTCGATCTCCTTCTGCGCGAAGCCGCCCGTGGTCTTGTAGCTCGCCAGGCCGTATTCGTTGAGCCCGCCGAGCCTGGGGCGCGCATCGAACAACGCCACGTCGTGCCCGCGCCGCGCCAGGCCGTGGGCGCAGGCCAGGCCCGCCGGCCCCGCGCCCACCACGGCCACGCGCCGGCCCGTGGGCGCGGCCCGCGTGAAGAGCGGCGCGCCCGGCTGCGCGAAATGCGCGTCCGTCGCGTAGCGCTGCAGCGCGCCGATCTCCACCGGCTTGTCCTCGTTCACGTTGCGCACGCAGGCCTGCTCGCACAGCACCTCGGTCGGGCAGACGCGCGCGCACATGCCACCCAGCGGGTTGGCCTCCAGGATGGCGCGCGCCGCGCCGCGCTCGTTGCCCTGCGCGATGCGGTGGATGAAGGACGGCACGTCGATGCCGGTCGGGCAGGCCGTGGCACAGGGCGCCTCGTAGCAGTAATAACAGCGCTCGGCCTCGATCAGCGCCTGGGCGCGGGTGAGCGGCGGATGCGCGTCGCTGAAGTTGCGTGCGTACTGGGCCAGGTCCAGGCGTGCGCCATGCACGCCGCAGCCGGTGCCTGCGGTCGTCGTTTCCATCGGAGGGCTCCTGCGGGTTCGGTCCCGGAAAAGGGGATCAGGAAGGCAAGGGGAAGCAGGCCGCGCGCGGCACGCCCGCGGCGCGGCACCGGCGCTGGCCGGGAGAGAACGCCGGGGCGTCACCGCACCGCCGGGCGCGGCGGGGCTCGGGAAAATGCGAAGGGGTCATCGTGGTCCTCGCTCGTGGTGGCGGATGCATGGTCCGCCGGTGCATGATTTCAATTTACCGATCCGTAAAAATTTACCTATCGGTAAAATCCCGGACAGCAAACGCCGTGCCAGAGGGGTTCCCGAGGGAACACCACCGGCCCCCCGACCGCTTCCCACCCACCATGGTGCACATGAGCTCCCGACGACCGCCCTCCCGCCCCGCCCCCGTGCATGCGCGCACCGCCACCGCGCCGGAACCGGGCCTGGAAGCCTCCCGCGCGCCGTCGGCCTCGCGCCTGCGCAAGGAGCAGTCGATCCTGCGGGAGGCAGAGAGCCAGTTCGCGCAGTTCGGCTTCGAGGGCGCGTCGCTGGAGAACATCGCCACGGCCGCGGGCATCAGCCGCCACAACCTGCTCTACTACTTCCCGAGCAAGGAAGCGCTCTATCGCCGCGTGCTGGACGACGTGCTCACCCAGTGGCTCGACGGCATGGAGGAGATGTCCCACGGCGACGACCCCGCGCAGGCGCTGCGGCGCTACATCGGCGCCAAGCTGCGCTCGTCGCTGGAGCGGCCCAACGCGGCCAAGGTGTTCGCCAAGGAGGTCATCGCCGGCGTGCCGCGCTATGGCGGCGTGATCGCCGAGCGCGTGGGGCCCGTGCTGAAGAACGATGTGCGCACCTTCGAGCGCTGGGCGCGCGAGGGCCGCATCGCCCGCGTGAACTTCACGCACCTGATGTTCATCATCTGGTCGGTCACGCAGGCCTATGCGGACCAGCAGGCGCAATTCGCGCTGCTGCTGGGCAAGCCCGAACTGACCTCGCGCGACTACGCGCAGGCCGAATCGCTGATCTGCCACATGGTGCTGCGGGGGCTGGAGCCCTGAGAACGTGTTCACGATCGCCCAGGGGCCGGCGGACATGCGGCCGAATCGACACACCTTGCATCGCCGTGTCAGCACCATGGCTTAGACTTGTTCGGATGTGCCGCATTTCCGGGTGACGGAACGCCAGACCGCGGGCAGAGCCGCCCTCCACCCTTCCCGAACGATGGCCGAATCCTCCAAGACCCCATACCTACTCATCGCCGTTCTGGTGCTGGCCGTGCTCGGCGTCTACCTGCCCGGGCTGCGCAACGAACTGCTGTTCGACGACATGCGCCTGTCCGACGGAACCGTCTTCGGCCAGTATGGAAGCCTGATGGACCTGCGCCCCCGCATGCTGTCCTACGGCAGCTTCGTCTGGCTGCAGAAGCTCCTGGGCGATGGCTGGTGGAAGCAGCGGCTGTTCAACGTCGGCCTGCACCTCGGGGTCTGCGCGGCCGTCTACGCCCTGTTCAGGGCGCTGCTCGTCCACTCGCGCTTCCCGCAGGACATCGAGGAGCAGGCCCATTTCACGCGCTCCCGGGACGCGGCGCTGTGCATCGGCGTGGGTCTGTTCGCACTCAACCCGGCGGCGGTCTATGCCGTGGGCTATCTGGTGCAGCGCTCCATCGTGATGGCCACGCTGTTCGCCGTCCTCGCCTGCTGGGCCTTCGTGCGCGGCCTGCAAACGGGGCGTGCCGCCTGGCATGCCGGCGCGCTCGCCTGCTACGCGCTGGCCGTGCTCTCCAAGGAGCACGCGGTCATGACGGCCGCGATGGCTCTGCCGCTCTACATCTATCTGCGCCGCCCCGGCTGGAAGACCATCGCCATGGTGGCCACTGCCGCCTTGCTGCTGGTCGCCGTCGCTGCCGCCGTTCTCCACGGCATTTACGGCGATGTGCTGGGCCGTGTCTTCGACCCGCGGTCCGCCGCGCTGGCCCAGCAACTGGAGGCCCTGCGGCCGGGCGTGGCGGCACGGATGTACCCGCTCAGCATCCTCAACGAAGCCGCGCTGTTCTTCGCGTATGGCCTGCTGTGGGTGTTTCCGTATGTGGGCTGGATGTCGGTCGATCTGCGCCCGCCGTTCCCGCTCGGCTTCGCGTCGCCATGGCATCTCGCCGGCGCGCTGGGCTATCTGGCCCTGCTCGCGGGTGCGGCCTGGATGCTGCTGCGGCGCACGGGTGTCCTGGGCCTGGCGGCGCTGTGCCTGCTGTTTCCCCTGCTGTGGTACTGGACGGAATTCGCCACGGTCTGGGTGCAGGACCCCTTCGTGCTGTACCGCAGCTACCTCTGGGCCGTGGCCCTGCCCGGCCTGCTGGCCATCGTGCTGACGGGCTTCCATCCGCGCACCCTCTACATCGTGGGCGCCGTGGCCGGACTGGTGCTGGGCGGAATGGCGCTGGAGCGCGTGGCGTCTCTGCGCGATGACGGCACGGTCTGGAGCGATGCCGCCGAGAAAATCAACCGCGACGCCCCACCCAATGCCGTGGGCCGGTCCCGCCCCTTCCTGAACCTGGGGGCCTACCACCTGGAACGCGGCGCACTCGACCAGGCCACGCGCGAATTCATCATCGCCGATGCGCTCGGAGACCTCGGAGGCAATGCGCGCTTCAACGCCGGCGTGGCGCTGCAGCAGCAAAAGCAGCACGAAGCGGCGCTGCAATCCTTCGCCGCGGCCCAGACCAAGGGCTTCTCGGGCCCGTTGCTGCACTACCACCGCGCAGAATCGGAGTTCGCGCTGGGCCGCTACGAGGCCGCGTTCAACGGCTTCGATACCGCCCTGCGCGAGCCGGGGGAAGACTCCGAATCGATCCGCCGCATGCAGCTGACGCTGCGCCAGCGGCACGCCGACGCCGCCCTGGCCACGGGGCGGCTCGATACCGCCGTCTCGGATTTCCGGGCCCTGCTCAAGATCAGCCCGCAGAACGCCCGCGTGCAGGTCGGGCTGGGCATTGCGCTGGCCAGCCAGGGCAAGACCTCCGAAGCCCTGGCCGTCTTCAACCCGCTGATCGCACGCAGCCCCAGCGCGCCCGCGTTCTACGGCCGCGCCGTGGCCTACCACCATGCCGGCCGCGCCCCGGAAGCCCTGAAGGACCTGGACCAGGCCATCCGCCTGGAGCCCGGCAATGCACAGTACCGGGCCGTGCGCGAGCAGTTCGCCGCCTCTGCCGGCAAACCCTGATCCGGTGGCAGCCATGGGTCTTCGCATCCTGCACGTCGGCAAGTTCTACCCGCCCTACCGCGGCGGCATGGAAATCTTCCTGGCGGACCTGATCCACGCGCAGCGGCGCCAGGGCATGGACGCCCACGCCCTGGTGCATGGCGAACCGCAGCCGGACGACCCGCCCTGGCTGGAGCGCGTGCCGGTGCAGTTCCAGCTGGTCTATGCGCCCTTCGCGCTCGGATTCCGCGCGGCCCTGGCCAAAGCGATCCGCCGCATCCGCCCGGATGTCCTGCACCTGCACATGCCCAACAACTCCGCGCTGTGGGCGCTGACGCTGCCCGGCGCGCGCAGGATTCCCTGGGTCGTGCACTGGCATTCCGATGTCGTGGTGTCGGAGATCAAGCTCTCCGTGGCACTGGCTTACGCGCTCTACCGGCCCTTCGAGCATGCCTTGCTCGACGGCGCCGAACGCATCATCGCGACGTCGCCGCCCTATCTCGAGGCCAGCAAGACGCTCCAGTACTGGCGCAGCAAATGCGTCACGGCGCCGCTGGGCATCGATACGGGCGGCGTTCCGGCGCCGCAGGGTTGCGACACCTGGTCGCCGGGCGCGGATCTGCGGCTGCTGTCCATCGGGCGCCTCACGTACTACAAGGGCTTCGAGACGCTGATCCAGGCGGTCTCGCACCTGCCGGGCGTCGAGCTGCTGATCGCCGGCGACGGGGAGCTCCGGGCCAGTCTGGAGGCCCGCATCCAGGCCGCCCGGCCGCTGCCCGCAGGCACGTCCATCCGACTGCTCGGGGACGTGAGCGAGACGCAGAAGCACGCCCTGCTCGCCAGCTGCGATGCCTTCTGCCTGGCCTCCAGGGAGCGTACCGAGGCATTCGGCGTGGTGCTGCTCGAAGCCATGTTCCATGCCAGGCCCTGCATCGTCACCGACCTGCCCGGCTCGGGCATGCCCTGGCTCGTGGCGCATGCGAAAGCCGGCCTGCGCGTGCCCATAGAGGACGTGGAGGGCTGGCAGAACGCCATCACGCGGCTGCGCCACGACCCACCGCTGCGCCAGCGCCTCGGCGCGGCGGGCCGGCAGGCACTGCTGCGGTCTTTCGATATCCACAGCAGCGCGCGGCTGGTGGAGCGCGAATACCGGCACATCACGTCCACCGCGCAGCCGGTGCCGCCCCGCAAGGACCTGCTGGCGGTCATCACGACCCGCAACCACGCCGGCACCATCCCGGGCCTCGTGCAGGCCGTGCGCGACAGCGGGCTGGCGGCCGTCCTCGTCGTGGACAACCGCAGCAGCGACGGCACCTGCCTGTTCGCCGAGAAGGCCGGCGCCCAGGTGCTGCGGCCGCTGATTTCGATGACGCCGTGGGAGTGCATCCAGACCGGCATGCGGTATGCCCTCTCGAAAGGCCATGGCGGCGTCATCACGCTGCACGCGGACCACCCGCCCACCGTGGAGATGCTCCGGCACCTCGTCGCGCATGCGCCGCAGGCCGATGCCATCGCCTCGGCCTGCCCGGCGGAGGACGCGAATCCGTCCGCCGCGCCGGGCCCGTGGCGGCGGTGGCGGCCACGCATCGCCAGGCCCTCACCGCACCTGAACTACTACGGCCGCGCCGCGGTCGAGGCCCTGGCCTCGCGGGAGGCCGCGCTGCTGGACCACCCCGATCTCGCGGCGATATGGCTGGCACGCACCGCGGGCCTGCGGACCGAACGGCTGACCCTGCCGGCACCGGCACCAGCAGAGACGCCGCCCAGCGCCCGTGCGCCGCAGCGCGGGGCCTGGTGGCACACCGCCCGGCGCGTCGCCCTCCTGGCCCTGTTCAGCTTTGCGGCACAGGGCCCGGCCCGCGCGCGCAAGGGCTGAAGGCCGTGCCCCGGGCAGTGCGCATGGGCATGCAGCCCGCCTAGCCGGCGACCAGCGCCTCCATCTTCGCGAGGAACGTGCGCTTGCAAAACAGCGCAGCGCGGCTTTCGCAGGCGGCCCGCATCGAGGCCGCGGCATCGCCGGTCATCGACATGACCGCGCCGATGAGGTCGTCCACCGACGGCTCCGGCCGCAGCAGCCAGCCCGTCTCTCCGGGAAGCACCGTCTCCAGCAAGCCTCCTTCGGCCACGCCGATCACGGGCTTGCCCGCGGCCATGCTCTCGACCGGCGACATGCCGAAATCCTCGTCGCGGGGAATGTAGATCGATGCGCGCGCACCGCCCACCAGCTCCGCCAGCGATGCGTCGGAAAGCCAGGAGGTGAACCGGATGTTCGGCGCGCCGGCGGCCTTGGCGCGCAGCATGTCGTACTGCGTTCCGCCCGAGACCACCACCAGCTGCCGGGACGGCATGCGCAGGAAGGCGTCCACGATCAGCTCCACGCGCTTGAAATCCTCCAGCCGCGCGAGCGAGAGAAAGTAGTCGCCGCCGTGCACCCACCGGAAGCGCTCCACGTCGATGGGCGGATGCACCACGGTGGCGTCCACGCCGAGGTATTTGCGCAGCCGGCCGCGCACGTTCTCGGAGTTGGCGATGACCACATCCATCTCCGCCACCGATGCCTCGTAACAGCGCTTCAGGTACGCCGCGAGCACGGCCAGCGCGGGCCGCAGCACGAGGGGGAACTTCTGCTCGTAGTACGCCTTCAGGTCGTACACGAAGCGTGGCGGGGTGTGGCAATAGTAGAGATTGCGCCGCCCGCGCCGATGGCGCACCGCGACGGGCGCGAGCACGCCGCTGAACACCGCCCAGTCGTAGCGGCCGAGGAATTCGGCCCGCGGGCCCGCGAAGGTGCGCAGCACCTTGAGCGTGCGCCAGCCGGGCAGCGGCGTGGTGGCGCCGAGATCATGCAAGGCGATGTCGGACAGCTCGTCCAGGGAAAAGGCCTCCGGATGCCGGTAGCCGATGCACAGCTCGGTGCCTTCGAGGCCCCGCACGAGGTCCAGCGTCAGCCTTTCGGCACCGCCCCGCGCATGCAGGAAATCGTAGAGCACCACGCCCTTCAAAGCCATGAACGCACTCCCCTATACAGCATCCACATCAGCACGGCCTCCGTCGCGATACTCGCCCAGGCCGCGCCCACCGCGCCGAAGCGCGGCAGCAGCCACAGATTCAGCGACACGTTGACCACCGCTGCCACGCACACCGCCACGGCGTACCAGCGCTCCAGGCCAAGCGCCACCGCCGCCTGGGTCAGCACGTAGTTGGGCGCCAGGAACAAAAAGGCCACCAGCAGCCAGGAAAACAGCGGCGCCGCCCCGGCATAGTCGGCCCCATAGGCCAGCACCAGCAAGGGCTCGGCCAGCACATGCGCCACGGCGCTTCCCGCCATTGCCAGCACCAGGACCCCACCCAGCGCGCGGCGCAGCAGCAAGCGCGTGGCGGCACGGTCCTGCCAGCGCAACCGCACCTCGCGGAAGAAGATCGTGGCGGCGGGCGCCAGCAGCAGCACGCCCCCCTCGAACAGCCGGTACGCCGCGGCATACCGGCCAATGTCCGCCGGTGCCACGCCCAGGCGATCCATCATCACGATGTCGATGCGGAAATAGATGGTGGTGGCCAGGTCGATCAGCATGAACGCCGCAGCCGTGCGGTAGATGGCGCGCGGCGGGCTCCATCGGGGTCGCACCCAGAGCCGCGCCACCAGCAGCGCCAGCACGATGCCGCCCGCCCATCCGGCGAAGACCGCAACGGCATCCGGGCGCCAGAGCAGCACGCAGGCCATGATCGCCAGCGCGGTCACGCTGCGCACCCCCATCTGCCACAGGGCATCGCGCGCGTAGTCCCCCAAGCCACGCCACCGGGCCGACAGGGCATTGGCGATCACCACCAGCGCCATCGCCACCACCGCGAAGGCCATGGCGGGAGCACGCGCCCCCCCCAGAGCCACGCACAGCAGCAGCGCCGCGGCGCTCGCGGCCAGCGCATGGCCCACGGCATGGCGCAGCAGCACCTCGGGCGAGACGGCGGCGAGACTGCGGTGCGCGAACTCGCGCTGCAGCAGGGTCTTGAAGCCTCCGTCCTGCACGATCGCGAGCAGCGAGGCCAGCGTGAGCACGTAGTTGTAGTCGCCGAAGGACTCCGGCCCCAGGATGCGGCCCAGGGCAAAGACCAGCACCATGGAGACGCCCGCCACCCAGAGGCTGGCGGCCGACTGGTTGAACAGCCCGCGCAGCCACATCTAGGCGCCTTTTCGCCACCAGTGCACGGAAGCCTGCAACGCCGCCCCCAGGCACAGCTGGTAGAAGAACAGCGTGGCCACGTGCGCCGCCACCTGGCTCATCCCGAGCGCGAGCAGCACCGCCGACCCCGGGAGCGCCAGCAGGGCGCCGGCGAGGAACACGCCTCCGCGCTCACCGTACAACCATCGCGCGAGC
Organism: Paracidovorax anthurii; assembly: GCF_003269065.1. GTDB lineage: Bacteria > Pseudomonadota > Gammaproteobacteria > Burkholderiales > Burkholderiaceae_C > Paracidovorax > Paracidovorax anthurii. The sequence goes on from NZ_QLTA01000041.1 coordinate 15,204, forward strand.
CACGGTTTCCATGTTGCAAGAGGGTCGCGTGCGCTCCACACGAGGCACCCCCAGGCCGCGATCATCCCCAACCCCCCCAGGGTGATGAACACGTTCTCGCCGCCATCCACGGCGCCGATGAAACCAATGCCATAGCAGGCCAGCCCCACGACCACCAGCACGCCGGCCAGCAGGCCCATGCCCCGCTTCATCCACCACAGCGCGCGGTGGACCGCGAAGGCCACCGGCCAGAAGCAGCCCGCGAGCAGGGCCACAGCCACCAGCGGCGAGGAAGGCGCATCGTAGGCCCCCAGGGCCCACGCGAACCAGGCAAACCAGGAGAACGGCCAGAGGCAATGCACGAAGAAGCGCCCCCAGGGCGGCAGCCCGCGCAGCAAATGCAGCGCCGAGGTCACGAACAGCGACACGCCAGCCCCCAGCAGCCAGGGTGCCCCCGGCCCGCCCCGGCCGGCCTTCCAGAACAGCGGCAGCGCCAGCGCCATCACGGCGAAATGCAGCAAGGGCAAGTGCCGCGCCAGGACGCTTCTGGCGCGCTCGCACGCCAGCCAGGCGGCACCGCAGAGCCGGCGCGCCCGCTCGGCCACCGGCCGCAGAAGGCGAAGCCAGGCATGCGCGCGCCGCGCAAGGACGCGCCACGCCAGCCACAGGGCGACCCCGGCCAGCATGGCAAAACCCAGCTTGTGGAGCTTGCCCATGCCAGGCGCCGGCGCTGCCGGCCTCAGCATCTCCCGCCAGCGGGAGACGGCCTCTGAACGCAGATCCTGGTCGCTGACCAGGGTCACGCGCTTCAATTCGAACAGACCGTCGTCCTGCAAGAGCGCAGGCACCATCTCCTGCCGCTCCTGGATCCTGAGCGGCCCGTAATCCACCCACACGGGCCGACGGCCCTGCAGCAGTGCGTCCTGCACCGGCACGGGCATGGACAGCGGCACCATCGGCGCGCCCTCCATGCGCAGCACAGGGCCCTGCGCCAGCGCCCTGCGCGCAGACGGGCGCACGCCCACGCCGAGCGCGGGGCGGAAGCTCGCCTCGGTGGGCTGGTCCACGTAGAGCGATGCCGTCCAGTGGACGGAGACGATCCGTTCGTCCTCGTCGAAGTGCTTCAGCATGTCGGCGGCCACGCCTTCGTGGAGCAGGCCGTCCCGTGGGCAGAACGTCCGCTCCGCATGGTGTCCGTGGCTGCCCCGGATGTCCGCCTGCAACCAGCACCCTTCTGCCGCCGTGCCCTGCAGTTCGTACTGCAGGCGCAACTCCAGCAGTTGGCGGGCAGGAACATCGGCATCCGTTGTCCACTGCAGCCTGTGCATGTCTCCGGAGGCCGGGGCAGAGCGTATGGCAGCCACGGCACGCGGCCCCTCGCTGCGCCACGTGTGGCCGGGCTCGGCGGCGTCCGGCCGGGCCACGAGCGGCACCTCGGCCCAGCCGGGGCGTGGCGCCTCGCCCACCTGTTCGGGGTCGAGGCGGTAGGGACGGAACACGGTGAGACCGCGCAGCGCCCAGGGGACGGCCTGACCCCGTGTATCGAAATTCAGCACGATGCTGCGCACGCGCACGCCGTCTGGAATCCGCCGGTCCAGCCGCAGCGGCTGGCTGGCAGGCAGCCGCACATCGTATTGCTGCCCCCCTTCGACCACCACGCGCGCCGACACCTCCGGCAGCCGGTGGTCGTCGGAGCCCATGTCCACATGCAGGCGAAGGCCCGGCCGCACCCGGAAGTCCACGCTCCAGGACACCTGGACCGCCGTCGCCATGGCAAATTGCAGCGCACCGGGCACTGCGTCCACCTGCGCCTGTGCGCCTGCCGCGGACCATTTCACGCCCCATCCGGGCCAGTCGGCCTCGGCACCGTCGTGCCCGCGGGACTGCGGGGGCCGGGGGCCGGCACGCCCGAGCGGCAGCTGGGCGACGATATCGAGCCATTCGATCGCAGTCCGGTCTTCGGGCTGCACCACGAACGGCCCCCCCAATGCACGGACCAGGGCCGCCGTTTCGGCCACGTAGGCCGGCGTCCGGGATCGCTTCAGCTTGACGAGGCGGGCCGCATAGGGCTCCAGTCCGCAGGCGGGGCCGCCGATGGCCTTCCATTCCGCGGCACGCAGCGGCATGCGGGCCACCCAGCGCCCCGTGACGTCCTTGAGATCCAGCACCGTGCGCCAGGTGGAGGCCGTCAGCGGCCCGGTCTTCATGGGCACCTGCAGGGCGCGCCCGCTGACCGGAGCGAGCCCGGTGCCGGGCAGGCTGAAGATGCTCAGCCGGCGCAACGGCTTCTCAGCCAGCGTACGCTCCCTGGGCCCCTGGTAGAACACGACCAGCTCGGCCAGCGACACTGGCCGCTTGGCCTGCCGGTATTCGGCCAGCACGCGGTCCACGCGCAGCCGGAACCGGGTGCGCACCCCGTCGTCCAGGCTCTCGCTGGTGAAATCGCCCATCGTGAGCAGCCGGCTCGGGCGGTGGTGGTCCCCCACGCTGATCAACAGGTTCACCCCCTTGACGCGCGCCCCCGCCGGCAGCTCCAGCTCGATTGCCTGGGCCCGGTCCAGCGGCACCTGCAGCCGGCGCTGGAGCACCGTGGCGTCACCGTCCTGGGCATAGCGCCAGCGCCGGTCATCGCTGCTGCCGAACTGGCGCGCCAGCAGGTAGAACATGTCCTTGGCCACCCATGGCATGCGATAGGGCTGCTCCGTGAACAGCACGCTCTTGCCATCGGCCATGCCGACGATGGTGCTGCTGCTGGGGCGGCCTTCCTGCAGGCCCTCGTCGGTCTGTAGCTCCAGATGGGCCGAACAGTGGCCAGGCGCGGCATGGTCCACCCACACCTCGTCATAGGCCGAAAGGTCCGTGTCCGCTGGCGCCGCCAGGCGCACCCCTTGCCCGGCCGCTGCCGCGCGGGTCCCGGGCACGCTCACTTCCAGCGGCACGCTGGATTCCAGCTCCATCGCCGGCACATGCCTGAGCGCCAGTTGCGCCTGCAGATCGAACGCCCCCGGCAGCAGCGGGTCGCCCGCCACCACGGGCTGGAGCACGCGGCCGAGGTACCCCGGCATGGGCGACCGACCGAAGGCCACGTCGGTGGGCACATCCGCGGCGCACAGGGCTCCCTGCGCCCACAGCAGGGCAGCGGGCACCATCCACCAGCGGCTCCATGCCATGCGGCACGACAGCCGCTTCATGGATTTCCCCCCGTGCGGCGGCGCAGGATGGAAAAGCCGTCGTCCTCGTACACCACGGCATATTGCTGGCGCGCAGCGGCCACGGCATCGCGATAACGGGCGGCGGCGCGCTCGTCCGTGCAGCGGCCGAAAAGCCACAGGCATCCCTGGTCCCCCAGGAACCAGGGGCGCTTTTCGTCCAGCACCACGTAATCCGCGTACCGCTGCCGGACCCCTGGCGACGCTGCTGCGGCTCCGTCTGCCACCGCCTTGGGCTCGAACACGCCTTCAGGAAAGGCAAAGTAGGCCTCGCGCAGCGGCATGCGGCCCCAGTTCAGGGTGTTCTGCGTGGACACGCTCACGGCACCGTCTTCCGGAATCCAGCGATCGATGGCCGCCTTGATGCGTCCGGTGCGGTCATCCGGCATATAGGCCTGCCTGCTGTAGCTCCAGACCTTGTCGCTCCAGAACAATCGGCCCAGGGGCGAAGGGGCAAACGCCACATGGCCCGCCAAGAGCGCCAGACCGACCGCCGGGCCGGCAGGGATCCTCCAGTGCGCAGCGGCACGGCGGACGATGGGCATGCCGTGCGCGAAGGCAATCAGCAGCGGGCCGATCAGGCCCGCCGTGTAGTGGTTGCCGTAGCTGTAGTAGTTTTCGGAGCGCGCCAGCATCGCGATCAGCAGCGGTGGAATGGCCGGTATCAGCCATTGCGGCCGCAGCAGGGGCACGAACGCCAGCAGGCCGAAGCACACGCCCAGGTAAAGCAGTTTCAAAGGGTTGGACAGCGCCTCGGTGAAAGGCAGCCAGGGATGCGTGGCCAATTGCCAGGCCATCGCCCCCAGGCCTCGGCCCAGCCACGTGAAGGCATCGGCATCCAGCCCCCCCCGGGAGCCCGTGAAGTGCGGGATGAGCCACTGCGTGGCGGCATAGAACCAGCCCATGCCAGCGAGCACCAGCACGCAACCCACGGCCATCCAGCGGCGGGAGAAAGGGTCCTCCCGGTGCCGCACGGCCTGCCAGAGCAGGAACAGTCCGCAGGCCGCCGTCTGCAGAGCGAATGGCTCCTTCACCAGGGCCAGCAGCAGTGCGCAGGCCAGCGCCCCGCCCACGCTCCGCCGCTCATAGCCGATATAGAAACCCAACAGCAGGGGAACGGCGAGGTGGTCGAAATGGAAATCGAACAGGGCATTGGCCCACAGCGGGTAATAGAGCAGATAGGCCAACGCCGGCAGCAGCCCGTACTGCCGCAGCAGGGCCCACGCGGGCAATGCGAGCGCCAGCCCCTGCAGCGCGAGAATGCCCATGGGGCCGCTCCAGCGATAGAGCAGCGCATACACCGGCATGAACGGCTGGGCGTGGCCATAGAACGCATGCCCGATCCCGCCCTCCGCGCCCAGCGCGTGGAAGACGTTCTCGAACAGGCCGAGGTCGAACCAGTTGCTGGCCAGCGCCTGGTACTTGAGCAATGGCATCGCGACCAGGGCACCGGCAAGAACCCACAGCGGCGCCCTGGCTCGCCAATCCGTCACATCTGCCGCCGTCACCGCCACACTCAGCGCGCGAGCGTGCGCAGCGCGGTGTCCAGCAGCTCCAGCTCCGCGTCCAGCGGATAGTGGTGGTTGCCGATGAACAGGCCTCGCTGGTCGATCCAATCGGCATTGACCAACGAACCGTGGATCTCGTAGTCGAACCAGGACATCACTTCGTTCTTCGCGAAGTTACCCGCCACGATGGGGCGGCAATCGACCCGGTGGGCCTGCAGCGCAGCCACGAGCTGGCTGCGGTCGAACGGTGCGCCTTCCTTCAGGACGAAGCTGAAGCCGAACCAGCTGCTCTCGCCGATTTCCCTCTGCACCTGCAGCATCGGATGGTTCTGCATCACGGCCAGGAACTTGCGCGCATTCTCCCGGCGCACAGCAACCATGCCGGGCAGCTTCCTGAGCTGGGCGGAGCCCAGCGCGCCGCTCATTTCCAGGGGCCGCACGTTGTAGCCCGGCAGCACGAAGCGGAACGACTCCTGGAACGGATCGTCCGACTTCTCTCCGCAGACATGGTTGAACTTGGGCAGATTGCGCGTCCACCCATGGGCGCGCAGGCACACCAGCAGATGGTGGAGTTCGTCATCGTCCGTCACGACGAGCCCCCCCTCCATGGTGGAGATGTGGTGGCTGAAAAACGAACTGAACGAGCCCATCAGCCCGAAGGTCCCGGCCTGCCGGCCCTGGAATACGGCGCCCATGGACTCGCAGTTGTCCTCGATGAGCGCGATGTCCCGGCCCTGGAGCATCGCCGCGATCCGATCGAAGTCATTGGGGTTGCCCAGCAGATTCACCGCCATCACCAGGCGTGTTGCCGGCGTGATCGCCTCGGCCAGTTGATCCAGATCGTAGTTCAGCGTTTCCCTGTCGATATCCACGAACTTGAGCTTCAGCCCGTACTGGTAGAGCGGGTAGTAGGTCGTACTCCACGAGACCGCAGGCACGATCACCTCGTCGCCACGGCGCAACCTCGGGCCCTGCTTCCGGTAGAAAAGCGCGGCCACCATGAGCAGGTTCGCGGCCGAGCCCGAACTGACCATCACGGCATGGCGGCTGCCGGCATAGGCCGCGAACTCCCGCTCGAACTGGGCCACCCTGGGGCCCATGGTGAACATTCCGGACGCGATCACCTCCTGGAGGCAGGCGTATTCTTCATGGTCCCAGGTCGTGCTCGCCAGGGGGTAGTTGTCCGCTGCTGTCATGTGCCCTCGTTCGTCGTCTTGATTGCTGCTGCGTCCGCCCGCGCCCGGTCCGATCCTTCGCCCGGCCCCGTGGACACGAGACCGAGATAGTAGTCATAGGCCTTCCTCATGCCCACCTCCAGCGGCGTGGAGGCCTGCCAGCCCCATTCGCGGGACCGGGATGTATCCACCAGCTTGCGCTGCATGCCCACGGGCTTGGTCAGGTCATGGTGAAAGCCGCCTTCGTATCCCACGATCTGCGCCCCGATGCGGTAGTAGTCGTTGATGGAATGGTCGCTTCCCATGCCCACGTTCATCACGGCGGGCAAGCTGTCGAAGCGGTGCATGGCCTCCACGATGCAGCCCGCCAGATCGCCGGCGTACATGAACTCCCGCCGGGCGCTTCCATCGCCCCATATCTCCACAGCGGCCGCGCCATCGCGCTTGGCAGCGTGGATCTTCTGCAGGATCGCAGGCACCAGATGCGAAACGTCTGGAGAGAACTTGTCGTGGCGGCCATACAGGTTGCACGGGATCAGCGTCTTGTAGGAAAAGCCGCTGTCCTCGCGGGTGATGTACTCGCACAGGCGCGCCACCATGATCTTGGCCAGCGCATAGCCCTCGTTGGTGGGCTCGAGCTGGCCAGTGAGCACCATGTCCTCACGCAAGGGGGTGTCACGCCCTCGGGGAAACATGCATGAGCTGCCGAGATTGAGCAGGCGGCGCACCCCTGCCGAGCGGGCCGCGGTCACGACATTTCTGCCCATGTCGAGGTTGCCGAGCAGAAAGCGGACAGGATGCCGGATATTGGCCTGGATGCCACCGACCACACCCGCAGCGTGGACCACGGCATCGGGCGCACAGCGGCCGATGAAACGTTCCACCTGCGGGAAGTCGAGCAGATCCAGTTCCGCATGCGTAGGCGCGACGATGTCGAATCCGGCCGCACCTGGATGCTCCAGGAAATTGCGGCCGACCATGCCGGTCGCACCGGTCAAGAGAATGCGCATGGATCAGACCCTGCCGCTGCCCACGCCAAACCCCTGGTCCGCGCACAGCTTGTCCCGTTCCGCCAGCTTGAGGTCCGCGCGCGCCATCTCCTGCACAAGCTCACTGAAGGAGGTGCGTGGCTGCCACCCGAGGGCCTGCCTGGCCTGGGAGGCATCCCCAAGCAGGGTTTCGACTTCGGTCGGACGGAAATACCGGGGGTCCACGCTGACCCGCAGGCGACCCGCTGCGTCGTAGCCCTTCTCATCCACGCCCGTTCCCTCCCACCGCAGCGCCATGCCCAGCTCCTCGGCGGCAGCGTCCACGAACTCACGCACGCTGTATTGGACGCCACTGGCGATCACGAAATCGCGCGGCGCCTCCTGCTGCAGCATCAGCCATTGCGCCTCGACGTAATCGCGCGCATGGCCCCAGTCCCGCTTGGCATCGAGATTGCCGAGATACAGCTGATCCTGCATTCCCAACTTGATGCGCGCCAGGGCCCGGGTGATTTTCCGCGTCACGAATGTCTCGCCGCGAATGGGAGATTCATGATTGAACAAAATGCCATTGCATGCATAGATGCCGTAGGCCTCCCGGTAATTCACCGTGATCCAGTAGGCATACAACTTGGCAGCGGCATAGGGAGAGCGCGGGTAGAACGGCGTGCTTTCCCGCTGCGGTATCTCCTGCACCAGTCCGTACAGTTCAGAAGTGGATGCCTGGTAGAAGCGGCATTTCTTTTCCATGCCCAATATCCGGATCGCCTCCAGAATTCTCAACGGCCCCAGCGCATCGGAATTGGCGGTGTATTCCGGCTCCTCGAAGGAAACAGCCACATGGCTCTGGGCTGCCAGGTTGTAGATCTCGTCAGGCTGCACTTTTTGAATGATGCGCACCAGGGAAAGGGAATCCGTCATGTCCCCATAGTGCAGTATCAGCCGGGGATCGGGCGTGTGAGGATCCTGGAACAGGTGATCGATGCGATCCGTGTTCAAGAGCGAAGTCCTGCGCTTTATCCCGTGCACCAGATAGCCCTTGGACAGAAGGAATTCCGCCAGATAGGCGCCATCCTGCCCCGTCACGCCAGTGATCAATGCAACTTTCATTTCCAGTCCCATTTCGAATAGCTATCCATTGACATTCAGTAGGAGATCAACGCCCGCCGAATCTTATTCATCCATTGCAGACGCCTCGGCCACGGTACGCCGATCATCCTGCTGAAATACCACACCTGCAGTTTGGCCATCCAGCCTCTTCGCCCAGACAGCACCGGTCTTTTCGAGATATCCAAGGGCAACCCTTCCTTGACGGCCCACTCCAGGGAACCTGGTATCCAGGAGCCCTTTTCCACCAGATTCACGAAATCAAAGAGTGGCTCCTTGACCCCGTAGAAACCATCGCTGTAGGAAGTACGGTACGAACCCATGATTTCGAAATTCCATGGATTCTCTCCATCAAGCAACAAGCCGAGCAAATATTCCTTATCCCAGAATGCGGCGACGGTTGCACGATACGGAGCACCCCGAGAAAAATATCCGATCATGGGATCATCGGCATCGCCATCCGTCTTGATATGGTTCCAATATTTCAAATGCAAGGCATCTTTGCGTCCCATGAAATTCACGCAGTGCTGAAATCGTGCAGGATCGATAGGGCTGGCCACCAGCAGATCCTCCAATAGCACGAAGACCTTCCTGGCCGGCACCTGCTTCAATATGGATCTGAAACTGCTCGACCAGTCACGATCGGGCCCCGACAACACCGGGTGTACGCCCTCCTCATGGCACGGAATTTCGTTGCTTCCGAAGTAGACAGGATGATGATTGGAGAAATTCTTTCTGAACTGCACCATGAAGGGCGACCAGAGATCGCGATACCTGTCGCACGAAAGAATCAAAACAGCAAAATCATGCAACATCGTCATCCCCCTTCGAACTCTCAACCCCCTTCATCAGCACACCGCTTTGAAATCCCCAGATGACCAAGGCCATCAGCAATATCCCGGATGCGACAAGCCCCATCACACGCACCAGATCTATCAGGTGATCAGAAAAATACCAGGACGCAAATACCAGCAAGGGAGTCGCCAGAAAAATCAGATAGGCGAACAATAATTTACCTTGGGCGATCAAATAGTGCTCAAGGACCATGATGAGTGCAACAGGCACCATCGCCAATCCATACCATTTTAACAATCCGGCAGATTCTCCAAATGCCGATCCGAACAGCAGATGAATCACCTGCTCGGCAAAGATCCAATAGAAAAGTGCACCGGCAGTGGTCATCACCAGCGTCAGCGCGATGGCTTTCCACAGCAGATGGGTGGTATTTTGTTGAAGGGCCTCACCTGCCGCTGCCATGGGAAGAAGAGGAACCACGACAGCCGACGGCAAGTACATGACAGCCTTCCCTAGCGTAGCCGCTGCCGCGTAATACCCGGCATGTTCGGCATCGTAAAAAGCCTTCGCGAGCAGAACATCGATCTGGAAAAGCAGTGTGAACGCCAGCATGGCCAGCAAAACTGGGAAAACTTCGCGAAAGCTCACATGCTTCGCCAGATTCTCTGCAATGAACGGGGCATCAAGTCTTTTCCAGCAATAGATGATGCTCATACCGGCCATCGCCGCACTGGCGGCCGCCAGCCCCAGCGTCGCCCCCCCTACACCCCATCCCAACGCGACCAATGCCGCACTTCCCAACAATTTCGCGAGTGGTCCCGCCACATTCAGAAAGGCCAGAAATTTGAAATGGTGACTGGCTTGTGCCAGGCCGTTGGCAATCGGCAGCAAAAGCATGAAGAACAGGTTGAGGCCAATGAACGCAATTGGCCACCAATCCTGGGTTTTCAGGAAACTCTTCAGAGGTGCCAGGAATAGAAAGAAGGCCACAAGGCCCACCAATCCAAGCACCAGAAACCAGAGCTGGTTGCCCCAGAAAATCGAGGCCACGCCCGTGCGGCCATTAAAGGCCAGATGCCTCGAGAAGAGCCTCGCCATGGCGATATTCATCGTAGACATCGGGACACTCAGAATGGGCACCAGTGCCATCAAGGCACCCAGCAGACCATACTCCATGGGACCAAGCATCCGCCCCATCACCACAGAATACACATAGCCAAGGACGCCACCAAGCACCGAGGTCAGCAATATATAGCTGGAGGCGCTGAGCAACTTGGGCGCAGAAGACTGCGGCTGCGATAATCGGCGCATCATCTATATTTTTCCAATCAATGGAACCGCAGGCGTCGGCATGACAACTATGCGCATTGGGCGGTCAACCGATCCACGATGATATCGCTTGGTCGCGAGGCTACTGATGATGGGCTGCGCGCATATGCATAGGGATTGCGCAAGAATTCATCAATGACGTCTTCTTCAAGCTTGCTGAGCACTGCATTATGGCCCAGGCCTTCGGTGCGTTCAGTCACGTTTCTCAATATAAGACATGGCTTACCCAGGTAATAGCATTCTTCCTGGTTCGAGCCTCCATCCGTCACAACATAGTCTGCCCCATCCAGAAGCTGCATGAATTGCATATACGGCAGCCTTCTGATCAGGGTAACGTTGGGCTCATTCTTGAGTACCTGAAGCAACCCCAGCCGGGTCAGTGCAACCTCGGTCAAATGGTGAAGCAGGAAAACACACCGCACTTTCCGAGCCTGCATGATGGCCTTCGACACCATCGAATGCACCAGCCGGTCATTGAAGAGGTTCTCCTGTCGATGCAATACAAATACGAAATAAGGCCTGGATACACTGCCACCCTCACGAATCAATGACGACTCATTGGATTTCGCAATCGCCAAGGCATCGCGCAGCGTATTATCGCTGGTATTCACCTTTTCCCCTTTAATGTTGATGATATTCTTCACCGCCCATTCATTGGGGCAAAAATGAATATCGGTCAACCGAGAGGTTATCACACGATCTATTTCCTCCGGGAAAGGATGCATGTAATTGAAGGAACGCAGGCCTGCTTCCACGTGCGCCACATCCATGCGATGAATCTTGCCCAGCAATGCCCCCATCACGGTGGACACGGTATCCCCATGCACCACGATGACATTACTCCCGGAGGATTGCTTCAAAAACTTCCGAAAAGACCACACCGACCGCAGCAAGGTTCTGCAAAACCAGAAAAGCAGTGAAGCTGCGCTCTTCTTGATCTCCCCATGGAACAGGACGATGTCAGGGGAGGACTTACCCGTCAGCGCAAGCAGCTCGCTGCTCCGGATATCATTCTGCCCAGAGGCAATGATCTTGAAGGAAACTCCGCGCTGCCAGCATGCCCGCATCACGGGCATCATCTTTATCAACTCGGCAGTCGTTCCGATAAAGAAATATATATTTTTATACTGCACAAACGCACCATTCAACCATAAAAATCGTGAATGAGCGATGCAATATATTCAACCTGCTGCTCCTGCAATTCGTAGAACAGGGGAAGCCTCAGAAGACAATCGGTATATCGATCGCAATGTGACAGCGTCCGTCCATCATGGCGATCTGCATAATAAGGACTCCGGTGCAGGCTTTGGTAATGAAAGACCGCATGCACACCCGCACTCTTGAGGTGATCAATGAGTGAAGAACGTTCTTTCAGGTCACCACACACCACATAGAACATGTGGGCATTATTCGTGGCGTATTCGGGTATCCATGGCAACCGAACCACACCCCTGTCGCTCAATGGCTTCAACAACGAATGGTAGCGACTCCATAGCATCAGCCGCCGCTTCTGAATAACCTCCATCTGCTCGAGTTGGGCGAACAGGAATGCAGCGGTAACGTCCGAAGGCAGGAAAGACGACCCGATATCCACCCAGCCGTACCTGTCGACCTCCCCCCTCCAGAACGCCGATCTGTTCGTGCCCTTCTCCCAGACGATCTCTGCTCTTTTTTCCATGGCGGGGTTGTTGACGCACAGCATGCCCCCTTCTCCAGAGATGATGTTTTTGGTCTCATGGAAGGAAAACGCACCCAAATCCCCAATGCCTCCCAAGGGCTGGCCTTTGTAATAGGAGTCGATCGCCTGCGCAGCATCTTCCACGAGCAGCAATTGATGCTCCTCTGCCAATTGCCGCAGGGCATCCATGTCGCACGCAACACCCGCGTAATGGACAGCCACAATGGCCTTGGTTCGGGACGTTATCAGCTCGCCAATACGTTCGCAGTCCATGTTGGGTTCGTCCTGCCCGCTGTCGGCGAACACGATATCGGCACCCCGCAGGACAAACGCATTCGCCGTAGAAACGAAGGTGTACGAAGGCATGATGACTTCGTCGCCGGGACCGATATCTCCCAACAGTGCGGCCATTTCCAGGGCATCGGTACATGACGAAGTGAGCAAGGTGCTTCGAAAACCGAATCGCTCCTCCATCAACGCATGGCATTTCCCGGTGAACATGCCGTTCCCCGATATCTTCCCGGAAGCAACGGCCTGTTGTATATATTCCAACTCCCGCCCAGTCAGGAATGGTTTGTTGAAGGGGATGTTCTTCATTTCTTATGATTCCATTTGCCAACGGTGAAAAGTATGGACTGCCCGTTGCATGATAAACCCTTCTCGAGCGAAACCGCGCAGTGCAGCAATATTGTTCAGTTGGGTCGAATACTCCATCGCCGTACAGTCATTCACCAGCGCCCAGTCAAAAGAAGCCCGAAGCAGCCGTTTGAACACGCCCCGCCCTTGGAATGCTGGAGCCATTCCATACAGCATCCCATTACAGCAAGCATCCTTCATCAAGTTCAAGATACGAACCCGGAAATCAGCCCGGCGTCTTCTACCACCAGCACACAGTCCGCAACACCCGCAATGCTCATCGCTCGCCGTGACCAGTCCGGATATATCTCCTTTACGGCCTCCTTGTCTAAACGAGCATCTGCATGATAGTGCCCGATATAAGCACTGAATGCCGAACGTGCGATGGACTCTACCGAATCCACATCCTGACGATTTGCCTTTCTGATGCCATCGACATTCTACCTATCATCCGGCGTGATGGATCGCACCATATAAACAAGCGTATCCATCCACCGAAAACCGGTGGCCTCCATCACATGCACGACCGGAATCTGATTGCATGGACAGCGCGCAATCAGCAAATCCAGATTTTCATCCAAAGAACCAGCAATTATATTTCCAACGTCATCCAATTGCGAGATATACGTTTTGCCAATTCTTTGACGGAACCGATCACTGTCAATGGAAGAAAAGAGCATGAAGTTCACTTCGCTCCGATGGTTGATTTCCCATCGTAACTGGTCATCTGCGGTCGATATCCAAGTGCCTTGAGGAACATATGCCGGCAGATCTGCCATGCCGTGTAAATCGTAAGCAATGGATGGACAAGATAGAGCCACCTCTTTCGTGTTGCGGCAAGCCAGATTCCATCCATCAATGGGAAGATCACCGACACGGCATATGGTAGAAAAAGAAATTTCTTGATCTTCATGCGTTGCGGCTGATGGCTTTGCCTTCCGTGAAACCCTGCCGCGCCGACACCTTCAAGATGGTAAACATTATTCTTGATTCTCCACTCGATCTTCGTGAGAAACTTCCTCCAGGTATCACCCGAGTAATGACGAAGCGGGTTGTGCTTTGCAACAGCAAAAGACTGCCCCATGCCATTCAGAGTGAAAAACAAATGGCACAGATCCTGTGAACGCCCGATGGACACATGCCCTCTTACGAAATCCAAGTCCGTTACCACGCCCGCCGCTAGGTTTTCTATGAATAATTTCTTATTGGATGGTGACGGGGGGAAAACCAAGGCATACGCCCCATCAGCTACCACCTTGGCCCTGCTGGCGATCGCGGAAAGATGAAAGCCATAGCTCCTCGATTGCCTGTACATGAAAAATGAGAAAGGCTCTCCAAAGTCATTGATGTACTCATTGACCAGCGAATATCCCGGTGGATTGATGTAGCCAGAACTGTCCACAGTCCTCACATCGGGGAATTTTTGAAAAGTGGAAACAACCTCTTCCAAGGCTCGGGGGTTCACCAACTCTTCATCATGGTCGAGATACATGAGGTATTTGCCCCGAGCAGCCATGAACCCAAGATACTTCGCATGCACGGGCTCGGTCAGAGGGTTATCAATGACTTTGCACCCCATCATTTCGGCCATGGTCCTCGTGCGATCCTTGGACCCCCCATCCACGGCAAGCACCTCGATCGCATCCTGAGGATAGCTCTGTTTGCGCAACGCACCCACAACCATCGGCAGCAGCTTCTCGGAATTGAAGGTCGCGATCACGACAGTGATGAGCGGTTTATTGTGCGCCATTCTTCTCGCCTATGTTTTCATTGATTCGATGTATACGCTTCAAGGACTCACAAGCCCGGCAGTGGCATCGGAGACTCCACGGGTTTCACGTTCTTGATGGCATACACCGTGATATCCAGGGAACGACAGAGAAGGGAAGCCCCACATTCGCGCTCCGGCACTTGGCGACGACCGATGAGTTGCAGCCGCCGATCGGCAGCCAGCTCAGCATTGACAGCCGCCGCATTCTCAAGTATCCGATTATAGATCACGATTCTATTAATCCCATGATCAGCAAGATTGCCGATCGTCTGCGACTCTCCGATTTCACCATAGATAGGCCGCGCTTCTGGGTCCATTCTGAAAACCCGGAGATCCTTTCCCCCAGCGATAGGCTTGTGATGAACGATCTGCCCCAGAGCCTCGAACAATGACGCAGTACCCCAACTCACATTGGAATAAACCATAGGGTAGCTGGCTATCGCAGTGATCTGATCATCTTGCGCAAGGTCTTCATACACCGATGCCACTTGGCTGAAATCCGTCCTCTGGGTTACCGTGGGAGAGCCCGGAAAGACCTCCCACAAATAAAATGAGCACACGACCACAGCCAGAAAGATCTTGAGCAATGGCTTCCCCCGCCATTGCGCAAATATCATCGCCAACAATATTGCCCCGAAAAAAGAGGCCAACTGAACGATGCGAGACACCCCGCGAAACATGTCAAAGAAGAAGAAATATATATGATTGACAGCGATGAACGCCGGAAAATTGGAAGACAAGATCACGGCCAAAACAAAGCATGCGAAAAGAGCCGCCCAGTATCTGATCCGCCACGCCCCACCGAAGAAACACGCCAAACCAATCACCACCAGCAGTGAGTATCCCAAAAAGGCACCGACATCCACCGGCGCCGAAAATGGATAGATCTTCGAGCCGATGCCCGGCACCAAGGGAACACCTTGCTGAAATATCGCATTTTCCAGGACTCCTGCCGGCCTCACCAAATTAGACTGAACAGGATTGGTCAGCAAAAACCACTGTTGCTGTACAAATTGGATATTAATCAGAAAAAGAAAAAACCCGCTCATTGCACAGTAGAGCATCAACTGGCCCAATTTCTCCCGCCATCCGGCAGGTTGCATGGCCAATACGATCGGCGTAAATATCCAGCCGTAGAACGCCCAATAAGGATTGATGCCAAACTGCACGGCATTCAAAATGCAGGAGATTGCAAGATACCGCAACGCGCGGCACTCCAGGTACCGAAAAAAGAAAAGGTAGACCAGCGGCAGCAACCAGAAATGGTTGTTGGACATCGACCCCCGCGAAAGCATCAGGAAATAGCCGGAAAACGCGAAAATTATGGCTGCCAGCAGAGCCGCGAGATGCTGCCGCGTCAGGTGCCAGCAGAGAAGGTACATCGTGTAGGCGGACAGTGGATATGCGATCAATGCAGAGATATTGATCACGCGCACCAAGTCGCGCCATGTCCCGCCAGACAGTCTCACGCAAAGCGCGCGGATGTCATCCAGGAAATTATCGAAAGGAAACGGAGAGAGATCGTATCCAAACGGATAGGTCAGGGCATCGGCCAGTTTCATACTGGAGAATATATGACCCGTATGAACTTTCAGCCATATGAACCATAATGTTCCATCCGTATCCACATCCGGCATCGAGTACACACTCGATATATCAACGCCAACCCAGCGGTGGGCAAAGAGCCCTGCCGTCAGCAGCGAGAAAATAGCGATGACTCCCACATGCCATTGCCATGGTATGTGGCCGGTATTGCCATAGCCAGTGTCCATCGCAAATGGCCCTGGCGTGCGTGCCGGCATCATCAGGTCAGGCATTTCCAGTCAGTCAATTCATCGTTAGAAATTAAGCCGCTCGCGGATGATGTACACGGGACGATTGATCGCCTCCGTGTGGATGGCACCGATGTACAAGGACATCAAGCCCATCGCCATGAGCACCAGGCCGATGAAGAAGGTGTTGGCCACTACGACGATTGCCAGCGGCGTATACATTTGCTGCACCATCAGGAAATAGGACATCAACATCCAGAAAAGCAGCCCGCCGCTGAGAAGCGTGATGAAAACGCCAATGTACCCAATGAGCCTCAGGGGGAAAAGCGAGAATGACGTGATGCTGGAGATCGCCATTTTCAAAAGGCGGGCGTACGAATATCCTGGAACGCCGGCCTCACGCGCACCGGCATGGAATTCCACATAGACCTTGCGAAACCCCATCCAATCCATGATGCCGCGGAACATGGGCTGCTGATCGGTCACAGAGCGGAACGCTTCCACGACCTTTCTGTCGAACAGGCGGAAGTCGGTGGTTTGCGAAACCATGTCCAGGCCTGATATTTTCGACATCAGCCAGTAGTAGCCATGGGATCCCAATCTGCGCAGCAAGGGTTGCTTGTCGATGCCCGTCCGTATGGTGGCGACGACATCCGCACCGCTGCCACGCCAAGTCTCGATCAGCGTGGGAATCAATTCCGGAGGGTGCTGCAGATCGGCATCCATGCATACGACGGCATCCGCATCGGAGGAATGGACACCCGCAGTCAATGCAACTTCTTTGCCGAAATTCCTGGAAAAATCGATGACCTTGATGTTCCCATGTTCTTGTGCCAGCGAGCGCAGCACTTCCATGGATCTATCAGAACTGCCATCGTTGACGAAGATATATTCGACAGATATATCCTGAACCTTCTCCAGCGCGCCGACGATCCTTCGGTGGAGATTACGGATATTTTTTTCCTCGCAATAAACGGGAACGACAATCGCTATTTTCTTCATCATTTCCAGGTATCGAATTGAATGGGCACCATATATCTTCCGGAATCTTGCAGTCTTTCTCGATACTCCAGAGCCCTTACATTTCAACGTCCGTAGGTGTCCTGCAACCGAACGATATCGTCTTCGCCCAGATAGCTGCCCGACTGGACTTCAATGATCTCCAGCGGAACCTTGCCCGGATTGGCCAGCCGATGGACGTGGCCGAGGGGAATATAGGTAGATTCGTTTTCACCCAGCAGGAAGGTCTCGTCGCCTTTGGTCACTTCAGCAGTGCCCTTGACGACCACCCAGTGCTCCGCGCGATGGTGGTGTTTCTGCAGGCTGAGGCTTGCCCCGGGATTGACCACGATCCGCTTTACCTGGAAGCGGTCTCCATGGTCGATGGCGTCGTACCACCCCCAGGGTCTGTGCATCTTGCGGTGGTTTTGCGCCAGCACGTGGCCGCTGTCCCGCAGCGTTTCAACAATCTGCTTGACCTCTTGCGTTCGGCGCTTGTCTGCCACCAGCACCGCATCCGGCGTCTCGATGACCACGATGTGATCCAGTCCCACGCCTGCCACCAGCCGGCTGCTGGAGAGAATGAAGGACTGCTCGCAATCATGGGCCACGACGTCGCCAATGATTGCATTGGAGCGCTCATCGCGCTCAGACGCATCCCACACCGCCTGCCACGCTCCCACATCCGACCAGCCTACGCTCATGGGGACGACGCAGGCAGGGATGCCCAGTTGCAGCTGCTGGGGAAGACGCTCCATCACGGCATAGTCGATGGAGTCGGAAGGGCAGGCCATGAATGCCGCGTCGGCAGGGCGGATGAAGTCCAGATCATGCTGCGCATCCTGTAGGGCAGTCCGGCATGCGGCGGCGATGTCGGGGCGGCAGTGATCGATGGCAGACAGCCACACGCTGGCCCGCACCATGAACAGGCCGCTGTTCCAAAGGTAATCGCCGCTGTCGAGGTAGCGCTGCGCACGTTCCGCATCCGGCTTTTCCGCAAAGCTGGCGATGCGATCAACGCCTGGCCCCTGCGGCACGCCCCGCCGGATGTAGCCATACCCCGTCTCTGCGCGATCGGCAACGATTCCGAAGGTGATCATTGCGCCCGCACACGCATGGGGGAACGCTGTGCGCACCGCGGCATGGAACGCCGGAAGGTCGGCCATCGCATGGTCTGCGGGCATGACCAGCATGACCGGGTCGGCGCCATCGGCCAGGGCCTGCAGCGCCGCCAGCGTGAGCGCCGGCGCGGTGTTGCGTCCGCAAGGCTCCAGGAGAATACGGGCCTTCTGGATGCCTACCGCCATCAGTTGGCTTGCCGCCAGGAAACGATGCTCCTTGTTACAAACCAGCATGGGCGATGGAGCCATCGCAATATCGGAGCCCAGCCCGGCCAGCCGCAGCGCAGTTTGCTGCAGCATGGTTTGCGGCCCTGTCAGGGACAGGAATTGCTTCGGGTAGGTTTCCCTGGACAGAGGCCACAGGCGCGTGCCGGAGCCGCCACACAAGATGACGGAAAGCAGTTGATCGGTCATGGCGAAGAATGAAAAACGGAATCGCGGCGCAGGCTCTCGTTATCTGCCTCCAGCAGGGCCAGCCGCTGGTTCAGCCTGCGGACGTCCCGTTCTATCCGCGTGTTCACCATGTCGCCGTGGAGCGCCTTGACCAACAAGACCATCGAAGACAGCAGAAGCAGCAAGGCCGGGGGGTAGCTGATGCCCAACAATGCCGCAAGGCGATCGATGAGCCCGGGCCATGCACCGAGCAGTGCAGCGAAACAAGCGACGACGACCCAGAAGAGGCCGTGCATCAGATAGAGGTGGTCCCGACGGATCAGATAGAGGATCAGGCCTGCCAATCCAATACCCATCAGTGCGGTGGTTGCTTGCAGGGATGCCATCGGACTCCGGTATTTGTGTGCATGTGGACGCTTGACGGCAGTTGGCGCACGCCGTGGTCTTGAGTCTTCGCACGAGAGTGAACTCGCGGCTCCGCCAGCCGCCCTCAACGACTGTCGCCCGGAGAGCGGCGATTGTAGTCGGCGATATAACCGACCGCCAGCCAATACGACTGGGATGCAAACAGGGATTTTGCCTTCGGCAATCGGCGAGAAATCGCGCACCTCGGCGTACCTGGGGTAGCCCACGCTCCCGCCTCGTATGTCGATCGATTCATAACCCGCCGAACTACCCCGTTATAAAGAAGAGCAACCATCCTGCAACTGCAACCTGCGCGTGACAAACTTTCGGAGAAAGCTCACAGGGTGTTACAGTACGCCGCGCCATTGGCGGCCTGGAGGGGAAGCCGCGCGGGAAGATCAGAAATAGCCATGAAAGACAGTTGCCCGGCCTGGATTCAGCAGCGCATCGACGAAAATAGCAAACCCCTTGGGGCGCAGTGCGCCATACCCGCCGCAAATACCAATGCTGCGCAAAACGATCGACATGCTCTTTGAAAAACTGCGAGAAAGGCCTCTGTCAGCGATCCAGCGATATTCAGCGGCGTGCATTCTCTTCATCGGACTGACCGCGGTACTTTTCAGCCATCGCTGGTGGTCTGTGGATCCGTTCTCCGTGTATTCCATGCCGGATGTCGATACCGACGGCACGCTGTGGTTCATCTGGCTCAAGGCCCATTCCGGCAAGCTGTTCACCAGCGTGGAGCTGACCCCTCTGCTCAGCTATCCGTTTGGATTCGATCTTGCGCCCTTTCCATTCGACAACCTGATCGACGACCTTCGTGCAGCCGCCATCCATCTGGCAGGCGGAGGATGGAGAGCCGCCGTGTTTGTCATCAACGCGTCGGCGCTGATCGCATACCCTTTGTCGGGATGCACCATGTACTTGCTGTGCTGGCATATCACCCGCGAGCACCGGGCATCGCTGGCGGGTGCCATCATCTTTGGGAACCTCTCACAACTGTCGCCAGCCAGTTTTTCGGGTGTGCCGTAAAGATTCCAGCGCCTCGAATGCGCCCGGACACCTGCACGGTGGGCCGCAGCCCATGCCCCGGGGCCTTTTCGCCCCGTAATGCTCACGCTTTTGCCGGTTGCAGGCGCACCCGTGCCTCGGCAGTCGCAGGCTTGAAGAACGCATCCACTCCCCACTCCAGGAAGCACGCCAGGCGCTTCATGTTGTAGCAGGCGGCCATCATCGTCATGCACACCGTGGCGCGGGCCTGCCCGATGGTGCGCACGAACTTGCCTCCCAGGTGACGGAGGCCGGCAAACACGTGTTCCACCTTGGCACGCTTCTTTGCGATGTGCTGGTTGCGCCGCTTCTGGCACTCGCTCAGTGGCTTGCCCGGCCGCGCCCTGCGCTGCATCGCGTCCACGAAGCCCAGCGCCTTGAGCATCTGCCGCCTCTGGCGGCTCGGGTACGCCCTGTCCGTATGCACTGCACGCCCGGTGTTGTGCATGTCCAGCACCTCATCGAAGTGGTGCCCGTCGTGCTCGCTGGCCGTGCCTGTGCAGATCCGGCGGATGAAGCTGTGCTTGAGATCCACGCTCACGCTTAGCTTGTAGCCGAAGTAGCTCTTGCCGTGCTTCTTCGTGTGCGTGGCATCCACGTCCTTTTGCCTGCGCTCGGCCTCGCCTCACTCGGGCGTTCTGCCTTCGGCCAAGGCCTCGCGCTCCTGCCTGTCCAGGTGCTGGCGCGGTGCGGGCACCAGCGTCGCATCGATGGCCTGCCCGCCCCTGGCGATGTAGCCGTGGCGCTGCAGTTGCGCATCCACCCCCTGGAGCAGGGCCGTCGCCCCGTCCACGCCCAGGCGTTCGCCGAAGCGCCAGATGGTGTTGCGGTCCGGTACGTTCATCGCATCCTGCAGAAGGCAAAACCGCTGGTAGCTCGCCCGGTCCAGCAACTGGTACTCCATCTGCTCATCGGACAGGTTGTACAGCCGCTTTAGGACCAGGATGCGCACCATGACCTCGGTGGGGTAAGCGGGCCTGCCGCCCCGGCGGCCATCCCCGCGTTCGATCAACGCATCCACCAGCCGGGCCAGTTCGCCGAAGTCGATGTGCCGCGCAATGACCTGCAGCGGATCGCCCACCTCATCGCGCTTGTGCTGGCGCGAAGCCTCTGCGAACAGGTCGAACTTCACTGCACTGCGTGGGGTGATCATGGCTATTGGCGCCTCAGGTGTTCTCGGTCAGAAAGAGAGTGTGGCTGGGTTTTGAGAGGTTCCCCCTAGGCTTCTTCCTTCGTTCACTTCTCAGCTCCTCTTGCGGGATTCTCCCGGGCTGAGCTATGAACTCCAGCGTTCGGGGCAACCTCACCTACAGAGCTGACAGGCACCCCAGCAGAGCAAGGCACTTGTCTTTTACACGCCACAAAGTCACCGCCGTCCTTTTCAGGAAAACCTCATCCTAAATTTTTTCATCGGAAAAAACTGAGTCATTCCATCCTTGTCCTCGTAGTGAGCATCAATTATTTTCAGCATACCTTCGCCGCATATCACAACAGGTTTTCCCTGTTTGGCGAACAACACTTTCCCCGGGTGCCTGTTCTCAACCACAACATCTGGGTACTCTTCAACGCTCAACAGTCGGACAACCCTGCCATCCAACAAGGTAGAGGCGCCTTTGTAGGGAAAACTCACCGCATCCACAAATCGCCTGATGCTGGCTGCACTGTTATTCCATTCGATTCTGTAATCCTCTTCATCACGCCACACGCTATAGGTCGCAAAATTCTCATCCTGGGGGACTGCATTCAATAACTCTCCACGCGCTAATTTCCCAAGAACACTATGTGCGCAAGAGATGTAATTTTCATTGTTCACCTTTATGGCATCTGATATTTTTATCGGATATGCCACCAAACTCTTCGACTGCGCAATTAAATCACCCCTATCGAAATCATCTGCACCCAATATGGCACTAACGCCTATCTCAGGCTCTCCATTCACGAGCGAATTTACAAGCGGGGCAAAACCCCTGTACTTCGGCAAAATAGAGTCGTGAAAAACGATCAGCTTATCAGACGGATGACTTATCAACCAACGCCATGAAACAGCAACCACGTACTCGGATTCAATGCCTGAAAAATCCTCTCGGCAAATCCAGGGAACCCCCATTTCTTCACAGAGACAAATGATTCTTTCGGAGTAGTCTTCAAGGACAGAAGTATCAAAACCTACCACAACAAGGCGAAAAAGAGACCTATAATCATCCAAGGTTCCCCTCAGAAAATCATACCCTTTCTCTGTCATCAAAAAGAGTGTCAGCACACCACCTCCATTATCTTCAAAATCAAAAATCCGGCGTCTCAAATCTGAGGTGCAACACCGCAGTTTGATATTGAGTTTCCGTCTCAGTGAATGGTAGCAGCCTGCAGCAGCGCAATGGCCTGCATGAGCCGCTGGAACGCTTGGGAACCTCGGCGGTCTCAAATCTGAAATGCAACACCCAGCCCATGAGGTAGGGTGTGAAGATGACGAGAAGATTCCAGCAGTTGCAGCCTGAAGAGCGGGTGTGAATCGCCCCGGGTTTTAGGGAGGCTCCGATCTTTGAGAGGATGGAGCCATGAGGAAGTCGAACAAGTTCTCACCCGAGGTCCGTGAGCGTGCGGTGAGGATGGTGCAGGAGCACCGTGGGGAGTACCCGTCGTTGTGGGCGGCCATCGAGTCCATCGCACCCAAGATTGGCTGCGTGCCGCAGCACCTTGAACGAATGGGTCAAGCGCGCTGAGGTCTATGCCGGCGTGCGCGAAGGCATCACGAGCAGTGACGCCCAGCGGATGAAGGAGCTGGAGCGCGAGAACAAGGAACTGCGCCGGGCCAACGAGATATTGAAGCTGGCCAGCGCGTTTTTCGCCCAGGCGGAGCTCGACCGCCGGCTCAAGTCCTGAAGGACTTCATCGACCAGCATCGCGCTACGTTCGGGGTCGAGCCGCTCTGCAAGGTCTTGCAGGTCGCCCCGTCGGCGTATCGACGCCATGCAGCGCTGCAGCGGGAGCCCCACAAACGCTGTGCCCAAGCGCATCGCGACGAGGTTCTGGCGCCGCAGATTCAACGTGTCTGGCAGGTCTACGGCGCAGACAAGGTGTGGCGGCAGCTGGCACGCGAAGACGTAGTCGTTGCTCGCTGCACAGTCGAGCGATTGATGCGCAAGCTGGGGCTGCGCGGCGTGATGCGTGGCAAGGTCGTGCGAACCACGGTCGGTGATGCCAAGGCCCAGTGCCCGCTGGACCGGGTCAACCGGCAGTTCCGGGCCGAGCGGCCGAACCAGCTGTGGGTCAGCGACTTCACGTACGTCTAGACTTGGCAGGGCTGGTTGTACGTGGCCTTCGTCATCGACGTGTTCGCCCGTCGCATCGTGGGCTGACGCGTGAGCAGTTCAATGCGAACGGACTTCGTGCTTGATGCGCTGGAGCAGGCCCTCTATGCCCGGCAGCCTGAGCGCGATGGGAGCCTGATATGCCACAGCGACCGCGGGTCGCAATACGTCAACATCCGGTACACCGAGCGGCTCGCCGAGGCCGGCATCAAGCCGTCGGTGGGCAGCAAGGGCGACAGCTATGACAACGCCCTGGCCGAGACCATCAACGGCCTCTACAAGGCCGAGCTCATCCATCGCCGAGCGCCTTGGAAGACGAAGGAGGCTGTGGAGTTCGCGACCCTCGAATGGGTGTCCTAGTTCAACCACCACCGCCTGCTCGAACCCATCGGCTACATCCCGCCTGCAGAGGCTGAGGCAAACTACTACCGGCAACTCTCGCCAGTCAAGCCGCAGCGGTGGTGGCCTGACTTAAACCAAACAGCCTCCTTGAAACCCGGGGCGATTCAGTTTGGCGAGTTAGCCCGGCTGGTGGATGCGCTCATCGAACGCGGCGAGGGCCGCAAGGGTGTCCGGCCCGCCTATCCCACTTAGGTGATGGTGCGCATCCTGGTCTTGAAGCGGCTGTACTTGCCTTTCGGGTGAGCAGACGGAGCACCAATTGCTGGACCGCGCGAGCTACCAGCGCTTTTGCCCACTGCAGGATGCGAGGAACGTGTCGGACCGCAACACGATCTGAACTTCGGCGACCAGACCACGCTGGCCATCGACGCCGCGCTCACGGGCCAGGGCGTGGCGCTGGTCCAGGAGGATTTCGTGACCCAGGATCTGTCCGCAGGCCGCTTGGTGCAGATCTTTCCCCACGCGATGCGGACCGACGCGGGGTATTACCTGGTATCGCCACGCAAGCAGCGGCAACCCCACGCCGTGGCGGAACTCAAGCGCTGGCTGTCGGGCGCCTGACCGGCCCGCACACCGGGACCGGCCCCGAAGAGCGCCTTCGCCGCGCCCCTGCGGGACGCGGCAATGTCCCTGCAAAGTCACGCGGATGCGGTACCGTGCTGGCAGTTTTCCGTGCTGCGGAACGCCAATCAACCTTAGAAACGATTCAGGCGCAAGTCATTGATTCATTTCAATTTTCCCCAAGCTGCGCCATCGGTGTTTAGGTGACTGCGCCACTGTACATTCGTCGATACGGTTTTTGCGCCACTACAGTTTAGTGAGCGAGATCGTCGCGCTAGGCGCGCTCTCAAACCTGTGGATGGCTCGCCACAAACTGCTGGCCAGCCTGTGGCAGGTGCGCGTGCAGGTAGCGTGGAATCTCCAGCATCAGGGCAATAGCTCCTCGCGCAACGCGTGCCGGACTCGCGCCACAGGCCCGATCTCTCGGCGTCAGTGCTGTTTTTAGTTCATCCAACGTCCTGCCATAGCCAGAAACGTTTCGCGAAGTTCCCCTCAAGCGAAAGTAACCGCACATAGCACGGAAACCCGCCCATCGCGATTTCAGATGGCATCAGGGTAGCCAGATTGCAAGGCACCATCACCCACGGTCCACTGCAGTTCATCCACCACCCTGCGCATGATCCATACGCACTGCGCATCGGTGCACCATCGCTTGGCCAACAAGCCTTTCAGCGCAGCCTTCACCGTCGCATCCTGATTCCCTTCGTAGGTCGGGAGTTTTCTCTGGCAGTACGAGACCATCTGCGAGACCAGATCGTTACACGTCTGGAAGGCCGCCAGAACCTCACCCGGCGATGTGCCCGGAGCATAGAACTTCCCGCCTTCCTCTACGAGGTTCATCTTGGGCTGAGCGCCCGCAACAACAGACACGGTTGCCGTCACCGGAAAGTCATCTGGCACCCCTAGATAGTTGGCACGGTCCATCGTCATATCGACTCCTTGCTGGCTGTTGCACCCTACAACCGGTAGCTGGTGCGCTGCAGTCGGGATACGTCAAAGCGGCGCAGGCAACTCCACAAACTCCACCGGCCCAGGTCCCGCATACAGCACCCCGAGTTCTACATCGCCAACCGTTAAATCTCGCGCTCGGCGTAGCCGCATTCTGCATCTCGGGTCCTTGCTGGCCGCGCGCACCACACACTCCACTCATTCTTGCAATAGCTCTGGCCGCGACAGCTGTTCATCAAGCCCGTCTGCGTCGAGATCCCAATATCAACGTCGAGATACAGCAGGGCTTGCTCTCCTTCAGTAGACTGATGCTCCTTTTAATCGGCGCCAGCCGATTTTTTTGCGCCCCCTGGCCAATGGGGCAAAGCCGTTGCGCCGGACTCGCCCAGAGAACAACCGCCCCTTCCACACTGGCCCCGGCGTCTTGCTGACAACGATCCCTTTTGGCTTGCCTCGAGCACTGACACTCTTGATGAGGGAGAAATACACCCGGGTTCCAATCTTCCAGCCCACCTCCCTTGGCAAAGCGAATCGGTAGTGTCGATCTATAGAGGTAGTTCCAGTAGGTTCCGAACGGCGTTTGACGGCTTTTTGATTCAGAGGCATACCCATCCTTGTGTGATGTTCCAGTCCAGGAACACACAGTGCTTATGAGGCATTAAGGGAGCATGGCGGCGGCCCAACGACCACTGGCAAGAGGCGCCCGCCTCGCGCTGCAGAAACCCTATGACTGCGAACAAGCTGCGTGCGGCGTGCCCCCCATCGCCGCTTCCAGTCGGTCGAAGCTGGACGCTCCATGGATTTATGGTCCACCTGCACGATGGGGCGGAGAGAATGGGCAGTTTCATACGGAGATCACCCAGGGGTGGACGGGGTTGAATGGCAACGCTGCAGCTGTTCTTTGAGCTCCCGCTGAACGCCGGGATCGGACAGACCCATCGTGCCGTCGCAGGCGATCAGGTGGCGCCGATACGCCGCTGGCCAGCCTTCGAGGTCGTCATCGAGCGCGATCCAGTGGCGCGGCTTTCTGCGCTGGGCATCCTGCTGGATTTGTACCCCCCTGGGTGTCCCACGAAACATGGCTTGGTTCCAGGGATCCACGCCATGCACCCGCTTGTGGTACGTCCCGCCTATGAAGCGGGAGCGCAAGGACGTCGGAAAGCGTTTGAGCGTGGCGCTGTACCCGGGACGGATGCACCAGGTGCTGCTGAGCACCAGGGCCACTGCCGGGTAGGGCTCCAGGGCTTGTTCCAGGATGGGAAGCCATTCGAGCAAGGCGTGCCCTGCGGCTTCGTAGGGGCTCATGTAAATGCCCTTGCCGGGATGCCAGAGCACCTTCTCGTGGTGGACCACGCCATCGAGGTCCAGGTAGAGGATTACGTCGGCGCTGCGGGGCGTGGATGCCGGAACGTAGAGGGGATGGTGCTCGGGGGGCATGGCTTGTTCGCCGACCGGGAAGATGCCTGCGCTTACGATAATGTGCCGGATTGAGCCTGCAAGAGCAGGTCCAGGCCGCCGGGCGCTTTCAGGACACCCAAGGGGCGCCTGCGACCGAGTGAGGGGATGGGGCTCTCCACCCAGTGGTCCAGCCAGGCCCGCGCATCAAAGCCCTGCGGGTTGCCTGATTCATCGATCATGCGTTGCCCGAGCGTGGGAAGGGAGGTGACGTCTTCGTTGAAAGCCATGAGCCACCTCAATTCGTGCCCGCAAGCGGGGCTATGTCGGCATCGAAGGAGGTGGGGGCGATACTTTGATCGTGCAGCCAGCGTGCCTTGTCGTACACAAAGCCCGCGAACTCCTTGTCCAGCGTGGTTTTCTGCAGGATGAGTTGGCGTGCAAAGTGTGCCAACTGGGCAACTTCCCGTTCGTTTCGAACTTCCAGCGGCGCCACCAGGCTCAACCCCATGGCCCAGCTCAGGCGCTCCCATTTCCAGGAAGGGCGAACCTCCAGGTCGATGCCCTCCTGGCACAGTCGCCTCTCAATTTCGAGCAGTTTGGCGTAGTACTGCCGCTGCGCCTCTGAAGGCTCGCGACTGGTGTAGCTACTCAGCTTCTTGCGTCTGCCTGTCTTTCCAACCTTCTTGTAGTTCTTGGTGCCACCTTCAAAGAGCCAGTTATCCTGGGGATCGTCTCCGACTTCTTCCCAGGCCTGCGACTTGACTTGCTCCCAATAGAGATCCCGAGGGTGTCGCCACCAGACGATGATGCGTCGTCCATTGAGGATGAAGCCCACATCGTCCCAGTACGACAGGCTTGTCTCCGTCATGTTCCAATAGGCATGGGGGATGTACAGGCCGCCTTCCGACAGGCGCCACGGGTGCGTGCGGTGGTATTCCCGCATGCGTCTTCCCAGCCATTCATAGTGTGGATTTTTCATGTGCGGGCGTTTGCTCAAGAAGGTAGTGGATGTTCTGTATATCGGTTCTCGGCAGATCCTGTGAACTCTGGCGATGCTGGCCAAGGGCAATCGGTTGCGGGCAGCCACTCAACTTCACACTCCAGCAACGACAAACAGCGCTTGAAATGCCTGACCGGCGTCAATCGGCTCAAAACAAGACAAGCTGCGACTGCCACACTTGCTTCTGCGACCTCGCCGGCTTGCCACTCTGAAATACTCCGAAGAGTGACTTGGCGACGCTCATATCAATCGCTGTCGCAGGACACTCCACGCTGACCTCCCTCAGTAAATCGAGCAGAACAGAGGGACTGGACTTCAGCGAGAAGCGCTTTTGCTGTGTGAGCTTGGTGCCAACAGCAATGCTCATCGCGATGGTCTGCTGCGCCTTTGGCATTGCAGAGCGCAAACGACGCTCAAGGGGAGCGTCAGCCTGATAACCTGCAGCGGTAGCGAATGCAAAAAGGGTGCGAAAAACTCCGTCCAGGCTGAGATCTTTCATAAATTGCCCGAGTGCATTCATCTCATTCCGTGAGGGAAGAATCCAAGCGGACTCACCCCTCGCAAAACGCTCTTGATCGTCCATCCGTAGATCTATGAGCTGCGCAACAAAAAGTTCAGCGTCTGTGGCAGCGAAACGATAGTCAAGCGTCGGCCAGGGATAACCGCAGTCGCACAAACAGAGATCAGGCCGAGTCCACTTCAGCGGCACAGTACACGCAGGACACCTATCGATCAACAAACGCTGATGCCGGACACATGCCACAGTCAATGTGAAATCCCATGCTGCCCGACCGTAGCCAAATTCATGAACACAGTTGGGACACACCCGAGGATGCGAGCGATTCAGGAAGTAGCTCCTTCCCAGCTTGTGCCCCGAGTAGGTAGCGCCTTCAACGCGTTTATCGCCATCAGCAGCCTCCAGCGCATAGGCCAATCGCTGCACGCTCGCACCGAACCAGTGAGCGAGTTGGGGCGCATCTTGGGCGTACAGAGTCTGAAAGCGCGAGCAGCCGAGCATTGACTTGACGCGAGCAAGACCGCCCAAGCCGTTTCTTGCAGCCAACCTCAGCACATAGCCCTGCCCGGACTCTCCGGGCCAGATTTCGTCCTGAAACGGAAGAGGTTGCTGAGCGCAATCCAGTGGTAGCTGCAACATACTCATGATTCGACCTCTGCTTCGCTCTTGGCCCGCCGCTCAGCGCGTATCAACCTCAAAGCATCAGCTACGGCCAGCCTACGCCTCGGATTGAGTTTCCATTGCCACGGAGCCCGAAACGCGACGTCTTTATCTACTTTGAGCGTAGCGTCCTGCCTAAAGCAGCTCGCGTCTAGGACCCAGAACTTTTCTTGCTTCAGCAATTCGTGTCGGCGTCTCACATTGGCTTCGAAACGCACCGTTGCAAGCCGGACGCGTTCATCGATCAAGAAGTGGTACCTGGGTACGATGCTCGCATCGATACGGCGGGTGCCAGTACTGGACCACCACGGAGCGAACAGGGACTTGAGTTTGCGCTGCAACACGCGGTCATAGCTCCCGTCGTTCGCCATCGGCGACGTTAGACTCATCCCACAGACCGCGCACTCGGACAATACTGAGGCTGACTGACCGATCAAACGCGTCCGATGCACCAAGAACACTTGGCCGCATACATCGCACCGCTCACACAGCGGGCTCTGATGCACCCAACACTCACGGATGCCATCCAGGCGCCAGTACCACCGCAGATAGGGCATCTGATCTTCTGCAAAGCATGTGGGACACCATCTGTATGCTGGCTTGTTGTCCACGAATCGCAAACGACATACGAGCTTGCCGGTCTGTGACATAGCCCCAAGCAGGGCCATTTCCCCATGAATGTGCATGAGATCAGGGAAAGTGACCAATCTCACGATGCGCTGCCAAACCTCGGCATCCATAGCGCGATCCCAGTCCCCTCCGTATGGCCGATAACCCAGTACTCGTCCGATCACCTGAAATGAGTACTGGTGGTCACTGCAAAGACGCTGAATCCACGAGGCGCAACTCTCCCCCGCTAAAGGCGGCTTTGCAGCCCATAGACGAAACATATCGTTGAGAGGTTTCGTACCGGTATCGGCAGTGAAGCTCATGATTGCCTGCGCTGGAAAGGGTCACTCGCCTCAGACACATCCCCTTTTGCGTCCCGCAACCCCTTGGATAAAGATTCCAGGGTGACGATCTTTTCAGGCTGGGTGGCTGCATGCATACAGGCGTACATCAGCAGACGCTTGAGCATACGCATGTTGCCCCCGGTCGCCACATGAAGCGCTCGACATGCCGTGGTGTTTACGATACTGAGGTCCACTGCTTGCACCGCCTGCGCAAAGGCAGCCAGAAGTTGCCGCCACTGATCGTCAAAAGCAAAAGGGTGAATCACATAGGAGGCCGATGCCCTGCTCACAAACTGAGGATTGATTACTGTCAGTCGCTCCAGCACGCGGGTTCCAGCCCCAATGACCGGAAAGTTGAAGATGTCCATTCGAACCTTCAACCAATCGGTAGCCGCCCTGGCTGTGATGTCCTTGTGCCCCTCGCACACATGCTGCATCTCATCGATCAGGAGGGCCGCAGCACGGCGGCGCTCCAGCCCAACGCTGACCATATGATTGAGTGCCACCAGTGTTGGGCGTGAGGGCAGCGCCGGGTACCCCAAGGCGAGGGCCATCGCCGACGCGATCCCGCGCTGATCCACGGCATCGTCTAGCGCAACCTGAAGACAGTTGCCTTCCAGCTGTGACGTCTTAGAGAATTCACGGTTTATCAGGTCGAGTAACAGCGTCTTCCCCATACCAGGCTCAGCAAGGATCAGAATCCCGCTGGGAGTACGCAACGTTCGCATGGTGTGAATCAGGTCTCTGCAAGCATCCCGAATGCGTCTGAAGACCTGATGATCCACCACCACGTTCAACACCTGTTCACCGACCTTGAGGGTCTCTGGAGATCGTGGCCCCGAGTACTTGTTCATGTCGTCACTCATGGTCATTCGTCCTCCAGAGAAAAAGCCGGAAATGGCATGACCTTGGGCAACGCTTGTTGCATCGCGGGACTGACGAGCATCGTGGGCTCCTGAGAAGAAGGGAGGAGTGGACTAGAAGGGGTGACCGGCACAGAGGTCAGTCCCTGCATGCGGATGAGCTTGGCGTCTTTGCGAACGCGAAGCCCACGGGTTGCTGCTTGCTCCCAGCTATCGCGAAGACGCCAGATGGCCTTTTCCATCTCCTCGTATGCGTTTGCGCGGGTCAGCTTCTTTTTGGCCTCCTCGCGCACGATCTGCAGTTGGACCAGCGACAAGCCACAACCGTCATTGAACAGAGGTCGCTGCAGGGGCACATTCAGCCATGACTGCGCCTTGGGAAGATTCACGAAGATGCTGCTGAGGTCATCGGGATTGAACCGGATCTCTGTGCGGAAATTCTCTTGCTTCAGCCGCCGGTAGTCTTGCAGCTCCTCCGAATTGAAGCGCAGGTACTTGAAGAACACACCCTCGCCGTCCACCGTTCGGTGTGCATTGAGACCACAGAGGATGTCCAGCCCCGACAACTGCT
This sequence comes from Paracidovorax anthurii, assembly GCF_003269065.1. Lineage (GTDB taxonomy): Bacteria > Pseudomonadota > Gammaproteobacteria > Burkholderiales > Burkholderiaceae_C > Paracidovorax > Paracidovorax anthurii. The sequence goes on from NZ_QLTA01000041.1 coordinate 46,298, forward strand.
CGGGGAACATCGCAGGTGGGCAGGACTGACGATCCTCCTCCCACAAGTCCCAGGACCTGCAGAGTGTCTTGGGATTGATGCTCAGGGGGTAGGTTTGAGAGGCCCACTGGATGAGGCACGTGCACAAGTCATCAAAGATGATTGCGGCCGTCTTGGAGGGATCTGGGGCTATCGCATTGGGAATGATGGTGTGTACACGGCCGTGGCCTGGTAGTACCCGATTTGATTCCTTGATTGCCCGCTCGATTGCTGGTTTGAACCATGGCTGCCGGACCGGATTGAAGAGCATGTCGCAGCGCAGTTCCCAGCCAATCCGCTTGAACTGCAGCGAGTGAAACTCCAGGCCGTTGTCCACCACCACGAGTTCAGGAACGCCCATCGCGGTCCACCGCAGAGGGTGTTCATCAAGCGCCTCCACAAATTCTTCCTTGGGAAGAATCGCAAACTTGAGCGCTCTGGCGACGGTGCCTGCAGACGGCCCGTAAAAACTCACGTACAGACCGAGCAAGTAGCCTGAGTAGCGATCAATGAGGAGTGTGATCCAAGGTCGCCCCAGCGGAACACCCGTTCTCGGATCAATGACCCACAGGTCCAGCAAGGTGTGGTCGACCTCCACCCGTTCCATGATGCGCGTGCACATGTCGCCATGGAGGCTATAGCGCCAATGATTCTTGGCGTAGGCTGCCCCAATGCGTTTGCGGTCGCGGATGTAGGGAGGTATGTCTGCCACCCTCCGATCCAGCGTCCGCTCCGAGGGTGCTGTCAGATCCGTTCCATGCTGGCGGTTATGCTGCGTGACAGCCCGCTTGATTTCTCCATGCACCGCTCTGACCGAGGGGCCACGCAGTGACAAATAGCTCTTGGCCAAGACCTGGTTGACGATCTCGTCCACCGCTTCCGAAATGCGCTTTGGCCGCGCGATGAGTGCGCGGCGATCAGCAAGCACGTAGGCATTGCGATCGGCATGAAGGTACTTGCGCAACCAGAGCTCGACCGTGGCGCCAGAGGGGCACTTTTGGCGAGGTGCAGATGCATCGCCGTTGCGCACAGCGTCCATGAGCTGGGCCCATGTCTGCTCAGCAACTGCTGCGCACTGACCGCGCGCATAGCTGCGGCAAGGCAGGTTCAACACCGCGCTCACGAACCGCATCCGAAAGTCGATGAGCTCCAGCTGCTTTGGGCTCCAGGTGACAGGCAGCGCGTGCCCTGACGGCGGAAGGCCAGGTTGAGCTGCTGGTATGGATGACGGCTTGAGCTTCCCCTCGTAGATGTCCTTCAAAAGACGGAACACCTTGAAAGTGCACACCTCGAAAGTGTCCAGGTACTTGAACTGAACGCGCCCATCACCCAGGTCACGCTCAAACTCCAGCTGCCGATCACCGTGCCTCAATACCAAACCACGACTTAAAGTAATCATGGTTGTCTCCTTCCACAGGATCGACGAAAACGGCTTGCTCAGCATCGACCGTGAAGTCCACGGGGACGCGGCATTTGTGCCTAGCAACTAGATTCCAGACAAGTGGCTCGGAAAGGCCCTGGGATACCAGTGTCTTGACGGAGGAATTGCCATCACAAACGCGGCGCATGGTCTGCAGGCATTCCATAGCCTCCTCGTCTGTAAAGCGCAACCGCCCATACCGCATCAATAGAAGCGCGCGGGCAGCGAGCGCTTGGCTGTCGATCAGCGTGTCAGTGATGACCAGAAAGCGCTGCCCGTCTGCGCGCAGCAGCAGTTCTGCAAGCTTGAGCTTTTCTTCATGTTTTTGAAGAAACACCTCCGGCTTGACTTCAACGATGACGCTTCCGCCGTCGCTAAAGACGACTTTGAAATCGGGGGTGTAGCGCTCTGGTTTGTCGCCCCCTGACAGAGGCAGGTTGAGCGGCTGGTGGATGATGTCTTTGACGACAGGGCAGGCTAGAGCAGCAATCACAAAGCGCCGCTCAAGGTGCGATTCGTGCTCGACGGGGTGATTGAGCAGCCACGCTGCGTTGATGACGCCGACTTCTCTATGCGGCGCGCGTTTGACGACTTTTCTGGTCACGGTGACTCCTACAAGGGGGGTGTGGTTGGCCGCACACGCAACAAAAAAGTCGCGCGCGCAGCTTGACGTCATCGCAGCTGCAGGAGTAGATTCACACCAAGGGGACTCAATCCTTAGGTGGCGCTACTCGTTGCCGGCGATGCCGATCATTCCGAAGGGGGTGGTCGGTTTTTGCTTTCTGGGGGTGTTTTCTCCTTTTGAGACGTGTATTGGTCGATCAAGACCTGCGCGTTGGTCGGCTATTCGACGCCAGGCTTTATGCCAAGAGCTACTGCAATTTGATGTGATTGCCCACGGAGGCACTTTCTTTTTCCAGCGAGCACCATCCGTGTCAGTTCGACGCTGAACCCGCGCGCCCTAGCCCATTCGGCCACAGTCACGCCCTTTGCTTTAAACATGGCCCGAGCCCCCTCTTCGGTCAGGAGAGACTTGTGGTCGTGATCTGGGAACGAGGCTGCAGCGCCCGGTTGGATCACTAGATGAGCAGTTGACATGTGCCGTAATAGCTAAAAAACACCCGCATTGTTTTGGTTTGTTGCGGCGCTGCATAGTCCCTGAGAAAATGCATAGATCACGATTTATTCGACGTACTTGCTGATGAATCAAAACCCTGCCGTCTCGTCTAAGAACGTGTTTACGATCTTCTGAGTAGCAGAGCCAGAAACGCCAAGTGGACGAACTGTAAGCTGGTGTTGAGCCATCGCTCACAGTTCTTCCATAGCCGCCGGTTCTTGTCCAGCCAAGCAAAGCTGCGCTCAACCACCCAGCGCTTGGGCATGACCTTGAAGGTGTGCAACTCGCTTCTCTTGGCGATCTGCACCGTCACATGCTCACCCAGGATGTCCTTGACGCCTTGCGCGAAGGGCTCGCCTGTGTAACCGCTGTCCGTCAGCACACTTTGCACCCGCCCCAGCGAGCGCTTGCAGCGCTTGAAGG
>NZ_QLTA01000042.1 GCF_003269065.1 Paracidovorax anthurii
CCCAGGCTATCGTTGGGGGCTTGTTGCAGGGTTTGGGTCAGGGTGTTTTCGAGCAGGCGCAAAGCAAAAAGGGAACGTGTTGCACACGTTCCCTTTTTAGCTCCCATCAGACTTCCAAGGGCTTATCTGACTGGCATTGCCCTGAGGGGCGGCGAAACGGTGAATGCCTTCGTCGGCAACGGCGGCTCGGCCGGAAGAGAGTTTTCCAATTCGGGCACCAACCCTGCCCGGGGGGCCGGCGCCGGGGGGGCCGGCCGCGGCAGCGGCGGCTCCGGCGGACAGGCGGGCGTCAACGGCCCCACCGAGGGCGGTGGCGGTGGCGGCGGCGGCGGGGGAGCCTCCGTGGTCACCGTGGGGCAGGCGTTCGTCCGCGCGGGCGGCGGCGGCGGTGGCGGGGCGGGCAACTGGCACATCCCCGGTCCCAATGCCAGCGACAACACGGCAGGGTCCCTGACGGTGAACGCCGCGCAGTGCGGCCAACCCGGGGACGGACAGGCCGGGGCAACGACGCCCAACACGGCGCAGACCAACAACGGAAACGGCGGCGGCGGCGGTGGCGGCGGAGGCGGCTATGCGGGCGCGGTGGGCACGGGCGGAACCTTCGGCATCGACAATCCGCATGCCAACGACCCCACCCAGGGCCAAGCCACGGGCCCCGGCACCGGCGGCGGTTCATGCGTCCTGGGCAATGGCAGCTATCAGATGTCCCAGGTTTCCGCGAGCACCAGCACCGACGGCGTTGGGGGCGTGGGCGGAAACACACCGACCAATGCGAGCAGTTCCACGGGGCTGGCGGGCAGCGCAGGCCGGGTGAAGATCACGGTGACCCTGGGCCCGCCGACGCTGACCCTGGCATGCACCCCTACCCTGCTGACTGTGGAGCATCCGGTGGAAACATGTACGGTCACGTCCAATGCCCCTGCGCCCGCCGGCGGACTGAGCGTGCGCATCGTTCCGCCCTCGGCCAGCAATGCCTACACCACCACCTGCTCCGATCCGCTGACGATTCCTGCGGGCAGCACGGCCGTCTCGTGCGAGATCCGCGCGGAATCCTCCGCCCATGACACGGGTGCGAGCGCCACGCTGACCCTGCAACCCAACGGCGGCAGCTATATCGTCGGCAGCCAGTCCTCGGCGACGGCCACCATCCTGCGAGGGGAACCGATCCCCGTGGATGCGCCGTGGGCACTCGCATGCCTCAGCGCCATGCTCGGTTTGCTGGCGTGGCGCCGACAGTGCCCTGGAGGGAATCGGCGCGGTTGAGGCTACCCTGCGGAGCCAGACGCGGCGGCCGGGGGCGGTCGCTGGGCGCGCAGGTTCGCCAGCCGCTCGGGCGCCGGTTGCGCGGCGAGCGCGCGCACGGCTTCGTAGAACTTCGGCCAGTCGCGCCCCTCGCGCTCGAACAGGGCCTCGAACGCGGGCACGAGGTCGTCGTAGGCCGCCTGGGCGCCGAAGGTGGCGTTGTTGGCCTCGGCCACCCAGCGGTCGTAGCCGGCGATCTGCGCGGGCGTGGCCGCGCCGCCATCGAGCCAGCGGGCCCGCAGCGCGGCATAGTCGGCCCGGAAGCGCTCCATTGCTTCATTTTTCATAGCAAGAAACGCAGATTTCTCGGCGACATGGTCGGGTTTTCGGGCGGAATCGTAGAGGTCCGAGAGCTTTTCGCGTGTGGTGCGCGCCAGCGCGCGGAAGGCGCTGCGCCGGGCCTCGCCGCGCTCGTACTCGGCCTGGGCCTGGGGCGTGGCGCGCTCGGCCAGCCAGCGGGCCACGCCGAGCCGCTCCACGGCGGTCGCGAACGACTCGTTGAACACGGTGTCGCCGTTCGCGTACACCACCTGGTGGGCCAGTTCGTGGAACAGCAGCCGCACGAACTCGCCCTCGGGCCAGGCGATGAAGGTGTTGAGCAGGGGGGCGCCCCCGAGCCAGTTGGTGTAGCCCAGCGTCGAATAGGCCGGCACGCCGTACACGCCGACCTCCAGCCCCTGGGCGGACAGGCGCGCGGCCTCGGCGCGGGCGTCGGCCTCGGCGAAGTAGCCCCGGTAGCCGATGCAGCCGGTGATGGGGAAGCACCACGTGTGCAGGGTGAGCGAGTCGGGCGGCGCGGCCACCACGTTCCACACCGCCGCGCGGCGGCCCAGGTCGGCATAGCGGCGGTAGCTGGCGTTGTCGGGCAGGTGCAGCTCGGTGACGGCGAAGGCGCGTGCCCGGCGGGCCAGATCCAGGCGCTCGCGCAGCGGCGCGGAGGTGTCCGTGCGCGCGAGCCAGTCGTCCACGGGCGCGGCGGCCTGCATGATCTGCAGGTGCCCGCGCACCGATTGCCAGTAATAGCCCAGGGTGTCGCCCGTGTGGGCGCAGCCTGCCAGCAGCAGGCCCGGGGCGAGGGAGGCGATGCGCATGGCGCGGGCGATGGTCGAAGGGCTCGGAGGCATCATCGGTGGCGGCGCTCGGGAAAGGGGATGAGAGCCCGCGCGGCGCGGGAAAGTTCGCATCCGGGCACGGGCGCATGGCGGTGTCCGCAGTGTACGAAGCCCCGCCGGGGCTCCGCGCTTCCTAGAATCGTGCCATGCCCGATTCCCGCCACACCGACCTGCCCGAGGGCCTCTTCGCCGACGCCCCGGGCGACGCGCCGCGCTGCTTCTGGTGCCGCGCCACGCCGCTCTACCGCCACTACCACGACCACGAGTGGGGCTTTCCGGTGGACGACGACCGGCGCCTGTTCGAGAAGCTCTGCCTGGAGGGCTTCCAGGCGGGCCTGAGCTGGATCACCATCCTCAACAAGCGCGAGGCCTTCCGCGCGGCTTTCGCGCAGTTCGACGCCGAGCGCATGGCGGATTTCGGCGCGGCCGACGTGGAGCGGCTGCTGGCCGACCCGGGCATCGTGCGCCACCGGGGCAAGATCGAATCGGCGATCCGCAACGCGCGGCGCGCGCTGGAGGTGCGGCGCGAGTTCGGTTCGCTGGCGCGCTATGTCTGGCGCTTCGCGCCCGCCGCCGCCGAGGGGCGGCCCGAGCGGCTCACGCTGGCGGCCGTGCGCGCCCTCACCACGGCGCCGGCCGCCGTGGCCCTCTCCAAGGACCTGAAGAAGCGCGGCTTCGGCTTCGTGGGGCCGACCACCATGTACGCCTTCATGCAGGCGATGGGGCTGGTGAACGACCACATCGAGGGCTGCGCCACCCGGGACGCGGCCCTGGCGGCGCGGGCGGCCTTCGAGGTGCCGGCGGCCGCGCCGTGAGCGGGCTCGGGCTTCAGTAGCCCGAGTCAGTAGGCCGATTCCGAGCGGATGGAGATGCCCTCGAAGCCCAGGTGGTGCAGGCATTCGCGCAGGATCACGAGGGTGGCGATGAAGGCGGGGTCGTCTTCCACCGCGTCCGACCCCTGCGGGGCGCCACCCATGGCGCGCGAGGCCATGCGCTGGTAGACGCGCTCCAGGGCCTCCAGCGGCAACTGCATCTCCGGCTGGGCCGGGATGCCCGCCTGCAGCGCGATCCGGCGGATGTCCGCGTCGGCCGTGTAGAGGGCCGAGCCCGCGGGCAGCACGGCGCGTACCGGCATCACCGCGTCTTCCACCACCGCGATGGCCTGCTCCACCTCGGCCCCGGTGGGCGGCTGGTGCCGCAGGCAGGCGGCGGCGGTGGCGTACGAGCCCACGTCCAGCGTGCGCAGCACGTGGGGCTGCGGCCCGGTGCCGCTCGCGATCGAGGAATGCGCCGCCCCGATGTGCAGCACGGTGATCGCGCTGCCGGCCAGCGGGCCCGCCTGCAGCGCCGCGTAGAGCGCGCCTGCGTCGTGGGGGGAGAGGGCGGAGGAGGGCATGGAAGCTCCCGCGGCTGCTGCGAGGACCCCATTGTGCCCGTGCCGTGCCCGTGCGCGCGGGCATGGAAGAAGACCCCCACGCCCATGAAAACAATGAAAAAAGCCCTCCGGGTGGAGGGCTCTGTGCGCGGGAGGGGCCGGATGCGGCCCCTGCGGCGAAGGGGGCTCAGCCGCCCTTCTTGGTGCGCTTGCCGGGGTTCTTCTTGCTGCGCGTGGCCACGCCGCGCTCCAGGCTCACGCGCTGGCCGCGGCCGGGCGTGGGAAGGGACATGCCGGGCAGCGGCTTCGGTGCGGGGGTGTGCTTGCGGTCGGCTTCGGTAACGATCTTGTTGCCCATGGTGTGGTGACTCCTGCTGGAACGTGCTGTGAAAACCCGCTATTAGGCCATAGCCGTGCGGCACCGTGGCCTGGCGGGGCCGTAAGAACGTGTTCACGATCTCGCAGGGGTCGCGTTGGAGCGCAATCGGGATGAGTGGATGCCTCGGATGCGCCACATGGGCTCATGCCCATGCAAGCAGCCGGGGCGTCCAATCGCCCGATTTCGCTCCAACCCTTCGGGCAGTGGCGTGTGCGGGCGGTCTGCGGCGTTGCGGCGCTGGCCCATAGCCGGGCTATGGGCGGCGCACCGCGCCTTGCATCCCTCCCGCACACGCCACTGCGCGACCCCTGGGAGATCGTGAACACGTTCTAAGCGGGGGTCATGGCTGCGCGGGCAGGCCCAGCAGCGCCACGACGCGCTCGCGGCTGATGCCGATCAGCGCGGGGGCCGCGGCGGCGATGGCGCGGTAGTCCGGCTGCTGCAGCTGCCCGGCGAATTGCACGGTGAACCGCTGCGCCCAGGCCAGGCCGGCGGGCGCGGCGGCATCGCCGGCCTGCGCGGCGCCGGTGCCTTCGGCGGCCGGGGACGCGAAAGCGGTGCTGGCGGCCTCGCTCAGCACCTGCCCGACCTGCTGCTGCCCGGCGCGCACCTTCTGCTGCGCAGCCACCACCGCGCGCAGGGTGCGGCGTTGCGCCTCGGCATCGGCCACGCCCCATTGGGCGGGATCGAGCGCGGACGGCTCGGCCCCGGGGCGGGCGAGGACCATCTGTCCCGCGGGGTAGCGCACGCCGCCGCCCTGCACGGCCAGCGTGTCGCGCACGGCGGGCCAGCGCGCTTCGTCCACCGAGAAGCGCAGCCGTGTCTCGCCCTCGTCCCACTGTGCGCGCACGCCCTGCGGGGCCAGCGCGACGTCCAGGCGCCGGGCCAGCTCCTGCGGCGGCTGGGCGGGGTCGATATCGACCGGCACGGGCTGGCGGCCCACGCCGCCCAGCGAGAGGAACAGCGTCTCCCGCGCGCCGCTGGCGAGGGTGGTGGCGTTGAGCCCGGCCAGCTGGAAGCCCTGGCGGGCATCGCCGCGCGCGCGGTAGTTCAGGTCGCCGTCCAGGCTCTGGCCGGTGGCCTGGCGGCGCTCGCTCCAGCGCTGCGCCAGGCGCGCGATGCGGGCCTGCAGCGCTTGCAGCTCCTGAGCGTCGCCGCCGCCCGCCGGTGCATCCGCCGTGGGTTCGGCGGAGGGCGATTGCGGCATGCGCGATTGCAGCCGCGCGGCCACGCCATCGCCCAGCCCGCGCAGCTGGGTGTCCAGATCGGCCAGGTATGCAAGGGCCTGCTGGGCGTGGCCGATGCCCCGGTGGTAGCCGGGCTCCCAGGAGGACAAGCCCGCGCGCAGCGGGGGCGGCTGCGGCGCGCCGCTCGCGGCGGCGTCCTGCGCGCGCGCGCCGCGCGGCCCGGTGTCGCGCGCCGTGGCGTCCACCGCTCCGCTGGACGACCCCGCGGCGGTGGCGCCGGTGCCGGGCGCGCGCACGCCGGCGATGGGCGCGGCGCGCTCGGAGATCAGTCGGGGCGTGGAGGGCGGATCGACGAGCATGGGCGTGGCGTGGGGCGGTCCGCTGCGGCGCGGGTCACAGCAGGTTGAACAGCGACAGCCCGCTCACCTTGGCATAGGCCTTTTGCGTGGCCTCGACGGCCAGCGTGTAGCCGTTGAGCTTCACGGCGGCGTCGCCGTAGTCGAGCTGGGCGATGGTGAGGGCCGCCGTCTGGTTGGACAGGCTCACGTCGGCGTGGTTGCCGTCCAGCGCCTCCAGGATGTTGCGGCGGCCGCCTTGCCGGGCGATCTGGGTGTCGATCGAATTCTTGCTCGCGTCCAGGCCGTCGAGCGCGGCGGTCAGCGTGGCGCGCACGGCCGGGTCGTTCACGTTCACGCCGCTGGTCGCCATGGTGGCGCCGGCCTGCTCCAGGTGGTTGAGCAGGGCGGCGACCTCGGGCAGGCTCACGTTGGCGGGCTGGGTGACGCCGCTGCCCACGGCCACGGCCTGCTCCTGCGTGTTGCCGGCGAAGGTGTAGCGCGATCCCACGGGCTGCGCCGGGTCGTAGCGGATGGGCGCCGTGTCGATGGCCGTGCCCGAGAACAGGTAGCGGCCCTCGCGGTCGCGGGTGTTGGCGGTGTAGAGGATGCTCTCGCGCAGCGCGTCGAACGAACTCACCATGGCCTTCAGGTCTTCGGGCGCGTTGGAGCCGTTCAGGGCCCACACGAGCAGGTCGCGCGCGTCCATGCTGTCGTTCACGATGTTCGAGAGGTGGCTCTCGTTCTGCTCCAGCCGCGAGTTCAGCGTCTCGATGTTCTTGCGGTACTGGTCGATGGCGGCCTCCTCGCGGCCCAGGCGCATGAGGCGCACCTGGGACACCGGGTCCTCGGAGGGCACCAGCATGCGCTGGCCGGTGGCCATGCGCTGCAGCATGGCGTTGGCCTTTTCGTTGGCGCCCTGCAGCGCGGTGTTCATGGTGGTGTGGTACTGGGTGCTGGCGATGCGCATGGCGTGCTTCCGTTCAGCGGATCAGGGCAAGGGTCATGTCCATGAGGTCGTTGGCCACGCCCACGACCTTCATGTTGGCCTCGTACATCTGGCGGTACTGGAGGAGGTTGATGGCTTCTTCGTCCAGGTTCACGCCGCTGGTGGACTTCCAGCTCTCCACCGCCTGGTTGCGCACCGTGGTGGCCGTGGTGATGGCCACCTGGTTCTGCCGGCTGTTCATGGCCAGGCGGCCGAGCAGCTGGGTGTGCGCGTCGCTCAGCAGCACGGAGCCCGTCGTGGTGAGCGAGACGGACTGGTTCTGCTGGGCCACGAGCCGGAGGAGGTTGCCGCTGTCGCCGGGCTGGGTGCTGTCGCTGGAGAAGGCGAGGTCCTGCGCCTTCACGTCGGTGCGCACCTGCAGGAGCCCGGAGCCGGGCGCCGTGTCGAAGAGCGGCTTGCCCGCCATGCCGTCCTGCGCGAAGCCGGCCGTGAGCTGGGTGTTGAAGGCGTCGCCGAACTGGCGGGCCATTTCGGCCAGGCTCTGGCGCAGGGGCAGCAGCTCCCGGCTCTCGAAATCCCCCAGCCCGCCCAGGCCGCCGCCCAGTCCCGTGGCGGGCAGGGTGAAGGTGTCGTTGACGAACTTCACCGTGGTGGACTGGGTGCCGTCGGCCAGCGTCTGCAGCGACAGCTGGCCCGCGAGGCTGCCCAGCACCAGCGGCTGGCCGCCGGGCAGGGTGACGTCGCGCGAGCCGTCCGCCTTGTCGAGCACCTGCACGCCGAGGATCTTGGCGAGTTCGTCGATCTTGTTGTCGCGCTCGTCGATCAGGCCCGAGACGCCCGATCCGGCGGTGGTCTGCGAGGCCACGATCTTCTCGTTGAGCTGGGCGATGCTGCCGAGCAGCGAGTTGGCTTCGTCCACCATGGCGCCGCGCTGCCGCGCGATGGACACGCGCTGGTTGTCGATGAGCTGCGCGGCCTGGTTGAAGCGTTGTGCCACGGCCTCGGCGGCGGTGAGCACCTGCTGCCGCAGCGGGGTGGAGGTGGGCTCGGTGGTGCTGGCGTTGAGCGCCGCGAAGAACGTGTCCAGGCCGTGGTCGATGTTGGCGGTGTCGTCGCCCAGCACCGATTCGAGCTGGGTGTAGTACTGCTGCGGCAGCGAATACTGGGCGAGGCCGGACTGGGACTTCCAGAGCTGCTGGCTCTTGTAGCTGTCGGCGAAGCGCAGCAGCGCCGACACCTCGACGCCGTTGCCGGGCGAGTTCTTGCGGCCCAGCGCGCCCACGGCCGAGAGCTGCACGCCCTGGCGGGTGTAGCCCTCGGTCATGGCGTTGGCGGTGTTCTGGCTGGAGACCGCCAGGGCGGCCTGCGCCGCCATGGCGCCGGACAGGGCGATGTTGGAGATCATGTTCGGTGTGCGGCGGTGGAGTCGATGGGCTGCGCCCGGGGCGGGCGTGGCGGTTATCCGGGTAAGGCGACCGGATCGCCGTCCGGCTTAAGCGGCCCGGGCGCCGCCGGGGCCGCGGCGGCCTGAGCGGGCAGGAGCTGGCGCAGGATCACGTCGGCGATGCCGAAGGCCCGCTGGCCCGCGAGCGCGTCGGCCACCAGGGTGTCGGCCATGTCCAGCATGTCCTCGTTCACCCGGTTGCGGTAGATGCTGTCCTCGCTGGCCATCTCGCGCGTGCTCCGGCGCATGCCGCGCAGGGCCTCGGCGATGAAGAAGGCCTCGAACTTGCGCGCGGCCTCCTCGGTGCGCGCGCGCAGCACGGCGTCCTCGCCGGGGCCGGAGGAGGCGGCAGCGGCCGCGGAGGCGGGGTTCAGGGGCGTGGTCATGCGGGGGCCTGCGCTCAGATCACGACCAGCTCGCCCTCGATGGCGCCCGCCTGGTCGAGCGCCTGGAGGATGGCCATGATGTCGTCGGGCGAGGCGCCGATGCTGTTGATGCTGTCCACGATGGTCTGCAGGCTGGTGCCCGCGGGCAGGTTGAACATGTGGCCGTTGCCCTGCTCCACGCTCACCTGCGAGCGCGGCACCACGGCCGTCTGGCCCTGGCTGAAGGGGCCGGGCTGGCTCACGGCCGGCTGCTCGGAGATGACCACCTTGAGGCTGCCGTGCGACACGGCGGCCGGCTTGACCCGCACGCCCTCGGCGATCACCACCGTGCCGGTGCGCGAATTGAGGATCACCCGGGGCACCTCGGTGCCCACGTCGATGGGCAGGGCCTGCAGGGCGGCCACGAAGCTCACGCGCTGGTTGGGGCTGGCGGGCGCGCGCACTTCCACCGTGGTGGCGCTGCGGGCGCTGGCGATCTCGCCGTAGCGGCGGTTGATGGTCGTCACGATGTTGGCGGCGGTCTGGAAATGCGGGCGCCGCAGGCTGAGCTGCACGGTATCGCCGCTGTCGAAATCGCTCTCGATCTCGCGCTCGACGGTCGCGCCGTTGGGCACGCGGCCCGAGGTGGGGGTGTTGATGGTCACGCTGGAGCCGCTGCCGCCCTGCGCGGACACGCCCGACACCACGAGGTTGCCCTGGGCCAGCGCGTAGATCTCGCCGTCGGCCGCGCGCAGCGGGGTGAGCAGCAGCACGCCGCCGCGCAGGTTCTTGGCGTCGCCCATCGAGGAGACCGTCACGTCGATGGTCTGGCCCTTGCGGTAGCCCGGCGGGAAGGTGGCGCTCACCATCACCGTGGCCACGTTCTTGAGCGTGGCGCTGGTGCCCTCGGGCATCTTCACGCCGAACTGCTTGAGCATGTTGCCCACCGACTGCCCCGCGAACCGGACCTGCGTGCTGTCGCCGCTGCCGCGCAGGCCGACCACGAGGCCGTAGCCGATGAGCTGGTTCTCGCGCACGCCCTCGACATGCACGAGGTTGCGCAGGGGTTGTTCGGTGCGCGTGGCCGCGTGCGGCACGGCGGGCGCGGCCAGCGCGAGCAGGGCGGCCAGCAGGGAGAGGAGGCGGGAGGGCATGGGCATGGCGGGGCGTCGCGGCGACGGGGTCAGAAGGGCATCCAGGGGCTCACGAAGAAGCGCGAGAGCCAGCCCGCGCTGTTCGCGTCGGCCAGCGTGCCCCGGCCGGAGTACACGATGTTGGCGTTGGCGATGCGCTGGGACGAGACGCGGTTCTCGGTGTCGATGTCGCCCGCGCGCACGTAGCCCGTCACGCGGATGAGTTCCTCGCCCTGGTTCAGGTAGAGGCTTTTTTCTCCCTGGATCAGCAGCAGGCCGTTGGGCAGCACGCGGTGGACGATCACCGTGATCGCGCCCTGCAGCGTGTTCTGCTGGGTGCTGGAGGAGCTGCCGTTGAACGTGTTGGAGGCCCCGGCGCTGATGTCGGTCTTGATGGAATTGCCGGCGATGACCGTGGGGCTGATGCCCAGGCTGCTTTCCTTGCCGAACTGGGTGCCGGCGCGCTTGCTGGCCTGGGTGGTTTCCTGCAGCACCACCGTGAGCACGTCTCCCGGCCGGAACGCCCGGCTGTCGGAGGTGAGCAGCCACGGGGTCTGCGGCGCGTACACCCCGCCGCCGCTGCGGCCGGCCGCCTGGGCCGGGGGCTGCGGGAACGGCTCGACGAACTGCGGCTGCGGTGGCTGCGGCGGCTCCATCGCGGCGCAGCCGGCCAGCAGGAGCGCGGCGCCTGCGGCGAGAAGGAGCGGGCCGGGGCGCGCCATCACCGTGCCGCCTGCGCGAGGTACTGCATCATGTTGTCGGCGGCGGAGAGCACCTTGGTGTTCATCTCGTAGGTGCGCTGGGCGGCGATCATGTCCACCATCTCCTCCACCACCTGCACGTTGGAGCCTTCGAGCGCGCCCTGCTTGAGCTTGCCCAGCGCGTTCTCGCCCGGGGCGCCCTCGGTGGGCGCGCCGCTGGCGGCGGTCTCCAGGTAGAGGTTGCCGCCCAGGGCGCGCAGGCCCGAGGGGTTGAGGAAGCTCACGAGGTTGATCTGGCCGAGCTGCGTGGGGGCCGTGGCGCCGGGCACGGTGGCCGAGACCACGCCGTTCTCGCCGATGTTCACGGCCGTGGCGTTGGCCGGCACGGTGATCTCCGGCAGCAGGGGCAGGCCCTGCGCGGTCACCAGGCGCCCTTCGGCGTTCACCTGCAACTGGCCGGCGCGGGTGTAGGCCGTGTCGCCGTTGGCCTGCTGCACCTGCAGGAAGCCCAGGCCGATGATGGCCACGTCCAGTTGCTGGCCCGTGGTCTGCAGCGGGCCTTCGGTGAAGGTCTTCTGCGTGCCCAGCAGGCGCGTGCCCGTGCCCAGCTGCACGCCCGAGGGCGTGACGGTGTTGGTGTCGTTCTGCGCGCCGGGCTGCTTTTCGACCTGGTAGAACATGTCCTCGAACACGACGCGGTCGCGCTTGAAGCCGGTGGTGTTCACGTTGGCGAGGTTGTTGGCGATGGCCTGGAGCTTGGCGTCCTGGGCCTGCACGCCGGTCTTGCTGACCCACATGGCGGGATTCATGGTGTTTCTCCTGGTGTTCGGTGCGGGGTGTTCGGGGGCGGTGCTGCGCTCACTCGCGCAGCAGGCGGTTGCCGCTCTCGGCCATGCCGTCGGCGCTGCGGTAGAGCTTCATCTGGACCTCGAACTCGCGGCTGATGTCCATCACGGCCACCATCTCCTCGACGGCCGAGACGTTGCTGCCCTCCAGGTGCGCCGGGCGCAGGCGCACGGTGTCGTCCGCCGGCAGGGCCTCGCCCGAGCGCGCGACGATGAGGCCCGCGGTGTTCTTGGTCACGTCGCCGGGCGCCGGGTTGACGAGCTTGAGCCGGTCCACCACCTGCAGCGTCTGCTGCCCGGGGTTCTGCACCAGCACGCTGCCGTCCTCGCCGATGGCGATGCGCTCGTACTGCGGCACCACGATGGGGCCGCCCTCGCCGAGCACCGGGCGGCCGTTCACGGTGAGCGTGCCCTCGGCGTCGATGTCGAAATGCCCGGCGCGCGTGTAGGCCTCCTGCACCTGTCCGGCGCCGCCCTGCCATTCCACCGCGAAGTAGCCCGGGCCCGCGATGGCCGCGTCCAGGTCGCGGCCGGTGGCGCGCACGGCGCCCTCGCGGGCGGACACGGCCTGGGCCTGCATGCGGCTCATGTGCCGGCTGTCGTAGCCGTAGCCGGGCACGGTGTCGGAGGTGGCCTGCTCCAGGTTGGCGCGGAAGCCCGCCGTCTCCAGGTTGGCCAGGTTGTTGGCGTGCACCTGCTGGGCGCGCAGCGAGCGCTCCGCGCCGCTCATCACGGTGTAGATCAGTGCGTCCATGGCGGCCCGGGCGTCAGATCGCCTGCATCAGCGACTGCACCATGGCGCTCTGCGTGGAGATCACCTTGGTGTTGGCCTGGTAGTTGCGCTGCGCCGTCATCAGCATCACGAGCTGCGTGGACATGTCCACGTTGGACTGCTCCAGCGAGCCCGACTTGAGCGTGCCCGCGATGCCGGTGCCCGGCGTGGAGAACACCGGGCTGCCCGAGGCGGTGGAGGCGGTCCAGGCGGTGTCGCTCACGGGGGCGAGCCCTTCCTCGTTCGGGAAGGTGGCCAGCGCGATCGTGCCGGCGCTCTGTTTCATGCCGTTGCTGTAGATGCCCATCACGGCGCCGGTCTCGTCGATCTGCACGCCCGTGAGCACGCCGGAGGCGTAGCCGTTGGCGGCGTTGGTCAGCGTGGTGGTCGCGCCGCCGAACTGGGTGGTGCCCGTGTAGTCGATGGCCACGGTGAGCGCGTCCGCGCCGGCGATGGTGGGGATGGCGAGGCTCACCGGGCCGGTGGGGGCCGTGAGCTGCCCCTTGGTGTCGAACGTCATGTCCGTGGTGGTGGTCTGCGCCGTGCCGTCGAAGCTGTAGTGCACCGTCACGCCGGCGGCCGTTTTCACGAAGTACTGCGACACGGTGTGCTTCGTGCCCAGGGAGTCGTACACCACGGTGGAAGCGGTGCCGTTGTAGCTCTGCGCGTTGGTGGCGTCGAACGTGGCCACGGTGGGCACCGTCCAGTCCGAGGAGAGGTTGCCCACGTAGCGCAGCGTGCTCGTGGCCTGCGCCGAGATCTGGCCGTCGCGCAGCTTCAGGTCGCCCATGGCGCCGAGCGTGCCTTCCACGGGGCGGCCCGCGGTGTCGTACACCTGCGCGTAGCCCTGCAGGCGGCGGCCGAAGCTGTCCACCACGTAGCCGCTGGTGTCGGTGCCGAAGATGCCCACGCGGGTGTACACGGTCTCGCCGGCGGTGCTGCGCGTCATGAAGAAGCCGCGGCCCTGGATCATCGCGTCGAGGTCGCGGCCGGTGTTCTGTGCGTTGCCGCCCAGGGCGATGGACTGGGTGGTGGAACCCACCTCCACGCCCATGGCCTGCTGGCCGGCGTACAGGGAGGAGAAGTTCGCGCGGTTGGACTTGTAGCCGTAGGTGCCGGTGTTGGCGAGGTTGTGGCTGATGGTCTCCAGCTGGTCGTTGATGGCGGAGAGGCCGGACAGTGCGATATCGAAGCTCATGGCGGAAGTCCTTTCAGCGGGTGGTGGAGCCCTGGTGGCCCAGGAAACTGGTGATGTCGGAGGAGGCGACCGGCCCGACGCCCGTCACGTCCAGCAGCGGGGCGCCGCTGGCGTCGAAGTGCAGGCGCGTGATCTGCCCGCGCAGCTGCGCCTGGGGCGTCTCGCCGCCCTGGGCCTGCACGGCGATCTGGTAGGTGCCGGCGGGCAGCCCCAGGGTCGCGGGATCGAGCGTGAAATCCACGGCGCCGGCGGCCCGGGAGCCCAGGGAGACGCGGTGGGCCTGGCCGTCGCTGCCGGTGAGCACCAGCGTGGCCTCGGAGGTCGGGCCCGAGAGCGTGAAGCTGCCCTGCACGGCCTCGGTGCCGAGCGTGACCGCACTGGCGTTGACCGTGACCGTGGAGCCCACCTGGTTGCCCATGGCCAGCACCTGCAGGCTGTAGAGCATGTTGCTCGTGGCGCTGTTCTGGCTCACGAGTTTCTGCAGCGCCTCGTTCTGGCTGAGCTGGCTCAGCTGCGTCACGAACTGGTCCGGATCGCTGGGTTCGAGCGGGTTCTGGTTCTGGATCTGCGCCACGAGCAGCTTCAGGAACATGTCGGACATGCCCGAGGCGCTGTTGGCCGTGACCGGCGCGGTGGCGGCCGTGCCCGTATAGGGCGAGGCGGTGGTGGAAGAGGAGGAGGTCGTGGTGGTCATGGCATCAGCCTTCGCCGAGGCGCAGCAGGGACTGCTGCATGGATTTCACGCGCACCATCACCTCGACGTTCGTCTCGAACGCGCGGGAGGCGGCCATCATGTCGGTCATCTCGGCGACGGTGTTCACGTTGGGGTAGAACACCTCGCCGTTCTCGTTGGCCAGCGGGTGGCCGGGCTCGTGCATGCGGCGCACCGGCTCGGTGCTCTGCACCACGTCCAGCACCTGCACGCGGGCACCGGGCTGGTCGCCCGACGCATCGCCGCCCATCACGGCGGCGAACACGGGCTTGCGGGCGTGGTAGGCCGCTTCCTCGGTGCCGGCGGCGGTCTGCGCGTTGGCGAGGTTGCTGGCGATGGTGTTGAGGCGCACGGTCTGTGCGGCCATGGCCGAGCCGGCGATCTGGGCGATGTCGCGGAATGCCATGGTCACTGCCCCGTGATGGCCTTCGAGAGGCCCTTGATCTTCATGTTGATGAACGTGAGGCTGGCCTGGAAGTCCGCGGCGTTCTGGCTGAACGCCGCCTGCTCCACGCCCAGCTCCACCGTGTTGCCGTCCTGCGAGGCGCCGTAGGGCACGCGGTACTTCGCGTCGGCACCGTCCAGGTCGGGCAGGTCGCCGCCGTCCTCGGCCACCACGCTCTGCAGGGCGGCGCGGAAGTCGATGTCGCGCGCCTGGTAGCCCGGCGTGCTCTCGTTGGCGATGTTGGAGGCCAGGACCCTGGTGCGTTCCGCCCGCAGTCTGAGGGTATCCTGATGGACGCCCAAGGCTTTGTGGAAATCGATACTCATGTGCGCTCCTTATGAGAGGTGGTCCGGCCTCGGACCGGTGTGGTGTGCCGCCGTGCTGGCGTGCGGGTTCACGGGGGCCTCCGCGCAGCCCGCTGCCGCATCCCTGCCCGCGCCGGTGGGCAAGGCCGTGCGGCAGTACCTGGCCGAGCAGGCCCGGGCGCGGGGGCTGGACGCGGTGGAATTCGAGATCGCCCCGGTCGGCGCCGTGCCGGAGTGGCCGGACTGCAAGGGCCCGCTCGGGGTCGATGGAACCGACGTGCGGCGGCTGTCGCGCATCCGCGTCTCGGTGTCCTGTGCGGACCCCGCGCGGCCCTGGCGCGAGGACTGGACGCTGCGCGTGGACGCGCGCGCCGACGTGGTGATCGCCTCCGCCCCCGTGGCCGCGCAGCGGCCCATCACGGCCCAGGACGTGGCAATGGAGTCGCGGCCCCTGCAGACCTTCGAGGACGGCACGTCCGACATCGACGCCGTCGTCGGCCAGACCAGCCGCAGGCCCCTGCGGCCCGGGCAGGTCGTCGTGCCGCGGTACCTCGACGCGCCGCTGCTGGTGCGCAAGTCGCAGCCCGTGACCATCGCCGTGCGGCGCGCGGGCGTGGAGGTCAACGGTGCCGGCGAGGCGCTCGCGCCCGGCGCGCTCGGCGAGACGGTGCGCGTGCGCAATATCGGCAGCGGCAAGGTCATCCAGGCCCGCGTGGTGGGCGAGGGCCTGGTCGAGCCGGTGGATGTCGGGGCCATGGCTGCTCCTTCCCCTCAGTCGCCGGTGCGCTGAGCCAGGCCGCGGGCCTGCAACTGCCGTGCCACGCGCACGAGCTTGTCCGCGTAGTCCGGGTCGGTGGCATAGCCGCCGCGCACGAGGCCCTGGGCGAAGGCCCGGGCATCGTGGCCGGCGTTGAGCGCGCCCTGGTAGCCGGGCTGGGTGCTCAGCAGGCGCGCGTAGTCGCGGAAGGCGCTGGCGCCGTCGGGGTAGCTGCGGAAGGCGGCCGTCTGCGCCTGGGGCACGCCGTCCTCGTATTCGGTGGTGGCGGCCCGGGCCACTTCTCCGCGCCAGGTGCCGCCGGCCTTGATGCCGAAATAGTTGTGCGTGTCCTGCCCGGTCGCCGGGTCGCGCAGGGGCTGGCGACCCCAGCCGGATTCCAACGCCGCGTGGGCGAGCACCAGCTCGGGCGCCACGCCCAGACGGGCCGCGGCTTCCTCGGCCCAGGGCGTGGCCTGCGCGAGAAAGGCGGCCTGGGCCTCGGAGGGCGCCGCCACGGACTGCGGATCGGTGGACGCGGCGGCGGGCGTGGCGCCTGCGCCGGCCGCGAACTGCGCGCGCAGCCACCGGGCCTGGGTGCTCAGATCCACCGCTGCGTCGTCCATGCCCTGGCCGCCCTGGCCGGTGGCGATGTAGGCCTGGATCTCGCCCTGCACCTGCCGGAAGAAGCCGCCGAAGTCCCCGTGCGCCGTCGAACCGCCGTGCAGCGGCAGCGCGATGCGCTCCATCTCCGCGCGGAAGGCGCTGCCGGGGGCCTGCAGGGCGTCACTGGGGCGCATAGACACCCTGTTCTTCCTGCAGCACGCGGCGCATGACTTCGCTCTGGTCCACCATGAGCTGGCGGGTGCGCAGGTTCTGCGCATGGCAGTCGCGCACCAGTGGCTCCAGCGCGTCCCACCAGCCCGAGAGCGTGTTGCGCGCCGCCTCGGGCATCGAGGCCAGCACCAGGCGCATGCCTTCGGCGTCGGCGCGGCCGCACAGGGATCGGACGATCCCGGTGCGCTCGCGGCTGCGGGGCTCCATCGCATCGACCAGCGCCACGATGCCCTCGGTGACTTCGGGCAGTGCCTGCGCGTCGTGGCGCAGGGCGGCGGCGTGCTGGCGCTCCAGCAGCGCACTGAGTTGCCGGTAGCCGTCCAGGTCGGCCCGCACGCCCTGCATGAGGCGCAGCAGTTGGTCCTGGCGATCGCCGCTCATCGGCCGCTTCCGTGGTAGCGCACGACGAGCGCGGCCAGCCGTTCGGGATCGAAGGGCAGCTCGCCCCGGGCCAGCGCATCGCGGATCTCGGCCACCCGCGTCTGGTCCACGGCGGGCAGCTCGCTCAGCGCTGCCCGCGCGGGCTGCAGGATGGCGGTCTGGCTCTCCGCCCCGGGGGCGCTGGCGGGTGCGGAGGCGGGCGTGGGCGCGGCGGCCGGTGCAGCGGGCGTGGCGGGCGCCGCGGGGACGACTTCGGGAAGCGCGGTGGGGCTGCTGATACGCATACGGGTGCCTCGGGTTCGGGTTGGCATGGGGCGAAGGCGCGGGCTGGCGCTCACGGGGCGGAGAGCGCGCCGCGCTCGGGCGGACGGATCTGGCGCGCGAGGGTTCTGAGGGATTCGCGTTCGGTCAGGCCCAGCTCCACGCCGGGCAGGGGCGTGCCCGCGCTGGTGCCGGGTGTGCCGAACATGTCGGCGACCGCGCGGGACTGGTCGGAGGTGAGCACCAGCAGCTCGATGCGCCGGTTCGTGGCCGCACGGGTGTTGGACGGGTCCATGGGCGCGCGGTCGGCCATGCCCACCACCTGCAGCACGCTCTGCGCGGGCATGCCGCCCGCCATGAGTTCGGCGCGCGAGGCCATGGCGCGGTTCATGGACAGCGTCCAGTTGGAAAAGCCCGCGAGCTCGCCGCCCGCGTACTGCAGGGAGTCGGTGTGGCCCACCACGAGGAGCTGGTTCTCGATCTGGGCGAAAAGCGGCCCCATCTTGCGCAGCAGCTCGCGGAAGCGGTTGTTGGGCTGGCTGCTGCCCAGGTGGAACATGCCTTCCTTGTCGGTGTCGTGCAGCATGACGCGCAGGCCCAGCGGCGTGATCACGCTCTGCACGTTGCCCGACAGGCCCACCTTGTCGCCCATGCGCTCCAGCAGGTCGGCCAGCTCCTGCAGGTCGGAGCGGCTCTCCAGCCGGGTCTTGGAGAGGCGAAAGCCCTGGTCGGTCTCCTCGATCAGCCGGGCGCTGTTGGCGCGCGTGCGGCGCGGGGCCTCGGTGTCGCCGTTGCTGGGCAGGGGCATGCGCTCGATGAGGCTGCCGCGCGGTCCGCCCAGCGATTCGGCGGTGGTGCCGCTGCCCTCGTTGAGCATCCTGCCGCCATAGGCCTGCATGACCTCCTGCAGCGATTCGGTCTGGCGTGCGGCCATGAGCCACAGCACGAGGAAGAGGCACAGCAGTGCGAGGCAGAAATCGGCGAACGCCACTTTCCAGGCGCCGCCGTGCTCGTCGTCGTGGTGCTTGCCGCCACCGCGCTTGACGATGGTGGCTTCGTGGCCCTTGTCAGCCTTGCTGGACACGGCCGTCCCCTCCGGCGCCGTCGGCACCGTTGCGCAGGTTTTCGATCCAGCCCTCCAGCTTGGCGAAGCTGGGCTTGGTGTTGAGCTGCACGAGGCGGCGGCCCGCGTCGATGGCCAGCAGCGGCGGCTTGCCCGCCACGTGGGTGACCAGCACCACCTTCACCGATTCGAGCGTGGAAAGCTCTTCCTGCACCACCTGCTTCATCATGCTGCTGAGCGGGTCCAGCAGGCCGTAGCAGAAGAACACGCCTAGGAAGGTGCCGACCATGGCGGCGGCCACGTGCGTGGCGATCTCGCCCGAGGTGGCGCCGTCGGCCACGGAGTTGAGCGTCATCACGATGCCCAGCACGGCGGCCATGATGCCGAAGCCGGGCATGCCCTCGGCGATCTTGTGCAGCGATTTGGAGGGCTGCACCATCTCCTCGTGGATGGCCTCGATCTCCTGGTCGAGCACGCCCTCCAGTTCGTGCGCGTTGATCTTGCCCATGGCCATCAGGCGGAAGTTGTCCACGATGAAGGCCAGCAGCTTGGGCTCGGCCAGCACCAGCGGATAGCGCTTGAACAGCTCGCTCTCGTGCGGGGCCTCCACGTGCGCATCGAGGGCCTTGAGGCCGCCGGCCGCAGTCTGCAGCAGCTCGTACATGAGCAGCAGCAGCTGGCGCTGGAATTCCGATTCCCGTTTGCTGCCGGTGACCACCTTCACGACCTGGTGCTTCATCTCCAGCAGCACGTGCCGGGGATTGCCCACGACGAGCGCGCCCGCGCCCGATCCCAGGATGATGAGCATCTCGATGGGCTGCCAGATCACGCTGAACGTGCCGCCCATGAACAGGAAGCCGCCGAAGACGCACCCCAGGACGATGACGATGATGGATTGCATGGTGTGGTGGGGCTTTTTAGTGGGCCTGGAGGAACTCGCGCATCTTGCGCAGGGCGCCCTTGTTGAGCTGGCAGATCCGCGCCTCGGTGAGGTCAAGCACGGCCGCGATTTCCTTGAAGCTGAGTTCGAATTCGTAATAGAGCTGGATCACGCGCTGCTCGCGCTCGTCCAGCACGCGCAGCGCCTGCTCCAGGCTGCGGCGCGCGATCATCTGGGCCTCGGGGCTTTGCATGTCCGAGGCGGTGTTGCTCAGTTCGAGGATCAGTTCGTCGAAGCTGGCGAGCTGCTCGGCGTTCTCGTCCTGCAGGTAGGCACGGTAGGCCTCGGGCGTCACGCCCAGGGCCTGCACCAGTTCCTGCTCGCTGGGTTCGCGGCCGAGCTTGCGGGTGATGTCCCGCACCGCATCGCGCATGCGGTGGCTTTCCTGGCGCACCGCGCGGGGCCGCCAGTCCTGGCGGCGCAGCTCGTCGAGGATGGCGCCGCGCACCCGCATGGCCGCATAGGCGCCGAAGCGCTCGTCGGGTTCGCCATAGCGGCGCATGGCTTCCAGCAGGCCGATGAGGCCGATCTGCTCCATGTCGTCCAGGTCCATGGTGCCGCCGGCCTGCGCCTGCAATTGCCGCACCACGCGCTTGACCAGCGGGGCATAGGCCCGGAGCTGGCGCGCCTCGTCGGCCACCGAACGGACGGTGGTGGCGACGCTGTGGAATTCGGCGTAGGCCGTCTGCATGGCGGGCCGGCTATTCGATGATGAGCTTGCCGATCAGCACTTCCGCGAAGGGCATCTCGCCGCCGTCCTGGCGGTAGCGCTCTTCGTAGGCGCGGTTGATGGCGGTGGTCAGCTCGTCCACCGTGGCCATGGAGGCCTGCTCCATGGTGTAGGTGGAGAGGAAGCGCACGGCGATGCTGCGCAGCGCGGGCAGCTGCTCCTTGACGGCCTTCTCGGCCTTCGGGCCGGTCTTGAACACCAGGTCCACCGACAGGTAGTGCGACAGGGGCTGGTCGGGCCGGCTGCGCAGCATGACGATGACCTTGTCCATGCTCACGTACTTGGCTTCCTGCAGGCTGATCTTCTCTGCCTTGGGCTTCGCGGCCTCGGCCTTGACCGCGGTGGCGGCATCGGCGGGCGCGGGGGCGGCCTGGTGGCGCAGGAACCACCAGGCGGCTCCGGCGCCGCCGCCCAGCAGGACCACGGCGCCCAGCAGGGAGAGCACCAGGGTGAGGAGGCGTCGTTTCTTTTTCATCTTCTCGGCGGGGATGCAGGGTCAGGCAAGCGTGAAGCGCACGGGCGCATCGGGCGTTCCGGCCTCGGCCAGGGCCTGTCCGGGCGTGTCTTCGTCAGGGGCGGCACCGTCGCCGGAGCGCTGGCGGCCCGTGCCGTCGCGGCCGGCGCTGGTGGACACCTGCACGCTCACGTCGCCGAACTGGCGTTGCACCAGGTCCTGGCGCAGGGTGTCGCTGAGCTGGGCGAGCTGGCGTGCCACGCCGTCGTGCGAGGCCGTCATCTGGATCTGCAGTGCACCGCCTTCGTGGCGGATGACGATCTCCAGGGAGCCCATCATCGGCGGGTCGAGCCGGATGACGGCCCGCTCGCTGCCATGGCCCCATTGCACCTTGATGCGCTCGCCCAGGGCCTGCACCAGCGCATGCCGGGCCGCACCGGGCTCGGCAGCGCCGGCGTGCGTGCTGCCACCCGTGGCGGATGTGCCCTCGGCGGCGTGGCCCCGGGCCGTGGCGGCCATGGAGGACGGGGCGGCGCCGTCCTCCACCCAGGCGGTGGCGGCGCGCAGGGCCATGGCGGCCGGGCTGGTCCGGGCGTCGGCATCGGCGTGCTGTGCGGTGTCGGGCGCGGCGGCTTCCGGCGAGGGCGCGGCCTGCGGCGGCGAAGAGAGGCCGTCCACCCCCCCCGGCGTGGAAGGCTTGTCCCCAATGCCCGGTGCGGCCGCCAGTGCCGCGGGCTGCGTCCATAGCGCCGCCAGCGGCGCGGCAGGTGCCGGGGCGCGCAGCAGGGCCGAGGCCGTTTCAGGGGCCTGCGCGGCGGTGCCGCCGGGCATTTGCGATGGCTGGGTGGACTGCCACTGCGCGAGCACCACGTTCAGCACCGGGGCCAGGGCCTGCAGCAGCGCGGTGCCGTCCGCGGGCACGGGGGCTCCGGGCGCGGTGGGGCTGCCGGAGGCATCCGCCGGCGTGGCGGCCTCGTCCGTGCCGGCGGCTGGGGCCGCGGGGCCGTCCGCGGGAAGCGCGGGCTCCGCCAGCCCCGGCGGCAGCGCGGCGTCGAGCCACTGCGGGTCGAACAGCAAAGGCTGGGCGGCATCGCCGGCGCCCTGCGGGAACAGGGCCGCCGGGGCCGCCCAGTCGATCCCGGGCAGGGGACGGCCGGGGGCCGCATCGGCCGTGGCCGGTGCCGTGGCGAGAGAAATGGGTGCCGCGAGGGTCATGCCGTGAATTCCTTCCAGACGTCCTGGTCGGCCGCATAGGCCACCCAGCCGTCCCGTTGTTCTGCCAGTTCGCCGAGCCGTGCCTGCGCTTCGGCGGCGGCCTGCCGGCAGTGCTGCAGCGCCTGCGCATGCGCCTGGCGGACGGCCTCCAGCGCCGCGCGCTCGCCGTCCCGCCATGCGCCGCCGGCCCGCAGGGCGGACAGGCGCGCGTCGGCCTGCTGCAGCTCCTGCCATGCGCCCGCCTGGCTGGCGCGCAGCAACTGCTCCGCGATCTCGTGCAGGGCGGCTTGGCGCGGCGCGTGGGAGGCGATGTCCATGGCGGTCAGCCCACGCGGGCCTGCATGCCCTGCCAGCCCTGGCGGAGCGTGGTGATCAGTCCGATGACCTCCTGCACGATGCCTCCGTCGAGCTGGAGCCCGGCATGGCACAGGCGGTCGGCGCAGTAGTCGTAGAGCCGGCCCAGGTTGCCCACGACCTCCTCGCCGGAGTCGGTGTCCAGGGCCCCGGAGAGGCCGTTGAGGATGTCCACGCAGCGGTCGAGGCTGCGGGCCTTCAGTTCGTAGCGGCGCGCCTCGATGTGCGACTTGGCGCGCACGAGCTCCTCCAACAGGCCGTCGGTCAGCATCAGCACGAGCTGCACCGGAGAGGCCTGCGAGGCCTGGGCGTTGAGGTTGACGGCGTGGTAGCTGCCGTAGGCATCTTGGGAAACGATCATGGTTGCGTGCGGCGGTCCGCCTTAGAAGAGGTTGGACGAGGTCTGCTCCATCTGCGTCATGAGCTGCTGCAACTGGCTGTACTGCTTGAGGTAGCGCTGGTACATCGTGTTGTATTGGTCGGTCAGGCGTGCCTGCCGGTCGGTGATCGATTTCTGCTGCGTCTGGATGGACTGCTGGCGGCGGGCAATCTGGCCCGTGCTGCTCTGCGTCCAGCCGTCCAGATAGGTGTCGAGCGCGCCCATGAGGCCGCTGGGCCCCGAGAGGCTGGCGCTGCCCATGACGTTGCCCAGCGCCTCGGGGTTGGCTTCGAGCTGCGTCTGCAGCTTGGCCTTGTCCAGGGTCAGGGTGCCGGTGCGGTCGATGCTCACGCCCAGGTCGAGCAGGCTCTGGCCGCCGAATTCCTGGCGCAGCATCTGGCCCAGGCGGCTGCGCAGGGTGCGCACGCTGGCGTCGCTGGAGAGCGCGGCCGAACTCGTTCCCGCCTCGGGGTTGCCGGTCTTGGTGACTTCGTCCAGCACCTTCTTGAGGGCGTTGTAGGCGTCCACGAAGGTCTGCACGTTGGCCGCCGTGCCGTCCTTGTCGGCCGCGACGGTCACCGCGAGGGGCGTTTCCGTGGCGGCCTGCGCCTTGGTGAAGGTGATCGAGACGCCGCTGATGGCCGTGAGGGTGTTGGACGCCTGCTCGATGAGCGTGCCCGTGTCCTTGGCGCCCAGCCAGATCTTCGCGTCGCGCGCAGCCGTCAGCGTGGTCGGCGTGGCCGACAGGGCGGTCTTGAGCGCGCTGTCCGGCAGGCCGCTGGCATCCACCGTGATGGCGTTGCCCGCGCCCGTGCTGCCGGCGGTGAGCATGAGCGAGGTGCTGCCGCCGCTGCTCACCACTGTGGCCGACACCTTGCCCTTGTTGTCGTTGGCCTGGTTGATGGCGCGGGCGATCTCGGCCTGGGAGATGGTGCCGTCGCCGTTGGAGTCGGCCGCGCCCACGTTCACGGTGAAGTTCGTGCCGTCGGCGAGTTGCACCACCAGGGGGCCGCCCAGGGCCACCGGCACGGCGGGCAGGTCGCTGAAGGCGACCTGGTGCGCGCTGGCCGTCTGCTCCACGAAGAACTGGTAGGTGCCCGGCTGCGCCGACGCGGAGGCCGTGGCCGTGCCGTATCCCGTGGTGGAGAAGGTGGCGGCGTTCTGGGTCAGCCCCTTCTTGGCCGACAGGCCGGAGAGGGCGGTCTCGAAGGTGCTCAGCGCGGACTTGAGCTTGGTATAGGCGGACGACAGCGTCTGGGCCGACTGTGCCTTGCGGGCCAGCAGCTGGCGGGCGGGTTCGGTGTAGGCGGTGGCCAGCGATTGGGCCTGGCCGGCGGGGTCGATGTTAGCCATGGGCAACTCCTGGGTGGATGGCGGCGGAGGGCCGGCCCGTGCCGCGCCCCGCCCACGCCGCGACCGCCCCGTGGGCGGATGTCGGCATGGCGGGCCGGAGCAGGCCGGTCTCCCACAAACCCAGGGCGACCGGAAGCGGGGCGGACTGAAATCCCCGTGCCCGGCGGCCCGCCGGCAGGCGTGCCCGGGTCATGCCTGCCCCCTCCACCACACCTGCGATGCCAGCTCGTCGTCGCGCTTTTGCTGCAGGGCCTGCGCCGCCAGCGCCTGCACCTGCTGGCGCTGCTCCAGCACCTGCCCCAGCACTTCCTTGCGGCGCACCGCCTGGGTGAGCTGCTGCTGGGCCTGGGCCAGATCCGCCTCGTGGCGGCCCAGATCCTGGCGGTGGGTGTGGGCCAGGTGCAGCATGGCCTGCTTGTAGGCGCCCCGGTTGAGCGCCTGCGCCAGCAGGGTGCCGCCGCTGGCGCCGCTGCTGTGCGCCAGATGCTCCATGCGTTCGATGCTGCGCAGGAACCGGTCCCGCAGGGCGCGCTTGTCCGCCATGTCGGCGGTCAGGCGGTCCACCTCGCGCTCGCGGACATCCACGAGCCGCTCCAGGCTGCGCAGCGGTTCGGGAGGGTGCGTCATGCGTTGCCTCCGTGCGAGAGCAGGGCCTGCAGTTGCGAGAGGGTGGCTTCCAGCGGAGCGGCCTCGCGCACGCCCTGGTGCAGGAAGGCCTCGATGCGGGGATAGAGCTGCACCGCGCGGTCCGTGGCCGGGTCGGTGCCGGGGACATACGCCCCCAGGGGCAGCAGATCGCGCACCTGGTGGTAGCGCGACACCAGTTCGCGCAACTCGCGCGCGGCCTTCTGGTGCTCCGGGCCGGTCACCTGTGCCATGCAGCGGCTCACGGACGCGGCGATGTCGATGGCCGGGTAGTGGCCGCGCTCCGCGAGCGCGCGCGACATCACGATGTGCCCGTCCAGGATGGCCCGCGCGGTGTCCACCACCGGGTCCTGCTGGTCGTCGCCTTCGGCCAGCACGGTGTAGATGGCGCTCATGCTGCCCTGGTCGCTCTCGCCGTTGCCGGCGCTCTCCACCAGCTGCGGCAGCAAGCTGAAGACCGAGGGGGGATAGCCGCGCGTGGCGGGAGGCTCGCCCAGCGAGAGGGCCACTTCGCGGCGGGCCATGGCATAGCGGGTGAGCGAGTCCACCAGCAGCAGCACATGCCGGCCCTGGTCGCGGTAGTGCGCGGCGATGGCGTGGCACAGCTCGGTGGCGCGCAGGCGCATGAGGGGGGATTCGTCGGCCGGCGCGATCACGACCACGGCGCGGCGCAGCCCCTCGGGGCCGAGCGACATGTCGATGAATTCGCGCACTTCGCGGCTGCGCTCGCCGATGAGGCCCACCACCACCACGTCGGCCACGGTCTGTCGCGTGATCAGTCCCAGCAGCACGCTCTTGCCCACGCCGCTGCCGGCCATGAGCCCGACGCGCTGGCCCCGGCCGAGCGTGAGGATGCCGTTGAGGGCACGCACGCCCACGTCCAGCGGTGCGTGCACGGGGGCCTTGCGCAGCGGGTCCACCCGGCGCGGCTGGGGGTCGAGCACGTGCTCGCCCGTCAGCCGGCCCAGGCCGTCCACGGGCTCGCCCAGGCCATTGACCACGCGCCCCAGCCACGAGGGGCCGATGCGCAGTTCGTTGCGCGTGGGCTGCGGAAGCACCCGGGCGCCCGTGGCCAGGCCATCGGGGCGCTTGAGCGGCATGAGGAATGACACCTCCTCGCGAAAGCCCACGACCTGGGCATCGATCCACTGGCCGTGGGCCGTCTCGATGCTGCAGCGCTGGCCCGTGTGCAGCGGGCAGCCGACGCTTTCGAGCAGCAGCCCCGAGGCGCCCACGAGGCGGCCCGTGGGCGTGGCCACCGGCACGGCGGTGACGTCGAGCTGGCGGATGACCGAGGCGATCATTGCGCGGCCTCGCTGGCCGGGGCCTTGGCGGCGCGGCGTGCCCGGGGCTTCTTCGGGGCGGCCGTGGCCGTGTCTGCCGCGGGGTCTGCGGTGGCGGGTGCGTCCGGCTCCGGCGCGGCCTCCACCGGGGCGGTGGCGGCCGGGGCTGGCTCCGCTCGGGCCGGCTCCGCGGGCGGCAATGCCTGTTCGGCTTCGGTCGCGGCCTGAGCCGAGGCCTGGGAGAGCTGCTGGGTGATCTGCTCCATGCACGCCGCCAGCCGCTGGCCGCAGCCTGCGTCGGCTTCGCGGTGGCCTGCCCTGACCCGGCATTCCCCCGATTCCAGCCGGGGATCGGCGAGCAGCGACCAGGCCTGCGCGCGTTCGGGGGCGATCTCCTGGATGCGTTGCAGGTCGCCGGGGTTCAGGTACACCTCGATGCCCTGCGACACCGGCGGCATGGTGGCCAGCGTCTCGTCCACCAGGGCCAGCATCTGCACGGGCTGCAGGGCCAGTTCGCAGCGGATCACCTGGCGCGCCACCTTGGCCACCAGATCCACGACTTCCTTGCGGAGCACAGCCTCGAATTCTTCCTGCTGCGCGGCGAGGCCGCGCAGCAGCGCATCGACCGGCGTGGCCAGCCCCTCGAAGTGCTGGCGGGCCTGGGCGCGGCCTTCCGCCAGGCCCTGGGCCGTGCCGTCCTGGCGGCCTTCCTCCAGGCCGGCCGCGCGCGCGGCTTCCAGCCCCTGCGCGAACCCTTCCTGATAGCCCCGCGCCACGCCGTGCTGGTAGCCCTCGGCATGCGAAGGGCCGCCCTCGGACGCGCCGCCGCGCCGCGCCGCCGACAGGCTGGCGAGCGGCGGAAAGCGGTGGACGCGCTGGGGGTGCTTCATTCGACGACCGCCTCGGCGAAGAGCTGGACCTCGATCTCGCCGGCGTCGGCCAGGGCCTTGACCTCGGCCATGATCTCCTCGCGCGCCTGCTCGATGCGGCTGCGCGGCATCGGGCCGGTGCGGCGCAGGGTGTCTTCGAACGCCTGGGCCTGGCGGCGCGGCATGGCCTGCAGGATGGCATCGCGCACGGCGGGCTCCGCGCCCTTGAGGGCGATCGCCCATTGCTCCATCGGCACCTGCTCGATGAGGCGGGTGATGACGGCCTCGGTCTGGCGCGAGAGGATGAAGAAGTCGTACATGCTGACCTCGATCTCCGCGACCACCTTCGGGTCGCGGGCGCGCAGCTGCTCCATCACCTGGCGGCGGCTCTCGGGCAGGCGGTTCAGGATCTCGGCCACGTGGCGCACGCCTTCCACGCTGGTGCCCTGCATGCCCAGCGTGTCGAGGCAGCGGTCTACCAGCTCTTCGAGCTCGACGAGCAGCTCATGGTCGATCTCCTTGAGCTGGGCGACGTGGTAGAGCAGCAGGTCGCGCCCTTCCTCGGGCAGGGCGCCGAGCAGCGCGCTGGCGAGCGAGGGCGGCAGGAACGCCATGAACACCGCCTGCATGCGCACGTGCTCGTGCACCAGCCGCTCGGCGAGCCATTTGGGCGATGCCCATTGCAGGCGCGCCACCTTGGGGCGGATCGCGTCGCCGTAGATGCTGTTGAGCACGCTGTTGGCGATGTTGCCGCCCAGAGCGAGGTCGAGCGATTTCTTGAGGTAGGAGCGCGAGGCGCCATGCACGCCGCTCTGCTCCCGGTAGTCGTCGAAGAAGTTCTGCAGCGCCACTTTGACGGTCTCGACCTTGATGCCGCTCATGCGCGACATGACCTGCGTGACCTGCAGCAGTTCGTCGCGCGAGAGGCAGCGCAGCACGGCCGCCGCGGGCTCCTCGCCCATGCTGAGCAGGACGATGGCCGCCTGCTCCAGCGGCGTCAGCGCGCCTGCCTCGGGGGACAGGCCGGAATCGGTGGTTTCGTCAGCCATTTTTCTGCACCCATTGCTTGACCACTTCCGCGACGCGCTCCGACTCCTTGGTGGAGAGTTCGCGCAGATGCTCCACGAGCACGTCCACCGGCGAGCCCGGTGCCGGCAGGTCGTAGTTTTCGAGCAGGGGCGCCACGGCCGTGTTGGGGGCGCCGCCGGCAAGGGCCGGGGCCCCCATGGCCGGTGCGGCCAGGGAGGGCGCGGCACCCGCCGGGTCCGGGCGGGCGAGCGCCAGGCCACCGGCCGCGGCGCCCTGGGCATCCCGTGGCGTGAGCGGCGTGGCGGAGGGCCCGCGCGCCCAGCGCTGCTGCGCCAGCCGCACCAGCGGGCGCAGCACCAGCAGGAACGCCAGCAGGGTCGCCAGCGCGTAGCCCGCCCAGTTGGCGCCTTCCACCACGTTTTCGCGCTGCTGCCACCAGGGCTGCGGCGCGGGTTGCGCGGGGAAGGGCAGGGCCGAGACGACCAGGGTGTCGCCGCGCTGGCCGTCGATGCCCAGGCCGGCGCGCAGCAGTTTCTCCACGTTGGCGATCTGGGGCTCGGTCCAGGCGCCGCCCGCGGGCGCCGCGGCCTGGTTCAGCACGACGGCCACGTTCAGCCGGGCGAGTTGTCCGCGCGCGCTGGGTCTGCGTCACGGTCCGGTCGTAGGCGAACTGGCGCGTGGTCGCGTTCTTCTGGGCGGTGTTGGCGTCCGGCGGCTGCTGGCCGCCCGCCGGCTGCGCGCCCTGGGCATTGCCGGCCGGAGCGGGAACGTTCACGGGGCGGTTGCTCAGCGAGCCGGGCACGCCCAGCGCGATCTTGTCGCGCGCCATCTCCTCGCGGGTGGCCTCGTTGGTCACGCGGGGGGCGTCGCCGTACTGCTCGCGTGTCTCCTGCACGCGGTCGTTGTTGACCTGGGCCGTCACGCTCACCTTGTAGTTGCCCTCGCCCAGCACGGGGGCGAGCAGGTCGCGCACGTTCTGGCGGGTCAGCTCCTCGTGGCGGCGGCCGGCATCGCCGGCCTGGGCGGCCTCGAACCCGTCCGACAGGTCCACCCGCGCGGACAGCAGGTGTCCGGCCTGGTCCACCACGCTCACCCGCTGGGGGTCGAGGCTGGCCACGCTGCCGGCCACGAGCTTGATGGTGGCGGCGATCTGCTCCGGGTTCAACTGCCGCCCGGGCTTGACCTGCAGCACCACCGAGGCCGAGCTTTTCTCGCCGTCGGGGGCCACGAAGGACGAGGCCTTGGCCACCGAAAGATGTACGCGCGCGGATTCGACCGCGTCCAGGCTCATGATGCTCTGGGCCAGCTCGCCTTCGAGGCCGCGGCGAAAGCGCACGTCCTGCACGAACTGGCTCACGCCCAGCGGGTCGTTGCGGTCCATCAGCTCCAGGCCCGCGGGCAGCCGTGCCGTGACGCCCTTGGCGGCCAGCAGCATGCGCGCCTTGCCGAGCTGCGATTCGGGCACCAGCACCTGGCCGCTGTCGGGGTGCACGCGGTAGGGAATGGCCTCCGCGTCGAGCGTGCTCATCATCTCGGCGGCCGCCACCTTCTCGCGTGCCCCGAAGACGGGCTTGTAGGTGGACTGGTCGCGCCAGAGGTACATGAGGGCGAGCGCGGTCACGGCCGCCGCCACCAGCAACAGGGGCGCGAGGCTCTTGCCCAGGCCGGCAGGCACCCGGGGCGCCATGCCGGCGTTGCGCAGCCGGCCCATCATCCGGGTCAGGGGAGCCACGGGCAGGCTCCGGAAGGGGGTGGGAGGTAAGGCTTGGCCATGGTCTCTACACCTGCAGCTTGATGACGTCTTCCATGGCGCCCATCACCTTGTTGCGCACCTGCATGAGCAGCGAGAAGGACAGGCTGGCCTCCTGGCTCGCGAGCATCGCGCCCACCATGTCGTCGCTGCGCCCGCTGTCCACATCGGCGACCTTCTCCGCCGCGCGCTGGTCCTTCGCGTCCACGCTCAGCACCGCCGCATGCATGGCCGACAGGAACCCTCCCGTGACCGGCGTGCCGCCCTCCGGCGAAGCCAGGACCATGGCCGGCAGGGGGGCGGAAACCGATGCATCGATCCGTGCAGCGGTGGCCAGGATGGACTGGGCCATTGCGTTGTTCGTATCCATGGGCGGGTTATTCCTGAGGGAGGGGTGGTAATCCGGGCAAGACAATATTCCCGGCACGCAATAATCTCTGCGCGCCGGATGAATAATCATTTCTATCAACTATGCAGATATTCTGTTCGCGCCAAAGAAATGCGGAACGGTAATCGTGGGGTGCTTTTCGATAGAAATGGATGATCGAGAATGGGTGTAACC
The DNA here is from genome assembly GCF_003269065.1 of Paracidovorax anthurii. GTDB lineage: Bacteria > Pseudomonadota > Gammaproteobacteria > Burkholderiales > Burkholderiaceae_C > Paracidovorax > Paracidovorax anthurii. The sequence continues at coordinate 29,419 of NZ_QLTA01000042.1, forward strand.
TTTTGTGTAACTGAACGCAAAAAAGCACACCACGCGCAATAGTTGCATCTCCTCCGCGGCGAGAGGAAAGCGACCGGCCTCCCCGCAGCGCCCGAGAGGGTGCCGGATGGGGTTTGCCGTGCAGCCCCGCTATCGTGGCCCTCGAAAAGACCCTATAGACCGGAGGCTTTGCGACCCCGGCTTTCGCGCGGGTGAGCCCTGTTTGGATGGCGCCGCAGGCACTTTGCCAGGGCCTCTCCCCCTCTGAAAAGTGTTGCGGACGAGGTCATTCTATACATCTTTTTGTGACAGAAGCGCTCAAATGTGACGCATTGGCCGGAATGCGACGGCAATGCACGGCAATACGCGCCCGGGTGAAAGCACTGCATAATGGCCTGAAATTTGCTGCACTGCAGCACCCCGAGCGCGGCGCCCTTCAATATGGATGCGCCATTATCGAATCGCGCGCCCGCGCATTATTTCCCCGGCATTCCAAGGCTCCCATGGCAGTTCCCGCTGCGCCCCGTTCCAGAGGTCCGTCGCCCCGCTCCACGGCGGTTCCCCGCGTGCTGGACGCCCGCACGCTCGGCCGGCCGGTGCACCTGCTGCCGGGGTTCGCGGCGCAGCTCGGGGAGCGCCTGGCCGACTGGTTCGAGGTGCGCCTCAACCGCCGCTATCGCGCGGGCTTCGTGCTGGGCGAGACCCGGGTGAGGCACAGCGATCACGTCCAGCAGGAGCCCCGCATGCCGGCCCAGTGGATGGTGTTCGGCACCGAGACGGGGCGGCTGGGCGTGGCGCTCGACCGCGACCTGCTGCGGGCCATCTTCGGATACCGCTACGGTGTCGTGGCGGCTGCCGCGGCACCCGTGCCCTCCGCGCCCCAGGAGCCTTCGCCACCCCGGCACGAAGACACGGCGGAATATCCGGGCACGCTCCCGCAGCGCGCCGATGCCCCCGATGCCGCGGACCCGCCGTTCTCGCAGACCGAGGAGCGCTTTTCCTCGGGCTTCGGCCTGCTGCTCGCGCAGCTTTTGGCCGAGTCGATCGAAGCCCAGGCCCGCGCGGGCGAGGCGCGCGCCGTGACCGCCACGCAGGCGCCGGCGGCCCAGGCGGGCCCGTCGAGCGTGGGCGGCTGGGCCTTCCACACCGAGCTTCGCGACTCCGTTTCGGGCTGCCGGGGCGCGCTGTGGCTGGCGCTGGACGATGCATGGATGGCGCGGCTGCTGCACCACCTCGCCCGGCCCGCGCGGGCCAGGCCGGTGTCGCGGCGCGAGCCTCCCACCGCGCATGCGGTGCAGCTCACCCTGCTGGCCCGGCTGGTGCAGCGGGAGATGCCGCTGGGCCAGTTGCTCGGCCTGCGCGTGGGCGACGTGATTCCCATCACCCTCGGCCCGGCGGACGTGCTGGTGGACGACTCCCGTCTGTTCACCGCGGCGGTGGCCGAGCACAAGGGCAAGCTTTGCCTCACCTCCTTCGAAGATGCGGAATGAGTAACGACATGACATCCCCCACCGATGGCGCCGACGACCTGCACGCGCTGCTGAACGACGCGCCCGCCGAGGCGCCCGCGCCCGCGCGGCGCCCCGCGCGCGATTTGCCGCAGATGATGCGCAAGATCCCCGTGACCGTGACCCTCGAAGTGGGCGCCGCGCGGGTGTCCCTGCACGATCTGCTGCAGCTCGGCCATGAGAGCGTGATCGAGCTCGACACGCTGGCCGGCGAGCCGCTCACCATCAAGGTGAACGGCACGGCGATCGGGCGTGCCGAGGTCGTGGTCTCGGGCGAGAACTACGGCCTCAAGGTGGTCGAGCTGACCGACATCGACCTGGACGGACTGGCGTGATCCTGCGCGGCGGCTTGGAGGGCATCGCCGGGCGTGGCTGGCGCGGGCCGGGCGTGGGCGCGGCGCTGCTGATGGCCTGCGCGCTGCTGCCCCTGGCGGCCGCGGCCGCGCCGGTGCCGATCTTCGGCGCGACCACGGTCGGCAATTCGACCGAGCTCACGGTCAAGAGCCAGATCCTCGTCCTCATGACCCTGCTCGGGCTGCTGCCCGCGATGGTGCTCATGATGACGAGCTTCACCCGCTTCGTGATCGTGCTGTCGCTGCTGCGCCAGGCCCTGGGGCTGCAGCAGGGCCTGCCCACGCGCATCATCACGGGGGTGGCGCTCATCCTCACGCTGCTGGTCATGCGGCCGCTGGGCGACCAGATCTGGCGCGAGGCCTTCGTGCCCTACGACGAGGGCCGCATCACGCTGGTGCAGGCGCTCCAGACCGCCGAGGTGCCGCTCTCGCGCTTCATGCTGGCGCAGACCAGCAAGACGGCGCTGGCGCAGATCGCATCGCTCGCCGGCGAAGCGGGCGTGGCCGACCCCAAGGACCACGCCTTCACCGTCAAGCTCGCGGCCTTCGTGCTCAGCGAGCTGAAGACGGCCTTCCAGATCGGGTGCATGCTGTTCATCCCGTTCCTCGTGATCGATCTCGTGGTGGCCTCGGTGCTGATGGCCATGGGGATGATGATGCTGTCGCCGCTCGTGATCTCGCTGCCGCTCAAGCTGCTGCTGTTCGTGCTGGTGGACGGCTGGACGCTCACCGTGAACACGCTGGTGAGCAGCATCCGCGCCGCGGGAGGGGGCTGAGGCCATGCTGACGCCCGATATCGCCGTGGACCTCGTGAGCGACAGCCTGCGGCTCGTGATGCTGCTGGTGTCGGTGCTGATCCTGCCGGGCCTCGTGGTGGGGCTGGTGGTGAGCCTGCTGCAGGCGGCCACGCAGATCAACGAGCAGACCCTGAGTTTCCTGCCGCGCCTGCTGGTGACCCTGCTCGCGCTCACCCTGCTGGGCCGCTGGATGACCACCATGCTGATGGACTACTGCATCGGCATCTTCCAGCGCGCCGCGGTCCTCGTGGGCTGAAATGAAGCGGCAACCCCCTCTGGCGCTTCGCGCCTTCCCCCTTCTCTCGCGCTGCGCGCGGGAAGGGGGACGACGCCGGTGGCCGGGCGCAGCCCGCTCCACGGCGTCCGCTGGCATGGCCGGCTCCGCGGCCGCCGGGCGGGGGGCGCAGCGCTGGTGCCATGGGCTGCGGGTGGCGCCATGGATCGCTGCAGCGGTGTGAACGGGGTCGCCATGGCGGAGCAGGCACTTTTCGCACAGATGGTCACGGGGCTCACCGCGCTGTGGTGGCCGTTTTGCCGCGTGATGGCGCTGCTCAGCGCCGCCCCGGTGATCGGCGAGAACATGGTGCCGGTCACGGTGCGCATCCTGCTGTCGCTGGTGATGGCCGTGATCCTGCTGCCCGTGGCGCAGCCCGCGGTGGCGGTGGACCCGTTCTCCATCGCGGGCATGGTGACCACGGCCGAGCAGGCGCTGATCGGGTTGATCCTGGGCCTGGCCTTCCACCTGGTCATCGCGGCCTTCATGGTGCTGGGCTACCTGGTGTCGGCGCAGATGGGCCTGGCCATGGCGATCATGAACGATCCGATGAACGGCACCTCGTCCGATGTCATCTCGGGGCTGATCTTCATCCTGGTGGCACTGGTCTTCTTCGCCGTGGATGGCCATCTGGTGGTTGCGGGCGTGGCGGGCGCGAGCTTTCGCGCGTGGCCCGTGGGATCGGGCATCGCCAGCCTGACGCTGCAGGCCGTGCCCCATGCCGTGGCCTGGGTGTTCAGCGCGGCGCTGCTGCTGGCCACGCCGGTGATCTTCTCCACGCTTGTCGTGCAGATCGGCATGGGGCTGCTCAACCGGGTGGCGCCCTCGTTCAATCTTTTCTCGCTCGGCTTTTCGCTGGTGACGCTGCTGGGGCTGCTGGTGCTGGCCCAGGTGGTGCGCTCGGTGCCCGAGCACTATGTGCGCATGAGCGCGCGGGTGCTGGAGATGATCCGGCAGCTGATGCAGGCCACGGCCCATGGCTGACGCGGGCGCGGGTGGCGGCGACAAGACCGAGAAGGCCTCGCCCCAGAAGCTGCGCAAGGCGCGCGAGCAGGGCCAGGTGGCGCGCTCGCGCGACCTCGCCACGGCCGTGGGCGTGGTGGCGGGCCTGAAGATCGCGGTGCTGCTGCTGCCCGGATGGCTGGAGGATTTCCGCGGGCTCTTCCTGCACGCCATCGCGCCGCTGGATGCCCCGGACGCACTGGAGAACCTGCAGTCCGTGGTGTGGCTGGACGCGCTGCGGCTCATCATGCAGATGGTGCTGCCGCTGTTTGCCGTGCCGCTGTGCATCGTGGCCGGCACGCTGTTGTCGGGGGGCTGGGTGTGGACCGGCCGCCACTTCCAGCCGCAGTGGAGCAAGTTCAATCCGCTGGGGTATTTCCGGCGGGTCTTCGCCATGCAGCATGCGGTGGATTTCGGCTCGGCGCTGCTCAAGGCGCTCACGCTGCTGGGCGTGCTCCATTACGTGGTGAGCCGGCAGCTGCCGGACTTCCTGCGGCTGCAGCAGCGCCCGCTCGATGCCGCGCTGCTCGCGGGGACGGACATGGTGCTCGACGCGCTGCTGGCCCTGATGGCGGTGTTCGTGCTCTTCGCGCTCATCGACGTGCCCATCCAGCGCTTCGTGTTCCTGCGCGGCCAGCGCATGAGCAAGCAGGAGATCAAGGAAGAGCACAAGTCGGCCGAGGGCCGCCCTGAGGTGCGCCAGCGCATCCGCCGCCTGCAGCTGCAGATGGCGCGCCGCAGCGTGCGCAAGACCGTGCCCGATGCCGACGTGGTGGTGGTCAACCCCGAGCACTATGCCGTGGCGCTGCGCTACGACGCGCAGCGCGCCGAGGCGCCGTTCGTGGTGGCCAAGGGCGTGGACGAGATGGCGCTCTACATCCGCGCCGTGGCCCGAGAGCACGGCGTGGAAGTGGTCGAGATCCCGCCGCTCGCCCGTGCCGTCTACCACACGAGCCAGGTCTACCAGCAGATCCCGGCACCCCTCTACAAGGCCGTCGCCCAGGTGCTGGGCTACGTGCTGCAGCTCAAGGCCTTCCAGTCCGGCCGCCGGCCGACGCGGCCCGCGCTGCCCCCCGACCTCGCCGTCCCGGACCACCTCACCTGACCGCTCCGCCCATGGATACCCTGCGCAAAGTCTTCGCCGAACTGCGACGCCACCGCTTCGCCACGCCCGCCTTCCTGCTGGCGATCCTGGCGATGATCATCCTGCCGCTGCCGCCGATGCTGCTGGACGTGCTGTTCACGTTCAACATCGTGCTGTCGATGGTGGTGATCCTGGTGAGCGTGAACAGCCGGCAGCCGCTGGATTTCTCGATCTTCCCCACGGTGATCCTGGCCACCACGCTGATGCGGCTCTCGCTCAACGTGGCCTCCACGCGCGTGGTGCTGCTGCACGGGCACGAGGGCACGCACGCGGCCGGCCGCGTGATCGAGGCCTTCGGCAACGTGGTCATCGGCGGCAACTTCGTGGTGGGCCTGGTGGTGTTCATCATCCTGATGATCATCAACTTCATCGTGGTGACCAAGGGCGCGGAGCGCATCTCCGATGTGTCGGCGCGCTTCACCCTGGATGCGCTGCCCGGCAAGCAGATGGCGATCGACGCCGACCTGAACGCGGGCCTCATCAACCAGGAAAAGGCCCAGGCGCGCCGGCAGGAGGTGGCCAACGAGGCCGATTTCTACGGCGCGATGGACGGTGCCTCCAAGTTCGTGCGCGGCGATGCGGTCGCCAGCATCCTGATCCTGGTCGTGAACCTGATCGGCGGCGTGGCCATCGGCGCGCTGATGCACGGGCTCACGTTCTCCGATGCCTTCCGCCAGTACGCGCTGCTGACCATCGGCGACGGCCTGGTGGGGCAGATCCCGGCGCTGCTGCTGTCGGCCGCGGCGGCCATCATCGTCACGCGCATCAGCGATTCGGGCCAGTTCGAGGACCAGGTGGGGCAGCAGCTGCTGGCCTCGCCCAGCGTGCTCTACGGCGCCGCCGGCCTGATGCTGGTGCTGGGCCTCATCCCCGGCATGCCCTGGCCCACCTTCCTGTGCTTCGCCGCCGTGCTCACCTACGTGGGCTGGCGCATGGCGCAGCGCGCGCAGGTGCCGGAGGCGGCGGACAACGCCGCGGTGGAGACCGCGCTCATCGCGGCGCCGCCGCCCGAGCTGGACTGGCGCGGCCTGCCCTTCGTCGAGCCGGTGGCGGTGACCGTGGGCTATAAGCTCGCCAGCCTCATCGATCCCGCCCAGGGCGGCGCCGTGGTCAAGCGCCTGAAGGGCGTGCGCCAGAGCCTGAGCGAGGCCAGCGGCCTGCTGCTGCCGCCCATCGCGCTGCGCGACGACCTGTCGCTGCCGCCCACGCAGTACGTGGTGCACCTGGGCGGCGCCCCCATCGCCCAGGCGGAGGTCTTTGCCGACCGGCTCATGGCGATCCCCTCGCCGCAGGTGTACGGTCAGCTCGACGGCATCCCGAGCCTGGAGCCCGCCTACGGCCTGCCCGTGACGTGGATCGAGCCCGACGCCAAGGCCCATGCGCTCGGGCTGGGCTACCAGGTGGTCGATGGGCCCAGTGTGATCGCCACCCACGTGTCCAAGCTGATCCAGGACCACTTCTCCGAGCTGATCCGGCACGAGGACGTGCCCGCGCTGCTGGAGCGGCTCGCGGTGCAGGCGCCCAAGCTGTCGGCGGCGCTGGAGAAGGCGCTCTCGCACAGCCAGATCCTCAAGGTCTTTCGCGTGCTGCTGGCCGAGCAGGTGTCGCTCAAGGACATCGTGCCCATCGCCACCACGCTGCTGGAGGCCTCCGAGACCACGAAAGACCCGATCCTGCTCGCGGCGGAGGTGCGCTGCACCCTGCGGCGGCAGATCGTCACCGCGCTGGTGGGGCCGGCGCGCGACATCAAGGTGTTCAACCTGGGCGCGGAGCTGGAGAACATGTTGCTCACCTCGCTCAACCAGGCGCGGCAGGCGGGCAAGGTGGCGCTGGACAACTTCCCCATCGATCCGAACCTGCTGTCGCAGATGCAGCTCAACATGCCCGCGATCCGCGCCCAGATGAAGCAGCAGGGCGCCGTGCCGGTGCTGCTGGTGATGCCGCAGATCCGGCCGCTGCTCGCGCGCTATGCGCGGCTGTTCGCTCCGGGGCTGCACGTGCTGTCGTACAACGAGATTCCCGAGCAGCGCGAGGTGTCGGTGGTCGGGGCCCTGGGCTGACGCCGGCCCGCGTCCGCGCCGCCCTGGCGCGGCCCGCCTTCAGGCGGCCAGTGCCCCGGGCGGCTCCGCCAGCACGGTGACGGCTTCGGCGGCGGCGCGGAACACGTCGGAGGTGAGGGACATGGCGTCCTGCCAGCGGGGCGGCCAGGCGGGCCCCGAGGGATGGCCGTGGGGCGGGATGGCGCCGGCCGTGACCTGGCAGCGCACCAGCCGCAGCCCCGTGGCGGCCAGGGCCGCGGCGATGCGCGGCACGAGGGCGCGCAGCAGGGGCAGGCGCTGGGCATCCTCGGCATGCAGGCGCAGCGCGAGGGCGCCCGGCTGCAGGGCGTGCAATTGCACGAGCACGCGCCCCCAGTGGGCCCAGCGCAGGTCCAGGCACAGCACCGTGCGGCGTCCGAGGCCGCGCGGGCGGGGGCGGTCCGGCGTGCCGGCGTCGGCGGCGGGGTCGTCCGCCACGTCGAAGACGCGCAGCAGCAGCGGCAGCGCGGCCCAGGCCAGCACCGGCCAGGCCCAGTGTTTCTCGGCGCCCGGCCCGGGCAGCAGCGGCATGTCGGCGGGCGCATGGGCCACGGCTTCGCGCAGCGCATGGGCCTCGCGCCGCAGCAGGGCCTGCCAGGACGCGGCCAGCAGGGCGGTGTCCGGCGGGCCGTTGCGGGCCATGGCCTGCGCGGCCGCCTGGTCCCAGCGCAGGGCGCGGGGCAGGGGGTCGGCGTCGCCTTCCCACGGGGAGGGGCCGGCGGCGGGGGCGGCCGGTGCCGGCGGGTGGACCACCTCCACTTCCAGCCGGGGGGCGGTGGCCAGCACCCGCACCATCAGCAGGTCGCCGGGGGATAGGGCGCCTGCCCAGCGGCCGGCGCCCGAGAGCCACAGCGACATCCCCTGGGGCGTTTCCGCCCGCAGCACATCCCCCACGGCCTCGGCGAAGCGCAGGCGCAGCGTCTCGCCCACCATGCCGGGGTCGCGCGCCACGCCGGCGGCTGCCCCTGGGGGGGCGACGCGGGCGTAGGCAGGCAGCGGCGAGGCGGCGGGCCTGGTGATGAAGGAGTCCGGTCCCATGCGATGTCCCCGGAGCGTATGGTGCGCCGATCGGGTGCGGGATGCACGCATCCCGCACGAAAAACAAAAAAGCCAACCGCCCGGGCGCGGTTGGCTCTGCCGGGCGCGGCGGAGGGCCACACCCGGAGGCGGCGGCGGCGGGCCGCCGCGCCTGGAGCGGGCCGGGATTACTGCAGCAGCGACAGCACCAGCTGCGACAGGCTGTTGGCCTGCTTGAGCGAGGAGGTGCCGGCCTGCAGCAGCAGCTGCTTGGCGGTGGAGTTGGCCGATTCCTGGGCGTAGTCCACGTCCATGATGCGGCCGCGGGCTGCCTCGGTGCTCGAGCTCATGTTGCCCAGGTTGGTGTAGATGTGTTCGAGGCGGTTGGCCGAGGCGCCCAGTTCGGCACGCATCGTGCCCACCTTGTCGATGGCGCCCTTGATGGTGTCGATGATGGCGTTGCTGGTGCCCGTCAGCTCGACGCCCGAGCCCGTGGGCGTGGTGGCGAACATGTCGCTCACGCTGGCCAGCGCGGAGGTCAGCGAGGTGAGGGAGGTCTGCGTGTCCACGCTCATGGTCTCGCTGGAGGAGGCGCCGATCTGGAACGTGAGGGTGCTGGAGGAGAGCACGCCGCCCGTGCCGTCCACCGAGGAGCCGTTGCTGAGCAGCTGCTTGCCGCCGAAGGAGGTGTTCTTGACGATGTTGGCCAGTTCCTTGCCCAGGGCGTCGTATTCGGACTGCAGGGCGGTCTTGTCGTCGCTGGAGGTCGAGGCCGTGAAGGCTTCGGTGGCCAGGTCCTTCATGCGCAGCAGGATGTTGTTCACCTCGTCCAGGCCGCCGTCGGCCACCTGCAGCATGGAGATGCCGTTCTGGGTGTTCTTCTGCGCCACGGTCTGGCCGCGCGTCTGGGCCAGCAGGCGGGAGGCGATCTGCAGGTCGGCGGCGCCGTCCTGGGCGGAGTTGATCTTGTAGCCCGTGCCCAGGCGCGTCAGCGAGGTGTTCAGCGACTTCTGCGTCTGGCCGATGGCGTTCTGGGTGGACAGCGATGCGGTGTTGGTGTGTAGGCTCAGCATGAAAGACTCCTGTGAAACTGGTTGGAGGCCGGTGCTTTTTTCGCCTCCTACCCTCAAGGGCGACGGGTTTCGCGCGGGCCTTAAATGCGGGGCGCGATTTTTTTCCCCCGGCCCTGCCGGGACCGGCCCCGGGAGGGGGGATGGACGCGCTTTTTCTGTAACACAGTGGCCATTGACGCTCCGCGAGGCCCGCTCCAACAATCCGCCGCATGAAACACCTGATGCACGCCCTGGAAGACCGCCTGGCCGCCTCTCCGGTCGGTCTGGCGCTGGAGTTGCCCGGGGGCCAGCGGCTCGGCGGCCGCGATGCCCGCGTGGTGCTGCGGTTCAGCGACGTGGTGGCGCTGGCCTCCCTGGTGCGCGGCAATCTGGGTGACGTGGGCACGGCCATCGTGGAGGGCCGGGTGGCCATGGAGGGCCGTATCCGTGACCTGATGGCCGTGGCGGGCACCGTGCTGCGCGGCGATCCCGTGCGTGAATCCTGCGGCTGGTGGCGGTCGCTGCGGCACCGGGCGCGCTCCCGCTGGGGGCATACGCGGGGGCGGGACGCGCGGCAGATACAGTTCCACTACGACCTTTCCGACCGTTTCTACGCGCTCTGGCTCGATCCGCGCCGGGTGTATTCCTGCGCCTACTACCGCGACGCGGACATGGCGCTGCCCGAGGCGCAGGAGGCCAAGCTCGACCTCATCTGCCGCAAGCTGCGGCTGGCCCCCGGCGAGCGCTTCCTCGACATCGGAGCGGGATGGGGCGGGCTGCTGCTCTGGGCGGCGGAGCACTACGGGGTGGAGGCCACGGGCATCACCCTCTCGCGCCACCAGCACGCGCACGCCACGCGCCTGATCGCCGAGCGCGGCCTCGCGGGCCGGGCGCGCATGCTGCTGTGCGACTACCGCGAGCTGCCCGCCACCGAGCCCCGGCCGTTCGACAAGATCGCCTCGGTGGGCATGTTCGAGCACGTGGGCCGCGCCCGGCTGCCGGCATATTTCGCGTGCATTCGCAGTCTGCTGCGGCCCGGCGGGCTGCTGCTCAACCACGGCATCACGGCCGGCGGGGTGGGCAACACCCAGTTGGGCGCGGGCATGGGTGATTTCATCGAGAAGTACATCTTCCCCGGTGGCGAGCTGGTGCACGTGGGCGCGGTGCTGCGCGGCATGGCGGCCGAGGGCCTGGAGATGGTCGATACCGAGAACCTGCGGCCCCACTATGCGCGCACCCTGTGGGCCTGGTCCGACGCGCTGGAGGCGCGCCTGCCCGAGGCCGGGGCGATCCTGGCCGAGGAGGCCGGCGCCGAGCGCGGCGCCAGGGTCCTGCGCGCCTACCGGCTCTATCTGGCCGGCAGCGCCATGGGGTTCGAGCGCGGCTGGATGGCGCTGCACCAGATGCTCGCCATCCGGCCGGACGGCCGGATCGACTCCGGCACCATGCCGGGAGCGCAGTCCGACTACCCCTTCCAGCGCGGCTACATGTATGCGGGCGCGGCGCTCGCCGCCTGATCCCCACCCTTTTCTTTTTCTTCCACGGCTCTCCGACAGGCATCCATGCTCTACAAATTCAAATCCCGCGCCACGGCCGACCTCATCCTGCTGCCGGCCCACGGTCGGCAGATCCTGCAGGCCATCGGCAAATCCCCCGACGATGCGCACGGCATCGTCACGCCCGAGCAGATCCCCGGCGCCATCCAGGCGCTGGAGGCCGCCGTGGCGGCCGACGAGGCGCGCCGTACCGAGGCGGGTAACGCGGCGGATGCCGACGGCGACGACGATGCGCGCGAGCCGGCGGATGCCGTGCGGCTGCGCCAGCGCGCCGCGCCCTTCATCGACATGCTGCGCCGCAGCGCCGCCGAGGGCAAGGAAGTGACCTGGTAGCCGGCGGCGGCCCGCGGAGGATGGGGCTCGGTGATCCGCCACCCGGAGCCACCCACCCACCCATCCAATTCGTTGAGGGGCCCCCGGCACGCCTCGGCTGCGGGCCGGGTTCGGCCCATGGCGGCCAAGCGATCCGTCCGGTGGAGAAACCGCGGCGACGACATCAGGAGAGCATCATGGGCGGTTTCACCCTGCGCCTGTCGAACATGGATGATATTGAGCGCCTGAGCCTCATCTCGGCACGGGCGCGTGGGCGCTACAGCGCCGTTCCCCCTCTCGCTCACATCGCCTATGCGCCTCCGCTGAGCGCCGACCGGTTCAAGGCCTGCCGCGTCGAGGTGGCCGTCGATGGCGCCAGCCAGGCGGTCGTGGGCTTTGCCGCCATGCGGCCGCTCGACGGATTGCTCTACCTGGACAACATCTCGGTCGAGCCCGGCGCGTCCGGTCGCGGGATCGGGAAGGTGCTGCTGTCGTCGGTCATGGAGCACGCCACCGCCCTGGAGGCCCCGGCGGTGACTTTGACGACGTTCAAGGTGCCGATCTGGAACGGGCCGTGGTTCCGAAAGCATGGGTTTCGCCCGATGCCGTCCGACCGGATCGGCGCCGGGCTGAGGGCGGTCATGGAACGCCAGTGGCAGACCCTCGATCCGGCCGCGCGCGAGACCTTGTGGCTCCCCCTGTGATGCCTGTGGCTGCCGTGCCTCCGGGGCCCGCGCAATGGTTGCCGTATGCGCGCTCCACTGCCTGCGCTCCGTCACTATTGCGTTAATGAGTGGACGCCGAAAGGTTCTGTGCGCGCCGAGCCGGGCGAAGACGTGGGGTCATCTGGCCTTGCGCCCAAAGACTGCAAATTCAAAGATCAGGATCGCAAGCAGAGCGCCCAGCCAGTAAGGCAGGGTCGTCACGGTGAAACTGGCTATCTGGAAAGAAAGCATCTGTGTGTACACCTCCTCCGTCGGTGTCTGGGTGCGTTGCCGTAGCAATGACCAGGCCAGGTGAACGCACACGCCAATGAACCACCCGAAGGTCGTCCATTTGTAAATGGCTTGCGGCCGATTCCTCATGGCACATTCGGGGGAGTGAAGGGCTTCATCGCATCAACGACCTCGGGAGGAATCGGACCACCCTTGGGGATGTAATAGTTGATAGCGCCCGGTGTCCGTGCGGCATCGCGAGCCACCCCACCTGGGAAAGGAGACATGTTTGTTTTTACCCCGCTGGCGCGCAGTGCTGAATCTGTTCTCACTGCACAGTTGTCGAGTATTCCCACGCAATTCCTGCAACTGTTGCGCGACAAATTGCCAAGTGCTGCCTGATCCTGCTCAAAAGAGCGAGGAATGATGGTGACCTGCTGATCTCGGAATTGACTTTGGGACTGTAAGTAGCTCAACGGAGAGCCGCCAAGCGGGGTGTTGTTGCCGTAGCTGTAGATTCCTGCGCCCGTTACACCCACTGCCGTGTGACCAAAGGGGTTGGTGGCTTCGCGACGACCGCCTGTGATCACGACGACATCGAGACCTGTGGGGTCGACATGGTTCACAGGATCACCCTCAACGTACCCGAACCGATTCCAGCCTCCATCAAGCCCTATCGGGTCCGCTTGCAAATAACGAGCAGTCGCGCTGCCAGCACTGCAGAGCATCACAGCCACGATGAAAGAAATATGAACCCTGCGATGACTCATCACTTTCCACTCCCCTGTCGTTGTTATGAAGCGCTGCGAGCTTTGTTGACGATCTGCTTGTATTGCTCTTCCCGGGATGGGTCTGGCTCGTGCCATCCTAGTGCTTCTGCCTTGCTTCGCCAGAACGCCTGCTTTTCTTGCAGATCACGCAAGTATGGTCGAAGCCCGTGCGGAATGGTGTTGGGGTTCGGGTACTTGGCCTGAAAGTTCTTCTTCTCCAGCAGCCAATAGCCATAGCTCTGGTTCACCATGGTTTCCGCGTCATCCGGCGCATGTTCGAGCATCATGGACGCAACGGCGAGGCCATGAGGCACTTGGCCTTGCTCAAAAAAATGTTGGCGCAGTGTTTCTGCCATCGCGGCTGCTGCCTCGCGTCGACTCAAAGGCCGCATGTACACGCCATTGGCCAGTGCTTTTGTCGTCATGGGCGTGTCACGCTGGTAGCTTGAATCCATACGCGGAAATCCGCCCGAAGTCGTCTCCAGATTGAGAAACCGGCCCCGTGTGTCCCGATACTTCACGAAGAAGTGCCGAGGCGCCCGGGCAAGCGTGACATCAATCCCCAGCTTCTGCCCCAGGATGACAAATAGAACGGGCATGGATACACAGTTGCCCTTTTTGGTCTTCAGATAGGTCGGGATCAGCTTGTTCGACACCTTCGTTCCCTGCGGATCATCCAGGTCATATCGGAACGGGTGCGGGCGTTGAGGGTCTGGTCCGTGCAGATAGGCCCGAAGTGTTTCAACGGCAACCTGCTTGCTGGCATTCGCGGGATAGAGTCGTCGAATTTCATTGGCCATTGCATCGAGTTGGGCCAAGGTGCCTTCGACATCGATGTGAGGGTCGATCATGTGGTCGATGGTCAGTTTCACACGAGCCAGATCGATGTCCGCCTCGGGCTGCCCGAGGAGTGCCTTGAGGGTTTTGATCCGTGTGTCGGAGGCTATTCCTCGATATTCGGCTGCATCGCGAATAGCTGTGGACTGCAGTTGTGCCGATGCAGAAAAGCACGACAACGCGAAAACCAATGCGAGGAAGCGCGTGACCTGTGGCATCTTGTACAGAGAACAAACGATTCCCGCCGGTGACGTGGCGCAGCAATCCAACTGCTCCTTCCACACCGTTGAAACGGTCCGGTTGGATGGATCAGGCGCACAGCAACCTCGGGTATTGGCAATGACGAACGCTCTCCAACCTCGTAGGCTGCATTGGGGCGAACTGCGTATCAATAACCGGTTCGTTGTTTGCGTGGCAGATCGCAAGCCCGCCCTGAAAGAACGCCCCGGGGCGAGGGGCGTTGTGGACTGGAGTGAAGGATGCGCGCGTCAGTCCGCGTAGGTGCCGGCGGCCTTGATGATGGTGCCCCACTTATCGATCTCGGCCTGCACGAACTTCTTGTGCTCGGCGGGCTCGACGCGCTGGTCGGCGGCCACCACGGCGCCCAGGCCTTCCTGCTTCTTGATGAAGTCGGGGTCCTTCAGGGCGGCCTTGAGGGCGTCGTTGAGCTTCTTCGTTACGTCGGCGGGCGTGCCCTTGGGCGCGTAGAGGCCGTGCCAGATCGTGACCTGGAAGTCCTTCACGCCGGACTCGGCCAGCGTGGGCAGGTCTTTCAGCGAAGGCGTGGCGAGGCGCTTGGACGTGGTGACGGCGTACGACTTGACCTTCTTGGCCTCGATCTGCGAGGTGGTGTTGGTGGTCTGGTCGCACAGCAGGTCGATCTGGCCGCCGATCAGGTCGGTGATGGCGGGGGCCGTGCCCTTGTAGGCCACGGTGGTCATCTCGACCTTGATCGCGCTCTGGTAGAGCAGGCCGCACAGGTGCGATGCGGCGCCCAGGCCCGCGTGGCCCAGGTTGATCTTGCCCTTGTTCTGCTCGATCCAGGTGGCGAGCTCCTTGTAGTTGTTGGCCGACAGCGAGGGGCGGCCGATGAGCGTCATGGGCACGTCGTTCACGATGCCCAGGTACTCGAAGTCGTTGGGCACGCTGAAGGGCAGCTTGCGGTAGAGCGAGGGCATCGTCGCCATGGCGATGTGGTTGAGCAGCAGCGTGTAGCCATCGGGCGTGGCGCGCGCCACCTTGGCGGTGCCGATGCTGCTGCCGGCGCCGGCGGCGTTGTCGATGACGACGCTCACGCCGCCCAGGGGCTTGCGCATGGCCTCGGCCAGGTCGCGGGCCACGCGGTCGGTCGGGCCGCCGGCCGCGAAGGGCACGACGATGGTGACCGTCTTGTCCTTGGACGGGAAGGCCTGCTGGGCCTGGGCTCCGAACACGGCAACGGTCGCGGCGGCGGCCAGCAGCGTGGTCTTGAAATGCATTTTCATGGTGATCCTCAGCGTAAAGACGTGCCATGATAGTCACGGCCTTTGGGCGTCACATCAAGGTAATCACTGAGGCTGCGGAGGGCGGGGTTTTAAGAGCGTGTTTACGATCTCCCCCGACAATCCTGGGGTGAAAAGAAAGCCATACCCAAGCGACATCAGTAGAGAGAAGTTTGCCGAGATCGAGCCGCTGCTGCGCAGCGTTCGGCGCAGCACCAAACCGATCAAGCTGGACCTGTACGAAGTGTTCTGTGCAGTGCTGTACCTGCTTCGCACGGGTTGTCAGTGGCGCTATCTGCCGCCGCAGTTCCCCAAGTGGCACAACGTCTATGCGTACTGGCGCAAGTGGAGCGAGCCTGACCAGCACGGAGTGAGCGTGCTGGAGCAGGCTTTAAAAAAATCAGGTTGGCGCGGCCCGCGAGAGACTGGGGCGCAAC
>NZ_QLTA01000043.1 GCF_003269065.1 Paracidovorax anthurii
GCGATCCGCACAGCCCCTGGCAGCGCGGCAGCTGCGAGAACACCAACGGACTGCTGCGCCAATTTCTGCCCAAGGGCACGGACCTGTCGGTCTACAGCCAAGACGAACTGGACTCCATTGCCGACCTGCTGAACAACCGGCCGCGCGCCACGCTCGACTGGCGCAGCCCCATTCAAGCTATGCGCGATCTCGTGCAAGGTATGGTCGAGCAACGCGACGCGACAATCCATTAATCGATCAGCAAATGCCGGGTGTTGCATTTCGGTTTTGAGACCGCCTTAGCTTGCGCATCAGCAACTGCTACACGACCTTGAGAACCGGATTGCTCGGCGGTACTGGCTGCACCCACCGTGAAGGCTCGACCAGGACTACACAGGACAGGTGACCGGCCACCCCGCCGCGGCTGTGGATCGCGAAGCGAACGATGTTCGTGCGGTTGGGGCCCGGCATGTGCCAGCCGCACTTGATGACCTCACGTTGCACCCGTGCACCGAGCTCCTGAGCCTGCTCCTAGCCACCCACGTCCCGCGCGTACATGCGGAAGATGAGCGGCGACACCAATGCCATGCCCTGCTCCACGAAATGCACCGCGGCCCCGGGCTCGTTGTATGTGAGCTCGCGGCTCACCAGGCTCTGCTGGACCCACCGGAGGAACGCGATCGCGAGTTCGCTCGGCTCGGGCGAGGGCTTGCCCTGGTCTCCCCCAAGCCGCGGCAGCTGCTGAACCAGAAGCACCGGCTCGGGAGGGGCTGGCGCCGAGGGCGGCGCTGCAGGCATCGTGCGCGGCATGATCTCCGGCAACTCGTCGAGCTCGTCCGCCAGCCGGCGAAACTCCGCACTCACGCCGGCATGCCGCGGTGGTCCCAAGGGAGCGAGGGACGCGGCGTCGGCGCCGCCGATCGCAGCCTGCGGAGCGGCTGGTGCCGGCGCTGCGGCGGCCTGTGGTTGGTGCCGCTTGAGCGCTGCGGCAGACTCCATCGGATCGAGAAACTCCGATTCGTCGATGAGGTAGGCCGCCTCCTCGGCATCGATCCCCAGGGGCCTCGCTGGCGGCAGCATTGGCGCATCCTCGCGTGCGCTTGCAGCTGCTGCAGGCTTCGCGGGGAGTGGCGCATGAGCAGCCCCCAGCGGTCTGGAATCCGTGGGCGGCTTCTTGTCCTTCGGTGCAGCTGCAGGTGAAGGCGTTGGCGCAGGTTCGCCTTGCCTGGTCGAATCTGCAGCAGGCTTCGAGGCCTTGGGCATGGGCTTGTTGAAAGCAGGCTCGCTCCGGCATCTGCGCAAGTCCGCCGGGGTGGACACCCTCCTCACCCTTACCTACCGGGCGACAACGAAACCGGGATCACCGCCTGCCGCACATAGCGAGCTCGTATCGTCAGGCCACATTGAGGTGGCGCATCTTTTACATTTGGTTTAATTTTTGACTCGGGTCGTGGGGTATCCGGCGCCATTAAGCACCGCCCGCTCCGCAGGCCTGCCGGAGTACCGCTTTTGAACATCCGTTACGAGCGTTGCTTCTTTTCAATCCTCATCGCAAGGAAATCGCATGTTTGCCAATATCGTCGAGGGAGCTCAACGTGGTCTGTTATTGCGGCCTTTATTCGGCCAGATTCTCACACTCACGCTTCGGGACCGTGGCCCTGCCAGTCAGCAGGCGGTGCTGGATGTGGTTCGCGAGCTGGCCCGGGCCAGCGAGGCTGCTCCCCAGCCTGCGGGGCTGGTGGCTGCGTTTGCGCCAGAGCTGTGGGGCCACTGGCAGGGCCGTGAGATTCCGGTCAGCCGCAAGGTGCTCAACCACTCGCCCAAGCTGCGCGATACCGGTGGAGATGTGCTGCTGTACCTGAAAGCGCCCGATGCAGAAACGGCGCGCCGTCTGGTGAGCGAATGCCGGCCCGCGCTGGAAGCACTGGCCAGCCACATCGAGGCGGTGGAGGCTGGCAAACGCGAGGATGGCCGTGTCATCGGCGGCCGCTATCTGGATGGCATCACCAATCCCAACGATCCCGTCAGTCTGGCCGAGGATATTTTGCTGGGCGACGCGTATGCGGGGGCGTCGTTCGCCTTCACCCAGAAATTCCTGTTTGATTGGCGCACCATTGCCGCGATGTCGCCGGACAGCGAAGACGCCATGATCGGCCGCGATACCGATGGCGCGATCCTGCCGCAGGGGCCGGCGGATGCGCACATCCACCGCGCCCATGTGCGCGACGCCAATGGCGACAACCGCAAGCTGCTGCGCCAGGCGCTGCCCTTTGGCGAGCAGGCCGGTCACGCGGCGCGTGAGGCGGGGCTGATGTTCGTGGCTTTTTGCAACGAGCAGGAGCGTTTCGAGAAGATCTTGCACCACCTGATGGGTGACATGCCCGATCGCCCGATCGATCGCCTGATGAGCGTGGTGCAGGGGGTGGCGGGTGCCTACTGGTATGTGCCGGCGGCTGCCGAGCTGGACGTGGCGCACGTGGCCAGCGTGGCAGATGCGGAGGAAGACCCGCACTGGGATGTGCGCAGCCCCAATGGCTATCTGTTCTACAACTCGCAGGACTATCTGCACCAGATGGCGGAGGGCGGCTATGCGCCGGGTGACCCGCCCAGCCCTCGCCTGCTGGCCTTGTTGGGGCGCACCTTTTCGCACTGGAGCGACGGCTGGCTGCGCCGCCAGCCCTTTCCGCGCCTGCCGCACTTGTCCACGCTGGTGACACCGGACGAAGCGCCGGTGCTCCAGGGGTCGGCCTTGCTGCGCAAGGGGCTGGCCAACCAGAAGACGCTGGCCGATCTGCTCTCGGCCCCGCACTCGCGGCTGGCGCGTGACAACCAGTTGCTGCGCATCTACCCCGAAGAATTGCTGGTGGGGATCATTCCCGACTTCACGCTGGGGCGCGGCAAGGAAGTGGTGCCCTACCTGAGCGAGCAAGAGACCATTGCGGCCTGGCTCAAGGGCGAGCTCAACGAATGGTCGGCCATGGGCCATGTGGTGCCGCACTACCAGCGCCTGGTCGATCTGGGCCTGGGCGGCCTGGTGGCGCAGCTGCAGCAAAAGCAGGCACAGCCTGGCCTGACGGCGGCGCAGCAGGAGTTCTATCAGGGGGCGATCTGGTCGCTGGAAGGCGTGCAGCGCTACCTGCTCAACTGGGCGGAGCATGCCGAGCACACCGTGGTCCAGGCCACGACACCGGAAGATGCGCAGAACATGCGTGACGTGGCTGCGCGCCTGCGCCACCTCAGCAGCCAGCCGCCGCGTGATTTCCATGATGGCGTGCAGTTGATCTTTTCCTTCCACTGCTGCCTGCACCTGCTGGGTGAGCTGACGGCCATGGGGCGGCTGGACCAGATCTTGTGGCCGCTGCTCCAGAAGCACCCGCTGGACGAAGCCCGTGCGCAGGAGATCATCGATTGCCTGTGGCTGAAGATGGGCGAGAACGCCTTCGTGAACCGGGCCAACATCACCGACTACGTCAATTACGGCACCACGGCGGTGTGCGGGCTGGGCGGTAACTTCCCGCAGGGGGGCGGCATCAACCAGTGGGTGCAGCAGATCACGGTGGGCGGCTATGTGGCCAATGACGATGCCGAGCCTGTCGGCGGCGTCAACCCGGTGACCATGCTGTGCCTGAAGGCGGCCCGCCGCATACCGGTGAATGCGCCCACCCTTTCGCTGCGGGTGTACAAGGACATGCCCCAGGAGGTGCTGGACGCGGCGGCCCAGTCGCTGCTGGCGGGCGGCGCGCACCCCATCCTGTACCAGGACGACAAGCTGTGCGAAGCGCTGCGCCGCTCGGGCAAGGACGTGTCGCTGCGCTGGTCGCGCGATTACGCCGCCGATGGCTGCTATGAGCCGATGCTGGCGGGTGCCACCGAGTTTGCGTTTGCCAACGTCACGCCGATGGCGGCGCTGGAGCAGGCGCTGAACCAGGGGGCCACCTACGGCGAGGCCGGGCCGATCTACCTGCGCGGCCTGAAGCAGACTTTCCGCTCTCCGCCCGCGCACGAGATAGACAGCTTTGAAAAGCTGCAGGCACAGTTCCTGCGCCAGCTGGAATGGCTGGTGATCCAGACCTACAACGTCATCCTCGGTGCCTACGGCAATCTGGGCGAAATCTGCCCCAGCCCCTTGCTGTCCACGGTGATCGACGGCTGTGTCGAGTCGGGCCGCGACCTGACCAACGCCGGAGCGCGCTTCCACATGATTGCGCCGCTGTGCGTGGGCGTCTCCAACACCATCGATTCGCTGTATGCGATCAAGAAGCTGGTGTACGACCGCGAGACGGCGATCGCCACACTGCCCGAGTTGGTGGACTGCCTGATCAACGACTGGGGCTACACACTGATCGAGCCGTATCAGAACGGGTTGATGGGGCCTGCAGCGGCGGGCGAGCGCGCACGCCGTTACCAGGAATGGCGTGACACCGCCCTGCAGTTGCCCAAGTGGGGCAGTGGCCACAAGGACGTGGACGAGCTGGGCAATTGGGTGATGGACCACCTGATCCGCCTGTGCGTGGATGTGATCCGCCAGCCCCATCCTGCACTGCAGCCGGTGCTGGACGGCATTGCCAAGACCTATGGCCCGTTCGAGTTCGTCGTCACGCCGGGCATCGGCACCTTCGAGGGCTATGTGGGCGACGGTGCACCCTGCGGCGCCACGGCCGATGGCCGCCGCAACGGCATGCCCATTGCGTCCGACCTGTCTCCCGTTCCGGCACCGCAGGATCTGGCGGCGGCACCGGCCTTCCGCAACATCTACCAATCGCTGGAGAGCTGGCGCAACGATGCCATCGACTACGGGCTCTCCAACGCGTCTCCGGTGGACATGAACATCTCCGAGAACTTCCCGCTGGAAGACCTGAAACGCTTCCTGCGCGTGTATGCCGACGGGGGCACCGGCTCCAACCTGATCACGCTGACCTGCGCCGACCTGGCCACCTACCAGGCGGCGAGCAAGGACCCGGAACGCTACGACCTGCTGCGCGTGCGCATGGGGGGCTGGACCGAGTTCTACGCGGTGATGTTCCCCATGCACCAGGAGCAGCACCAGCGCCGCCAGTATTTCACCCCCTGATCCCCTGCCCCGCCCTCCGCACCGGCCGCAACCCTGCGGCCGGTGCCGCTTACCGGAAAACCATCATGATGCTGCGTTTCTTTTTGTTGCTGCTGTGCGCGCTGTGCTTCAACCGCGCCGCGCTGGCAGATTCTCCAGCCCTCAATCCGAACGACTGGAATTTTGTATTGGTGCCCAGCTTTGAAAGCCAGGCGGGCAAGGGCAACAACGTCTCGCCCACTGGCCTCAACCACGCGCTGCGCTTTGGGCAGTTGCTCAACAGCGTGCTGGCGGGCAAGGCGGCGCAGGTGCGACAGGTGTACGCCTTCACCTACGCAGGCTCGCCGAGCATGGTGCCGTTGCAAACCATCGAGCCCTATGCGCTGTTGAACAACTTCGGTGTTTCCTCGCAAAGCCTCAGCCAGGGCGATGCCAGCGTATACAACTCACCGGCGTACTTCATGCAGCAGTTGCTGGGCAACCAGCCGCGCGGCACCTATGTGATGGCCATGCCGCCCGAGATGATCCAGGCCATGGTGGGCAGCGTCAGCAACGATGCGCTGGCACTGAATGGCACGCACCAGTATGTGGTGCTGTCGGGCCAGGGCCAGCCGTTTGCCGTGGGCATCTACAGCGATGGCATTGCCGATGACCCGCTCTTTCCCAAGGTGCCGCTGCCACCGCGCTCCGCCTGCGCCCAGCCGCCTGTCACCATCCAGGCCAAGGCACCGGGCGGCTGGCAGCCCTACACCGAACAAAAGGTGTATCTGGTGCGCCACGTGGAAGCGCACCCCAGCGGCAACTTTGAAAACGGCAACTACGTGTGCCAGGGGCAGTGGCGCGCACTGGGTGCCAACGCCCGGCTCAGCGAGATCATGAAGCGCAAGCCGGACCATGTTTTCACGTCCAACCCCAACAACATCATCGGCTGCAATGGCACGTGCTCGTACATCCGTCCCTCGCTGACGGTGGCGCCGTTCGCCATTGAGCACCACCTGCCTCTGACGCTGGCCGAGTTCCAGTGGAACGATGCCATCGACCTGGCGCAGGCGCTTTTCAACCGCGCTTCGCCCTACTTCAGCCGTGCGGAGCATGGCGGCACGATCCTGGTGGGCTGGGAGCACGCCCATATCGAAAAGGCCGTGAAATACCTGCTGACCGGCATGTACCGCAACCCGGCCGCCGCAGCGCAAGTGCCGTCCTGGAGCTTCGAGGATTACGACAGCGTGTGGGAACTGTCCACCGATAAGCAAGGCGACCTGACATTCCGCAACACCTGCGAGGCCATTCCTACCACCGCCTTGCCCAGCACCTGCCCGGCCTTTTTCCAATAATCAGGTGCGAACCGGCCCGTGGGTGAAAGGCCCTCCGGAAGCTGGACAAACGCGAGAGCAATTGACGCTCCGCACCTTCAAAACGATCAGAGTTTGCGGGGTCTTGTCGGGACTGACCGCATATCCCCGGGTGGCCAACCGCAGCCTGGTGGTGCCATCGGAAGCGAGGTCGCCGGTCTGGACCAGGCGGGTCCGTCGGCGGACCTCGGCCGGGTTCGGCCACGGCCCGCTCGGATTTGTCCGATGATCGCGGCCGTAACGCTGCACTGGACAGATCCATGACCACCTCTTCCGATCATTTCTCCGAACGGCGCCGCCAACAATTGCTGTACGCCCTCTGCACCTGGGGCCTCGCGGCCTGTGGCGGCGGCGACGGGCCTGCGTCTGCCTCTGCGGCGCAATCCCGGGCCCGTCCTGCGGAGGGCGCGGGCTCCTCCGATGCCCGGGTCGCCTCCGAAGCTGGTCAGGTGGTTTCGGCGTTCGTCCATCCCGGGCTGCTGAACACGGCGGACGACTTCGCCCGCATGGCCGCCAAGGTGGCCGCCAATGCGGCGCCGTGGGCGGATGGCTTCGCGCAGGTGCGCTCGGCCGTGTCCGGCATGCAGGGCTGGACCAGCAACGCCACCGCCACCATCACGCGCTCTTCATCGGGCAGCAATTTCGGCCGCCTGGCCACGGACATCTCGCGGGCCCAGGCCTGTGCCCTGTACTGGAAGGTCACCGGAGACACCCGGTACGCCGACAAGGCCGCGTACTACATGGCCACCTGGTCATCCACGCTGACCACGCTCAACGGCAACAACGATGTCGCGCTGCTGGCGCTCAACGCGTACCAGTTCGCCAACGTGGGCGAAACCATGCGCACCTACACGGGCCTGCCGGACGGCGCGCTGGCGAACTTCCAGAAGATGATGTCGGGCATCTTCGCGCCCGTTTCGGTCCAGGGCCTCTACACCTCGCTGGTGCCGCACACCGTGTACTCGAACTGGCAACTGGCCAGCATCGCCGCGCTGATGGCGATCGGGGTACTGTGCGACGACATCGACATGTTCAACAAGGCCGTGGAGTATTTCCGGACCGGCGCGGGCAACGGCGGCATCCGGCAGGCGGTCTTCCTGCTGCATCCCGGGCACCTGGGGCAGACGCAGGAATCCGGCCGGGACCAGGGCCACAACACGCTGAGCGTTGGGCTCATGGGCGTCATCTGCGAGATGGCCTGGAACCAGGGCATCGATCTGTACGGCTACGACAACAACCGCGTGCTGGCGGGCGCCGAGTACGTCGCCATGGGCAATCGATACGCCGCCGGCACCACAAGCTACCCGGACATGCCCTTCACCACCTACAGGAACCAGCAGGTGGAGCAGACGGTGTTCTCCACGGCCGGGCAGCCGTCCGTGCGCAACGAGTGGTCGATCCTCTACCACCACTACGTGAACCGCAAGGGGCTGGCCGCGCCGAATTGCAAGGCCTTCGCCGAATCACGCACCGAGACCGCGGCAGACAACGATCTGCCGGGCTTCGGCACCCTCGCCTACGCGCGCGATGCCTACACGGGCGACGTGCCGCCCAGCGGCCTCACTGCGCACGTGGTCGGCGGCAATGTCATCCTCTCGTGGTGGGGCAGCGCCCGCGCCACCGGCTACAGCGTGCAGCGCAGTCTGGCGAGCGGCTCGGGCTATGCGACCATCGCGACCGTCGGCAGCGGCGAACGGTTGACCTGCACCGATACCGCGGCCCCCTCGGGCACGTATTACTACGTCGTCACGGCGACCACGCCGGCAGGGGAAACGGCGGCCTCCAACGAGGTGAGCGCCATCACGTCCACATCGCTGCTGGTGCATTTGCCGTTCGACGAAGGAACGGGAACCACGGCCGCCGACCGCAGCGGCAACGCCAATACCGCACAGCTGGTCAACGCGACCTGGGGGGCCGGGCGTGCGGGCGGCTACGCGGCATCGTTCAACGGCAGCTCCAGCTATGTGGCGCTGCCTGACGGCCTGCTGAGCGACGTGGGCGATTGCACGCTCGCGGTCTGGGTCTATTGGCGCGGGGGCGGTTCCCGACAGTCGGTGTTCTACTTCGGGTCAGGCGTCCAGTACATGGCGTTCACGCCCAGCTTCAACACCAGCTCCAGCAACAACACCCGCTTCGTGATCACGCTCAACGCCATCGATGGCGCGGACCGCATCGAGACGGGCTCGGCGCTCGCCGCCAATGCGTGGAAGCACGTGGCCATCACGTTCGCGGCCGACGTGCTCACCCTCTACATCGATGGCGCCCCGGTGGGCACGGTGGCCTCGCGCTTCCACCCGTTCCGCCTGGGCACCACGGACAAGAACCTGCTGGGACGATCGCTCTCGTTCTCGGATCGCTATTTCAATGGACTGCTGGACGACTTCCGCATCTACCGGGGCGCCCTGTCCGCCGGCGAGGTGGCCCGTCTCGCGGCAGGCTGAAAATTTTCTCTCTTTCAAAGGATGCCCCATGCTCCCCGGACAGACCCCCTCCATCCATCTCGGCCACGCCGATCGCGTCTGCATCGTCACCGGCGGTGCCCAGGGCATCGGCGAGGCCTGCGCCCGGCGTTTCGCGCGCGAGGGGGCCCGCGTGGTCGTGGCGGATGTGGATGACGCGCGCGGCGCGGCCCTGGCGGACGAACTGGGCGGCGCGGCCCGGTACCTGCGCTGCGATGTGGGCGAGAAATCCCAGGTCGATGACCTGGTCCGGCAGGTGGTGGCCCGGCATGGCCGCATCGACGTGCTCGTGAACAATGCGGGCATCTTTCGCGCCGCGGATTTCCTGGAGGTGACCGAGGCGGACTTCGATGCCGTGCTGCGCGTCAACCTCAAGGGCGCTTTCCTGATGGGCCAAGCGGTGGCGCGGGTGATGGCGGCCGCGGGCGCCGGCGCCATCGTCAACATGAGCTCCGTGAACGGCGTGCTGGCGATCCCGAACATCGCCAGCTACAACGTGAGCAAGGGCGGCATCAACCAGCTCACGCGGGTGATGGCGCTGGCCCTGGC
The DNA here is from genome assembly GCF_003269065.1 of Paracidovorax anthurii. Taxonomy (GTDB): domain Bacteria; phylum Pseudomonadota; class Gammaproteobacteria; order Burkholderiales; family Burkholderiaceae_C; genus Paracidovorax; species Paracidovorax anthurii. The sequence continues at coordinate 9,390 of NZ_QLTA01000043.1, forward strand.
CGAGCGTGGCGTGCGCGTGAACGCGGTGGCGCCGGGCACGATCGCGACGGAACTGGCGTCCAAGGCCGTGCTGACGAGCGACGACGCACGCCGCAAGATCCTGAGCCGCACCCCCATGAAGCGCCTGGGCGAGCCTTCCGAGATCGCCGACGTGGTGGCATGGCTGGCCAGCGATGCCGCCAGCTATGTGACCGGCGAGATCGTCACCGTGGACGGCGGGCGGATGACGCTCAACTACACCGTGCCGGTCGAGGGCTGAGGGCGGTGGCCCCGCGCCTTCCTGCCCGCCCGCCTACCTGGCGTTTGCTATATAAAACATAGCAAACAATCAAGAAAATACGGCGACATGGAGGGCTTTTGAGCCTGATCCGGCATGCGGGGCACCGCCCTGCCCTCCGGCCCCCCCCGGGCGCGCGGATGGCCCGGCCGGAAGGCGGCCGGGGTGGCGGGTTTTCGATCTGCCGGCACAATCCGGGCCATGAGATTCCTCCACACGATGCTGCGCGTCGGCAACCTCCAGCGCTCGATTGACTTCTACACCCAGGTGCTCGGCATGCAACTGCTGCGCAAGTCCGAAAACCCCGAGTACAAATATTCGCTCGCCTTCCTGGGCTTCGAGGGCGGCAATCCGGGCCAGGCCGAGATCGAGCTGACCTACAACTGGGGCGTCGAGAGCTACGAGCTGGGCACGGCCTATGGCCACATCGCGCTGGGCGTGCCCGACGCCTACGCCGCGTGCGAGAAGATCAAGGCCGCCGGCGGCAACGTGACGCGCGAGGCCGGCCCCGTGAAGGGCGGCACCACGGTCATCGCGTTCGTGACCGACCCGGACGGCTACAAGATCGAGCTGATCCAGCGGGCGAACGACCAGGGAACCGGCACCGGACTGCGCTGAGGATTGCTATTGAAATAATAGCGAACTATGTAGATTTTACGGCGACATCGAGGCCCTAGGGCCTCAAAGCCCGGGCCCCACGGGCCAGCGTGGTGATGCGGGCCCAGTCCCCCTGGGCCAGCGCGTCGCCGGGCACCAGCCACGACCCTCCCACGCACTCCACGTTGGAGAGCGCCAGGAATTCCCCGGCATTGCCCGGCTGGATGCCGCCGGTCGGGCAGAAGCGCACGTCACCGAACGGGCCCTGCCAGGCCTTCAGCATGGCGAGGCCGCCCGCCTGCAGGGCGGGGAAGAACTTGAGGGCCGAGAAGCCCTCCTCCTGGGCCGCCATGATCTCGCTGCCCGTTGCCACGCCGGGCAGCAGGGGCAGGCCGGCATCGCGGCAGGCGCGTCCCACCGCCGGGGTGAAGCCCGGGCTCACGGCGAAGCGCGCGCCCGCGCGGCCCGCGGCCTGCGCGTCGGCGGCGCTGCGCACGGTGCCCGCGCCCACGACGGCCTGCGGCACGTCGCGCGCGATGGCTTCGATGCAGTCCAGCGCCTGGGAGGTGCGCAGGGTCACCTCCAGCATGCGGATGCCCCCTTCCACCAGCGCGCGCGCCATGGGCACGGCATGGGCCACGTCGTTCAGCACGATGACGGGAATCACGGGGGCATCGCGCATCACGTCGAGCGCGGTCAATGTCACAGCCATGAGCAGGCTCCTTCTTCTGCGCTGAGCGCATTGCGCCGGAATCCGGCGAACAGTTCGCGGCCCCAGCCGTGTCCGTCGGCACGGGCCAGATCCTCCGGCTGGCGCGCCGGCTCGCGCGCCGCCCACTGCGCCGGCTCCACCAGCGCGTCGAGCGTGCCCGCCACGGCGTCGAGCCGCACGATGTCGCCGTCGCGCACGCGCGCCAGCGGCCCGCCGGCCAGGGCCTCGGGCGAGGCATGGATGGCGGCAGGCACCTTGCCGGACGCGCCGCTCATGCGGCCGTCGGTGACCAGGGCCACTTTGTAGCCCTTGCCCTGCAGCACGGCCAGCGGAGGCGTGAGCTTGTGCAGCTCGGGCATGCCGTTGGCCTGCGGCCCCTGCCAGCGCACCACGCAGACCAGCCCGCGCGAGGGGTGCGATTCGCAGGCCCGGTCCAGCTCGCCGGCCTGGAAGGCCTTCTGCAGCTCGGCCTGCGAGGCGAAGACCCGCGCCGGGGCCTCGATCACGTGGCGGTCCTCCGGCACGGCCGAAACCTTGATGACGCTGCGGCCCAGGTTGCCCCGCAGCAGCTTGAGCCCGCCGGTGGGGCTGAAGGGCGCGTGCGCGGGGCGCAGCACGCCATCGTCCAGGCTGGCGCCGATGCCGCTCCAGTGCAGGCGGCCGTCTGCGTCCCCCGCAGGCAGGCGCGTGTATTCGCGCAGGCCGCCGGGGCGCACTGTGGCCACGTCCTCGTGCATCAGGCCCGCATCGAGCAGCTCGCGGATCACGTAGCCGGGGCCGCCGGCGGCCTGGAACTGGTTCACGTCGGCGCTGCCGTTGGGATAGACCCGTGCGATCAGGGGCACCACGGCGGACAGCTCCGCGAAGTCGTCCCAGTCGATCTCGATGCCGGCGGCGCGGGCCACGGCCACCCAGTGGATGAGGTGGTTGGTCGATCCTCCCGTGGCCAGCAGCGCCGCCATGGCGTTGACGATGCAGCGCTCGTCCACGATGCGGCCGATGGGCGGGCATGGCGCCCCCGGCGCGCCCAGCACCGTGCGGGCGGCCTCGCGCGTGAGCTCGGTGCGCAGCGCCTGCCCCGGGTTGACGAAGGCCGTGCCGGGCACGTGCAGGCCCATGGCCTCCAGCAGCATCTGGTTGCTGTTGGCGGTGCCGTAGAAGGTGCAGGTGCCCTCGCCGTGGTAGGCCGCCGATTCGGCCGCCAGCAGCTCGTCGCGGCCGACGAGGCCCTGGGCGGCCTGCTCGCGCACCTTCGCCTTGGCGTTGTTGGAGAGGCCGGAAGTCATCGGCCCCGCGGGCACGAACACCGTGGGCAGGTGCCCGAAATGCAGCGCGCCGATGAGCAGGCCCGGCACGATCTTGTCGCACACGCCCAGCATCAGGGCCGCGTCGAACACGTCGTGCGAGAGCGAGACGGCCGTGGCCATGGCGATCACGTCGCGGCTGAAGAGCGAAAGCTCCATGCCCGGCGTGCCCTGCGTGACGCCGTCGCACATCGCCGGCACGCCGCCGGCCACCTGCGCCGTGGCGCCGTGGGCGCGGGCCTCGGCCTTGATGAGATCGGGGTAGTGCTGCAGCGGCGCATGGGCCGAGAGCATGTCGTTGTAGGCCGTGACGATGCCGATGTTGCGGGCTTTTTCGGCCACGACGCGGAACTTGTCGTTGCCGGGCATGCCCGCGAAGGCATGCGCCACGTTGGCGCAGCCCAGGCGGTCGGCGCCGCGGTCGCGGCGCGCATGGAAGGCGAGCTGTTCGAGGTAGGCGGCGCGCGTGGCGGCGCTGCGTTCGCGGATGCGCTGGGTGACGGTGTGGACGGTATCGTGGAGTGGCATGGCGGGATTCGGGCTTTGCCTTGCTGGGAGGTGAGACGGCGGGCCGCCGGAAGTTCGCTACCAAAAGCAACCATCGGCAAGCAGCCGGGCCACCGATCGTACGCCCGCCGCGGCAGGCCCGCTGTAGGCCGGGGTGGGCGATCGCGGCGCCCCGCCCTCCCCGGCCGGCCGGGTCACTGGCCGCCGCGCGCCTGTTTCACGGCGCCCTGCACGGCGTCCCAGGTGTCCTGGCCCACCGCCTTGGCGATGCCGGCATTCACGCCGGCGAGCCGCTCGCGCATGCGGCTGGCTTCGGCGGCGGGCAGCTCGTTCACCTGCATGCCCTTGGTCTTGAGGTCGGCCAGCGCCTTGGCGGCCTCCTCGCGCGTGTCCTTGCGCTCGAAATCGCGGCTCTTGGCGGCGGCGTCCTGCAGCACCTTCTTCTCGGCGGGCGTGAGCGTGTCCCACCACTTCTTGCTCACCGTGACGATCCAGGGGCTGTAGACGTGATTGGTGACGGTAAGGTACTTCTGCACTTCGTAGAACTTGCTGGACACCACCGTGTTGAACGGGTTTTCCTGCCCATCGACGGCGCGCGTCTCCAGCGCCGTGAACAGCTCGGAGAACGGCAGCGGCACGGCGTTCGCGCCCAGGGCCTTGAAGCTGTCGAGGAACACGTTGTTCTGCATCACGCGCAGCTTGATGTCGCCCATGTCTTCCAGTTTGGTGACGGGGCGCTTGCTGTTGGTGAGGTTGCGGAAGCCGTTCTCCCAGTACACCAGCCCGACCATGCCCTTGGGCTCCAGCTTCGCCTTGACCTTCTCGCCCACGGGGCCGTCGAGCACGGCGTCGGCCTCCTTCGCGCTGCTGAAGAGGAAGGGCGTGTCCCACACCGCCATCTCGGGCACGATGCCCACCAGCGTGGCGGTGGAGCCCACCATCATCTCCTGCGCCCCGCCGATCAGGGCCTGCTGCATCTGCGTATCGGAGCCCAGCGACGCATTGCCGATAGCGCGCACCTTCATCTTGCCGCCGGTGGCTTTCTCCACCTCCTGCGCGAAGAAGCGCACGGCGCGCCCCTGGTTGGAGTTGTCCACGAGGCCGAAGCCGAAGCGCACGATGCGCGGCTTGAAATCCTGGGCCTGGGCGACGGCGGGCGCGCCGGTGGCGGCAATGGCGGCCACCAGGGTGGCGAGGGCGAAGCGGATGCGCATGGTTTTGTCTCCTGAAAAAATGAATGGAATCGAACGCGAGGGGCCGCAGCCTCAATGCAGCCAGCGCAGCGGCGCCGTCACCAGCGACGGGAAGATGACGAAGAGGACGAGCAGCAGCACGTACACCAGCAGGAACGGCGTCGTGCCCCGGATCACGGTCTCCATGCGCAGCCGGCCCACGCCGGCCACCACGTTCTGCACCGTGCCCACGGGCGGCGTGATCAGTCCGATGCAGCCCACGTAGATGAACATGAAGCCGAAGTACACCGGGTCGATGCCGGCCTTCACGGCCAGCGGCACGCACACGGGGCCGAAGATCAGGATGGTGGGCGTCAGGTCCATGGCCGTGCCCACCACCAGCAGGAAGACCATCATCAGCGCCATGAACAGCATGGGGTGGCCCATCACACCGGCGAAGCTGTCGGCCAGCAGGTTGGGCAGGTCGGCCAGGGTGATCATGTAGGCCGTCACGGTGGCCGCGCCGCAGAGGAACATCACCACCGCCGTGGTCTTGCCCGCGGCCAGGAAGACTTCGTAGAGCTGGCTCCAGTTCAGCTCGCGGTACACGAACATCGAGACGATGAGCGCATACACGGCGGCCACCACGGCGGCTTCCGTGGGCGTGAAGATGCCGCCCTTCAAGCCGCCCAGGATGATGACCGGCATCATCATGGCCCAGAAGCTGTGCAGCAGCGCCCGCAGCCGGGGTCCCCACTCCACGCGCTCCATCGCGGGCAACTGGTGCTTGCGCGCGATCCACCACCACGCCAGGATGAGGAAGATGCCCATCATCAGGCCGGGGAACACCCCCGCCAGGAACAGCTTGCTGATCGAGGTGTTGGTGGTCACGCCGTAGATCACGAACGGCATGGACGGCGGAATGATCGGCGCGATGATCCCGCCCGAGGCCAGCAGGCCGGCGCTGTAGCTGGCCGGGTAGTTCTGCTGGCGCATCATCGGCAGCAGGATCGTGGCCAGCGCCGCCGTGTCGGCGATGGCCGAGCCGCTCATGGACGCCAGCAGCACCGCCGCGCCGATCGCCACGAAGCCCAGCCCGCCCCGGATGTGGCCCACGAAGGCGCGCGCCAGATCGATGATGCGGCGCGAGAGGCCGCCCGCGTTCATCAGCTCGCCCGCCAGGATGAAGAACGGCACCGCCAGCAGCGGGAAGTTGTCGAAGCCCGCCTGCAGGTTCTGCGCCAGCAACTGCGAATCGAAGAAGTCCAGGTGCCACATCAGGGCCACGCCGGTCAGCACCAGCGCCTGGGCGATGGGCATGCCGATGGCCATGCCGCCGATCAGCACGCCGAGGAAGATGAGGGTCACGACCATGGTGCTTCCCTCACTCGATCGAGGCGTCGCCGCCCGCGTCATCGCCGGCCGGACGGCCGCGCACGAGTTCCAGCACCAGCGCGACCAGCAGGCCCGCGGCCAGCACCAGCGTGGCCGCCGCGCCCAGCGCGAGCGGGTAGCCCAGCACCGTGCTGTAGCTCTCCAGGCCGGCCACCACCTGCTCCCAGGAGCCCTTGAGCAGCAGCACCATGCACAGCGCCACCAGCGCCTGGCTGACCCAGAACAGCGCCTTGCGCGGCGCCCCCGAGAGACGCGCGGTGAGCATGTCGAAGCCCAGGTGCTTGCCCTCGAACGCGGCCACGATGGCGCCCACGGCCACCAGCCAGACGAACAGCAGCCGCGAGATCTCCTCGTAGGAAACGATGCTGGTGCCGAACGCATAGCGCAGCACCACGTTCACGAACACGGCCACGACCATGCCGGCCAGCGCCAGCACCATGAAATGCTCGGCCCACCGCTGCGGCAGGCTCTTGCGGCGCGCGGGCTGCGCCGGGTGGGTTGCGGACTCGGTCATGCGGTATCTCCGGAAGGGGTGGGCGTGGACACCGCCACGCCCTGGGGTTCAGTGCCGCCACGGCGCATCCACGCCGCGATGGCCTCGGCCAGCGCGGGCACGGGCTGCCGGGCGTCGAGCGGCAGCACGCCGGGTTCGCCCCGGGGGGATTCCAGCGTGGCGAACTGGTCCGCCACCAGGGACGGGGAAAAGAAGTGCCCGGGCCGCGCCCGCACCCGGGCCAGTGCGCTGTCGTAGTCCAGTTCGAGGAACGCGAAGCGCAGCCCCGGCGAGGCGGCCCGCAGGCGGTCCCGGTACCGGCGGCGCAAGGCCGAGCAGGTCAGCACCAGCCCGCCGCCGCCCTGCCCCGCGGACCCGACCGCGCCCGGGCTGCCCACGTCCGCCAGCAGACGGGCCAGGCGATCGAGCCAGCCCGCGCGGTCCTCGTCGGTCAGCGGCTGGCCGGCGCGCATCTTGGCCACGCTCTCGGGGGAATGGTGCGCGTCGCCCTCCTCCAGGCGCCACCCCAGCAGGGCGGCAGCAGCGGCGGCCACGCTGGATTTGCCGCATCCCGAGACGCCCATGACCACCAGGGTGGAGGTCGGCAGTGCTTGGATAGCGCTATCCAAAGAATCCATAAAAAATGCGGACTTTTCCCGGGGAAAAAGGGCCCGCTTGTCTCCAATGTAGAAAAAAGAATTCCCAGGGACGTTAAGAAAGACTTGGCCTGCTTCTGACGTTAACCCTGAGATGGATAGCGCTATCCTAGACAACAATGCTGTACCAGCCGATCCGGATTAACCCTTGAACGCATCCGCTCCTCCTCCCGGCCGCCGCGCCCGCAAGGCCAGCGGCCGGGTCACCCTCGACGACGTGGCCCGCCTGGCGGGCGTGAGCCCGATCACCGTCTCGCGCGCCCTGCGCCAGGAGCGCGGCGTGGACCCGGTGCTGGCCGCGCGCGTGCAGGCGGCCGCCGGGCAACTGGGCTATGTGCCCGACCCGGCCGCGCGCGCCCTGGCCTCGCAGCGCAGCACACAGGTCCTGGTGCTGGTGCCCATGCTCTCCAACGCGCTGTTCGTGGACCTGCTGGAGGCGGTGCACCGCACTCTGTTCCCCGCCGGCTTCCTGCCGCTGATCGGGGTCACCCACTACGACGTGGCCGAGGAGGAGCTGCTGCTGCGCACCTACCTCCCCCACCGCCCGGCCGGCCTGCTGGTCACCGGATTCGACCGCAGCGAGGCCGCGCGCCAGCTCATCGCGCGCAGCGGCGTGCCCTGCGTGCACCTCATGGAAACCAGCGATGCGCAGGGCGTGCACTGCGTGGGTTTCTCGCAGACCGAGGCCGGGGCCGCCATGGTGCGCCACCTGCTGGAGCAGGGGCGCCGGCGCATCGCCTTCTGCGCGGCCCAGCTCGACCCCCGCACGATGCAGCGCGCCGAGGGCTACCGCCAGGCCCTGCGCCAGGCCGGCCTCTACGATCCCCGCCTGGAGATCCTGAGCCCGGAGCGCTCGTCCATCGCGCTCGGTGCCCGCCTTTTCGAAGAAGTGCTGCAGCGCCTGCCCGATGCCGATGCCATCTTCTTCTGCAACGACGACATCGCGCAGGGTGGATTGCTGGCCGCCACGCGGCTGGGCGTGGCCGTGCCGGGCCGCATGGCCGTGGCGGGCTTCAACGACCTGGCCGGCAGCGACCAGATGGTGCCGCCCCTCACCACCGTGCGCACGCCCCGCGGCGAGGTGGGGCGCGCCGGCGCCGGCATGCTGCTGGACCTGATGCGCGGCACGCCGCCCGCCCGGCACTGCGTGGCCCTGGAGTACGAGCTGGTGGTGCGGCAGAGCACCTGAACCCGCGGGGAGAGACCCTACGGCGAGCGTTACATTCATGCAACTCTCGTAAGCGAACATCAAGGACTCTCCCCCACAATGCTTGCAGGCCCGACAGGGCTGGCAGCGACTGAGCGGCGTTCGATCCGGCCCGAGAGCCGGCACGGGCAACGGAACTCAATCCCGGAGGGAGAATGGATGCAGCAGAAGATATTGCTGGTGGACGATGACCTGGGCGCCATCAAGCTCATGCGCTACATGCTGGCGGGGCTCGGGGACGTGCAGTTCGCCACCAATGGCGCCGATGCCCTGCGCCTCGTGAGCGAGGCCCCGCCCAGCGTGATCGTGCTGGATGCCGAAATGCCCGGCATGAGCGGCTTCGAAGTCTGCAGGGCCGTCAAGGCCGACCCCGCCACCGCCGACGTACCCATCATCTTCGTCACCAGCCACGCCGAGGTGGACCTGGAGTTGGAAGGGTTCGCGCTCGGCGCGGCGGATTTCATCGCCAAGCCCGTCAGGCCCGCCCTCCTCCAGGCCCGGGTGAAAACCCAGCTGCGGCTTTCGCAGCTCACACAAGAGCTTCGCCAGATCGCGGCCACCGACGGGCTGACCCAGTTGGCGAACCGCCGCAAGTTCGACGAATCGCTGCTGCAGGAATGGCAGCGTTGCCAGCGCTCGGGCACGGCCCTGAGCATGCTGCTGGTGGACGTGGACCATTTCAAACAGTTCAACGACCGTTATGGCCACCCCGCGGGCGACGATTGCCTGCGTCAGGTCGCGCAGGCGCTGCGCGATGCCGGCCTCCGGCTGGGCGACCTCGCAGCCCGCTACGGCGGCGAAGAGTTCGCGCTGCTGATGCCCCAGACGGACCGCGCGGGCGCCGCCTTCGTCGCCCGCAGGATCATGGAGAACGTCGCGGCCCTGCGGATCGAGCACGGCGATTCCGCGGCTGCCGGGCGCCTGAGCGTCAGCATCGGCATCGCGAGCTGCGACGAATACAGCGCCGACTGGCTGCCCTCCCGGGGAGAGCATGGCGAGGCATCCATGCGGGAGCAGGCCGATCGCCTGGTGCGCAGCGCGGACCAGGCACTCTATGCCGCGAAGCAGGCCGGGCGCGCGCGGGCGTATCAGGGACACGTCTCGGATACGGCCCCCGGGAGCGCCCCCGTCCTGGCCGTCCCGCCCCTGTCCCTTCTCGCTTCGGCCACCGGCCCCGGCCCGCGGCCGGGCACCGACCGCTGACCCGGGGCCACGATGCCAGATCCGGCAGCACGGTTCCCGAACCCCTCGGACGCGACAGGAGTCCCCTTCATGGTCAATGGGCATTGGAAGGTCAGGAGTGCCGTGGCGGGAGTGCTGCTGGGCGGAATGGCGCTCGTGATCCTGGCGGTTTCCTGGCAGATCGCCATCAACCGGCAGGCCCGCGAGGCGGCGTTCGAGGCCCTGGTCGCACGGGTCGTCGAGCGCGTTCAGACCGGAATGGAGCGCTATGAATACGGCCTGCGCGGTGCCCGGGGTGCGATCATTGCGGCCGGCCCGGACAACATCAACCGGGAGATGTTCCGGCAGTACGCGCAATCGCGCGACATCGCGCGTGAGTTTCCCGGGGCCTGGGGGTTCGGCTTCGTCCGCCGTGTCGCCCTGGGCGAAGAGGCCGCCTTCCTGGCCCGCGCGCGCCGCGACGGCGCCCCGGACTTCACGATCCGCCAGCTGGAGCCGCACGCCGGCGAACGCTACGTGATCCAGTACGCGGAGCCCCGGGAGCGCAACGCGGTCGCGCTCGGCCTGGATGTCGCCTCGGAGACCCGGCGCCGCACGGCGGCGGAGCGGGCGATGCGGGAAAACACCCCGATCCTGACCGCCCCCCTCGCCCTGCTGCAGCAGACGGGCAAGTCCCGGCAGTCCTTCCTGCTGCTGCTGCCGATCTACCGGCCGGGCGCGGTGCCGGACACCCCGGAGTCCCGGGAGGAGGCCACCATCGGATGGTCGTACGCCCCCCTGGTGATGGACGAGATCCTCGCGGCCCAGCGGGCGCGCGAGGAGGGGTATGTTCTCGCGCTGCGGGACCGCGACGACGGCGCCCCGGGCACAGAGGCGGCGCCCTTCCATGCCACATCGCCCTGGCAGGCCACCGTGGTAGACGGGTTGCGCGTGCGCGTTCCCCTGACGGTCTATGGCCGGCAATGGGAAGCGGAGATCCTGGCCACCCCCCAGTTCGTCGCCGCGCTGCACCAGCGGGCCGCCTGGGAAGTCGCCGTGCTGGGCGCGGGCGTGGTCGCCCTGCTCGCCGCGCTCGCCTGGCTCGCGGGCCAGGGGGCGGGCCAGCGGGATGCGCTGCAGGCCGCGCGGGAAAGCCGGGCGGCGATGGTGGAGTCCTCGCCGGACGCCATCATCGGCGTGGCGCTGGATGGCCGCGTCATCCACTGGAACCCGGCCGCGCAGGCCATCTTCGGCCACGCGGAAGCCGACATGGTCGGGCGCCCGATCGACACCCTCTTCGCTCCCGGCAACCCCGAGCACGAGCATGCCGGCATCCTCGCCAGGGTCCGCCGGGGCGAGCTCGTCTCGACCTTCGAGACCACGCGGCTGCGCCGCGACGGCACCCGCATCGACGTCGCGGTGTCGGCCGCGCCGCTGCGCAATGCCCGCGGAGCCGTCGTGGGCGTGGTGAAGACGCTGCGCGACATCAGCCAGAACAAGGCGGCCGAGCGCGCGCTCCAGCAGTTGACGGCCGACCTCGAACGCAAGGTGGCCGAGCGCACCCTGGGCCTGGAGACCGCACGCCGCGACCTGCGCAACATCCTCGACGCGCTGCCGTCCATGGTGGGCTACTGGGATGACGCCCTGCGCAACCGCTTCGCGAACAAGGCCTACCGGGATTGGCTGGGCGTCGGGGAGGAGCCGGCGACCGGCCGCTCCATGCTGGAGCTGCTGGGGCAGAACCTGTTCGAGCGCAACGAGCCCTATGCCCGGTCGGCCCTGCGCGGGGTGGCGCAGACCTTCGACCGCTCCGAGACGCGCCGCGACGGCCCGGGCATCCGCCACTGGCTGGCGCATTACCTGCCCGACATCGTGGATGGCACGGTCCGGGGCTTCTACGTGCTGGTGCACGACGTGACGGAGCTGACCGAGAGCCGCCAGGCCGCGGCGGCGGCCCAGCGGGACAACGACTTCCTGCTGCGCACCATCCATGAACACGCCATCGTCTCCGTGGCCGACCGATCCGGTCGCATCACCGACGTGAATCCTGCGTTCTGCGCGATCTCGGGCTACAGCCGGGAGGAACTGCTGGGCCGCACCCACCGGCTCATCAACTCGGGCACGCACGATGCCGGATTCTGGCCGGGCATCTGGCGCACGATCGCCTCGGGCAAGGTGTGGCATGGCGAGGTCTGCAACCGCGCCAAGGACGGCTCGCTCTACTGGGTGGACAGCATCATCGCGCCCTTCGCCGATGCCGACGGGCAGGTGGACCGCTATATCTCGATCCGCTTCGACATCACCGAGCGCAAGCGCGCCGCCGCCGAACTGGCGGCCACGCACGAGCGCCTCGCGCTGGCCACGGACGCGGCCAGCCTGGGCGTCTGGGAGCTGGATCTCGAGACCCGCAGCCTGCGCTGGGACGACTGGATGTACCGCATCTACCGGCAGACGCGCCACCACGATGTCGAGCCCTACGCCCTCTGGCTGGACCGCGTGCATCCCGACGATCGCGAACGCGCCACCCAGGAGCTGAGCCACTGCATCGCGGAACTCAAGGACGTCGACATGGAGTTCCGTGTGCTGTGGCCCGACGGCCAGGTGCGGCACATCAAGGCCATGGCCAAGCTCCATCGCAGTGCCGATGGCCGCCCGCTGCGCATGATCGGCATCAACTGGGACATCACGGACCGCAAGCAGGTGGAGCTGGACCTGTCGCAGACCACGTCCCTGCTGCGCATGGTGCTGGCGTCCGCATCGGAGGTCGCCATCATCGCCACGGACGCGGATTTCGTCGTCCGCATCTTCAACCGCGGGGCCGAGCGCCTGCTGGGCTACGACAGCACGGACATCATCGGCACCAACTCGACGACGCTCTTCCACGACCCGCAGGAGATCGACGCACGCGCACAGGAGCTCGGCCAGGCGCTGGGGCATGCCGTGCCGGCCTCCGCCGAGGGCATCTTCCGGGAGCCCTCCACGCACGGGCATGTGCGGGAATGGACCTACCTGCGCAAGGACGGCTCGCGCGTGGTGGTCTCCCTGGTGGTCACGCCGATGTACGGCGATGACGGGCGGCTGCTGGGCTTCCTGGGGGTCGCCTACGACATGAGCGACCAGAAGGAGCATGAGCAGGCGCTGGAATGGGCCAAGACCGCCGCCGAGCAGGCCAGCCTGGCCAAGAGCCAATTCCTCGCCAACATGAGCCACGAGATCCGCACGCCGATGAACGCCGTGATCGGCCTGACCTACCTGCTGGAACAGACGAGCCTGGATGCCCAGCAGGCGGAGTTCCTGCAGAAGATCCTGCGCGCCAGCAAGGCGTTGCTGGGCGTGATCAACAACATCCTGGACCTGTCCAAGATCGAGGCCGGCGAACTGAGCGTGTCCCCGGAGCCGTTCATCCTGCGCGACAGCCTGCACTACCTGATGGAGGTGGTCCGGGTCCAGGCCGACGCCAAGCGCATCGGCCTGACCCTGGACCTCCCCGATGGCCTTCCCCGCCACCTGGTCGGCGACGCGCTGCGCCTCAACCAGATCCTGACCAACCTGCTGTCCAACGCCATCAAGTTCACCGAGCGGGGGGGCGTGCGCCTCATCGTGCGCAGTCTGCCGGACGGAGACGCCTCCATCCGCCTGCGCTTCGAGGTGCACGATTCCGGCATCGGCATCTCGCCGGAAGATGCGGCGCGGCTGTTCCAGCCCTTCGCGCAGGCCGATGCGACGATCACGCGGCGCTTCGGGGGCACGGGCCTGGGGCTGTCCATCGTGCGGCAACTGGCCGAACTGATGGGCGGGCGCGTGGGGCTGGAGAGCGTGCCGGGAACCGGCAGCCAGTTCTGGGTGGAGCTGCCGTTCGGGCGCGCCGAGGCCGCCATCGAGGTGGCCGAGGCGAAGAAGCCGCAGGAGCCGGAGATGACCGGGCTCTCCGGCGTGCGCGTCCTCGTGGTGGATGACAGCGACATCAACCTGGAGGTGGCCCGGCGCGTCCTGGAGCTGCAAGGGGCTTCGGTCGGCCTCGCGGCCAACGGCCAGGAGGCCATCGACCGCCTGCAGCCAAGGGGCGAGGCGTTCGACATCGTGCTCATGGACATCCACATGCCCGTGATGGACGGACTGACCGCGACCCGGTTCATCCGCAGCAGCATGGGCCTGACGGATCTCCCGGTGATCGCGCTCACGGCCGGGGCGCTCGCCAGCCAGCGCCAGGAAGCCGAGAACGTAGGCATGAACGACTTCATCGTCAAGCCGTTCTCGCCGCGCGACGTGGTGGCCTGCATCCGCAGGTACCTGCCCGCGGACCGCGCCGCCGGAAATGCCCAGGCCTTGCCGGCCATCACCGAAGCACCGCACTCCAGTGACTGGCCCGACATTCCGGGCATCGCGGTAGAGCATGTGGCGCGGCAGCTCGGGGGCGATCTGGTCCTCTTCCGGTCCCTGCTCGGGCATCTGCTGCGGGAGTTCCAGGAATTCCCCATCCCCGCCGACTCGGAAGCCGACTGGCGGGACACCACAGCCCGGGTCCACAAGCTGCGCGGGGCCTCCGGAACCGTGGGGGCGCAGGACGTGCATCGCCTGGCCACGGATGCCGAGAACGCTTGCCGCGCGCAGAACCGCATGCATGCGCGGGCGCTCATCGCCGCGCTCAACGAGTCGCTGGCCCATCTGCGCGAGCATGCCGCGCAGTGGCTCTCCAGCAGCCCGCAGGCCCCGGATCCGCTCTCCAGCCCCGCGTCCGTCCCGGCCCTGTCGCGCAACGCGCCCGAGGTGGTCCGCCTGCGGGAGCTGCTGCTGCGCCAGGATCTGGCGGCGCTGGACCTGTTCGCCACCCTGGCGCCCGGGCTGGGCATGGGCATCGGCGCTTCATCGCTGGAATCCATCCGGGAGCACATCGACGAGCTGCGCTTCGTGCAGGCTGTGGAGGCGCTGGATCAGGCGTGGCGCTGAGCGGTGCCCGGTGACCCGGGGCCGCGCATTTCGCCCTGGCTTTCAGGAAGCCGCACGGCATGTCCGTGCGGGTGGATAGAAAACAAAAGGCCCGGCAGTGCCGGGCCTGGAGCCAGTGCCTTGGGGGGAGCGCGTCACCGGGGCGCCAGCGTCACCTCGACGCGGCGGGCTTCTGCGTTGTTGCCGGCGCCCTGGGTCAATTCGGGCTTGCGCAGTTCGATCCTGTCGGCGGGAACGCCACCGGCCACCAGCGCATCGCGCACGGCCTGGGCACGCTGCTTGGCCAGCTCGGCGTTGGCCGCGGCATCGCCCGTGGCATCGTGGAATCCGGACACCAGCACGCGGCGGCCGTCTTCCTTCACCGCGCGGATCACGTCGGCCAGCGCGGGGGCCGCATCGGCGGCCAGATCGGCCTTGCCGGACGCGAAAAAGAACTTCACCACGCTGCCATCCACCACCACGCGCGCCACCTCGTTGCCGGCCAGATCCAGGGTGCCGGCGGGGGCCACCACTTCCGCCGCGGGGACGGCTACCGCCGGGGCGGGATGGCGTGCGATGCCCCGCTGGACCACCACGGTGCCCACGACCGTGGACACGACGAGCGCGATGATCGCGAACAGGAAGCCCAGGGCAAAGCGCTGCTGGCTGTCATCGCTGGAAGAACTGAAGGCCATGATGGGGAAAACTCCGTAGGTCAATAATGGGACATGGACGAAACCGCGAATTGTAGGGGGGCGGACACGGCCCCCCTGCCCGCTCCGCTGCGGGATCCCGCACCCCTGCTGGAGCAGACCCTCTGCGAATGGGGAGAGGCGCAGGACCTCTGGATCTTCGGCTACGGCTCGCTGATCTGGCGGCCCGATTTCGAGTTCGCCGAGCAGCGGCCCGCGCGCGTGCACGGCTGGCACCGGGCACTCAAGATGTGGAGCCGCATCAACCGGGGCACGCCCGCCTGCCCGGGGCTGGTGTTCGGCATGCTGTCGGGCGGCAGCTGCCGCGGCATGGTCTTCCGGGTGGAGCAGGCGCATGCCCGGCAGGTGCTGGTGAACCTGTGGCAGCGCGAGATGGCCCTGGCGGTGTACGACCCCCGGTGGCTGCCGTGCCAGACGCCGCAGGGCACCGTGCGCGCCCTGGCCTTCACGCTCTCGCGCAGAAGCCCCAGCCACACGGGCGAATTGTCCGAGGCGGAATACCGCCGCATCTTCGCCGAGGCCAGCGGCAAATACGGCACCACCCTCGATTACGCACAGGCCACCTATGACGGCTTGAAGCGCATCGGCATCGAGGACCGCGCCCTGGCGCGGCTGCTGCGCCTGTCCCTGCGGCCCGACGGGGTGCCTTGACCGCCCGCAGGCCGTGCCGGGAACGGCCGGGGCACAATCGCCGCATGGCCTCCACACCCTCTCCGCTTGCCTCCTCCATCGCCGACCTGCGCAAAAGCTACGAGCGCGCCGAACTGGGCGAAGACGCCTCCCATGCCGACCCGCTGCAGCAGTTCGACCAGTGGCTGCGGGAAGCCCTTGCCGCCCAGGTGCCCGAGCCCAATGCCATGACGCTCGCCACCGTGGGCCCCGACCTGCGCCCCAGCACCCGCGTGGTGCTCATCAAGGGCTACGACGAGCGCGGCATCGTCTGGTACACCAACTATGAAAGCCGCAAGGGCCGGCAGCTTGCGGGCAACCCCTTCGCGGCCCTGCAGTTCCACTGGGTGGAGCTGGAGCGCGTGGTGCGCATCGAAGGCACGGTCGAAAAAGTGAGCGATGCCGAAAGCGACGCCTATTTTGCGAGCCGGCCCCTCGATTCGCGCATCGGCGCCTGGGCCAGCCCGCAGAGCCAGGTGATTTCGGGTCGCGGCGTGCTGGTGGCCAACGCGGCGAAATACGGCGCGCAATTCCTCCTGCAGCCCCCGCGCCCGCCCCACTGGGGCGGCTACCGCCTGAAGCCCGACCGCTGGGAGTTCTGGCAGGGCCGCAAGAGCCGCCTGCACGACCGGCTCAGCTACCGCCAGGACCCCGCGGGCACCTGGGCCCGCGAGCGCCTCGCGCCCTGACCGGCCACGCCCCGGGCGGCTGGGCCTCTCGTCAGTGCCACAGCCGCTGCGCGAGCAACAGCATCAGCGGCACCGTGAGAAGCGCCATCGCCGTCGAAAGCGCGATGCTGGCCGACACCTCGTCCTGCATCGTGCCGTAGCGCTGGGTGAACAGGAACACGTTCGCCCCCACGGGCAGCGCCGCGGCCGTGAACATCACCGCCACCGACAGCCCCGACAACCCGAAGACCCAGGCCAGAGCGAACAGCAGCAGCGGGTGCGCGATGTTCTTCACCACCGCGATGCCCAGCGCCTCGCGCACGTGGTGCCCCACCTTGGTGTAGGCCAGCGTAATGCCCACCAGCAGCAGCGCCATCGGCCCCAGGGCCGTGCCCAGCACCTGCAGCGGCTTGTCGATCACCTCCGGCAGCACCAGCCCCGTCTGCCCGAACAGCAGGCCCGCGAGGATCGGCAGCGGCACCGGGTGCACGATGCCGTTGCGCACCGCCTGCAGCACGGTGTGCAGCACCGGCCGCGGCGCGGTGCGGCCCGACCGCTGGCTCTCGCGCGCCTCGGCCAGCTCGAACACGATGGTCGCGCCCGTGAGCAGCACCAGCGCATGCAGCGAGATCAGCGTGAAGAGCGTCACCAGCCCTTCCTTGCCATACACCAGCCCCACCAGCGGCACGCCGATCATGATGTTGTTGCTGAACATATTGGCCAGCCCGCGTGCCGCCGACCGCGTGGAAAAACCCGCGAAGGCCATGGTCACGCTGAACACCAGCCCCGCCGCGAGGAAGTACAGCGCCACCGGCTCGAAGTTCAGGTCCTGCACCCGCACCGCGCCCATCGTGCGGAACAGCAGCGCGGGCGTGAGGACGAGGAAGACGATGTTGGAGAGATCCTTGATCGCCGTGGCCCGCACCCAGCCGATGCGGGCGGTGAAAAAACCGATGGCGATGCAGAGGATGACGGGGACGAGGGAGGCGAAGACGGGGGAGTTCACGGGGAGGGAGGCGTGCCCCATCCGGAGGGACAGCGGGGTCGATGGGGCGCAACGAGGACTGGGATGCAGGATTATCTGCCGCCAAGACTGGGCCGGAAGCCGCTTGGATTCCTACAGTTTCGTAGAGCCCGATCAAGGGCCGTTATGCAGGGCGGTCCCTTGCGTCAATGACTGGGCATCCGAATGGTCCAAGTTCAGGGCGGGATGCTTAGCATCCGTATGCTGCCAACTATGGGGCGTAGAAAATGCCCAGCACCCTAACCCCTTGTTAAACTGTGTATCAAAGAGCCTTGGATAAGCGATATGGCCCACGCCATCACCCAACCGAACGATCGTAAAGAATTTGCCACCGAAGCCGACTTTGTAGAGCGCTTTGTTGGTAAGTTGTCGGCAGGTCGTACCTCCTTCGGGCGGGTCCAGATTACTAAAGAGTGGGATCACACAGCAGGGTTCGTGGATGTTCTCGCACGACATCGGCGAAAGACGCTGCTGGCCTTCGAGGCCAAGCTGGATAACTGGAAAAGAGCATTTCATCAGGCGTACCGCAGCACCGCATACGCTAACAAATCGTATGTCATCGTCCCCGCACGTGTGGCCGAGAGAGCCTTGAGGGATCGAGACGAGTTCGAGTTACGAGGGGTGGGACTATGTTCATTCGATGGGAAGTCCGTGCAGGTGCTAATCGAAGCGTCAGAGCAGGAGGCGCTTTTGGTTTGGCTCCGTGCACAAGCGCACGAACATTTCGATGCCCTCGACGATGAGCGGGCACTTGAATCTGGACGCGGCAGCTGCGGAGCTGTGCAACCAGCGCGGATTTGAGTTTCTAGGCCCTCTTGGGCAGGGCGCCTTCAAAAGTGCCTATCTGGCCGCCTACAACTCTCAGCAATTCGCACTGAAGCTTGCAGTTGCCGCCGGCGCTACGGAGCGGCTGGTTAGGGAAGCTCGAGCGCTTCAAGAGTGCTCGCACAACTCGGTAGCTCGGCTTCTTCAGGCCCACCCTCACATCACTCTGGAGGGGGGCGAGCTGTGGGTCGTCTGCGAAGAATACCTGGCTGGAGGAACCCTGCAATCCCGGCGTACATGTGGTGTGCTGTCTGTCGCGGATACCCGGGCAATTGGTGTTGCGCTTGCCGAGGTTCTCGGTCATCTCCATGAGAAGCGACTCGTCCACCGCGACATTAAGCCTGAGAACATCATGTTCCGTGACCGCAGCAACGCCCACCCGGTGCTGACCGATTTTGGCATCGTACGGATGCTCAATCAGCCTACCCTGACTCAGGCATTCGCCCAAATGGGGCCCGGCACCCCCGCATACGCGGCTCCAGAACAATTGACCAACGACAAGGCACTGATTGACTGGCGCACCGACCAATTCGACCTCGCCATCGTGCTCGCTGAGTGCCTACTTGGGCATCACCCGTTCCTCGCATCGGGGAAGACCATCCCCGAGGCGATCATGGCAGTGGCTGCCCGCCACGAGATGCCCGCCGAAAACGCGGCGCGCCTTGCGGCCCTGGGGTTCGGAGCACTTCGGACGGCACTGAAACCCTGGCCCATCGCCCGCTTCAGAAATCCCTCTGACTTTCTAGAGTCGTTGAAGACATCTTCCTGAGGAAACTTATGGCTTCTTACTTGCAACTCGGTCACGACTCTTGGAACCTTTTGGAAGAGCCGGACATTGGTGATTACGCAGGGCTAGTCCTCAGTCCGGTGAACGATGCGCCAGCTGACGTCGCAAACCGCTTAGGCCGGCTTGGTGATCTTCGTGACGAGTTGGAGGTGATCCTCGATCCGCAGATGTACAACCCCGCGTTCGAGAAGGGGAAGATGGACGAGTGGGCGTACTTCTCTTCCGAATACGAGACTGCGGACCGTGGAGACCTCAACTGGTGGGCTCAACGCGCCCACGAAATCGTCGAGCAAGGGGCGCAGCTAGGGGTGGATGCGGTTTGCTCGCCGGCCTTTGTTCCCCGACAGTTCACCGACGCCTACTACGCCTTCATTGTTGAGGTTGCTGATGCGATGAAGCACCATGCCGATGGACGACAGCAGGAGACGCTGCTCACCGCAATCGTTAGCCTCAGAGACCTGAACAACCCCTCCCGCGCTCTCAGCATCGCGTCTATTTTGTCCCGCAGCTCGTGTGATCGCGTCTACTTGATGTTTCTAAACGAAGACGTTCCGGCACGGCAACCCATGAAGGACGCGGCAGGCTTGCCGACGGCTGTGCACCTAATTAGGCTGTTGTCCGAGGCGATGCGCATCCATGTCGCCTTCGCAAGCCACGACCTTGTGCTCTGGAAATTTGCCGGCGCTACTGACATCTCAACGGGCAAGTACATGAACCTCCGTCGCTTCTCTCCAGGTCGCTGGGGCGAGGAGGAGCCTGGCGGTCGCCAAGTGCCATATTGGAACGAAGGCCCTCTACTTGCGCGTTTGCGGGAAGCCGACGTCGCGAAGCTCAACCGCCAGGGCTGGTTCGATGATCGAACCTTTGAGTCAAATCCCGCAGGGGCTCGAATACTTGAAATCATCCGGAGCGGAGAGAAGGTTGCGTGGCTAAAGTTGTCTTGGATGCAGTACCTTCGCTGGGCCAGCAATATCGAATCGCTGTGGCATGGCGACGCAGCTGCGGTGGAGACTGGCCTGCGCGCAGCAGACCACAACTGGGGTTTGCTGTCGAACGTGTTGTTCCAGGATCGGTTCAACGACGGCTCCCATGTGCGGGGCTGGATCAACGCCATACGAGAGGGGCGTGGCCGTTAGCGAAGGACTGCTACCAGCCTAAAACAGCCCCTTAATACCGTCTCCCAGCGACCCAAAATGGGGCGTGCAGTTCCTCCCCAGCACGCCCCACCCCCTCAAAACTCCACCTTCACCCCCACCTTCAAACTCCTCCCCGGCAACGGCGCCTTCGGGAACGCCGTGGTCGTCAGGATCGAAGTCGCGCTGTACGCCAGCTTGTCCGTGATGTTGTCCAGCCGCGCGTACCACAGCACATTGCTCCGGTTGGCCCCGAACTGCCACTGGGTGCGATACCCCAGCGATGCATTCCACAGCGTGTAGGCGCCCGTGGCGCGGGTGCCGTCGGCGGGCACGCGGTTTTGCGCGGCGAGATAGTCGAAGCCCAGCCCGGCGCGCCAGGGGCCGCTGGCCCACAGCAAGGTGCTGCCCAGGCGCAGCGGGGCGATGCGCGGCAGGGGCTCGCCCGTGTCGCGGTTGGTGGCGCGCACGATGTCGCCGCGCAGTTGCAGGTCCACCGTGGAGCCATCACCCAGTACGCGGGACGATGGCGCCACGAGGCCGCTCTCGCCCACTAGGCGCACGTTGCCGCTGGCTTCCAGGCCGTAGAACCGGGCGCGCATGCCCTGGTAGCGGTATTCGGGCAGTGCGCCGTCGGTGCCGGCGGGCACGGTGTCGCCCTCTTCCGATCGCAGCAGGCCGGTGGGCGTGAGGCCGATGTAGTTGGAGAACTGGCTCACAAAGGCGGTGGCGGCGAAGCGGTGCGGGCCGCTTTTCCAGGCGGCGCCCACATCCAGGCTGGTGGATTTTTCCAGGCCCAGGTTGGGGTTGCCCGTCTCCCAGGCGCCGGTGGCCACGTGCGGGCCGTTGGCGAAGAGTTCGTAGTCCTTGGGCGCGCGCTGGGTGTAGGAGAGGTTGGAGGTCAGCTGCCACGCGGGCGTGAGGTTGACGAGCGCGCCCAGGGCGGCGCTGTAGGGGTTGAAGTCGTGCTTGCCGATGGCGAAGCGGTCGATGCCGGGGCTGCCGAAGGATTCGACCGTGTCGTGCTCGGTGCGGGCGCCGAAGGTGAGCTTGCCCCAGTCGGTGCCCAGCTCTTCGTGCACGAAGAGCGCGGTGCTGGCGCTGCGGCTGCGCGGGGCGAAGGCTTCATTGCCCTCGGCGGAGAAGCGCGAAACCTCGGTCTGCAGGCCGACCACGCCCTGCAGTTTGCCGATGGGCGCGTGCCGCGCTTCCAGCCGCAGGTCGTTGCCGCCGTTGCGGAAGGTGGTGCCGGGCGTGCTGCCTTCGTATTCGGTGTGGCGGTAGTCGGTGTGGCTGGCCTGCACGCGCACGCTCTGCAGCGGGCCGGTGTCGAAGCGCCACAGGCCGTCCAGCGCATAGCGGTTGGAGCGCATGCCGATGGTCACGTCGTCCTCGGCGACGGTGCCGTAGTTGCTGCGGTAAGTGCTGGCCGAGACGCCCAGGTAACCCCGGTCGAAGAACGCCGTGCCACCCAGTGCGCCGCCGCGCGTGTGGCTGGCCGAGTTGCAGATGCGCCGCGCGAGGCTCGGCGAGCCGGGTTTCTCGCAGGCCAGGTCGATAGGCACGCGCACGTCGTCGGTGTTGCGGTCGAACACGTCGGCATGCAGGGCGAAGCGGTCGTTGCCGCCCTCCACCATCGCGGCGCCCGCGCGTTCGCGGTTGCCGGTGGCGGCCGAGGCCTCGGCCTTGCCGTCCACGCCGTTGAGTGGCTCGCGCGGGATGCGGTTGTCGATCACGTTGACCACGCCGCCCACGGCGCTGCCGCCGTAGAGCAGTGCGGCCGGGCCGCGCAGCACTTCGATGCGCTCGGTGGTCAGCGCCTCGGTGGGCACGGCATGGTCGAAGCTCAGGGCGGATGCGTCCAGCGTGGCGCCGCTGTTCTGCAGCACGCGGATGCGGTCGCCGTCCAGCCCGCGGATGATGGGCCGGCTGGCGTTGGGGCCGAAATAGGTGCTGCTGACGCCGGGCAGGCCGTCCAGGGTCTGGCCCAGCGTGGACTCGGTGCGCAGCGTGAGGTCGTCGCCGGACAGCTGCGTGGCAGGGGCGACCACCGTGTCCGCACCCAGCGGGTTGCCGGTGACGGTCACTTCGGGCAGGCGGGTTTTCTGGCCGGAGGGGTCGCCCTCGGTCGTCTGCGCGCGTGCGCCGGACGCCAGCAGCATCAGCACGGCACAGGCGAGCGGGTGCAGCGCGGTATGGCGTGAGCGGCGTGGAGGGGATGAAAGGTGGGAGTTCATGGCAAACGACGAGAGAAGAGAGAAATGGAGGACAACGGACGGGCGGCGCACACCCGCGCGCCAGCCCGGACGCCCGCCATGGCGAATGCCGCCGCAATCCGGCCGGTCATCGGCCGTAGCGGGGCGAAACGCGCACAGCAGGCGCTGAGAGAAAAAAGGAAGCGGAAAAGGAGAACGAAAAACCGGAGAACGAAAAACCCGGCCGGGCCGCTGCGAAGCGGCCCACGGCCCGGCGTGTTCAGGCGCGGGCGGAGCCCGGCGGCGCGCGTGCCAGGAAGGTGCGCGACGGGCGTGCGCCGATGCCCGTCCAGGGAAGGTCCGGCGGCGCGGGCACGACGCCCGGCGCCGGGGCCGGCAGCAGGGCCGGCGGCAGCGCGTCACCGAAGAGCGATTGGTCGAGCAGGTGGCAGTCGTTGCCGGCATGGCCGGTGAACAAGGCCTCCAGCACGCCGGCCGGATGGGCGTGCCCGCCGTGGCCCCCTGCCCTGTCCATGGCCTGCACCGCGCCGGCCGTGGGCCCGTGCACCACCTGGTGCACCCGGCCCAGTGCCGGGGCCAGGACCAGTGCCATCGCCAGCCACATCCACAGCGCGAGCGTGCGGGCGCGCCGCTGCCGGCGCGCAGCCGGCAGGGAGGTGGCCGTGGAAAGGCGGGGCATGGGAGCGGGCCGGGTCACGTCACTTCACGGGCTCGGCATTGACCATGCGGTAGAAGAGCCCGTATTCATCGTTGCCCAGGGTCTTGAATTCGCCTTGCACCACGATGGGTTCGAGCGAATACGGCACGGCCACGGAGGCCTTCACCTCCACCATGCTTTCGGGGCCGCCGGGGATGCAGAACGGGCACGTGAGCGGCACGGACGTGAGCAGAAAGTGCCGCTGCAGCGGCCTGGCATCCATGGGCACCATGAAGCCCTGCATGCGCTGCACCTTGCCGTCGAGCGCCTTCTGCTCGGCGTTGAAGACCGGGGCAACGCGGGTCTTGAGGGTTTTCTTGGTCAGGTTGGTGAGCGTGGACCAGGGGACCACGTCATCGCGCTGGGGCAGCGGCTTGATGGGGCTCTGCGGGCTGTGGTAGCCCGGGCCGCTGCCGCCGGGCAGCGCGCCGCCGCCCAGCGGCGACGACAGGACGGCACCATTGCCGTCCGCCTTGGGTGCCGATGGGCTCTGGGCCCAGGCGCCCGCGCACGCCAGGGCGCAGATCCAGGCCAGGCTCGGTGATTTCATCGGAACACTCCGGGATACGGTGCAGAGGGGCAAACCATCGGGTGGGGTGGGGAAGATCGAAGCCGACCGGGGGGCGCGGCATGGCATAACGGCCGGCCGCGCCATGCAGTCCGGTCAGTGCTGATGCTTCATGCCGCAGTATTTACCGATGGCCAGACCCTTGCAAGCGGCCTGGAGTTCCTTCTCGCACTGGTCGTGGCCCTTGCCCGATTCCAGGCATTTCGCCGCGGCCTCGTGGGCGCTGGCCATGGCGCGGTGGCGCTGGATGTCGGCCTGGATCTCCTTGTCGCCATGGGCGGAGTCCTTGTCGTCGTGCGCGTGGGCCGCCAGGGCGCCCAGGGCGAGCAAGGGAGCCAGGACGAGTGCGAAGGCGAGGCGGCGGGGTTGGTGCATGGTGTGCATCCTTTCAGGCAAGGTTGAGAAGGGAACGGAAAAGAAAAAAAGAAGGAAAAGGACAACCGGACGAGGGCCTGGGGGCGCCCCTAGGGGCGCCCCAGCAGCTCGGCCACGTCCACGCGGTAGGCCTGCAGGGCGGGCAGCAGCGCGGCCAGGGCGGCCACGGCCACGGCCAGGCCGGGAATGGACCATTCCCCATGCAGCCAGAGGGCGCCGGTCACGGGCATGGCGTTCTGGGCCGCGAGCATCTGGCCCACCACCGCCGCCAGCGCGTGGCCCAGGCCCAGGCCCAGGGCCGACGCGATCAGCGCCAGCCACAGTGCCTCGCACAGCAGCAGCCCGCCCACCCGTGCGGGCGGCGCGCCCAGCATGCGCAGCATGGCCAGATCGGCGCGGCGCTCGCGCACCGCGTTCCAGAGTGCGATGAAGACGCTCAGGGCCGCCACCCCCAGCAGCACGGCGCCGAAGGCGCGCAGCACCTCGACGCCCACGCCCAGCAGGCGCAGCAGGCGCGTGATCTCCACGGCCGGGGCGGCCGCCTGCATGGGGGTGCTGGTGTTGATGTAGCGCGGCAGCGTCACCGCCGCGAGCGGGCTGCGGTAGCGCACCAGGGCCAGGGTCACCTCGCGCTCCTGCCGCAGGATCTCCAGGTCCTCGGGGTCGTCGGCCTGGGCGGTCTCGTGCACCATCCAGACCGATTCGGTCGATGTGAGCACCAGCCGGTCGATCACGCAGCCGCAGGGCCGCAGGGTGCCGACCACGGAGTAGGGATGGTCGCCATGTGCGTGCCCGCCGGGCGCGAGGCCATGGGTGCCGACGAAGCTGCGCCCCAGCAGACCCACGGGCCCGGGCGCCGGCATGCCGCCGCCTTCGGGCCCTCGGGCCGCGCGCTCCATGGCGCCGGCCACGGTGGCGCCCAGCACGGCTTCCATCGGCTTGTCCCACAGGCGGCCCGCATCGATCTGCATGCCGTAATGCGCCGGGTACTCGGGCGTGGTGCCCACGATGCGGTAGCCGCCGAAGCTGTCGCCCAGGCTGAGCGGGATCGCCTGCGCCACCAGCGGGTGGCTGCGCAGCGCCTCGAAATCCTGCAGCGCGATGTTGCCGGGCGGCACGTCGATGTGGAACACGCCCGCCAAGATGAGCTGCAGCGGGCTGCCCTTGGCGCCCACCACGAGGTCGATGCCCTGCACGTCGCGCTCGAAGCCCCGGTCCACCTGGGTGGCCACGAGCAGCACCAGCGTGACGGCCGCGAGCCCGAGCG
Source organism: Paracidovorax anthurii (assembly GCF_003269065.1). Lineage (GTDB taxonomy): Bacteria > Pseudomonadota > Gammaproteobacteria > Burkholderiales > Burkholderiaceae_C > Paracidovorax > Paracidovorax anthurii. The sequence goes on from NZ_QLTA01000043.1 coordinate 34,739, forward strand.
TGAGCAGCAGCAGGTTCAGCGCCGCCGCCAGCGGGCGCGACCAGAGGTAGCGCCAGGCCAGCCGGGGCAGGCTCCATCCGTTTGCTATATTTTTCATAGCTGATGAGATAGATTCGACGGCGACATGGAGGCCCCGGGGGCCAGATCGAGCCGCTGCGTGCCCGGCAGGGGGCCCAGCGCGTCGGTGGCGCGGCGGTCGTGCGTGGCGATCACCAGCGTGGCGCCGCATGCCGCCGCGCAGGCGGTCAGCAGGCCGAGCGCCGCGCGGGCGGCATCGTCGTCGAGGCTGGCGGTGGGCTCGTCGGCCAGCAGCACGCGGGGCGACAGCAGCACCGCCCGCGCGAGGGCCACGCGCTGCGCCTGCCCGCCGGAGAGCTGGTGCGGGCGGCGGGCGGCGAGCGCGTCCACGTCCAGCCGCGCCAGCGCGGCCGCGATGGCGCGGTCGTCGCGCGCGAGGCCGGCGGCGAAATACGGCAGCGCCAGGTTCTCCGCCACGCTGAGCGCGGGCGACAGGTGCAGGGCCTGGGGCAGGAAGCCCACGTGGCGCGCCCGCCAGGCATCGCGCCGCGCTCCGGCGAGCCGGCCCGCTCCCGCGAGCGCCTGCCCTGCCACTTCCAGATGTCCCTCCGTGGCCGTGCGCAGCCCGGCCGCCAGGGCCAGCCACGTCGATTTGCCGGAGCCCGACGGGCCGCCCAGCAGCAGGCATCCGCCCTGGGGCAGGTCCATGTCGGGAAAACGGAGGGCAGCGCCGCCAGCGTGGGAGAACGCCAGCCCCTGTGCCCGGATCACGCGCCCTTCTCCGGATGCGCGCAGCCGGCGCAGCGCCCGCGCACCGCGATGTCCACGGCCAGCTCTTCGTGGCCCGCCGAGGCCAGGGCCCGCAGCACCTCCTGCAGGGCCGACTGCACGGGCGCGGCTCCCTCCGGGAGCCGGAACTGGCGGTGGCAGTCGGCGCACACGAAGCGCGGCGCGGCGCGGTCCGGCGCCCTGGCGGCGATCGCATAGCGCGTCACCCGCTGGCCGTCGACATGCCGCTCCAGCAGGCCCGCCACGGCCAGGCGGTCCAGCAGCCGGTACACCGTGACCCGGTTCACCGACACCCCGCGCCGCTCCAGCGCCGCCACGACGTCGGTGCCGGAACGCGCCACGGCGGGGTCGCTGTCCATCAGCGCCAGCACGGCACGGGTGGCGCGGGTGGCGCGCAGCCCGTCAGGCAGCGCGCGTGGCGTGGCGGGGGTGGATGCGGCCGAGGGCCGGGGGGCACGGGGGGATGAGGTGGATGGCATGGCCGGTGCGGGCCGCACGCTCCAGGCGATCCACGGGGCGGTGCCGCGCGGGCGCAGGAAACGGGCGTCCATTAATGCAATCGGGTTGCATTATGCGCCTGCCGGCTCCCGCCCACGCGATTTCTGCGGCCCGCCTGGGCCGCATTCCGGATCAGTCCGGCTTGAGGTGGCGCGCGAAGGTCTTGCGGAACTTCTCCACCTTCGGGCCCACGACGAATGCGCAGTAGCCCTGCTCCGGGTGGTTCAGGAAATAGTCCTGGTGGTAGTCCTCGGCGGGCCAGTACGCGGCCAGCGGCGCGACCTCGGTGACGATGGGGGCGCCGAAGAGGCGGTCCTGCGACATCTGGCGCACCATGGCCTCGGCCTGCTCCTGCTGCCCGGCGTGGCTGGTGTAGATGCCGCTGCGGTATTGCGGCCCCACGTCGTTGCCCTGGCGGTTGAGCGTGGTGGGGTCGTGGGTGGCGAAGAAGATCTCGAGAATCTCCTGCAGCGTGATCGCCTCGGGGTCGAACGTGAGCCGCACGACCTCCGCGTGGCCCGTGGACCCGGTGCACACCTGCTCGTACGTGGGATGGGGCACGTGGCCGTTGGCATAGCCGCTCTCCACGTCGGTCACGCCGCGCACGCGGTCGAAGACGGCTTCGGTGCACCAGAAGCAGCCGCCGCCCAGGGTGATGGTTTCGAAAGTCATGGAACGCCTCGCTGAAAAAGAGACCAGGAAAAAGGGCCGCCGACGGCGCCCGGGCACCGCGCCGCGATGGCGCGCAGCCGCTCAGGTGCGTTGACGCTGGAGCGCGCGGTTGCTACATTACTAACCAGTCAGTCATTAATATGCTTCACGACGCATCCCCCCCCCACCCTGCCGAGCCCGAGGCGCCCCGGCGTGCCCGGCGCAAGGAAGCGCGCCCGGGCGAGCTGATCGAGGCCGCGCTCGACCTGTTCGTGGAGAAAGGCTATGCCGCCACCAAGGTGGATGAGGTGGCGGCGCGGGCGGGGGTTTCCAAGGGCACGCTGTTCCTTTATTTCCCCAGCAAGGAAGACCTGTTCAAGGCGGTGGTGCGCCACAACATCGGCCGGCATTTCGCCGACTGGGACGTGGAGATCGAGCAGTATCCGCACGGCACCCCCGAGCTCCTGCGCCATGCCTACCAGCTCTGGTGGGAGCACATCGGCTCCACCAAGGCCTCGGGCATCTCCAAGTTGATCCTGAGCGAGGCCCACAACTTTCCCGACATCGCGGCGTTCTACCGCACCGAGGTGGTCGAGCCGAGCCACCGGCTCATCCGGCGCACCCTGCAGCGCGGCATGGACCGGGGCGAGTTCCGGATTCTGGACCTGGACTGCTCCGTCTATGTCGTCGTGGCGCCGCTGGTTTTCATGATGATGTGGCGGCATTCGGGCCCCTGCATGCCGGATGCGCTCGAGATGGACCCCCAGCGCTTCATCGACGCGCAGGTGGACAACCTGTTGGCGGGCCTGTGCGTGCGCGAGGGCGGCCCGCCTAAAATCGACGGTTTGTCCTGACCCGTGCACCGGAGAAATCCCCCATGACCCTCCCCCTCAACACGACCGCCAACGCGAGCGACCCCGTGACGCTGGCCCGCTACAACATGATCGAGCAGCAGATCCGCCCCTGGAACGTGCTCGACGCCGACGTGCTGGAACTGCTGGCGGCCGTGCGCCGCGAGGATTTCGTGCCCCCGACCTACCGGGGCATGGCGTTCATGGACATGGAGATCCCGCTCAGCCCCTCCACCGAAGAGGCACGCAACCTGGGCCGGTGCATGCTGGCGCCGCGCGTCGAGGCCCGCCTGCTGCAGGACCTGCAGATCAAGTCCACCGACCGCGTGCTGGAGATCGGTGCCGGCTCGGGCTACATGGCCGCGCTGCTCGCCCACCGCGCCGAGCACGTGCTGTCGCTGGAGATCGTGCCCGACCTGGTGGAGTTCGCCCGCGAGAACCTGCTGAGCGCCGGCATCCACAACGCCGTGGTGCGGCAGGCCGACGGCGCGCTGGACGCGATCCCGGAAGGCTCCTTCGACGTCATCGTGCTGAGCGGTTCGGTGTACGAGGTGCCGCAGAACCTGCTCGCCCTGCTGCGCGAGGGCGGACGCCTCGGCGCCATCACGGGCAACGAGCCGATGATGCGCGCCACCTTCGTGCGCCGCACGGGTGACCGCTTCGAGACCTCCTACCCCTGGGACACCAACGCGCCGCGCCTGCAGCACTTCGCCGAGCGCCCGCGCTTCACCTTCTGAACCGGCGTCCCTGGCGAACGAGCAACCTTTCTTTCCGGATACAGGAAACCCTTCCATGATCGACCACGTGCGTCCCGCCCAGCTTGACCAATGGTTCGCCACCGACGCGGACGAAGCGCGGCCCCTGGTGCTGGACGTGCGCGAGCCCTGGGAACTGCAGACCGCCAGCGTACAGCCCGCGCCCGGCGCCGGCGGGTTCGACGTGGCCGCGATCCCGATGGGCGAGATTCCCGCCCGGCTCGGCGAGCTGGATGCCGACCGCCCCATCGCCTGCCTGTGCCACCACGGCATGCGCAGCCAGCGCGTGGCGGCCTTCCTGGCGCAGCAGGGTTTCCGGCGGCTGGCGAACATCACCGGCGGCATCGACGCCTGGTCGCACGAGCGGGACGCCTCCGTGGCCCGCTACTGAACGCCGGTCCGGCCGGCGTCGAATGCGCCCCCCGCGATGGGCCGGCATGCCGGCATCGCGCGGGCCGCCCTGCGCCCGCCGATCGAAGAAAACCCTGGTTTTTTCCTTGAAGGACGCCTGTTCGCCATGCCCCTCCTCCGCCCTCTTCCCTCCCCGCTCCGCGCGCTGGCCGCGGCCCTTGCGCTGGCCGCCCTGGCCGCGCCCGTCCATGCGCAGAGCCTCTCGTCGCTGATGGAGATGGCGCGGGCCTACGACGCGCCGCTGCAGGCCGCCATGGCCGAGGCCAGCGCGGCCGGAAGCCGCGCGGAGCAGGCCCGTGCCGGCCTGCTGCCGAGCGCGGGCCTCTCCGCGGGTGCCTCGTACGCGCGCACCGACGTGAACCGCCCGCCGCTGGACCTGGGCACGCCGCAGCAGAGTGCGGGTCTGACGGCATCGCAGCCCCTGTACCGCCCCGCCAACCGCATCGGCTTCGAGCAGGGGCAGCGCGGCATCGACTTGGCCGAGGCGCGGCTGGACGCGGCGGGGCAGGACCTGATCGTGCGGGTGGCCCAGGCGTATTTCGACGTGCTGGCCGCGCGCGATACGCTGGCCTTCGTGCGCGCTCAGAAGACGGCCGTCTCCGAGCAATTGGCCTCGGCCCAGCGCAATTTCGAGGTGGGCAACGCCACCGTGACCGATTCGCGCGAGGCGCAGTCGCGCTTCGACCTGGTGGTGGCGCAGGAGATCGCGGCCGACAACGACCTGCGCGTGAAGCAGTTCGCGCTGGAGCAGGTCGTGGGCCGCGTGGGGGTCTCGCCCCTGCCGTTGGCCCTGCCCGTGCAGCTGCCGGCCGTGGCCCCGGCCGACGTGGACACCTGGGTGCGCACCTCCGAGGAGCTGCAGCCGCAGGTGCGGCAGGCGGTCATCGCGCTCGACGTCGCCCGGCTGGAGACGCGCAGGGCCGAGACCGGCCACCTGCCCACCGTGGACCTGCAGGCGGGCTACACGGTGGCGCGCAACCCCAACGGCACGGTGACCCTGCCCCACATCAACTCCCGCACGCGCAACGCCACGGTGGGCGTGCAGCTCACGCTGCCGCTGTTCGCGGGCTTTTCGGTGCAGAACCGCGTGAAGGAAACCCTCGCGCTGGAGGACAAGGCCCGCGCCGATCTCGACAACGCGCGCCGCACCGTGGCGCAAAGCACGCGCTCAGCGTTCTTCGGGGTGCAGTCCGGGCAGAGCCAGGTGCGGGCGCTGGAGGCGGCCGAGCTGTCGAGCCAGAGCGCGCTCGACGCCAACCAGCTCGGCTACCAGGTGGGCGTGCGCGTCAACATCGACGTGCTCAACGCGCAGAGCCAGCTCTACCAGACCAAGCGCGACCTGGCCCAGGCCCGCTACAGCGTGCTGCTGGGCACGCTGCGACTGCGGCAGGCCGCCGGCACGCTGACGCCGGAGGATCTGCGCGCCATCGATGCGCTGACGGCGCGCTGAGCCTGGGGGCCATGCCCCTCTCCTGGATCGGTTTTCTCAGGACGCGGGCCGGCTCAATCTTCCGTAGATCGCATGGGTGTGATCGCGGGGCGGCAGTTCTCCGAAAAAGGGGTCCCGCAGCAAGGCTTCCGCGCTGGCGCGTTCCTCGGAATTCCCCTTGATCATGCGGTTGAGGAACTGAACGATTTCCGCCTTGCTTTCCGAGGGCAAGGCTTTCAGTGGCTCCATGAAGGGGAATTTCTCCACCGAGGACTCTCCATGGAGTCCGATGAAGCCCATGTGGTAGTCCGGCGACTTCAAGAAGTGCACGAGCAGCTGGGCCGCGCTGTACACATCGCTTTTGTGGCCCGCCACCGACCGCAGATCGATGTAGCCCGGGGTGCCCATGCCGCTGGGCTCGCCCTCCTCGTCCCCCTTGCCCATGTCGATCAGCCGGAACATCTTCTGGTTTTCGTCGTAGATGACGTTGTTGTGCGAGATATCCTGGTGCACGACGCCCTCGTCCGCGAAGCGTGAAGCCCCGATGAGCACGTCGGCGACCATGGTCCGCGCCAGGGTGAGGTATTCACCGGGACTGACGGCGCCGCTTTCCAGGGCCCGGTGGGCTTTGCCGATCACGCCGTGGACCGTCGGGCCCTCGATCTTTTCCGAGAGGATTCCGAACTTGTCGCCGATCTGGACCAAGCCATAGACCCGCATGACCTGCGAGGTGTCCTCCAGCGAGGCGGCCATCTGGTATTCCTTGCCGATCCTGGCCTTTTCGTTCTCGATGGCCTCCGCCAGGCCGGGGGCGTCGTCGGCATGGGCGTCGTACAGATGGCGCGGGATGGGATTCGCGGGATCGGTGCACAGCATCGCCTTGAACACGAAGTCCCGCCCGAAATCCTTCCCGTCGCGCACGAAATTCTCCGAGAGCCTCACGGCATAGGCCGTTCCGGAGGCGCCCGCGCCCAGTGGCCGCAGGCCCGGCGATGCCCCGGAAGACCCCTTCCGCGGCCGTTCCAGCGCCACGGCGGTGAACCCCTTGCCGACTTCCGCGGAGCCCGGCTTCAGTGCCGCCAGCTTCTCCCGCAGGTCGCGCCGCGTGATGTTCTGGCTGATCACTTTCACCAGGCGGGGGCTGAGGACCACGTCGGAGGTGGCCGAGCGTATTTCGCCCTTGCGCCGCCTTTCATGGCCCAGGGAGCGCAGCGCATGCCAGGAGTCCGACGCCCCGTCGCGCAGGACGGGCGTCGTGGGGTCCAGGAGGGACGCGAGGTTCGACGTCGGGCTGTCGTACGAGGAGCTCGTCCTCGTGAGGCTGGGGCTCGGGGTCGAGGATGGCGTGGAGGTCGGCAGGGAGCGGGGACTGAAGGGAACGGCCTGGCGGTCCCCGAGGGACGGAAGCCGGGCGTTGAGCCTCAACCCCTCGCTGATTTCCGCATTGAGCTTGAAGCTTCTTCTCTTCAGCAGTGCCGACTGGGGCTCGGCCTTGTGCCCGGAACTGCCGTGGCCGTCCGGGCGCGGACCTTCCTGGCTGGCGGGGTTGCGGTTCTCTTCCGTGCTTCGTTGCGGGCTGCTGGACCGTGGGCTGTGAATCTTCATGGAACCACCCTGTGGGTCAGGGCTTGTGCGTGCATGGATTCGCACTAAATCCCGGAAGCGGAGATGGCATGGGCGCCGGTGCGAAGGGGGGGCCGAAATGCCGAACCGGGGCGCGCACGCTGTTCGCGGCCGATGTCACGAATTGACAAACTTCCTGGAAGACCGGTGGGCACAATCCGCCGCCTCGGGAGGGAGGCCTGTTTTCAGGTGCGTCTCTAAGAGCGTGTTTACGATCTCCCCCGACAATCCTGGGGTGAAAAGAAAGCCATACCCAAGCGACATCAGTAGAGAGAAGTTTGCCGAGATCGAGCCGCTGCTGCGCAGCGTTCGGCGCAGCACCAAACCGATCAAGCTGGACCTGTACGAAGTGTTCTGTGCAGTGCTGTACCTGCTTCGCACGGGTTGTCAGTGGCGCTATCTGCCGCCGCAGTTCCCCAAGTGGCACAACGTCTATGCGTACTGGCGCAAGTGGAGCGAGCCTGACCAGCACGGAGTGAGCGTGCTGGAGCAGGCTTTAAAAAAATCAGGTTGGCGCGGCCCGCGAGA
>NZ_QLTA01000044.1 GCF_003269065.1 Paracidovorax anthurii
GAAATGGAAAAAGGTAAGTTCAAACGTACCAAGCCCCACGTGAACGTGGGCACGATCGGCCACGTGGACCATGGCAAGACGACGCTGACGGCAGCCATCGCCACGGTGCTGTCCGCCAAGTTCGGCGGCGAAGCCAAGAAGTACGACGAAATCGATGCGGCTCCCGAAGAAAAGGCCCGCGGCATCACCATCAACACCGCCCACGTGGAATACGAAACGGCCAACCGCCACTACGCCCACGTGGACTGCCCCGGCCACGCCGACTACGTCAAGAACATGATCACCGGTGCCGCCCAGATGGACGGCGCCATCCTGGTGTGCTCGGCCGCTGACGGCCCGATGCCCCAGACCCGCGAACACATCCTGCTGGCCCGCCAAGTGGGCGTGCCTTACATCATCGTCTTCCTGAACAAGTGCGACATGGTCGACGACGAAGAGCTGCTCGAGCTCGTCGAGATGGAAGTGCGTGAACTGCTGGACAAGTACGACTTCCCCGGCGACGACACTCCCATCGTGCGCGGCTCCGCCAAGCTCGCTCTGGAAGGCGACAAGGGCAAGCTGGGTGAAGAGGCCATCATGAAGCTGGCTGAAGCCCTGGACACCTACATCCCCACGCCTGAGCGTGCCGTGGACGGCGCATTCCTGATGCCCGTGGAAGACGTGTTCTCCATCTCCGGTCGCGGTACCGTGGTGACGGGTCGTGTCGAGCGTGGCGTGATCAAGGTCGGCGAGGAAATCGAGATCGTCGGTATCCGCGACACGCAAAAGACCACCTGCACGGGCGTGGAAATGTTCCGCAAGCTGCTGGACCAAGGCCAGGCTGGCGACAACGTGGGTCTGCTGCTGCGCGGCACCAAGCGCGAAGACGTCGAGCGTGGCCAAGTGCTGTGCAAGCCCGGCTCCATCAAGCCGCACACGCACTTCACCGCCGAGGTGTACGTGCTGTCCAAGGATGAAGGCGGCCGCCATACCCCCTTCTTCAACAACTACCGTCCGCAGTTCTACTTCCGCACGACCGACGTGACCGGCGCCATCGAGCTGCCGGCCGACAAGGAAATGGTCATGCCCGGCGACAACGTGTCGATCACCGTCAAGCTGATCAACCCCATCGCCATGGAAGAAGGCCTGCGCTTCGCCATTCGTGAAGGCGGCCGCACCGTCGGCGCCGGCGTCGTGGCAAAGATCATCGCCTAATCGCCAAGTCGAGGAACTTGCCATGTCCAAGCAAAAAATCCGCATCCGCCTCAAGGCTTTCGATTACAAGCTGATCGACCAGTCCGCCGCTGAGATCGTCGATACCGCCAAGCGCACCGGCGCCATCGTCAAGGGCCCGGTGCCCCTGCCGACGCGCATGAAGCGTTTCGACATTCTGCGTTCGCCGCACGTTAACAAGAGCAGCCGCGACCAGTTCGAAATCCGCACCCACCAGCGCTTGATGGACATCGTGGATCCCACCGACAAGACCGTGGATGCCCTGATGAAGCTCGACCTGCCGGCTGGTGTGGACGTCGAAATCAAGCTCCAGTGATTTCCCTCCTGTGATGGGTTAGCTGGGTCCGGGTGATTCACTCGATGGCTTGCATAACGCGGACTTGCTTGAAAAAGCAGTCCGCGTTATACTTTGCGGCTTCGCCTTTTGTGCATGTCGAGCCTCGGTTCGAGGTGTGTCAAGAGGCGGAGTTTTATCAACCTTCTTTCGCGCACGTCAGGGTGCAAACCGCCCGTGCAAACGCTTTGGCCAATTGAAGTCGGGGCGGTGAAAGTTTTGGAGAAAATCAATGAGTCAGAGCAACTCCCAAGGGTTGCTGGGCCGCAAGGTGGGCATGATGCGCCTGTTCACCGATGACGGGGACGCTGTGCCCGTCACGGTGGTGGACGTGTCCAACAACCGCGTGACCCAGATCAAGACCCAAGAGAACGATGGCTACGTGGCCCTGCAGGTCACGTTCGGTTCGCGCAAGGCTTCTCGCGTGACCAAGCCCGAAGCCGGCCATCTCGCCAAGGCGGGTGTCGAAGCCGGTGAAATCATCCGTGAATTCCGCGTGACCGCTGAAGCCGCCGCCAACTACAAGGTTGGTGATTCGGTGCCCGTGTCGCTGTTCTCCGTGGGCCAGAAGGTCGATGTGCAAGGCACCTCGATCGGTAAGGGCTACGCTGGCACGATCAAGCGTCACAACATGGCTTCGCAGCGCGCATCGCACGGTAACAGCCGTTCGCACAACGTGCCCGGCTCCATCGGCATGGCGCAGGATCCCGGCCGTGTGTTCCCCGGCAAGCGCATGACGGGCCATCTGGGCGACGTCACCACCACCACGCAGAACCTCGACGTGATCCGCGTCGACGAGGCGCGTCAACTCCTCCTGATCAAGGGTGCGATTCCCGGATCCAAGGGCGGGTTCGTGACCGTGCGTCCCGCCGTCAAGGCCAAAGCTTCCCAGGGAGCGAACTAATGCAGCTCGAACTCCTGAATGACCAAGGTCAGGCCGCGTCGAAGATCGACGTGCCCGAAACCGTGTTCGATCGTCAATACAACGAAGACCTGATCCACCAGATCGTCGTGGCCTACCGCGCCAATGGCCGCCAGGGCACGCGCGCTCAGAAGGACCGCGAGCAGGTCAAGCACTCGACCAAGAAGCCCTTCAAGCAAAAGGGCACCGGCAACGCACGTGCCGGTATGACCTCCTCGCCGCTGTGGCGTGGGGGCGGTCGCATCTTCCCGAACCTGCCTGAAGAAAACTTCACGCAGAAGATCAACAAGAAGATGTACCGTGCCGGTATGGCCTCCATCCTGTCGCAGCTGGCCCGCGAAGGCCGTCTGGCCGTGGTGGACTCGCTCAAGGTCGATACGCCCAAGACCAAGGTGCTCGCCGACAAGTTCAAGGCGATGAACCTGCAATCGGTGATGGTGATCGCCGATGAAGTGGACGAAAACCTGTACCTCGCTTCGCGCAATCTGAAGAACGTGTTCGTCGTCGAGCCGCGCTATGCAGATCCCGTGTCGTTGGTTCACTTTAAGAAAGTGCTCGTCACCAAGGGCGCTATCGACAAACTCAAGGAGATGTTCGCATGAGCACGCTCAAGTTTGACGAAGGCCGTCTGATGCAAGTGCTGGTCGCTCCCATCGTGTCCGAGAAGGCCACGATGGTTGCCGAGAAGTCCAATGCTGTGACGTTCAAGGTGCTGCAGAACGCAACCAAGCCCGAAATCAAGGCCGCTGTGGAATTGATGTTCAAGGTCGAGGTCAAGGGCGTTTCTGTGGTGAACACCAAAGGCAAGGCCAAGCGCTTTGGCAAGACCATGGGTCGCCGCGACAACGTTCGCAAGGCCTATGTGACGCTGAAGGAAGGCCAGGAGCTGAACCTGTCCGGGGAGGCCGCTTAAATGGCAGTCATCAAGATGAAACCGACCTCGCCGGGCCAGCGCGCCGTGGTGAAGGTCACGCGTGACCACCTGTACAAGGGCGAGGCATTTGCTGCGCTGCTGGAACCCCAGCACCAGAAGTCTGGCCGTAACAACAACGGTCACATCACCACCCGCCACAAGGGCGGTGGTCACAAGCACCACTACCGCGTGGTGGATTTCCGTCGCAACAAGGACGGCATCCCCGCGAAGGTCGAGCGCATCGAATACGACCCGAACCGTACGGCCCACATCGCCTTGGTGTGCTATGCCGACGGCGAGCGTCGTTACATCATCGCTCCGCGCGGTCTGGAAGTGGGCGCGACCTTGCTGTCCGGCTCCGAGGCTCCGATCCGTGCCGGCAACACGCTGCCGATCCGCAACATCCCCGTGGGTTCGACGATCCACTGCATCGAGCTCAAGCCCGGTGCCGGTGCCCAGATCGCCCGTTCCGCCGGTACGTCGGCCACGCTGCTGGCCCGCGAAGGCACGTACGCCCAGGTGCGTATGCGCTCCGGTGAAGTGCGCAAGATCCACATCGAATGCCGTGCCACCATCGGTGAAGTCGCCAACGAAGAGCACAGCCTGCGCCAACTGGGCAAGGCTGGTGTGAAGCGCTGGATGGGTATTCGTCCGACCGTTCGCGGCGTGGCCATGAACCCGATCGACCACCCGCACGGTGGTGGTGAAGGGCGCACCGGCGAAGGCCGCCATGCTGTCGATCCTTGGGGCAATCTCACCAAGGGTTATCGCACCCGCAACAACAAGCGCACACAAGTGATGATTGTGTCGCGCCGCAAGAAGTAAGGGATAACAAATGACTCGTTCTCTCAAAAAGGGTCCGTTTGTTGACCACCACTTGCTGGCCAAGGTCGAGAAGGCCATCGCCACCAAGGACAAGAAGCCAGTCAAGACCTGGTCGCGTCGCTCCATGGTCATTCCCGAGTTCATCGGTCTGACCATCGCCGTGCACAACGGCAAGCAGCACGTGCCTGTCTATATCACCGACCAGATGGTGGGCCACAAGCTGGGCGAATTCGCCCTGACGCGCACCTTCAAGGGTCACCCCGCGGACAAGAAGGTCCAGAAGAAGTAAGGAGTAGACATGTCTGAAACACGTGCTGTCCTCCGTGGTGTCCGCCTGTCGGTGGACAAGGGCCGTCTGGTTGCGGACCTGATCCGCGGCAAGAAGGTCGACCAAGCCCTGAACATCCTGGCGTTCACGCAGAAAAAAGCTGCCGTGATCGTGAAGAAGGTGCTGGAGTCTGCCATCGCCAACGCCGAGCACAACGACGGCGCCGATATCGACGAACTGAAGGTCAAGACCATCTACGTCGAGCAAGGCACCACGCTCAAGCGCTTCACGGCCCGTGCCAAGGGTCGCGGCAATCGCATCAGCAAGCCTACCTGCCACGTGTACGTGACGGTCGGCAACTGAGGCCAAAGGAAGAATATGGGACAAAAAATCCATCCTACCGGCTTCCGCCTGGCCGTGAGCCGCAACTGGGCCAGCCGCTGGTATGCGAGCAACCGTGACTTCGCAGGCATGCTGGCTGAAGACATCAAGGTGCGTGAATACCTGAAGGCCAAGCTCAAGAACGCCGCCGTCTCGCGCATCCTGATCGAGCGCCCCGCCAAGAACGCCCGCATCACGATCTACTCGGCACGTCCGGGCGTCGTGATCGGCAAGAAGGGCGAAGACATCGAGAACCTGAAGAAGGAACTCGCGACCCGTCTGGGCGTGCCGGTGGCCGTGAACATCGAAGAAGTGCGCAAGCCCGAAATCGATGCCAAGCTGATCGCCGACTCGATCACCCAGCAGCTCGAGAAGCGCATCATGTTCCGCCGTGCCATGAAGCGCGCGATGCAGAACGCCATGCGTCTCGGTGCCCAGGGCATCAAGATCATGTCCGCAGGCCGTCTGAATGGCATCGAAATCGCGCGTACCGAGTGGTACCGCGAAGGCCGCGTGCCGCTGCACACCCTGCGCGCCGACATCGACTACGGCACCTCCGAAGCCAAGACCACCTATGGTGTGATCGGTGTGAAGGTGTGGGTCTACAAGGGCGATACGCTGGGCCGCAACGATCTGCCGGCCGTGGAAACGCCGCGTCCTGAAGAAGAGCGTCGTCCCCGCGGCCCGCGCCGTGATGGCCGCCCGGGTGGCGACCGTGCCGGTGCAGGCCGTGGCGCCCGTCGTCCCATGGGTGGCAATGCCGCTCCGGCCGATGGCAGCGACAAGCCCGCAGGTGCCGGTGGCGCCGACAACACCGCCGTTAAGCGCGTTCGCAAGGTTGACGCGCCCGCTACAGCAGCGGACGGTAAAGGAGAATAAAGATGCTGCAACCTGCTCGTCGCAAATTCCGCAAGGAGCAAAAAGGCCGCAACACCGGCATTGCCACCCGGGGTAACTCGGTGGCTTTCGGTGACTTCGGCCTGAAGTGCACGGACCGTGGCCGCCTGACGGCCCGCCAGATCGAGGCCGCACGCCGTGCGATCTCTCGCCACGTGAAGCGTGGTGGTCGCATCTGGATTCGTGTGTTCCCCGACAAGCCGATTTCCACCAAGCCCGCAGAAGTGCGGATGGGTAACGGCAAGGGCAACCCCGAGTACTACGTGGCCGAGATCCAGCCCGGCAAGATCGTCTTCGAAATTGTTGGCGTTCCTGAAGAGCTGGCACGCGAAGCGTTCCGCCTGGCTGCTGCCAAGCTGCCGCTGCGCACCACGTTCGTAGCCCGCCAGATTGGCGCCTGATCAGGAGAATCGACAAATGACGAAAGCTGCTGAACTGCGCCAGAAAGACGTTGCCGGCCTGGAAGCCGAAATCAAGTCCTTGCAAAAGGCCCATTTCGGTCTGCGCATGCAGAAGGCCACGCAACAGCTCGGCAACACGAGCACGCTGCGCTCCACGCGCCGTGCCGTTGCCCGCGCCAGAACCATTCTTGCTGAGAAGCAAGCCGCCAAGTAAGGAGCCGACATGACGGAAGCTAAAAAATCCCTCAAGCGCACCTTGGTTGGCAAGGTGGTCAGTGACAAGCGCGCCAAGACCGTCACGGTGCTGGTCGAGCGCCGTGTGAAGCACCCGATCTACGACAAGATCGTGATGAAGTCGAGCAAGTACCACGCGCACGACGAAAACGGCGATTACAAGCTCGGCGACACCATCGAGATCACGGAGAGCCGTCCGCTGTCCAAGACCAAGAACTGGGTGGCAACGCGCCTCGTGCAAAAGGCCGTGCTGGTCTGAGCCTTCGACGGCTTCGGCTGCATGCCCTCAAAAAACGGCCCACAATCGTGGGCCGTTTTTCTTTTTGGGCGTTCGCGTGCCGCGGACGCTTTTACACCCCCGCTCGAACCATAGGAGAAGAGAGCATGATCAAAGTTGGAGATACCCTGCCCGCTGTGACCCTGATGGAGTACTCGGAGGTCGAGGGCGAAGGCTGCAGCATCGGCCCGAATCCCGTGGCGGCCGACAAGGCCACGGCCGGCAAGACCATCGCCCTGTTCGCCGTACCGGGCGCATTCACGCCCACCTGTTCCGCGAAGCACGTGCCCGGCTATGTGGAGCAGGCCGATGCTTTCAAGGCCGCCGGCGTCGATGAAATCTGGTGCCTGAGCGTGAACGATGCCTTCGTCATGGGGGCATGGGCGCGCGACCAGAAGACCAGCGGCAAGGTGCGCATGCTGGCGGATGGAGATGCTGCCTTCGCCAAGGCCACGGGCCTGACGCTGGATCTCAACGGCAAGGGCCTGGGCCTGCGCAGCAACCGTTATTCAATGCTCGTGAAAGACGGCAAGGTGGCATCGCTGAACATCGAGGCCCCCGGCAAATTCGAAGTGAGCGACGCCGCCACGCTGCTGGCGCAGGCCAAGGGCTGATCGCTTTTCTTCTGCCTGCGTGCATTTCTTGATGCCCTGCGCACTTGCGCGATGGGCGGCTCGGACGATGTCGGGGCGTGCCCCGCACGCGGACGAACGCGGATCACTGTGATGTGACCGCGTTCTCCGGCGCAGGAGAGGGCAAACCGCGGTGCTGTCTGCGGGCGGGGGGCGCGCACGGTGCGACGAGGCAACGCGGCCACCCCCCGGATGGCAGAGCCGGTCAGTCGATATCGACCTTGAGGTAATGCGACCCCGCCACGGGGTTGTGGTAGTAGGGCGGGATTTCTTCGAAGCCCAGATCGGCGTAGAGCGCGCGCGCCGATTCCATGCCGTCCAGCGTATCGAGCAGCACGCAGGCATACCCGGCCTGGCGGGCCACGTCCAGCATGGCTTCGGCGAGCTGGCGGCCCAGGCCAAAGCCCCGGAAGGCCTTGCGGACGTAGAGCCGCTTCATCTCGGCGGCATTGGGGTAATCGGCCGTGTCGAGCGGCCTGAGCGCGCAGCAGCCCGCGATGGCGCCTTCGACTTCCGCCAGCAGGATCTGTCCGCGAGGTGGTGCGTAGTCGGCTGGCAACTGGGCGAGTTCGGCATCGAAGTCCTGGAACTGCAGGTCGATGCCCAGGCTGTCGCCATACTCGCGGAAGATGTCGCGCACGGCGTCCATCTCGGCGGGGGCGATCGGCTTCAGCAGAGTGATAGAAGGCTGGTCCACGGGCATGGCGGGAATGGGGCGAAAGACCAGTCTAGCGGGGCACCTTGGCTGGACCGGCTGGGTGGGCGGGTGTCGACCTTCTCAGGTTTCGGCCAGCAGCCGCTCGATCAACTGGTGCAGCTCGGGAAAGTCGGGCGCGCCCACATAGCTTTTCACGATCTCGCCGCGCTTGTTCACGATGAAGGTGGAGGGGGTGAGGCGCACGTCGCCCCAGGCCTGGGCGACGGTGCCGGTATTGTCGATGGCGACCTTGAAGGGCAGCTTGCGGGTTTCCGCGAAGTTCACCACGTAGCTCGGTGGGTCGTAGCTCATGGCGACGGCCAGCGTTTCGAAGCCGCGCTCGCGGTACTTGCCGTAGGTGGCGACGATCTCCGGCATTTCGGCCACGCAGGTGGTGCAACTGGTGGCCCAGAAATTCACGAGGGTGACCTTGCCGCGCAGGTCCGCGGTGGTCTGGCGGGTGCCGTCCAGCAGAACGAAGGTGGATTCAGGGGCCTGCGCGCGGCCTGCACCCAGGAAAACGAAGGCTCCCACGCCCACGAAGGCCGCCACTGCGGCCGCGCCGATCCAATGCTTCATGCCCATGGCTGCCATCCTTTGCTGTGCTTGCTGCCGGTCGCGATGCGCCGCTCCCGGCCGACATTGTGCCGGACCCGGGTGGACGCCGCTCGGGGGAGGGCGCGTGGCGGCCAGGGGAGAGCCTGTCCCTTGATGTGCCTCAAGGCATCGGCGTGCGCTGGCGGGCGCGGCCGACGTGGCGCTTGCGCGCGGGGGGCGCCGCCCATAATGCGCGGATGCCCCGTTTTTTCGCCCCCGCCCTGCTGGCTGCCACCCTGTCGCTGGCGGGGTGCAGCCCGTCGCTGGATTGGCGCACGGTCGATCTGGAGGGGGCGGGCCTGGGCGTCATGCTGCCGTGCAAGCCGGACCGCGCCGTGCGCACGGTGGCGTGGGACGGCCGCTCCATGGAGCTGGCGATGGCAGGCTGCGATGCCGATGGCGCCACCTTTGCCGTCTCGCACATGGTGCTGCAGGGCGAGGCCGGCGCTGCCCAGGCCGATGCGGCGCTGGGCCGGTGGCATGAGGCGGTGCGCGGCCGGATGCAGGCGTCCGCGGATGCGGCGGCGCCGTTCACGCTGCCCGGGGCGCTGGCGCTGCCACAGTCGGTGCGCGCGGAGATCCACGGCGTGCGGCCCGGGGACGGGCGCGCGGTGGTGGCGCACGCAGTCTGGTTCGCCCGGGCCGAAGCGACGGGGGCCGAGCCCCGGATGCGGCTCTACCACGCCGTTGTCTACGCGCCCGAGCCCCGCCCGGCCGTGGCGGACACCTTTTTCGCGGGGCTGGTGCTGCGGTGAGCGCGCCGGCGCGCGCCCTTCCTCCCCTGGCGCCCCAGGCCGGGCCGGGTTCCATGCTGGAGTCCCACGCCGCCATCGCGGTGTTCCTGGCGTTCGCGTTCGCCTATTTCCTGTCCGCGGCCTCCCGGGCCGTCACGGCCACGCTGGCGCCGTCGCTGGTGGCGGAGTTCGCGCTGCAGCCACGCGATCTCGGGCTGCTGGCGGGCGGCTATTTCCTCGGTTTCGCGGCCATGCAGTTGCCCATGGGGCAGTGGCTCGACCGCCACGGTCCCCGGGCCGTGGTGCTGGGGTTCCTGGGCGTGGCGGTGGCCGGGTGCGCCGTGTTCGCGGTGGCCAGCGGATTCAGCGGCCTGCTGGCGGGCCGCGTGCTTTGCGGTGCGGGCGTGAGCGCCTGCCTGATGGCGCCGCTCACGGGCTTTCGCCGCTGGATGGCACCCGAGACCCAGTTGCGGGCCAATTCCTGGATGCTGATGACTGGCTCGCTGGGCATGGTGGCCTCGACGCTGCCGGTGCAGTGGCTGCTGCCGCTGGCGGGATGGCGGCCGCTTTTCTGGGCGCTGGCGCTGCTGCTGTTGCTTTCGATGCTGCTGATCGCGTGCCGGGTCCCGCCATGGAGTGGGGCACCCGGCCTCGAAGACCGGGAGGCGCTGCCGCCGTCCGGCTATGGCGCCGTATGGCGCCATCCGTACTTCCGGCGGCTGGCGCCGCTGGGGTTCTTCACCTATGGCGGCATGGTGGCCATGCAGACGCTCTGGGCCGGCCCGTGGATGCAGCGGGTGTCGGGGTATTCGCCGCTGGAGGCCGCGGCCGGGCTGTTCGCGATCAATCTCGCCATGCTCTGTGCCTACTGGGCCTGGGGCATGGTCAATCCCTGGCTGATGCGGCGCGCGGGCGGCGCCGATCCGGTGATGGCGGTGCTGTTGCCGCTGCCGCTGGTGGTGCTGGCGGGCATCGTGCTCGCGGGCGGCTCCGCGGGGGGCGGCGCGTGGGCGCTGTACTGCGTGGCCACGTCCTGCGTCACGCTGTCGCAGCCGGCGCTGGCCATGGCGTTCCCGCAGGCCATGGCGGGGCGGGCGCTCTCGGCGTTCAATCTCGTGATGTTCCTGGGCGTCTTCTGCGTGCAGTGGGGCATCGGCCTGGCGGTGGATGCGTTCGTGGCCGCGGGGTGGTCCGAGCCCTCGGCCTTCCGTGCGACCATGGCGGCCTTTGGCGTTTGCAGTGCCTTGTCCTATGCGTGGTTCATGGTTCGGGGCCGGCGCCATAATGCGGTTCACCCGATCACCCCATGAGCACGCGCATCCTCCTCATCGCCCACGCACCGCTGGCCCATGCCCTGCGCGCCTGCGCCCTGCACGTCTTCCCCGACTCCGCCGACGACATCCTGGCACTCGACGTGCATCCCAATGCACCGCCCGAGGACACGCTCGCGGCCGCGCGCATCCTGCTCTCGGCGGAGCGCGGCGATGGCGCGACGCTGGTGTTGACCGACGTGTTCGGCGCCACGCCCTGCAATGTGGCGCAGCGGCTCGTGGACGGCGAGCGCTCGCGCCTGGTCACCGGCGTGAACCTGCCCATGCTGCTGCGCACCGTGAGCTACCGCCACGAGCCGCTGGACGCGCTCGTCGCCCGCGCCGTGGTGGGGGGCACGCAGGGGGTGATGCAAGTGGCCGCCACGGCCCCCCAGAACCAGATCCGACGCTCCCACCATGATCAAGACGAATATCACCATCAGCAATAAGCTGGGCCTGCATGCCCGCGCCTCGGCCAAGCTCACGAAGCTGGCGGGCAGCTTTCCCTGCGAGGTGTGGATGAGCCGGGGCGACCGCCGCGTCAATGCCAAGAGCATCATGGGCGTGATGATGCTGGCCGCCGGCATCGGCACCGAGGTGGCGCTGGAGACCGACGGCGCCCAGGAGCAGGAGGCGATGGACGCGCTGCGCGCGCTCATCGACAACAAGTTCGGCGAGGGCGAGTGAGCCCCGGCATGGCCCCCGCCCAACCCCGCTCCGGAGCGCCGCGATGACGTTCGCGATCCATGGCCTGGCCGTCGCCCGGGGCATCGCCATCGGGCGCGCGGTGCTGGTGGCGTCGAGCCGGGTGGACGTGGCCCACTATTTCATCGAGCCCGGCCAGGTGAAGGCCGAGATCGTGCGCGTGCGCAATGGCCGCAATGCCGTGGTCGAGGAGCTGCAGCGCCTGCAGGCCGAGATGCCCGCCGACGCGCCCCACGAACTCGCCGCGCTGCTGGACGTGCACCTGATGCTGCTGCAGGACGAGGCGCTGGTGAGCGGCGTCAAGCACTGGATCACCGACCGCCTCTACAACGCCGAGTGGGCACTGACCACGCAGCTGGAGATCATCGCCCGCCAGTTCGACGAGATGGAGGACGAGTACCTGCGCGAGCGCAAGGCCGACCTGGAGCAGGTGGTCGAGCGCATCCTGCGGCACATGAAGGGCGTGGCGGGCCCGGTGGCGCCGCCGCCCTGCAGCCCGCGCCGGGGCAGTGCCGCGCTGGGGCTGCAGCAGGACCTTTTGCCCGGCGACATGGTGGACGTGCCGCTGGTGCTGGTGGCGCATGACCTGTCGCCGGCCGACATGCTGCAGTTCAAGCAGAGCGTGTTCGCGGGTTTCGTGACCGACGTGGGCGGCAAGACCTCGCACACGGCCATCGTGGCGCGCAGCATGGACATCCCCGCCGTGGTGGGCGCGCGTGCCGCGAGCCAGCTCGTGCGGCAGGACGACTGGGTCATCATCGACGGCGACGCGGGTGTCGTCATCATTGATCCGTCGCCGATCATCCTGGCCGAATACGGCTTCCGCCAGCGCCAGACCGAGCTGGAGCGCGAGCGGCTCTCGCGGCTGCGGCACACGCCGGCCGTGACGCTCGACGGCGAGCGCATCGAGCTGCTGGCCAACATCGAGCAGCCCACCGATGCGGCCGTGGCCGTGCGGGCCGGCGCCGCCGGCGTGGGGCTCTTCCGCAGCGAGTTCCTCTTCATGGGCCGGGGCGGCAACCTGCCGGGCGAGGAGGAGCAGTACCAGGCCTACCGCACTGCCGTGGAGGGCATGAACGGCCTGCCCGTCACGCTGCGCACCATCGACGTGGGTGCCGACAAGCCGCTGGACAACAAGGCCTCCAAGGACAGCGCGGGCTATCTCAACCCGGCCCTGGGCCTGCGGGCGATCCGCTGGAGCCTGGCCGATCCGGCGATGTTCCGCACCCAGTTGCGCGCGGTGCTGCGCGCGGCCGCGCACGGGCCGGTGAACCTGCTCTTCCCGATGCTGGCCCACGTGAGCGAGATCCGCCAGACGCTCACCCAGGTGGACATGGCCCGCGCCGAGCTGGACGCGCGCGGCGTGGCCTACGGCGCGGTGCAGCTCGGCGCCATGATCGAGGTGCCGGCGGCGGCGCTCATCGTGCGCCGCTTCCTGAAGTATTTCGATTTCCTCTCGATCGGCACCAACGACCTGATCCAGTACACGCTGGCCATCGACCGCGCCGACGAGGGCGTGGCCCATCTCTACGATCCCCTGCACCCGGCGGTGCTGCAGCTGGTGGCCGACGTGATCGCCGAGGGCCACCGGCAGGGCAAGAGCGTGTGCCTGTGCGGCGAGGCGGCGGGCGACGTGGCGATGACGCGGCTGCTGCTGGGCCTGGGCCTGCGCAGCTTCTCCATGCACCCCGCGCAGATCCTGGCCGTGAAGCAGGAAGTGCTGCGCGCCGACACCCGCAAGCTCCAGCCCTGGGCCCAGGGGGTGATCGACTCCGACGAGCCGGCGAACGGCCTGACCCCCTGATCGCTATATTTTTGATAGCTACTCGGCTAGCAAATTCGGCGACGTGGGGGCCAAAAGATCAGAAACTCTTCGCCAGGGAGGCGATGAAGCGCTGGTGGTTGGGTGAGTAGCGCGAAGCGCCCACGCCGGGGCCCGTGGCCGCGGCGTAGGCCGACTGCCGGGTGGCGCCCTGCAGGGCGCCCGTCAGCGTGAGGCCGCCGCCAAAGTCCCAGGCGGCGCCGAGCAGGTAGTCCGCATAGCTGGGCAGGCCGAGCGACCGGATGTCGCCGGACATGCGGGTGTAGCCCACGCTGGCCTTCAGGGTCAGGTGGGGCGCCAGTTCGCGGCTGTAGGCGAGGTTGAGATAGCCGGTGCCGCGTCCGGAGAGCCCCGAGCCGCCGCTGGCGCCGGCATAGCCGAAGTAGTCGCGCGAGACGGTGTGCGAATACTTCAGCGTGAACTGGCCCAGGGTTTCGTCGCCGTAGCCGGCGCTGGCGTACAGCTCGCGCGTGTTGCCGCTGCGGTTGCCGGGATAGACGTAGGCGAGGGCGCCAAGGTCCAGGTCGAAGGGGCCGGCCTTGAAACGGTAGCCGCCGTAGAGGTCGCTCTCCAGGCTGTTGCCGCGCAGCCAGTCCACGCTGGAGTTCCAGTTGCCCACGTACCAGCCGCTGTCGCCGAAGGCGTAGTCGAGGCCGCCCTGCACGGCGGGCTTGAAGGCGCCGCGCTTGGCGAAGCCGCCCGCGTTCAGCATGTCCTGGTCCTGGCCCCGGAACTTGTAGTTGGTGGTGAGCGCGATGTTGCCGGTGAACTGCGCGCGGGCGGAGAGCGGCGCGGCCATGCAGGCGGCCAGGAGGGCGGTGGAAAGGGCGACGGGGAGGGCGGTGCGTGTGGGAAAGGTCATGGGACAGGGCCGCCGGGCGGCGGCGTGAAAGCACCTGTGTGGCGGTGCGGAAAACGAAGCCGCCAGCGTAGGAGGGTGCCCGTCAAAACGGTGTCAAAAGAGCGGGGCGCCGCATCAAGGCGCCATCAAGGCCTGCGGCCGCCCGTGGGTTTTTACGCCGCGTTTACGCCCCCCCTCCCAAGCTGTGCACACTTTTTACGGGCGCTTTTCCAGAATGCCTTCCATCGCCCGGCAGGGCTGATGGAGTGCAAACAATGGATATCCTGTGGATTGCCGCGATCGCGGCGTTGTGGGTCGCCATGGCCGAGGCCGTGGTGCTCCTGGGTCGCCACGATGGCCGGCCGCGGGGAGAGACGCGATGATCGGCATCGAAGTGCTCTACGGCTTCGGCGCGATCGTCGCCGTGCTGCTGTTCGCGTACCTGGTGTTCGCGCTGATCTGCGCGGAGGAGTTCTGACATGGATGCCTCCGCCTGGGGCCTGCTGGCCCTGTTCCTGATCGTTCTGGGCGTGCTCGCGTGGCCGCTCGGCAAGGTGCTGGCCGCCGTGTGCGAGGGCCGCCTGCCGGCCTGGATGCACCGCGCCGAGGCGCCCCTCTACCGGCTGGCCGGCGTGCGGCCCGAGGTGGGCATGCACTGGCGCCACTACGCGCTGGCGCTGCTGGCCTTCAATGCGCTCGGCGTGTTCGTGGTCTATGCCCTGCAGCGGCTGCAGGCGCTGCTGCCGCTCAATCCGCAGGGCCTGGCCGCCATATCGCCCGATTCCGCCTTCAACACGGCGGTGAGCTTCGTCTCCAACACCAACTGGCAGGGCTACGTGGGCGAGAGCACGATGGGCTACCTCGTGCAGATGCTCGGGCTGTCGGTGCAGAACTTCTTCTCCGCCGCCACGGGCATCGCGGTGGCGTTCGCGCTCGCCCGGGGCTTCGCGGCCCGCCGCACGGACGGGCAGGGCCACGTGGGCAACTTCTGGGCGGACCTGGTGCGCATCACCGCCTGGGTGCTGGTGCCGCTGTCGTTCGTGCTGGCCCTCTTTTTCGTGGGCCAGGGCGTGATCCAGAACTTCAAGCCCTACCAGGACGTGGCCACGGTGGAGGTGACGGCCTTCCAGGACCCGCAGCTCGACGCGCAGGGCCAGCCCCTGAAGGATGCGTCCGGCAACCCCGTCACCAAGGACGCGAGCACCCACACCCAGACGCTGCCCATGGGGCCGGTGGCCTCGCAGGAGGCGATCAAGATGCTGGGCACCAATGGCGGGGGCTTCTTCAACGCCAACTCGGCGCACCCCTACGAGAACCCGACGCCGCTCGCCAACTTCGCGCAGATGCTGGCGATCTTCCTGATCCCCGCCGCGCTGTGCTTCACCTTTGGGCGCGTGGTGGGCGATCCGCGCCAGGGCGTGGCCATTCTGGCGGCGATGGTGCTGATGTTCGTGGTGGCCGTGATTCCGCTGACGGCCGCCGAGCAGGCCGGCAACCCGGGCCTGGGCGCACTGGGGGTGGACCAGGCCGCCTCGGCCGTGCAGGCCGGCGGCAACATGGAGGGCAAGGAGGTGCGCTTCGGCATCACCGCCTCGTCGCTCTTCGCCGCCATCACCACGGCCGCCTCGTGCGGCGCCGTCAACGGCATGCACGACTCGCTCACGCCCGCGGGCGGGCTGGTGCCCATGGTGCTCATGCAACTGGGCGAGGTGGTCTTCGGCGGCGTGGGGTCGGGGCTCTACGGCATGCTGATCTTCGCGATCCTCGCGGTGTTCATCGCGGGGCTGATGATCGGCCGCACGCCCGAGTACCTGGGCAAGAAGATCGAGGTGCGCGAGATGAAGCTCACCTCGGTGGCCATCCTGGTGACGCCCATCCTCGTGCTGGTGGGCACTGCCGTGGCCGTGAGCGCGGCCGCCGGCCAGGCCGGCATCGCCAACCCGGGCGCGCACGGCTTCTCCGAGATCCTGTACGCGCTCACCTCGGCGGGCAACAACAACGGCAGCGCCTTCGCGGGCCTCTCGGCCAACACGCCCTTCTACAACGTGCTGCTGGCGCTGGCCATGTGGTTCGGCCGCTTCGGCGTGATCGTGCCCGTGCTGGCCATCGCCGGCTCGCTGGCCGCCAAGAAGCGCCTGCCGGCGAGCGTCGGAACCATGCCCACGCACGGCCCGCTGTTCGTGGCGCTGCTGATCTTCACCGTGCTGCTGGTGGGCCTGCTGAACTACGTGCCTGCCCTGGCACTGGGCCCGGTGGTCGAGCACCTGATGCTCTGGGCACGCTAAGCGGGCGAGGAGAACGACATGACAACCCCCCAGACAACGACACCCAAGAATCTTTCGCTGTTCGATGCCGCGCTCGTGCGCCCGGCGCTGTGGCAGGCCTTCGCCAAGCTCAAGCCCAGCGTGCAGTGGCGCAACCCGGTGATGTTCATCGTCTACATCGGCAGCATCTTCACCACGCTGCTGTGGCTGCAGGCCCTGACCACCGCGCAAGACCTGGGCATGCGCCCGGTCTTCATCCTGGCGGTGGCCGTGTGGCTGTGGTTCACGGTGCTGTTCGCCAACTTCGCCGAGGCGCTGGCCGAGGGCCGCAGCAAGGCGCAGGCCGCATCGCTGCGCGGGCTGCGCAAGGACACCTGGGCCAAGAAGCTCGCGGAGCCGCGCCACGGCGCGACCTTCCTGCCCGAGCAGGCCACCAACCTGCGCAAGGGCGACGTGGTGCAGGTGGATGCCGGCGACGTGATCCCGCTCGACGGCGAGGTCATCGAGGGCGTGGCCTCGGTGGACGAGAGCGCCATCACGGGCGAATCGGCGCCCGTGGTGCGTGAGTCGGGCGGCGACTTCTCCGCCGTCACTGGCGGCACGCGCGTGCTCTCCGACTGGATCGTGGTGCGCATCACCGTGAACCCGGGCGAGTCGTTCCTCGACCGCATGATCGGCATGGTCGAGGCCGCCAAGCGCCAGAAGACGCCCAACGAGGTGGCGCTGACCATCCTGCTGGTGGCGCTCACCATCGTGTTCCTCGTGGTCACGGTGACGCTGCTGCCGTTCTCGATCTTCAGCGTCACGGCCTCGGGCGCCGGCATGGCGGTGTCGCTCACGGCGCTGATCGCGCTGCTGGTGTGCCTGATCCCCACCACCATCGGCGGCCTGCTCTCGGCCGTGGGCGTGGCGGGCATGAGCCGCATGATGCAGGCCAACGTGATCGCCACCTCGGGCCGCGCCGTCGAGGCCGCGGGCGATGTGGACGTGCTGCTGCTGGACAAGACCGGCACCATCACCCACGGCAACCGGCAGGCGAGCGCGTTCCTGCCCGCGCCCGGCGTGAACCGTGCGCACCTTGCGCGCGCCGCGCTCATGGCCTCGTTGGCCGACGAGACGCCCGAGGGCCGCAGCATCGTGGAGTTGGCGCGGCGCGAGGGCGTCGAAGCCGAACGCGGCGCTGCCGAGGGCCTCGTGCTGGTGCCCTTCACGGCCCAGACGCGCATGAGCGGTGTGGACCTGCCCGCGCCGGGCGGCGGCGAGCCCGTGGCGCTGCGCAAGGGCGCCGTGCAGGCCCTCGCGCGGCACGTGGAAGCGCTCGGCGGCACCCTGCCGCCGGAGGTGGCGCGCGCCGCCGACGACGTGGCGCGGCGCGGCAGTACGCCGCTGGCCGTGGCCGATGGCGCGCGCGTGCTCGGCGTCGTGGAGTTGAAAGACATCGTCAAGGCAGGCATCAAGGCGCGCTTCGCCGAGCTGCGGCGCATGGGCATCAAGACCGTGATGATCACGGGCGACAACAAGCTCACCGCCGCCGCCATTGCCGCCGAGGCCGGCGTGGACGACTTCCTGGCCGAGGCCACGCCCGAGGACAAGCTGGCCCTCATCCGCCGCTACCAGTCCGAGGGCCGCCTCGTGGCCATGACGGGCGACGGCACCAACGACGCCCCCGCGCTGGCCCAGGCCGACGTGGCCGTGGCCATGGGCAGCGGCACGCAGGCCGCCAAGGAGGCCGGCAACATGGTGGACCTGGACTCCAACCCCACCAAGCTGCTGGAGGTGGTGGAGACCGGCAAGGCGCTGCTCATGACGCGCGGCTCGCTCACCACCTTCTCGATCGCCAACGACGTGGCCAAGTACTTCGCCATCATCCCGGCGATGTTCGTGTCCACCTACCCGCAGCTCGGGGCGCTGAACGTGATGCGGCTGGCCAGCCCGTCCTCGGCCATCCTGTCGGCGGTGATCTTCAACGCGCTCGTCATCGTGTTCCTGATCCCGCTGGCGCTCCAGGGCGTGCGCTACCGCCCCGTGGGAGCCGCGGCCCTGCTGCGCCGCAACCTCGCCATCTACGGCGTGGGCGGCCTCATCGTGCCGTTCATCGGCATCAAGCTCATCGACTGGGCGCTCGTGGCCGTGGGCCTGGTCTGAGCGCGGCATCCGGAGGATCTTTCATGACCACGACCCATTCCACCCACCCCGTCCCCGCGCCTGCGCCGTCCGGCGCTCCGGGCGATGCCGTTCCCGTCGCCGCCAAGGGCCCGCTGCTGCGGCCCGCGCTGGTGCTGTTCGCCCTGATGACGGTGGTCACGGGCGTGCTCTATCCGCTGGCCGTCACGGGCGTGGCGCAGGCCGTCTTTCCCCACCAGGCGGCGGGCAGCCTGGTGCAGGGCCGCGATGGCAAGCCCGTGGGCTCGGAGCTGATCGGCCAGAACTTCACCGACCCCGGCCACTTCTGGGGCCGGCCCTCGGCCACCTCGCCCATGCCCTACAACGCGGGCGCCTCGGGCGGCTCTAACCTGGGGCCCCTCAATCCCGCGCTCGCCGACGCCGTGAAAGCCCGCGTGGAAGCCCTGCGCGCGGCCGACCCCGGCAACACCGCGCCCGTGCCGGTGGATCTGGTCACGGCCTCCGCCAGCGGGCTCGATCCGCACATCAGCCCGGCGGCGGCGCAGTACCAGGCCGCCCGCGTGGCTCGCGCGCGCGGCCTGCCGATCGAGCGCGTGCAGGCGCTGGTCCGCGCGCACACCGACGCGCCTGCCATGCCGTGGCTGGGCGAGACCGGCGTGAACGTGCTGGCGCTGAACCTCGCCCTCGACGCGCTGCGCTGAATCCGGGAGACTGCGGGGCGGGGGGCTCTCCGTGCCCCTGCCGCCCCATCCTTTCCGCCAATCGCCCGTCCTTCTTCCGCCGCATGCCCGACCACCGCCCCGACCCCGACGCCCTCATCGCCCAGATGCGCGCGGAGGAGCAGCGCACCCAGCGCGGCAAGCTGCGCATCTACTTCGGAGCGAACGCCGGCGTGGGCAAGACCTGGTCCATGCTCAGCGCCGCGCAGCGCGAGCGCCAGGCCGGCCGCGACGTGCTCATCGGCGTGGTGGAAACCCATGGCCGCAGCGAGACCGCGGCGCTGCTGGGCGATCTGCCCGTGCTGCCGCTGCGCGCGTTCGACTACCGGGGGCGCGCGCGCACCGAGTTCGACCTCGACGCGGCCCTGCAGCGCCGGCCCGCCGTGCTGCTGGTGGACGAATTGGCGCACTCCAACGCGCCGGGATCGCGCCATGCCAAGCGCTGGCAGGACGTGCAGGAGCTGGTGGCCTCGGGCATCGAGGTCTGGACCGCGCTCAACGTGCAGCACCTGGAGAGCCTCAACGGCACGGTGGGCGCGATCACCGGCGTGCGGGTGCACGAGACCGTGCCCGACACGGTGCTGGACGAGGCCGACGAGGTCATCCTCGTCGATGCCACGCCCGACGAGCTGGCCGCGCGCCTCGCGGCCGGCAAGGTCTACGTGCCCCAGCAGGCCGAGCGCGCGGCGCAGAACTTCTTCCGCAAGGGCAACCTCATCGCGCTGCGCGAGATCGCGCTGCGCCGCACCGCCGAGCATGTCGAGGACGACGTGCGCGGCTGGCGCGTGGAGCAGTCCGGCGGCGGGCACGGCGTGCCGCCCGCGTGGAACACCTCCGGCGCGCTGCTGGCCTGCGTGGGCCCGCACGAGGAAGCCGCCCACACCGTGCGCACGGCCGCGCGGCTGGCGGGGCAGCTCAACGTGCGCTGGCACGCGGCCTATGTGGAAACGCCGCGCCTGCAGCGCCTGCCGGCCCCGCAGCGCGACCGCATCCTGGCGGTGCTGCAACTGGCCGAGGGCCTGGGCGCCGAGACCGCCGTGCTGACCGGCAACGCGGTGGCGCCCGCGCTGGCCGAGCACGCGGACCACCTCAACTGCGCCACCCTCGTGGTGGGCCGCGCGCGCCTGGCCTCCGGCTGGCGGCGATGGTGGCCGGTGCCCGGCACGGCCCAGGCCATCGCCGCCGCGGCGCCGGCCCTGGAGATCGTGGAGGCCGGCCGCCCGGGCAGCAGCCGCCGCCTCGCATCGACGCCCTGGCGCCAGGGCGAAGACCCGGCGGCCGCCACCGCGCACGACGGCGAGGACCAGCAGGTCGCCCGCTGGCCCGGCTACGGCGCGGCCGTGGCGGCCAGCGTCGCGGTCACCCTGCTGACCCTGCCGCTGTCCGGCGTGCTGGAGCTGACCAACATCGTCATGCTCTACCTGCTCGGCGTGGTCGGCGTGGCCATGCGCTTCGGGCGCGGGCCGGCCGCGCTGGCGGCGCTGCTCAACGTGGCGGCCTTCGATTTCGTCTTCGTCTCGCCGCGCCTCTCGTTCGCCGTGAGCGACGTGCAGTACCTCGTCACCTTCGCCGTGATGCTGGGCGTGGGCCTGCTCGTGGGCCAGCTCACGGCGGGACTGCGTTTTTCCGCCGGCGTGTCGGCGGGGCGCGAGCAGCGTACCCGCTCGCTGTTCGAGCTCACGCGCGAGCTGTCGGCTGCCCTGGAGGCCGCGCAGATCGTGGAGATCGCCACGGCGGCGGTGCGCAAGCACTTCGGCGGGCAGGCCGTGGTGCTGCCGCTGGACGACGGCGACCGCCTCGTGCTGCCGCAGCAGCCCCCGGCCGGCTTCGATACGAGCGTGGCCGACTGGACACTGCGCCATGGCCAGAGCGCCGGCCTGGGCACGGCCACGCTGGCGGCGCAGAGCTGGCGCTACGTGCCGCTCACCGCGCCCATGCGCGTGCGCGGGGTGCTCGCCCTGGCGCCCGCGCGCCCGCGCTGGCTGCTCATCCCCGAGCAGGCGCAACAGCTCGAAACCCTTGCGCGGCAGATCGCCATCGCGCTGGAGCGCGTGCACTACGTGGACGTGGCCCAGCGCGCCGTGGTGGACATGGAGTCCGAGCGCCTGCGCAACGCGCTGCTGGGCGCCATTTCGCACGATGTGCGCACGCCGCTCACGGCGCTCATCGCCCTGGCCGAATCCCTGCCCGCGCAGCCGGGCGAGGCCCTGGAGGCCGCCTCCCGCGCCATCATCCAGCAGGCCCACCAGCTCCATGCCCTGGTCAGCAACCTGCTGGACATGGCGCGGCTGGAGAGCGGCATCGCGGGCGGCAGCGTGAGCCTGCGGCGCGACTGGCAGTCGGTGGAGGAGGTCGTCGGCTCGGCCATCCGCGCCGCGCGGCCGGCCCTCGGCACGTGGGAGGTGCGCACCTCGCTGCCGCCGGACCTGCCGCTGGTGGAGTTCGACGCGGTGCTCATCGAGCGCGTGCTGGTGAACCTGCTGGAGAACGCCGCCAAGTACGGCGCGCCGCCCATCGAGTTGGCCGCCTGCGCCTTGCCGGGGAGCCTGCGGCTCACCGTGCGCGACCACGGGCCGGGTCTGCCCCTATCGCTGCGCGGGCGCGAGCACACCCTCTTCGACAAATTCACCCGGGGCCAGGCCGAATCCGCCACGCCCGGCGTCGGCCTCGGCCTGGCGATCTGCAAGGCCGTCGTGCTGGCGCATGGCGGCGACATCGCCGCCGCGAGCGCGGTGCGCGGCCCGGGCGCAGAATTCACCGTCACGCTGCCCCGGCGCGATCCGCCGGCCGCGCCCGAGGCCCTGGAGCCGGCGGATGCCGCGCTCTCCCCGCACCGACCCTTTTCCGCCCTTCCGCCATGACGATGAACCTGCGCACCGCGATCGTGATCGAGGACGAACCCCAGATCCGCCGCTTCGTGCGCGGCGCGCTGGAAGAAGAGGGCTGGCAGGTGCACGAGGCCGCCACGCTGCGCGAGGGGCTCTCGGCCGCGGGCACGCGCCAGCCCGACCTGCTGGTGCTCGATTTGGGTCTGCCCGACGGCGACGGCGTGGGCCTGATCCGCGACGTGCGCAGCTGGTCGGCCGTGCCCATCATCGTGCTCTCGGCCCGGACCGACGAGGCCGACAAGATCGCCGCGCTCGATGCCGGCGCCGACGACTACCTCACCAAGCCCTTCGGCACCGGCGAGCTGCTCGCGCGCGTGCGCGCCAATCTGCGCAGGCCCCGTCCCGCGGCGGGCCAGGGCCTGCAGTCCGAAGCGGCGGAGCCGGTCTTCCGTTTCGGCGACATCGAGGTGGACCGCGCCGCGCGGCTCGTGCGGCGCGCGGGCGCCGTCGTGCACCTCACGCCCACCGAATACCGCATGCTCACGGTGCTCGTGGCCAATGCGGGCCGCGTCATCACGCAGCGGCAGTTGCTGCGCGAGGTCTGGGGCCCGGCGCGCTCGGACCAGAGCCACTACCTGCGCATCTACATGGGCCACCTGCGCCAGAAGCTCGAAGCCGATCCGGCCCAGCCGCGCCACCTGCTCACCGAGACGGGCGTGGGCTACCGGCTGGCCATCTGACGCCGGGGGCGGTCGTTGATGGACGATTGACGCGGCACTCCGGTTTTTTTACGCACTTTTGACGGGCGCCTTCCTAGACTGAAGCCTGCTTCATCACTTGCTTCGGCGTGGCGGCCACCCTCTTGCATCCGGCTGCCGCGCGAAGCCCTACGATCATGCTGCTGCACCGAAGCTTTCTCCGCGAGGAGGAGCCTTTCTCCAACGATCCTTTCGCCCGCCGGTCCGTGCTGCACGCCACCCCCTTCGTGGTGCTGCCGGTCAAGATGGCCAGGGAGCCCGCGCTGCGCGTGCGGCAACGCCTGCACGCTGCGCTGGGAAGCCGGCTGGGCACCTACCGCCTGTCGGTGGACGCAGTGCGGCCGGTCTGCACGGTCTATCTGCACCTGCGGGAGGGCGAGGTCGGCGAATGCATGGACCGGATCATGGCGGCCCTGCCGACGGCGGAGTTCGGCCGCGTGTCCTGCCTGTTGCACGACACGGGCGCCGTGGAGCGCCCGGCGATGCGCGAGGCCTGCCGTGTCCATGGCTGACATGGCCCCGGTGGGGCATGCCCTGGTGGCCGTCCTGGCCCTGTTCGCGCCGCTGGCCGTGGCGTGGTGCATCGTGCGCTGGTGCGGGCGGAAAGCGCCCGGACATCGGCGTGCCCGGCTCGGCCGTGGACCGGATGTCGAGATGGGCGTCTCCGCTGCCAAGGCGGCGCATGAACGGCGGCCTCATTGACGCCAGGCGGGATGGCGTGATTTGCTCCGTTGGCGGACAACGCAACGGGAGCCAGGAAGCATGCCGGCACATCACGCGCTCATCCCCATCCTGGCCACGGCGCTCGCCAGCGGCGCCCACGCTGACAACCGCACCGACACCGCGCCCCTCGATGGCTGGGCGAGCCAGGGCGGCGGCACCACGGGAGGCGCCGCCGCCACGGCCAAGTACATCAGCAAGGTCGGCTTCAGTTCGGCCTCGCAATTGAAAGCCGCACTTGGCGCTGGCGCGGTGCCCCGGACGTGATCCACGCTCTAGCGACTACGTGACGGTATCAAACTTCGGGCTGCACGTTCGCCACCACGAACTGGGCCGTTCCCTATACCGGCTACCCGCTGGATCCCGCCGCCAGCGTCAAGGCCAATATGACGGCCAACGCGGGGCCGGGCAAGCTCACGGTCCATTGAAGGGAAGGGTCGCCAGCGGATTCGCTGGGGCCCGGATGTCTTCGCACGAAACACGCGTCCAGCGCCGCGGGCTCCGCACACTCGGGGGAGGCCTGTCGCCTGCGTCCTGCGGATTTCCCCGGGACTTCTTCTGGAGCATCCATGGTGAAACCCGTTGCGCTATCCCCTCTGTCCACCACGTCCAGTACGCCTTCCTCTTCCGGAAGCGCCAGCGCCGGTCCCGCACTTGCCCGGTGCAGCAGCTCCATGCCTGACAGCGGGGCCCTGTCCCCCCTCAAAAGACGGCCTCCGGGCATCCAAGCCGAAAGCCCGGAAAACGCCCTACCCAAGGAGCATACCCTTGAGTTGCCGGCACGCAGGTCACTCAACGATTTACCAACCAACGCCCTTCGCAACATCGTCAACCGGCTGGCCTCCCAGCCGCGTGACTACGTCCGTGCCCGGACGATGTTGACGGTGATCGAGGCCAACGAAGAGGTCCGCAAAGAGGTGAGGTACAGCAGGCCGATCATCGACGCCAGATCCCGTGCGGTCAAGACGGAGGGGGATCTGCAGCGTGACTGGAAAAGCATCGACAGCCTGATCGAGACGTTCGAGACATTCAATGCCGGGGCGCCGCAAGCCGCCAAAGAATCTGTCGCGGCGCGGCTAGAAAAAGTGGCTTTCTCGAGAATGGAGCCGCTCCCGCCCACGGGGGGGGGGCTGCAGGGCCGGGAAGAAACCAGCAGTGCTCCCCCTCGTGCAACGCTGCAGGACATCAAGCAGAGAATCAATGCATTCCATCAGTTGACTGAAAGACAACGCCATGATTTGGTGACTCGAGTGCTTCACCTGCCGAATGCCGAGGACTATGACGAGATGCGAGAGCTTCTGGCGCAGGAGCTTGCCGAGGAGCCGCGAAAAGAGCAGATAAAGTGGTCGGAGCAGATCTGGAGTCAAGATAAAAGCATCCGAAAGGCGAAGCAGGAGCTGTACAAGTCCACGGTTTCCGAGCTGGCGAATGCCCATGTTCGCGACCTGTTAGGAGCCGAGGCGCGGATCGCCGAAGACTTTCCCCACCTCTTCGTGGAGTCCAGAAACGCGGTTTTCAAGGGCATTATGGGCGCCCGGGACGATCTGGCGCGACTCCGCGGCATCAATGCCATGGCGGGCCACGTCGATGTGCTGGACCCTGCGCAAAAGGCCAGCCTGTTCAAGGCCGTCAAGCATGCGGTGGCGCGCGGTCGCTTCTCCGACGTGCAGTTAACACTCGAAAAGATGGCGCTGCATCTGAGCGAGTTCTCCGTGGCAGATCAGGAAAATTTCGTCCAGTTGGTATTGAAAGACCCCGCCGTCAAGCAGAAACTCCCCCTGATGGGCAGGCTCCTGAGCGGTAGCGACAAGCGCGTTCCAGGTAGCGTGTCCGCCAGCCTCCTGAATGCCCTGGAGCTGCGTTCCGGCGATCGGAAACGCCCGGCTGCTCTGAGCCAGGCGATACGGGAGGGGGCCGGGTTTCCGCACCTCGATGTCGGGCAGCGCAATCGGCTGGTCCGTATGGCCCATGCCGACATGAAGGTTGCCGACGCCTCCGAGGAGCTGTTGGGCGCACTCTCCTCTCGCTTCGAGCATCTGGACCGCGACCAGTGCCAGGCGGTGCTCGCCATCGTGCAGGGCGTTAGCCCCCGGGAGGCAGCCATGAATGCATCCCTCATCCTTGCTCAGGACGGGGTGCCGCTGTCGCCAACGGAAAGCGCCGCGCTCGTCAAGAAGCTGCACTACCCCGGGATGAACGAGCCGACCATCAAAGTCATGGAGGCTCCGGGCTTTGCCAAGCTGTCGGAGGAGCACCGGCAGGCCCTCATCGATTTCATGGAAATCAAGTCACCAACGGGAATGTGGAGCGAGGGTTGGTCAAATCTGCCGAGAGAATCCCTCAAGGCCTTGGCGCATGGCATGTCCCACATGGATGCAGAGAACCTCCGGAAACTGGTCGACTCCCTGCCTGTCCGCATTCAGGAAGAGCTCGTGGCCGCATTCCTATCCAATCTCGAAAAGAGCAGCCTGTGGGGAGGATGGGAAGCCCAGGCGCGGTTGACGCAGGGCTTTGCGCATTTCGAGCAGGCTACTTCTCACGGCAGCGTGCGCGAAGCCATCAAGAAAGCGCAAGAAGAGATCCAGGCAAGGTACGCCTAAACCTGCTCGCCTGGCGCGCGAGAGGCTGGGGACCGGCTTTTTTCGAGGGAGTAAACCAGGATGCAGCCTCTTGGCGGTGTTCTCCCCGCCTGGGCCCGATCCTGTTTTACCCCGCTTCGTCGATACGAACGCCGGCCGCGTGGGCCTGCTGGTCCGCGTGGTAGCTCGACCGCACCATGGCGCCCACTGCCGCGTGGGTGAAGCCCATCCTGTAGGCCTCTTCCTCGTACATCTTGAAAGTGTCGGGGTGCACGTAGCGGCGCACGGGAAGGTGGCTGTTGGAGGGCGCGAGGTACTGGCCGATGGTCAGCATGTCGATGTCGTGCGCGCGCATGTCGCGCATCACCTGCAGGATCTCCTCGTCGGTCTCGCCCAGGCCCACCATGATGCCGCTCTTGGTGGGCACCTGGGGGTGCAGTGCCTTGAACTTCTTGAGCAGGTTCAGGCTGAACTGGTAGTCGGAGCCCGGGCGCGCTTCCTTGTAGAGGCGCGGCGCGGTCTCCAGGTTGTGGTTCATCACGTCGGGTGGCGCGGCCTTGAGGATCTCCAGCGCCCGGTCGTCGCGGCCGCGGAAGTCGGGCACGAGGATCTCGATCTGCGTCTGCGGCGAGAGCGCGCGGATGTTCTGGATGCACTCCACGAAATGCCCGCTGCCGCCATCGCGCAGGTCGTCGCGGTCCACGCTGGTGATCACCACGTACTTGAGCCGGAGCGCCGCGATGGTGCGCGCGAGATTCAGCGGCTCGTCCTTGTCGAGCGGGTCGGGGCGGCCATGGCCCACATCGCAGAACGGGCAGCGGCGCGTGCACTTGTCGCCCATGATCATGAACGTGGCCGTGCCCTTGCCGAAGCACTCGCCGATGTTGGGGCACGAGGCCTCTTCGCACACCGTGTGCAGCTTGTGCTCGCGCAGGATCTCCTTGATCTCGTAGAAGCGCGTGGTGGGCGAGCCGGCCTTCACGCGGATCCACTCGGGCTTCTTGAGCACTTCGCCCTGTTCGACCTTGATCGGGATGCGCGAGAGCTTCGCTGCCGCCTTCTGCTTGGCGAGCGGGTTGTAGGCGACGGTGGACTGCGCTTCGCGCACGACTTCTGGAGTGCTCATGGCTGGTGTGAGGTCAGGGCGCGAGGCGAATGGCCAGTTGGCGGGCCAGCACGGAGGCGGCTTCGTCCCAGGTGGTGTGGACGCCGATTGTAGAAAGATCGACGGTCGGCAGGCCTGCGTAGCCGCAAGGGTTGATGCGCGAGAAGGGTTCGAGGTCCATGTCCACGTTCAGCGCCACCCCGTGGTAGGTGCAGTGGCGCGTCACCTTGATGCCCAGCGCGGCGATCTTGCCCAGGCCGGCGAAGTCCGGTGCCAAGGGGGGCGATTCGCCCTCGACCCGTCGGCGCTGCGGCAGCGCCGCATGGCCGCCCGGGTCGTCCAGCCGGACGTAGATGCCGGGCGCGCCCGCCACCCGGTGGCCCGTGACGCCGAAGTGCGCCAGGGTGCGTATCGCGGCCTCTTCGACGCGGTACACGTATTCCTTTACGTAGTAGCCCGCGCGGCGCAGGTCCACGAGCGGGTAGGCCACCACCTGCCCCGGGCCGTGGTAGGTCACCTGTCCCCCGCGGTTGGTGGCCACGACGGGAATGTCGCCCGGGGCGAGGACATGGTCCGGCTTGCCGGCGAGCCCCTGGGTGTAGTGGG
The DNA here is from genome assembly GCF_003269065.1 of Paracidovorax anthurii. Classification (GTDB taxonomy): domain Bacteria; phylum Pseudomonadota; class Gammaproteobacteria; order Burkholderiales; family Burkholderiaceae_C; genus Paracidovorax; species Paracidovorax anthurii. The sequence continues at coordinate 27,706 of NZ_QLTA01000044.1, forward strand.
GGAGGTGCTCGCAAATCCACAGCGCATCGGCCATGTCCGCCGTCCGCCGTTCGGTGAATTCCTGCATGGCCCGCACCGTGTCGCGGTAATCCACCCGGCCCAAGAACTGCACCTGCATGGCGGGTTCTTTCACACCTTCTCAGAGCACGACCTTGACCATCGGGTGCGAGGACAGGGCGCGGTACAGGTCGTCGAGCTGTTCCCGGCTCGTGGCCGTCACGGTCAGGGTGACGCCCAGGTAGTTGCCTTCGCGGCTGTCGCGCAGTTCGATGGAGGAGGCGTCGAACGCGGGGTCGAACCGGCGAGCGACTTCCGTGAGCGCGTGCACGAAACCGTCCGCCTTGCGGCCCATGACCTTGATGGGAAAGCGCGAGGGATATTCGATGAGCGAATCCTTGCGCGGATCGCCGTCGGCTCCGATGACGGGAGGGAGGGAGGGGGGCTGGGTCATGCGGTGGATTGTCTGCGATGCGCTGCCGTGCGCACGCACCATGTCGGCGTGCGGCCCGGTCCGCGTTCACCGGCGCGGAGCGCGGCGGCGCACCGCTTTTGCACATGCGTGCCAGGGCATTGCTGGATGCAACGGGTTTTTACTTATAATCAGCGGCTTTGTGAGAAGTTTCAGACCGTAAACGGGGCGTTATCGAACGATGAAAACAGTCGTCCCGGACACTGAAACTGAGGCCGAAGATCCTGGCTTCAAGCCCCTCTCCGCCGCTGAGGCGCAAGAGTGGCGGAGGCGCCATCCACGGGTGTCCGTATGGCGCATCGTCGCGAGCCAGGTGTTGGTCGGATTCCTGTCGGCCCTCGTGGCGTGGTGGGTGTCCGGGAAATCCCATGTCGCCTGGTCTGCGGGATATGGCGCGCTGGCGGTGGTGATCCCCGCGGCGCTCTTTGCCCGGGGCATGGCGCGCGAAAGGGCTTCTGCGGGAGCTGCGCTGGCGGGTCTCTTCGGCTGGGAGCTGGTCAAGATTGCGTTGACCGTCGCCATGCTGGCGGCGGCGCCCCGGCTGGTGCCGGGATTGAGCTGGCTGGCTTTGCTCGCCGGCATGGTGGTGACGATGAAAACGTACTGGATCGCACTCATGGTGCGGCCCGGTGTCCGCAAACCGATTGATTGAGAGAAGAGTTGTCCGATGGCCGCAGAAGCGCACGCCCCGACTGCCAGTGAATACATCGTTCACCACTTGCAGCATCTCCAGAACATCAAGCAGAAGTCCATCGTCGATTTCTCCGTGGTCAACATTGACTCGGTGGTGGTCGGTTTGGTTCTCGGTTTTCTGGCTCTTTTCGTCTTCTGGCGCGCCGCGCGCACGGCCACGTCCGGCGTCCCCGGCCGGTTCCAGGCCGCGGTCGAGATCCTCGTCGAGATGGTGGACAACCAGGCCAAGGCCAACATCCACAACGCCGAGAGCCGCAAGTTCATCGCTCCCCTGGCCCTCACGGTGTTCGTGTGGATCTTCCTCATGAACGCGATGGACATGCTTCCCGTCGATCTGCTGCCCGCCATCTGGGCGCAGATCTACGGCGCGGCCGGCCATGATCCGCACCACGCCTACCTGCGCGTCGTGCCCACGGCCGATCTGTCCACCACGCTGGGCCTGTCAACGGCCGTGCTCATCCTCTGCTTCTATTACAGCGTCAAGATCAAGGGCGTGGGCGGCTGGGCGCACGAGCTGGTCACGGCGCCGTTCGGCACGAGCAAGAATCCCGTCTTCGCCCTGATCCTGGGTGTGATCAATCTGCTGATGCAGATCATCGAATACGTTGCCAAGACCGTGTCGCATGGCATGCGGCTGTTTGGCAATATGTACGCTGGTGAGTTGGTGTTCATGCTGATCGCCCTGATGGGCGGCGCGGCAGCCATGTCGCTTTCCGGTGTGTTGCTCCCCGTGGGGCACATCATTGCAGGCTCGATCTGGGCGATCTTCCACATCCTGGTGATCACCCTGCAAGCCTTCATTTTCATGATGCTGGCGCTGATCTACCTCGGCCAGGCACATGAAGCTCACTGAGCCTTCCCTTTCGTTTCTTTTCAACCTTTCCTTCTTTTCATCCTAGGAGTCATCATGGAAAACATTCTCGGTCTCGTCGCTCTGGCTTGTGGTCTGATCGTGGGTCTGGGCGCCATCGGCGCATCGATCGGTATCGCTCTGATGGGTGGCAAGTACCTCGAAGCTTCCGCACGCCAGCCCGAGCTGATCAACGAACTGCAAACCAAGATGTTCATCTTGGCCGGTCTGATCGACGCCGCCTTCCTGATCGGCGTGGCCATCGCCCTGCTGTTCGCTTTCGCCAACCCCTTCGTCCTGGCCTGAGCCCCCGTCCAACGCCCAACGAGAAAGGTGTTGCCGTGAGTATCAACGCGACCCTGTTCGTCCAAGCCATCGTCTTCCTGATCCTGGTGCTGTTCACGATGAAGTTCGTGTGGCCCCCGATCGCGAAGGCGCTGGATGAGCGAGCCCAGAAAATCGCCGAAGGCCTCGCTGCTGCCGATCGCGCCAAGTCCGAACTCACCGCTGTGAACCAGCGCGTCGAGAAGGAACTCGCGCAGACGCGCACCGAGACGGCATCGCGTCTTGCGGACGCCGAACGCCGTGCCCAGGCCATCATCGAAGAGGCCAAGGCCCGCGCGACCGAGGAAGGCAACAAGATCGTCGCCGCCGCCCGCGCCGAGGCCGAGCAGCAGACCGTGCAGGCCCGCGAGGCCCTGCGTGAGCAGGTGGCCGCGCTGGCCGTCAAGGGTGCCGAGCAGATTCTCCGCAAGGAGGTCAATGCCGGTGTCCACGCCGATCTGCTGAACCGCCTCAAGACCGAGCTGTAAGTAAGGGACGCAACCATGGCAGAACTCGCCACCATTGCCCGCCCTTACGCGGAAGCCCTGTTCAAGGCCAGCACCGCCCAGTCGGGCGCTGACCTGGGCGGCACCGCCGCCTGGGTGGACGAGCTGGCGGCGATCGCTGCCAACCCGCAGCTCCGGCTGCTGGCCGACAACCCGAAGGTTTCGCCCGAGCAGCTGTTCGACGTGATCGCCGGTGTGGTTCGTGCCCCGCTGACCGATGCGGCCCGCAATTTCCTGCGCGTGCTCATCGACAACGGCCGCCTGGAAGCGCTGCCCGAGGTGGCCGCGCAGTTCCGTGCCCTCGTCAATCGCCGCAATGGCTCGTCCGACGCCGTCGTCCACAGCGCTTTTCCGCTCGATGCCTCCGCGCTGGCGGATCTCGGCGCATCGCTCGAGAAGCGCTTCGGCCGCAAGCTGAACCTCTCCGTGCAGCTGGACGATTCGCTGATCGGCGGCGTTCGCGTGGTCGTGGGCGACGAGGTGCTCGACACCTCGGTCAAGGCCCGTCTGGAACAAATGAAAGCGGCCCTCGTCGCGTAAGCGCCCGAGGTTTCGGCTAACCCTAGAAAGAAGGAAAGAGTCATGCAACTCAATCCCGCAGAAATCTCTGAACTGATCAAGAGCCGCATCGAAGGTCTGGCAGCCAGCAGCGACATCCGCAACCAGGGCACCGTGGTGTCCGTGACCGACGGTATCGTGCGTGTCCATGGCCTGTCGGAAGTGATGCAGGGCGAAATGCTCGAATTCCCCGCCGCCAAGGACGGTCAGCCCTCCTACGGCCTCGCGCTGAACCTGGAGCGCGACTCCGTCGGCGCCGTGATCCTGGGCGAGTACGAGCACATCTCCGAAGGCGACACCGTCAAGTGCACGGGCCGCATCTTGGAAGTGCCCGTGGGCCCCGAACTGATCGGCCGCGTGGTGAACGCCCTGGGCCAGCCCATCGACGGCAAGGGCCCGATCAACGCCAAGCTGACCGACGTGATCGAGAAGGTCGCGCCCGGCGTGATCGCCCGTGAATCCGTGGGCCAGCCGCTGCAGACCGGCCTGAAGTCGATCGACTCCATGGTGCCCGTGGGCCGTGGCCAGCGCGAGCTGATCATCGGCGACCGCCAGACCGGCAAGACCGCCGTGGCCATCGACGCGATCATCAACCAGAAGGGCCAGGGCGTGACGTGTATCTACGTCGCCATCGGCCAGAAGGCATCGTCGATCAAGAACGTGGTGCGCGCCCTGGAGCAGGCCGGCGCCATGGAATACACGATCGTGGTGGCCGCATCGGCTTCCGAGTCCGCCGCCATGCAGTACGTGTCGGCCTACTCCGGCTGCACGATGGGCGAATATTTCCGCGACCGCGGCGAAGACGCGCTGATCGTCTATGACGACCTGTCCAAGCAGGCCGTGGCCTACCGCCAGGTCTCGCTGCTGCTGCGCCGCCCGCCGGGCCGCGAAGCCTTCCCCGGCGACGTGTTCTATCTCCACAGCCGCCTGCTGGAGCGTGCAGCCCGCGTGAACGCCGACTACGTCGAAGCCTTCACCAAGGGTGAGGTCAAGGGCAAGACGGGTTCGCTGACGGCCCTGCCCGTGATCGAAACCCAGGCCGGCGACGTGTCCGCCTTCGTTCCGACCAACGTGATCTCGATCACCGACGGCCAGATCTTCCTGGAAACCAGCCTGTTCAACGCCGGCATCCGCCCCGCCATCAACGCCGGTATCTCGGTGTCCCGCGTGGGTGGCGCAGCGCAGACCAAGCTGATCAAGAACCTGTCCGGCGGTATCCGTACCGACCTCGCGCAGTACCGCGAGCTGGCCGCTTTCGCGCAGTTCGCATCCGATCTGGACGAAGCCACCCGCAAGCAGCTCGACCGCGGCGCCCGCGTGACCGAACTGCTCAAGCAGCCGCAGTACAGCCCGCAGTCCATCAGCCTGATGGGCGCCACGCTGTTCGCGGTGAACAAGGGCTTCCTGGACGATGTGGACGTGAAGAAGGTCCTGGCGTTCGAATCCGGCCTGCACCAGTTCCTGAAGACCAGCCACGGCGCACTGCTGTCCAAGCTGGAGAAGGACAAGGCGATGGACAAGGATGCCGAGGCTGAGCTGACGGCCGCCATCGGCGCGTTCAAGAAGTCGTTCGCCTGAACCGGACGAGGAGCCACATGAGCGCAGCGCACAACCGCTTCACGCCCGCTCGCACCCCCCTCGGGGGTGGCGTAGCCGTGGCGGCGGCCAACGTAGGGGTCTAAGCATGGCAGCAGGCAAGGAAATTCGCGGCAAGATCAAATCGGTGGAGAACACCAAGAAGATCACCAAGGCCATGGAAATGGTGGCCGCGTCCAAGATGCGCAAGGCGCAGGACCGCATGCGTGCCGCCCGTCCGTACAGCGAGAAGATCCGCAACATCGCGGCGAATCTGGGCGAGGCCAATCCCGAGTACGTCCACCCCTTCATGAAGACGAACGACGCCAAGGTGGCGGGCTTCATCGTGGTGACGACGGACAAGGGTCTGTGCGGCGGCATGAACACCAACGTGCTGCGCGCCGTGACGGCCAAGCTGCGCGACCTGCAATCGCAGGGCGTGTCCACGCAGGCCGTGGCCATCGGCAACAAGGGCCTGGGCTTCCTGAACCGTGTGGGTGCCCAGGTGGTCTCGCACGTGACGGGCCTGGGCGACACGCCCCATCTCGACAAGCTGATCGGCCCCGTCAAGGTGCTGCTCGATGCGTATGCCGAAGGCAAGATCAACGGCGTGTACCTGTCGTACACCAAGTTCATCAACACCATGAAGCAGGAATCGGTCGTGGAGCAGCTCCTGCCGCTCTCGTCCGAGAAGCTGAAGGCGGAGAAGACCGAGCACGGCTGGGACTACATCTACGAGCCCGATGCCCAGAGCGTGATCGACGATCTGCTCGTGCGCTACGTCGAATCGCTGATCTACCAGGCCGTGGCCGAGAACATGGCCTCCGAGCAGTCGGCGCGCATGGTGGCCATGAAGGCCGCCACGGACAACGCGGGCAACGTCATCGGCGAACTCAAGCTGGTCTACAACAAGACGCGCCAGGCCGCGATCACGAAGGAACTTTCGGAGATCGTCGCGGGTGCCGCGGCAGTTTAAATTTTTGGAGCAAATGCAATGGCTCAAGAGAACACCCAAGTGAACGCAGGCGTTCAGGGCAAGATCGTTCAATGTATCGGCGCCGTGGTGGACGTCGAGTTCCCGCGCGACCGGATGCCCAAGGTGTATGACGCGCTGAAGCTCGAAGGCTCCGCGCTGACCCTGGAAGTTCAGCAGCAGCTCGGCGACGGCGTGGTGCGTACCATCGCGCTGGGTTCGTCCGACGGCCTGCGCCGCGGCCTCATGGTGACCAACACCGGCAACTCGATCACCGTGCCCGTGGGCAAGGCGACGCTGGGCCGCATCATGGACGTGCTGGGCAACCCCATCGACGAGCGCGGCCCCGTGGACCAGGCCCTGACGGCCTCCATCCACCGCAAGGCGCCTGCGTACGACGAACTGTCGCCCTCGCAGGAACTGCTCGAAACCGGCATCAAGGTGATCGACCTGGTCTGCCCGTTCGCCAAGGGCGGCAAGGTGGGCCTGTTCGGTGGCGCCGGCGTGGGCAAGACCGTGAACATGATGGAGCTCATCAACAACATCGCCAAGGCGCACTCGGGTCTGTCCGTGTTCGCCGGCGTGGGCGAGCGGACCCGCGAAGGGAACGACTTCTACCACGAGATGGCCGATTCCGGCGTGGTGAACCTGGAGAACCTCGGCGAGTCCAAGGTGGCCATGGTTTACGGCCAGATGAACGAGCCCCCGGGCAACCGTCTGCGCGTGGCCCTCACGGGCCTGACCATCGCCGAGTCGTTCCGCGACGAAGGCCGCGACGTGCTGTTCTTCGTGGACAACATCTACCGCTACACGCTGGCCGGCACCGAAGTGTCCGCACTGCTGGGCCGCATGCCCTCCGCCGTGGGCTACCAGCCGACGCTGGCCGAGGAAATGGGCCGCCTGCAAGAGCGCATCACGTCCACCAAGGTCGGCTCGATCACGTCGATCCAGGCCGTGTACGTGCCTGCCGATGACTTGACCGACCCGTCGCCCGCCACCACCTTCGCTCACCTGGACTCCACCGTGGTGCTGTCGCGTGACATCGCCGCGCTGGGTATCTACCCCGCCGTCGATCCGCTCGACTCCACCAGCCGCCAGCTCGACCCGCAGGTCGTGGGCGAGGAGCACTACGGCGTGGCCCGCGGCGTGCAGGGCACGCTGCAGCGCTACAAGGAACTGCGCGACATCATCGCGATCCTGGGCATGGACGAACTGGCCCCCGAGGACAAGCTCCTCGTGGCCCGCGCCCGGAAGATCCAGCGTTTCCTGTCGCAGCCCTTCCACGTGGCCGAAGTGTTCACGGGCTCGCCCGGCAAGTACGTGCCGCTGGCCGAGACGATCCGCGGCTTCAAGATGATCGTGAACGGCGAATGCGACCACCTGCCCGAGCAGGCGTTCTACATGGTCGGGACCATCGACGAAGCCTTCGAAAAGGCCAAGAAGGTCGCTTGAGCGGCGCATACGGGCAGCCCGCGTCGTTGCCGTGCTCGCCGTACTTCCGTACGGCTGTGCGCGGCGCCTAGCGGGCCCTCCCGTCTGCTTGCTCAGTCCACCTTCTCCCAGAGCCCAGAGGAAAACCCATGAACACCATCCACGTCGATGTGGTCAGCGCCGAAGAGTCCATCTTCTCGGGTGAGGCGCGCTTCGTCGCGCTGCCCGGCGAGGCCGGCGAGCTCGGCATCTATCCGCGCCACACGCCGCTGATCACGCGCATCAAGCCGGGATCGGTGCGCATCGAGACGGCCGATGGCGGCGAAGAGTTCGTCTTCGTGGCCGGCGGCATTCTCGAAGTGCAGCCCGAGCGCGTGACCGTGCTGTCCGACACCGCCATCCGCGGCAAGGACCTGGACGACGAGAAGGCCGCAGCCGCCCGCGCGGCCGCCGAAGAAGCCCTCAAGAACGCCAAGAGCGACGTCGATTTCGCCAAGGCGCAGTCCGAGCTGGCCGTGATGGCCGCCCAGATCGCCGCGCTGCGCAAGTTCCGCCAGAAGCGCTGACCGACCCTCGCGCCTGTCCGCGCATGCATGCAAGCCGCCTTCGGGCCAATGCCAGTCAGTTAAGCGTTTGCGATCCAGCCAACCCTGCAAGAAGGAGCGCGAAATGCGCTCCTTTTTTGTTTCAAGCGGCCTCAAAGGCTGTCGGTCAGGGCTTAACTGACTGGCATTGCGCCTTCGGGCGGCTTTTTTTTGCCCTTTTGCCGGAGCGCGGCCGGACGGCGTTGCGCTCTGCGGAAACTGGACTCTCGGGTAGGTGCCCTCCGACATTCGCATGCGGTGCGCCCGACGGTGGTCGGGAAAGGGCGGGCGATAGCATTCCGCATGCAAGCGCACACCAGGGCTTTCTTCCTTCTACGTACGGCGCATTGGGCGGCGGGGTCAGCGGGGCGGCGGGTTGGCGCTTCCCCTCATTGTGTGGAGAGAGGCCTTTGCGTGGCGGCCTTTTCTTCTGTTCTGATGATTTGCTGATCGCGCGGGCCGAAGGGCTCTGAGGATTGCCGGGGGGTTTTGACCGGGTTGTCCATCGTCCTCGGTGGCTGTCTGTGGGACGGTTTGTGGGGGGATTGTTTTCCGGAGCCGGGTCTCGGCCCGGCGGCCGAGTTACTTTCTTTCGCTTCGCCGAAAGAAAGTAACCAAAGAAAGGGCGACCCTGCTGTCTGCGACCCCTTCGCTGCGCTACGGGGCAACCTGGGGTGCTCAGTCACGGGGTGCGCCGTGGAACTCGCTACGCGCTGCGCGCTTCGCTCGAACAACCCCGGCGAGCTAGACAACGAAGCGGGTGTGTCCTTCGGCACACCCGCCACCCCGCGCCCTGCGCGCCCCAGGCGCATCCAGAAGGGGCGAGCCGGGCCGTCGCGTTGCTCGGCCCCAAACCCACACGGGCCATCGCTGCGCTCGGCCCTGGCTTGGCTCTGTATCCTTTCCGCGCTGCAGTGCGCGGTGCGAAGCACTCGCGCATCGGGGGCCGAGCGCAGCGATGGCCCGTGTGCTCCCCACCCTTCTGGCTGCGCCGAGGAGCACAGGGCGCGGGGCGCGCGGATGTGCCGCAGGACACATCCGCTTCGTGATCTGACTGGCTGCGGTTGTCCGAGCGGAGCGCGCAGCGCGCAGCGAGTTCCGCAGCCGCGCCCCGCGACCGAGCACCGCAGGTTGCCCCCTTCGCCCCACGGGCGAAGGGGGACGCAGACAGCAGGGTCGCCCTTTCTTTGGTTACTTTCTTTCGGCGAAGCGAAAGAAAGTGACTCGCCCGCCGGGGCGAAATCCCGGCCCCGGAACGTAACCACCCAGCAACTACAAAAACAATAGCAAGAAACCCAGCAAATCCCGCGACATCCCCCAAAAAAGCCACTACCCAGCCCCCCGGGGCCCGCGCGAAACCCCGAAGCCCGACCCATCATCCTCGGGTGTGCCGGCTGGGCTGCTTTCGCGGGGCCGCGAGCGGCCGGAATGTCGTACCGGGTCCAAGGAGCGCCTTTCTGCGGCACCTCGGGGCGCCAGCGTTGCGGCGATCTTGGGGCGCAACGGCAAAGGGGCCCAGCCGCCAACCGCAGGAACCTGCCGCCATGCGAAGCCGCGGCGCGAGAAACTACGCTTCGCGCAGTGCACTCCCCGCCAGCACCGGCGCGTCGGGCAGTTCGTTGCCGCCATGGGGGCCCGCGCCGCCGCCTGCCGGGAAATGCGCCACCAGCAGCGCCGACACCTCTTCCAGCGCTTGCGTGAGCCCGTCTTCGTAGTGCCCGGCGCGGAAGGCGCCGCCCATGCGCGCGACCATCGCGCGCCAGGTCTCGGGGGGCACGGTGCGGGCCAGGGCGCGGTCGGCCACGATCTCGATCGCCTGCTCGGCCAGCAGCAGGTAGATGAGCACGCCGTTGTTGTGCTCGGTGTCCCACACGCGCAGCTTGCCGAAGAGCGTCACGGCGCGCTCGCGCGCGCTGGCGCCGCGCCAGAGGTAGCTCGCGGGCAGGCCGCCTTCGGCGCAGATGCGGATCTGGCCCGTGTGGCGCGCCTCGCTCGCGGCCACGCGGCGGGCCAGGCGTTCCAGCAGATCAGGGGGCAGGGCGCGGTGCAGCCGGCCTTCCGCCCAGCGGTGGCGCAGGAGGCGCGCGATGCGGGCGACAAGCCGCCCCGGGCGCGGCGCGGGCGGAGGCGGGCGGTGCGGGGAAGCGCTGGAGGCCATGGGCGGTGCTCGGTGGGAGTCGAAAGGTGGAGGGGCGACGGGATGGAGGGGCGACGGGATGGACGGGCAACGGTGCGGGCGGTGGGGGCGCTCGGCCGGCGGGCTACCAGTCGCCCGAGGCGCCGCCCCCGCCGAAGTCGCCCCCGCCGCCGGAGCTGGACCCGCCGGAGTCACTGCTGCTGCTGCCGCTGTCGCTGCTCCAACTGCCCAGGACAGCACCCGTGCCGACGCCAGTGGAGAAGCCCGCGCCCGTGCGCCGGCCCCGCCCGGCCGTCACGCCGCGCCCGCCGAAGAGCCCGGTGTAGAGCAGCGCCACTAGCCCGGCCGCGGCCGCGAGCCAGGGGCTGGCCGTGAAGAGGAACGCGAACAGCCCCACCACGCCGCCCATGATCAGGCCGCCCAGGCGGTTGCCGAAGATGCCGCGTGCCACGGGGCCGCCGACCATCACGCCGAAGAAGAGGAAGATCGCGAAATCGCCCCAGTCCGTGCCGCGCTCGCCGCGCGGGGCCTGCGGGGCCCCAGCCCCGACCCCGGGCGTGGGCAGGTTCTCGCCCTCGATGCGCGCGTCGAGCTGGCCGATGGCGGCGTCCAGCCCGCCCGCGTAGTCGCCAGCCCGGAAGCGCGGCTTCATGGCCTCGTCGATGATGCGCGCGGCGGCGATGTCGGGGATCGCGCCTTCCAGCGCCTTGGCCACCTCGATGCGCATGCGCCGATCGTCCCGCGCCACCACCACCAGCACGCCGTCGCCCACGTCTTTTCTGCCGATCTTCCAGGCGTTGCCCACGCGGTTGGCGAAGGCGGCGATGTCTTCGGGCGCGGTGGTGCGCACCATCAGCACGGCGATCTGCGTGCCCCGGCGCTGCTCGATGCCGGCAAGGCGCGCCTCCAGCCGCTCGCGCTCGGCGGCGCCGAGGGTGCCGGTCTCGTCGGTCACGTGGGCCGTGAAGGGCGGCACCGCGCGCTGCGCCCGCGCCGGGCCCGCACCGCATCCGATTGCTATGCAAAAGATAGCTAGAAAAGTCCGGAGGACGGCGACATGGAGCATGAAAGGCGTGCCAACCAGGGGCGGCGGGTCAGCGGGAGGCCGCGGGGGCCGCCGGCCGGGAGAAATCCACCGCGGGCGGCGTGCTGATCTGCGCCTCGTTCTGCACGGCGAAGCTGGGCTTGGGGCTGTAGCTGAACACGCTGGCCGTGAGGTTGGTGGGGAAGCTGCGCGCGAGCACGTTGTATTCCTGCACGGTCTGGATGTAGCGGTTGCGCGCCACGGTGATGCGGTTCTCGGTGCCCTCCAGCGTCACGCGCAGGTCGCGGAAGCCCTGGTTGGCCTGCAGCTGCGGGTAGCGCTCGGCCACCACCATGAGGCGCGAGAGCGCGGAAGAGAGCTCGCCCTGCGCCTGCTGGAATTGCTTGAACGCCTCGGGGTTGTTCAGCGTCTCGGGCGTGACCTGGATCGACGTGGCCCTGGCGCGCGCCTCCACCACCTTGGTGAGCGTGTCCTGCTCGAAGGCGGCCTCGCCCTTGACGGTGGCGACGATGTTGGGCACGAGGTCGGCGCGGCGCTGGTACTGGTTGAGCACCTCGCTCCAGGCGGCCTTGCTCTGCTCGTCCAGGCGCTGGAAGTCGTTGTAGCCGCAGCCCGAGAGCGCGAGCACGGCGGCGAGGGTGGCGAGAAGACGTTGCATGGTGGTGTTTGCCGGGCGGGGAAAGCGGAAGGGAGCGGACAGAAACCAGAGGGGCCGCGCCGGCGCCGGGCCATTCTGCCGCAGCCGGGCGGGGTGCGGCCGCGCCGCGGGCCGGAGCGCGGTTGTCACAAGAGGTTGGCGGGTGGGTGCGCATCCGGGCCGAATTCCCGACAATGGCCCTTTCCGTGCGCAAAGACCGTCCGCCAAGCCCATGACCACCCGCACTCCCTACCGCGCCGCCCTCGTGGGCGGCTCCGCCGACGACATCGAGGCCGCGTTCTACGAGGCCATGCAGGCGGGCGACATCGACCGCTTCATGGCCTGCTGGGCCGAGGAGGACGACATCGTCTGCGTCAACCCCGGCGGCCCGCGCCTGCTGGGCGCCGGCGCCATCCGCGCGGCCTTCTCCGCGATGTTCGCGCATGGCGGGCTGCGCGCGCGGCCCGCGCAGGTGCACCGCGTGCAGGCGCTCGCCAGCGCGGTGCACAGCGTGGTGGAGCACGTGGAGGTGCGCATCGACGGCGGCGTGCGCGAGGCCCTGGTGCAGTCCACCAACGTCTACCACAAGACCCCGCAGGGCTGGCGCCTCGTGGCCCACCACGCCAGCCCCGGCACCGTGCACGAGGCCGCGGCCGGCGCCGCGCCGCCCGTGCTGCACTGAGCCTGAGGCCGCACGGAATCCCTCCGGCACGGTTTCTGGGGATCGAATAGCGCTCATGTCGCCGTGTTTGCTGAAGATGTTGCTATGAAATATGTAGCTCCCCGCTGGCTCCCCGGGGGCCATCTGCAGACCATCTGGCCGGCGCTGGCCGCGCGCCGCGCGCTGCCGGGGCCGCCGGTCTACCGGCGCGAGCGCTGGACCGCGCCCGACGGCGACTTCGTGGACGTGGATTTCCTGGAGGACGGCACCGGGTCGCCAGCGGGGCCGCGCCCGCTGCTCGTGCTCTTCCACGGGCTGGAGGGCTCCTCGCGCAGCCACTATGCCGAGGCCTTCGCCGGCGTGGCGCGCGAGCGTGGCTGGGACTGCGCGGTGCCGCATTTCCGGGGCTGCAGCGGCGAGCTCAACCTCGCGCCGCGCGCCTACCACTCGGGCGACCATGAGGAGATCGACTGGATCCTCGCGCGCATGGCCGCGCGCCAGCGCCCGGGCGGCGCGGGCGAGGGGCCGCGCGCGCCGGTCATCGTGGCGGGCGTCTCGCTGGGCGGCAACGCGCTGCTGCGCTGGGCGGCCGAGCATGGGGCGCTCGCGGCGCGCAGCGCCGACGCGGTGGCGGCCATCTGCTCGCCGCTGGACCTCGCGGCAGGCGGGTTCGCCATCGGGCGCGGGTTCAACCGGCAGGTCTATACGCGCATGTTCCTGCGCACCATGGTGCCCAAGGCGCTGGCCAAGTGGCGCCAGCACCCGGGCCTGTTCGACCGCGAGGCGCTGCGGGCCGCGCGCGACCTGCATGCGTTCGACGACGTGTTCACGGCGCCGCTGCACGGCTTCCGCGATGCCGACGACTACTGGCGCCGCGCCTCGGCCAAGCCGCTGCTCGGGCGCATCCGCATCCCCGCGCTGGCCGTGAACGCGCTCAACGACCCCTTCGTGCCGGCCGCGAGCCTGCCGCGCGCGCACGAGGCGGGCCCGCACGTCACGCTCTGGCAGCCCGCGCACGGCGGGCACGTGGGCTTCACGCACGGCCGGCTGCCGGGCCACGTGCGGGCCATGCCCGAGGCCGTGGCCGACTGGCTGGCCCGGCGCGCGGGCATCGTGGCCGGCGCGCCCTCAGACGCGGGGGCGGGGGCCGGCGGCTTAGGATCGCCGCATGGATGACATCGTCAAGCAGGCCATCGCCCGGTGGCCCCACGTGCCCGACTGCTACGGCTGGCTGGGGCTGGACGCGCGGGGCCGCTGGTTCATGCGCGACGACGCCGTGCAGGCGCAGGGCCCGTTCCCCGGGGCGCGCGGCGCGCTGCTGCAGCACGAGAAGCTCATCGACTTCATCCACCGCAACTACGAGGCCGACGCCCAGGGCCGCTGGTTCTTCCAGAACGGTCCGCAGCGCGTGTATGTGGAGCTGGAGGCCACGCCCGTGGTGTGGCGCGTCGAGGTGTCTGCCACCGGGGATGGCGGGGAGGGCTTTTCCATCGCCGCGCACACCGGCATGCGCTCGGCCGTGCGCGAGTGCCTTCTCGACGAGGCGGGCCGGCTCTACCTGTTCGACGGCCGCGTGCTCGGCCTCGTGCACACCCTCGACATGGAACTGGCCGCCCGGGCCGTGGAGCGCGGCCTCTGGGTGCCCGCGCCCGTGCAGTCGGCCGACCTGCCGCGCCGCTATGGGTACGTGGTGCGGCCTTCGCAGTTCCAGGTCTGAACACGGAAGGGGTGGAGGCGGCCCGGCAATGAAAAGGGCGCTCACGCTCCCTCGCTGCGCGTGGCCGTTGCCCTCCACAGGGGGCACTGGGATGGCCCGGTGACCCGTCCTGATCTAGGTTGACACCTGGATCATTGAACAGACCGGCATTGGCCGGCCAGAGACGCCCGATGCACGGCATCGGGCGTTTGCATTTTCAACGACAGATGAGGCCGTTGGTTGTTGTAGATGGGAACTGACTGGCTCACCATGCGCCGGGCCTGCGCCAGATCGGCAGGTCTGCACAGCAGGAACTCGCCTTTGAGAATGCCATTGACCCGCTCGGCCAGTGCGTTCTGGTAGCAATCGTAGCCATCGGTCATCGAGCAGGTCAGCCCGTGGCGATCGTGGATGGCCTGGTAGTAGCCAGAGCAGTACTGGATGCCCCGGTCGGAGTGATGCACCA
>NZ_QLTA01000045.1 GCF_003269065.1 Paracidovorax anthurii
CACTGGGTACGGGCAGATCGTTGTCGCCCAGACTCAAGGACAGCTGCTGCACCACCTGCCACATCGGCAGTTGCCGATATAGCGACAAACCGATGACCAGCCAGATGGCGTGCTCGGCTGGAAGCTTGCGCCTGCGGATGCTGGCCTTGCCGCTGGCGGCAAGGGCTTGGGTGATCCACTCGTTGTCGATCAACTGCGCCAACTCCCCCAGGCTATCGTTGGGGGCTTGTTGCAGGGTTTGGGCCAGGGTGTTTTCGAGCAGGCGCAAAGCAAAAAGGGAACGTGTTGCACACGTTCCCTTTTTAGCTCCCATCAGACTTCCAAGGGCTTATCTGACTGGCATTAGCCCCTCGGGGCCCGTTTTCTTTTGCTATTCATTTGGTAGCAAGAAACGTAGCAAAGACGGCGACATGGAGCATGCGGGAGCCGGAATCCGCGCCGCACACCCCCCGCAGCCTCAGAAGGGCCCTCCCGCGGACCGGAGTCACTCCACCACGATGCCGGCGCGGTGCGCCAGCGCGCGGTAGCGGCCGATCTCCGCGTCCATCTGCTGGCGGAAGGCCGTGGCGCCGATGGCGACCGGCTCCAGGCCCTGCGCGCGCAGCTGCGCCTGCAGGCCCGGATCGGCCATGGCCGCGTTCACCTCGCGCGCGAGCCGCCCGAGGATGGGCAGGGGCGTGCGGGCCGGTGCCGCGAAGCCGTACCACGCGTCGAAGGTGGCGTCGGGCCACTGCAGCTCGGCCATGGTGGGCACGTCGGGCAGCAGGCTGGAGCGCACCGCGCCGATGATGGCCAGGGCGCGCAGCTTGCCCGATTTGACGTGCGGCGCCACGGCGGCCACGGTGTCGATGCCCAGCTCGATCTCCCCGCCGATCACGGCCACCGTGCTCTGGCTGCTGCCCTTGTAGGGCACGTCCTGGAGCTTCACGTCCGTGGCCAGCGCGAGCAGCTCGCCCGCGAGGTGCGGGCCCGAGCCGGGGCCGAAGGTGGCATAGCGGACGCCCCGGGGCCGAGCCCGGGCGGCGGCCACCACGTCGGCCACCGAGCGCCAGGGCAGCTCCGAGCGCACCACCAGCACGAGCGGCGTGCGCGCCACGATCACGATGGGCGCGAGGTCGCGCACCGGGTCGTAGGGCATGCGGGTGCGCAGTGCCGGGTTCACGGTGTAGCTGGTCGAGCCCGACAGCAGCAGCGTGTAGCCGTCGGGCGCGGCCTTGGCCACGGCATCGGTGCCGATGATGGTGGAGGCGCCCGGCCGGTTGTCCACCACCACGGCCTGCTTCAGCCGGTCCGCCAGGCGCTGCCCGAGCGCCCGTGCCACCAGGTCGGTGCCGCCGCCCGGCGGGAACGGAACGACCAGCTTGATGGGCTTGCCCCCCGGCCAGGCCTCCTCGGCGCGCGCCGCGGCGGGCAGCAGCGCGGCGGCGGCCGTGGCCAGCAGGCCCCGGGAGAACGCGCGGCGGGGCAGGCGGGAGGACGGGGCGAGGGGAGGGTGGTGCTTCATGGTGGACAGGGCCTGGGGTTCGAGGGGGATCGGTGGAAGGGTGAAAGGGGGAGGGCGTGAGCCGCGCGCGGGCGGCGCGTCAGGCACCGGCCGGCGACGTCTGTGGCTGTGGCTGTGGCTGCGGGTCGGTCCGGGCCGCCTTGCGGAACCAGGGGGCGGCCGCCTCCCCGGTGGTCTCGCCCAGGTCCCAGTACAGCCCCGCCATGATGCCCAGGCCCTCGCGCACCACGGGCGCGAGCAGGTGCTCGTTCGGGGCATGCTGCGCGCAGGCGGGGTAGGAGTGCGGCACCCACAGCGTGGGCAGGTCCAGCAGGTCGGCGAACACGTCGTTGGGCAGGGAGCCCGCGAGGTTGGGCAGCACGTCGGGCGGCTGGCCGGCGCTGCGCCCGATCGAGCCCCGCGCCCAGTCCACCCAGGGGTGGTCGGGGTCGAGCCGCGTCGCCCCGCCCGCGAGGGTGATGGCCACCTCCACGTCGGCGAAGCCGTGCGCGTCCAGGTGCCGGCGCACGATGGATTCGAGCGCCTGCCACGGCGTGCCCACCACGAAGCGCAGCTGGCAGTGCACCACGGCCTCGCCCGGGATGGCGTTCACCGGGCGCTGGGGCTGCCCGGCCCCCATCGCCAGCACTTCCAGCGTGTTCCAGGCCATGAGCCGCTCGGCGGGGGAGAGCCCGGGCTCGCCCCAGCCCTCGGAGAGCGCCGGGTCGCCCTCGCCGCCGCCGATCGCGATGGAGGCCAGCGCCCGGCGCACGGCGGCGGGGACCGGCGGCGGGCGCAGCCCCGGCAGCGTGATGCGCCCGCGTGCGTCCACCATCGTGGCCACGGCATGGCACAGCCGCGTGGCCGGGTTGGCCAGCACGCCGCCCCAGTTGCCCGAGTGGTAGGCGCGCGGCCTCTCGCGCAGGCGCAGCGTGAAGTTGACCGCCCCGCGCGATCCCAGGAAGAGGGTGGGGCGCGCCGCGCTCACGCGCGGGCCGTCGCTCGCCAGGAAGAGCTGCGCGCGCAGGGCCTCGCGGTGCGCGGCGCACACGGCGTGCAGGCCGGGGGACGCGGCCTCCTCGCCCATCTCGATGAGCCAGGTCATGTTGTAGCCGAGCCGGCCCCCGCGCGCCTGCAGCACCGCCGCGAGCGCCCCCAGGGCGATGGTGTGCTGCCCCTTGTTGTCGGCCGTGCCCCGGCCGTAGAGCCGGTCGCCCCGGGCCGTGAGCGACCAAGGGCCCAGGCCCTCGTCCCAGAGCGCGTCCTGGCCGCTGGTCACGTCGCCGTGGCCATAGGCGAGCACCGTGGGCAGCGACGGGTCTTCCACCCGCCGGGCGATGAGGAACGGGCCGGCCCCGGGCTGCGGGTTGGGTACCACCGTGCCCTCGAAGCCGAGGGCGGCCAGGCGCGGCATGAGTTCGCCCTGCAGGTAGGCGGCGAGCGCGGGCGGCGCGCTGCCGGTGTCGCTTTCGGTGCGCAGCGCCACGCGGCGGCGCAGGTCGTCGAGGAAGCGGCCGTCGTCGAAATAGGCGTGGGCCAGGGCGATGGCATCGTGGCGGTGCATGCGGTAATCCTTTCACGGTATGCCATGCAAGTGGAAGGCCAGAAACCCGTTGCCGGAAGTGCTGTTTTGGCACCTGGGTATTGCCTTTGGCGCAATGCTGGCCGAGGATCGCGGTCGCGCCGCGGCCTGCTTGCGGCGCCCATCCCTTCCCCATCGCCCACCTCGGCTCTCCATGGCATCGCTTTCCCTGCACAGCACGCCCGTGCGCTACTTCCTGGAAGTGGCGCAGGCGGGTTCGGTCAACCAGGCGGCCTCCCGGCTCTTCGTCGCCCCGTCCGCCGTGAGCCGCCAGATCGCCAAGCTGGAGGACGGCCTGGGCGCCGCGCTCTTCGAGCGGCAGGCGCGGGGCATGGTGCTCACGGCGGCGGGGCAGCGGCTCGCGGCCCACCTGCGGCACGCGGTGGCGGATGCCGGGCAGATGCTCGACCAGGTGCGCCAGCTCGGGCAGGAGTCGTCGGCGCGCGTGCGCCTGTGCTGCACCGAAGGCTTCGCCACCGATTTCATGCCGGCGTTCATGCAGGACTTCTGGCGCGCGCAGCCCGGCAGCCGCGTCGAGCTGCTGGTCGGCGCGCCCGACGCGGTCAGCCAGTGGCTGCTGCGGGGCGAGGCGGACATCGGCCTGAAGTACGCGGTCGCGCCCGAGCCCGGCCTGCGCGTGGAGCACTCCGCCCGCGCGCCGGTGCTGGCCGTGATGGCGCCGGACCATCCGCTGGCCGCCTCCGAGCGCGTGGCCCTGGCGGACGTGGTGCGCCATCCGCTGCTGGTGGGCAGCGCGGGCGTGACGGCGCGGCAACTCTTCGACCTGGCCTGCAATGCCCAGGGGCTGCGCTACCACCCGGTGTTCGTGAGCAACTTCTCCTCGGTGATGCTGCCGCTGCTGCGCAGCCCGCAGATCCTGCTGTCGGGCCTGCTCACGGTCGCGCACCGGGTGCGCGAGGGCTCCGCCGTGGCCCGCCCGTTCTCCGAGGCCACCGTGCTGCGCCAGCGCCGCCTGCAGGTGCTGTCGCTGGAGGGCCGCACGCTCTCGCCGCCGCTGCGCGCCTGCGTGGACGCGCTGGCCCGGGCCATCGCCGAGGCCGCGCCGCCGGGGTAGCGCCCCGGTGCTCAACCCGTGGTCTCAGCCCGCGGCGTCGCCGCCCGCCGCCTTGAACGGGCTGTGGGCGCGCAGCGCATCCAGGTAGCCTTCCACGCCTTCGCCCTCGCGCTCCAGGAAGCGGTCCACCGCCTCGGCGAAGCCCGGGTGGGCCAGCCAGTGCGCGCTGGCGGTGGCCACCGGCATCAGCGCGCGCGCCATCTTGTGCTCGCCCTGCGCGCCGCCCTCGAAGCGCCCCACGCCGTGCGCGATGCACCATTGCAGCGGCTGGTAATAGCAGGCCTCGAAATGCAGGCAGTCCACGCGCTCCAGCGCGCCCCAGTAGCGCCCGTAGGCCACCGTTTCGGGGTCGTCGGGCGGGCATGTCGCCGTGTTTTTTGCATGGATTGCTATCAAACTGCTAGCAATCGGCTGGCCGCCGCGCTCCGCGATGAAGAGCAGCCAGGCCTCGGGCATGGCTTGCTCCATGCGGTGGAAGAAGTCGCGCGAGAGGTAGGGCGGGTTGCCGTGCTCCCAATAGGTGCGCTCGTAGCAGCGGTAGAAGAAATCCCAGTCCTGCGGCGCGATGTCCGCGCCGCGCGCCCAGCGGAACGCCACGCCCGCATCGGCCACGCGGCGGCGCTCCTGGCGGATCTTCTTGCGCTTGTCCTGCGACAGCGTGGCCAGGAAATCGTCGAACGAGCCGAAGGGCCGGCCCGTGGCCGGCGCGGCGTTGCGCCAGTGGAACTGCACCGTCTGCCGCAGCATCAGCCCGGCCGCGCGCGCGGCCTCCAGGTCCTCGGGCGCGGCGAAGAGCAGGTGCAGCGACGACAGCCCCGCCTCCGTGCACCACTGCACCAGCGCCCGCACCAGCGCCGCCCGCGCGCCGGCATCCACCGCCAGCAGCCGCGCGCCGGGCACGGGCGTGAACGGCACGGCCACCACCGCCTTGGGGTAGTACGCCACGCCGTGGCGCGCGTAGGCCTGCGCCCAGGCATGGTCGAACACGTACTCGCCATAGGAGTGCGGCTTGGCATACACCGCGCAGGCCGCCACCAGCGCGCCGCCGCGCCACAGGGTGCAGAAGACGGGCGTCCAGCCGGTCTCCGGCACGGCGCTGCCGCTGGCGTCCAGGGCCGACAGGTAGGCATGCCGCATGAAGGGCGTGGGATGGGGCTGGGCGGCCAGCAGGGCGTCCCAGTCGCGGGCGTCCACGTCGCCCGGCGACGGATGCAGCCGCAGCGTGTAGCCGCCGTCCTCGGGCGCCGGGGGGCAGGGAAGGGAGTCGTCGGTGGAGTTCAAGGGGCGCGCGGGTTGGGGGTGGGGCGGGCGCGGGGCCGGCCCGGGGCGGCCGCCATGATCGCGCAAAAGCGGTGCCCCCACGGGCTGCTGCGGATGCCCCGGCGGACGCGGCCGGCCCCGCGCGGCGCGGCCATCCACTGCCCAAAAATGCGGCATTGCAACAATTCTGTAACGCTGACAAGGGCTTGGCGCGCCCCTACAGCGCAAGCCACGGCTTATCCACAGAGTTGTCCAGCGCAGGCGGGGATAAGGCCCTGGCGCCTGGGCATGGGAGGGCGGATGACATAATCGCCCGACTCTCCTCCAGCCCTTTTCCATGCCATTCGCCATCAGCATCGCCCAATTCAACTTCATCGTCGGCGATGTGCAGGGCAATGCCCAAAGAATCGTCTCCGCCGCGCGCGAGGCCCACGCGGCCGGCGCGCGCCTGCTGCTCACCCCCGAACTGGCGCTGTGCGGCTATGCCGCCGAAGACCTTTACCTGCGCCCGGCCTTCCTCGGCGCCTGCGAGCAGGCGCTGGCCGCGGTGGCCCGGGAGACGGCGGGCCTCGACGGCCTCGCCGTGGTGGTCGGCCACCCCTGGCGGCGCACCGTGGACGGGCTGGAGTGCCTCCACAACGCCGCGAGCGTCTTGCGCGGCGGCCGCATCGAGCAGACCTACGCCAAGCAGGAACTGCCCAATTACGAAGTCTTCGACGAGCGCCGCTACTTCACGCCCGGCGACGCCACCTGCGTCTTCGAGGTCGAGGGCGTGCGTGTCGGCCTGCTGATCTGCGAGGACGCCTGGTTCCCCGGGCCCGCCCGGCGCGCGGCCGAGGCGGGCGCGCAGATGCTCGCCACCCTCAATGCCTCGCCCTTCCACCTGGGCAAGGGCGCGGAGCGCGAGCAGATCATGCGCGAGCGCGTGGCCGAAACGGGCCTGCCGCTGGTCTATGCGCACCTCGTGGGCGGGCAGGACGAGGTCGTCTTCGAAGGCCGCTCCTTCGCGCTGGATGCCGGCGGCTTCGTGCGCCTGCGGGCACCCGGTTTCGAGGAAAACCTCGTCCATGTCGCCGTCGATGCTTCGGAGTTTGTTATCAAACTCGAAGCAAGCATCGCCCCTTTCCCCGCGCCGGAGGCCGACCTGTGGAGCGCCCTCGTGCTGGGCGTGCGCGACTACGTGGGCAAGAACCGCTTCCCCGGCGCGCTGCTGGGGCTCTCGGGCGGCATCGATTCGGCGCTGGTGCTGGCCATCGCCGTCGATGCCCTGGGCGCGGACCGGGTGCGTGCGGTGATGATGCCCTCGCCCTACACCGCCGACATCAGCTGGATCGACGCGCGCGACATGGCCGAGCGCCTGGGCGTGCGCTACGACGAGATCCCCATCGCCGCGCCGTTCGAGGCCTTCAAGGCGGCGCTGGCCCCTGAATTCGCCGGCCGCGCGGAAGACACGACCGAGGAGAACCTGCAGGCGCGCATCCGCGGCACCCTGCTCATGGCGCTGTCCAACAAGTTCGGCGCCGTCGTCCTCACCACCGGCAACAAGAGCGAGATGGCCACCGGCTACTGCACCCTCTACGGCGACATGGCCGGCGGCTTCGCCGTCATCAAGGACGTGGCCAAGACGGCGGTGTTCGCCCTGGCGCGCTGGCGCAACGCCCACGACCCGTTCGGCACCGGCGCCAATCCCATTCCCGAGCGCATCATCACGCGCCCGCCCAGCGCCGAGCTGCGCCCCGACCAGAAGGACCAGGACAGCCTGCCGCCCTACGACGTGCTCGACGCCATCGTCGCCCGCTACATGGAGAACGACGAGCCCATCGAGTCCATCGTCGCCGCAGGCTACGACCGCGCCGACGTCGAACGCGTGACGCGGCTCATCCAGATCAACGAATACAAGCGCCGCCAGGCCCCCGTGGGCATCCGCCTCACGCGCCGCAGCTTCGGCAAGGACTGGCGCTACCCCATCACCAACCGCTTCCGGGCCTGAGGGCCCGGCGCGGGCCGACCGCCGGGCCTGCTGCCGTAGCCCCGATGGCTGCGCTGTCTTTCTTCCCCATCGATACCACTTCCGAGGAGTTCCCAGCATGAAAATGATCACCGCCGTCATCAAGCCCTTCAAGCTCGAAGAAGTCCGCGAAGCCCTGGCCGAATGCGGGGTCACGGGCCTGACGGTCACCGAGGTGAAGGGCTTCGGCCGGCAGAAGGGCCACACGGAGCTTTATCGGGGCGCCGAATACGTGGTGGACTTCCTGCCCAAGGTGAAGGTGGAGGTGGTCGTCAAGAGCGATGACGTGGACCGCTGCGTGGACGCCATCGTGGCCGCCGCGCGCACCGGCAAGATCGGCGACGGCAAGATCTTCGTGACCGAGGTGGAGCGCGTCATCCGCATCCGCACCGGCGACCTCGACGACGCGGCGGTCTGACCGTTACGGGTCAGATCACCGCGCGCAGCGCGACGGCACCCTCGCGGGCGGTGCCCGCGGCCTCGACCAGCGCGCGCAGCAGCGCCGCCGCATCGGTATCGACCGACAGCAGGCCCATCTGCCAGTCGCTCATCAGGCCGCCGTCCACGCTCTGCCGCAGGAAGGCCAGCAGGCCGTCGTAGTAGGCATCCACGTTGAGCAGGCCCAGGGGCTTGTCGTGGTAGCCGAGCTGGCGCCACGTCCACACCTCGAACAGCTCCTCGAACGTGCCGATGCCGCCCGGCAGCGCGAGGAAGGCATCGCAGCGCTCGGCCATCATCGCCTTGCGCTCGTGCATCGTGGTCACGATGTGCAGTTCGTCGCAGGCGTGGTTGGCCAGCTCCTTGTCCACCAGGGATTGCGGAATGATGCCCACCACGCGGCCGCCGGCGCGGCGCGCGGCCTCGGCCACGGTGCCCATCAGCCCGCTGCGCCCGCCGCCGTACACGAGCTGGCCGCCATGGCGGCCGATCCACTCGCCCACGGCGTTGGCGGCGTCGGTGAAGGCGGGGTTCGCGCCGTTGCGCGAGCCCAGGTACACACAGATCGAAAAAGCGGGATCAGCCATCAGGAAAGCCTTTGGTACAGCGCCGCGGCCCAGACGCCGCCGCAGAGCAGCAGGCTCAGCAGCACGGCCGCGCTGCCCATGTCCTTGGCGCGTTTCGAAAGATCATGCCACTCCGGGCCGATGCGGTCGATCGCGGCCTCGATGCCGGAATTCAGCAGCTCGGTGATCAGCACCAGCACCACCGCGCCGCTCAGCAGCGCCACCTCCACCCAGCCGCGCCCCACCCACCAGGCCAGGGGCAGCAGCACGCAGGCCAGCGTGGCTTCGAGGCGGAAAGCCTTCTCGGACCAGCCCGCCCGCAGGCCCTGCAGCGAGTGCAGGCCCGCATGCCAGAGCCGGAGCAGGCCGCGGCGGGCCTTGTGGGGGTTGTTGAAAAGCGGTGCGGTCATGTGAGTCGGACTTAAGGGGGCATTGCGGCGGCCCGGCCCGTGGCAAGGCCAGGGCGCGGGTGCGCGCTGAGGGATCAGGCCTGGACCAGCCGGGTGCCGGCCCAGGCGTCGTGCCAGAACTGCCGCTCGGGATGGAAGCGGCTCAGCAAGGCCCAGACGGCCACCCAGCCCAGCGTGATCACGGAGACCTCCCCAGCCGACAGGCCCAGCGGCCCCAGCAGGGCCAGGGGCGGCAGGAACCACATCCAGCTGAGCACGTACCGCAGCAGGGCGCGCCGCTGCGACACCGGGGCGCCGTGGCGGTCCCGCAGGCGGATATGCCAGGTCTTCATGGCCAGGGTCTGCCCCCTGGCCCAGAACCAGGTGAAATAGATGCCGAAGACTACGAACAGGAACCCCATGCGAACGGCCCGGTGGTCCAGGGCGTGCCGGGATTGGCTCAGGGTGTCGAACAGATAGCCCGCGATGAACACCACGCCGAACATCAGAATGCCCTCGTAGAGCCAGCAGGCCATGCGCCGGCGCAGGGAGGGGGCCCTGAGCGCTGCGGCGGGCGTTTCGGGGCGTTCGGTTCCGGGCGCCGGGCCGCGGTGGGTCGTGGTGGGCATCCTGGGATTATTGCGGCGGATGCAGGGGCTCGTTGCTTCGCGCCTCGGGCTGGGCGGGCGCGGGCTGCGGCTCGGTGAGCGGAGGCAGCGGGGTCGGCACGGCCGAGGGAGCCGCCACCGGCAAGGTCTCCACGACCGCGGGGACGGCAGGTGCGGCGGGTTGCGCCGGCACCAGCACGGGCAGGGCCTGCACCGTGTGCGCCGGCGGCGTCGGAATCTTGGGAGCGTTGGCGCGATTGGGCGCCGCCGCGGTGGCCGCGGGCACCCGTGCGAGCTTGCGCGGAGGCACGGGGCGCACCGCCGTCGCCGCGCCCGTGGGCTTGGGGGCGGCGCGCGCCGCCAGCTGCTTCTTCTCTTCCTCGCTCAAGGCGAGGTAGGCCTCCCACTGGGCGCGCTTGTCGTCGACGGCCAGCTTGTTGGTCAGCGCGTAGTTCAGCCGCGCCTGGCTCCGTTGCTGGCCGCTGAGGCTCGCCCACTCGGTGATGCGGGCCCGCAGCTTCTCCTGCTCCTGCGGGGAGAGGGTGGGGAAGGTGGCGGCCAGGGTGATCCAGTGCCGTTTCTGGGCCTCGCTCATCAGCGCCCAGCGCTCCCGAAGGGGATGGAGGGCCTGCTTCTGCGCCGTGGTGAGCTCGTTCCATCCGGGGCCCGTGCCCGCGCCGTCGGGATCGGGCGCGGGCAGGCGCACCTCGGGGCCCCGGGCCGTGTGCTTGCTGGCCAGGGCTTCGGCGGGCAGGGGCGTGCCCGGAGCCATGTCGACCTGCTTCCAGGCCTGCCATCCCCCGAAAGCGAGCGCTCCCAGCAACGCGAAAGCCAGCACGGCGGCTGGCATCGGGTGGGGAGCAGCGAGAGAAGCTGTTGGCATGCAGGCGGTAGGGGTCAGCGGCTTTGTGCCTGGGCGGCGGTCTTGAGGAATTGCAGGAAACCGGGGTCGGCGTAGGCCGACGGGGGGAGATCATCGGTCAGAAGCGCGGCATCGACTTCCGCTACCTCGGTCACCCCTTTTTCATCCTGTGCAACGTTGATGACGACCAGCCCGACCAGTAGCGCGGTCAGGGGAATCGCGGACACCAGCGCCCGCCACCAATTGCCGCCTTCGCCGCCCCATCCCAGGCTGGCGCTGGCCCCACGCCCCAGAATGGGCGTCTCCGTGGCTGCTGCTCGAACCGGAACGGCGACCTTCTTGCGCCGCGCGACCGCCTGGACCCGCGCGGCACGGAGTCGCTCGGTGATGTCATAGGGCATCTCGGCCGCTCCGTCGGACAGCCGGGCCGTGACGCGGCGTGCGAAACGTTCCGCAGCGGCTTCCTGGACTGACAGGGATTGGGGTGTGGCGTTCATAGTTCGATTCCTTTGGCCTTCAGTGCTTTGCTGAGGGACTGGATGGCGCGAAAACAGTGCGTCTTGACACTGCCTTCAGAGCAGCCCATGGCCGCGGCAGTTTCCGCAACATCCATTTCCTCCCAGTAACGCATCAAAAACGCCTCCCGTTGACGGGCCGGCAACTCCTGGATTTCCGCCTCGATATCCCGGAAAACCTGCGCCCGGCGGGCCAGATCTTCGGCGCTCTGGACAGTTTGATGGCCTTCCGGGCCCGAATAGGCTTCCAGCAGATCGAAATCGTCGCCATCTTCGCCAGGGCCCTCGAAGTCGCTCATGTTGGAAAAAAGCGCATTGCGGGTCTTCTGCCGGCGAAACCAGTCCAGCGTGCAATTCGACAGAATGCGCTGGAACAGCATCGGCAGTTCGGCGGGAGGCTTGTCCCCATAGTGCTCGGCCAGCTTCAGCATGCTGTCCTGCACGATGTCCAAGGCGGCTTCCTCGTTGCGCACGTGGTAGAGCGAGCGCTTGAATGCACGCTTTTCCACGCTTTTGAGAAAGTCGGACAGTTCTTGTTCGGTCGCCAAGAGAAGTAGGGGCCTGCCAGGGGCGAAAAGGATCCGCGTGCGGTGCACGGGGACAGCGATGAGTGGCCACATTATCGCATTCGATCGATGTTTTTTCGGCGCCGGTGGCTGGCGTCCGGGCCGCAATGCCATAATCCGCCCTGCAATTCAAAAGGCAAACGGGTCCCGGTCCGGCGCAGCCATCATCTCGCCCATGTCCGAGGCCTCAAGTTCCGAGCCGGCTTCACAAGAGCCGCGGCAAGGAGCACCCAAGGTTTTTCGTTAGAGAAAATCGCAAAGGTTGATCATGGAAATCTCCAAGGCCGAACTTTCCTCGGCATCCGCAGCCGCGCCGAGTGGCGCCGCACCAAATCCCCCGTCTTCCGCGATGCCCCAGGATCTGATGGGCTCCGAAATCCTCATCAAGGCGCTTCAGGCCGAGGATGTGCAGTACATCTGGGGTTACCCGGGCGGAGCGGTTCTGTACATCTACGACGCGCTCTACAAGCAGGACACCATCCAGCACGTGCTGGTACGGCACGAGCAGGCGGCCGTGCATGCGGCCGATGGCTATGCCCGGGCAACGGGCGATGTCGGTGTGGCACTGGTCACTTCCGGCCCGGGGCTCACGAACGCGGTGACAGGTATTGCGACGGCCTACATGGATTCCATCCCGATGGTCATCATCTCCGGGCAGGTGCCCACGCCCGCGATCGGGCTGGATGCTTTCCAGGAGTGCGACACCGTCGGCATCACGCGTCCCATCGTCAAGCACAACTTCCTGGTGAAGGATCCCCGTGATCTCGCCGCGACGATGAAGAAGGCGTTCCATATCGCCCGCACCGGCCGTCCGGGGCCGGTCGTGGTGGATATCCCCAAGGACGTGTCCTTCAAGAAGGTGCCGTACCACGGCTATCCGCAGAGCGTCGAGATGCGCTCGTACAACCCCGTCCGCAAGGGCCACGGAGGCCAGATCCGCAAGGCGCTCCAGTTGCTGCTGACGGCCAAGCGGCCTTATATCTACACCGGCGGTGGCGTGCTGCTGGGCAATGCCACGCAGGAGTTGCGGACCCTGGTGGATACGCTCGGGTACCCGGTCACCAATACGCTGATGGGGCTGGGTGCCTATCCTGCGAGTTCGCCCAAGTTCCTCGGCATGCTGGGCATGCATGGCACGATCGAGGCCAACAATGCGATGCAGAACTGCGACGTCCTGCTGGCCGTCGGGGCGCGCTTCGACGATCGCGTGATCGGCAACCCCAAGCACTTCGCGCAGAACGACCGCAAGATCATCCATATCGATATCGACCCCTCCAGCATCTCCAAGCGCGTGAAGGTTGACGTGCCGATCGTGGGGGATGTGAAGGACGTGCTGACCGAGCTGATCTCCATGGTTCGCGAGTCCACGACCCGCCCTGATGCGGCAGCGCTCGCGGCCTGGTGGGACACGATCGAAGGCTGGCGCCGTCGCGACTGCCTGAAGTACGACCGTGGCAACCAGGAAGTCATCAAGCCGCAGTACGTGGTCGAGACCCTGTGGAACATGACCAGGGATGCGGATACCTACATCACCTCCGACGTGGGTCAGCACCAGATGTGGGCGGCGCAGTATTACCGTTTCGACGAGCCGCGTCGCTGGATCAATTCGGGTGGGCTGGGCACCATGGGTGTGGGCATTCCCTATGCCATGGGCATCAAGCTCGCGAAGCCCCAGAGCGAGGTTTTCTGCATCACGGGCGAAGGCTCCGTGCAGATGAACATCCAGGAGCTTTCCACCTGCCTGCAGTACAACACTCCCATCAAGATCTGCTCGCTCAACAACCGTTACCTGGGCATGGTGCGGCAGTGGCAGGAAATCGAGTATTCGGGCCGCTACAGCCACAGCTACATGGATGCCCTGCCCAATTTCGTGAAGCTCGCGGAAGCGTATGGCCACGTGGGCATGCTCATCGAGCGTCCCCAGGACGTGGAGCCGGCCCTGCGCGAGGCCCGCAGGCTCAAGGACCGCACGGTCTTCCTCGATTTCCGCACGGATCCCACCGAGAACGTTTTCCCGATGGTGCAGGCCGGCAAGGGAATCACCGAAATGCTGCTGGGCTCGGAGGATCTCTGAGGCCGCCTGTCTGCTAATTCAGGCGTCGCCTGAATGCGTTGCCATCTTCAGAGTGGCAATCTGCTGACGAATCTATTGCTTGCCAAGCCTGGCGCTTACCGGCGTCAGGGGAGGGCAGCGAAAAGAGGAATCTTTCCATGAAACACATCATTGCCGTCCTGCTCGAAAACGAGCCTGGCGCCCTGTCCCGCGTGGTGGGGCTGTTTTCGGCGCGAGGCTACAACATCGAATCGCTGACCGTTGCTCCCACCGAGGATGCATCGCTGTCGCGAATGACCATCCAGACCACGGGTTCCGACGACGTGATCGAGCAGATCACCAAACACCTGAACCGTCTCATCGAAGTGGTGAAGGTGGTCGATCTCACGGAAGGCGCCTACACCGAGCGGGAGCTCATGATGGTCAAGGTGCGCGCCGTGGGCAAGGAGCGCGAGGAGATGAAGCGGATGGCCGATATCTTCCGGGGCCGCATCATCGACGTCACAGAGAAAAGCTACACGATCGAGCTGACTGGCGATCAGTCCAAGAACGACGCTTTCCTGCAAGCCATCGACCGCACGGCCATCCTGGAAACCGTGCGGACCGGCGCCTGCGGCATCGGCCGTGGCGAGCGCATCCTGCGTGTCTGAAGGTTTTTATCTCCCGACGCGCGCATTCACCATTACGACAAACCCACCGGATTCAACCTGGAGCCAAAATGAAAGTTTTCTACGACAAAGACTGTGATCTGAGCCTCATCAAGGGCAAGACCGTGGCCATCATCGGCTATGGCAGCCAAGGCCACGCGCATGCACAGAACCTTAACGACAGCGGCGTGAAGGTCGTTGTGGGCCTGCGCAAGGGTGGCGCTTCCTGGGACAAGGTCGGCAAGGCCGGCCTGACGGTCCTGGAGGTCAATGACGCGGTGAAGGCCGCGGATGTCGTGATGATCCTGTTGCCCGACGAGCAGATCGCCGAGGTCTACAAGAACAACATCGAGCCCAACATCAAGCAGGGCGCATCTCTCGCCTTCGCGCACGGCTTCAACGTGCATTACAACCAGGTGGTGCCCCGCGCCGATCTGGATGTGTGGATGGTGGCGCCCAAGGCCCCTGGCCACACCGTGCGCTCCACGTACTCGCAAGGCGGCGGCGTGCCCCACCTCGTGGCGGTGCACCAGGACAAGTCCGGCAAGGCCCGTGATCTGGCACTGTCCTATGCCATGGCCAATGGCGGCGGCAAGGCCGGCATCATCGAAACCAACTTCAAGGAAGAAACCGAAACCGATCTGTTCGGCGAGCAGGCCGTGCTGTGCGGTGGTGCCGTCGAGCTGATCAAGATGGGTTTCGAGACGCTCGTCGAGGCCGGCTATGCACCGGAGATGGCGTATTTCGAGTGCCTGCACGAGCTCAAGCTCATCGTGGACCTGATCTACGAAGGCGGCATCGCCAACATGAACTACTCGATCTCGAACAACGCCGAGTTCGGCGAATACGTGACGGGGCCCGAAGTCATCAACGAGCAGTCGCGCGCCGCCATGCGCAATGCGCTCAAGCGCATCCAGAATGGTGACTACGCGAAGATGTTCATTCAGGAAGGCCGCCTGAACTATCCGAGCATGACGGCCCGCCGCCGCAACACCGCGGATCACAAGATCGAAGTGGTCGGCGCACAATTGCGTGCCATGATGCCTTGGATCGCCAAGAACAAGCTGGTCGATCAGAGCCGCAACTGATGCGCAGCCGCCCATGAATGGGCGGTGCCCGACTCAGGAAAGGCCACCCGTCAGGGTGGCCTTCTTCTTTGGCGGCGGTCGCTGCCCGGTCGGCTCTACACTGCGCGCTTTCGTCCGCGGACGGCGGATGGGGTACTATGAATTTAATAGCTGAATGCGGCAATGCATTGGGCTCTGGAGATCTATCTGATGCATGACGGCAAAGACATCACCGGCAACCCGGGCGTGGTGGTGCGCAAGCGCCGCAAGGGCATCTACATCCTTCCCAATCTGTTCACCCTGGCGGCGCTGTTCGGTGGCTTCTATGCCATCGTGATGGCCATGAACGGCCGTTTCGACCTCGCGGCCGTCGGGGTGTTCTGTGCGATGGTGCTCGACAGCCTCGATGGCCGGGTGGCCCGGATGACCAATACGCAAAGTGCGTTCGGGGAGCAGATGGACTCGCTGTCCGACATGGTGTCCTTCGGTGCGGCTCCGGCATTGATCGCATACGAATGGGCGCTCAATGGCCTGGGGCGCTGGGGATGGATCGCCGCGTTCGTCTATTGCGCCTGCGCTGCACTGCGACTCGCGCGCTTCAACGTCAACACGGGCGTGGTGGACAAGCGGTATTTCCAGGGGCTTCCGTCGCCCGCCGCGGCGGCGCTCGTGGCGGGCTTCATCTGGCTGCTGACGGAGCTCGGAATTCAGCGTGGAGTGGACGGCTGGCTGACGTGGCGCCAGCTCAGCTGGACGATGTTCGCATTCACCCTGTATGCCGGCCTGACGATGGTGACGAACGTGCCTTTCTACAGCTTCAAGGACATCCAGATGAAGAAAAGCGTACCGTTCGCGACCATCGTCCTGATTGCCCTGGGGATCGCTGTCATCAACATCCATCCGCCAACGGTCCTCTTCAGCATCTTCGTGCTCTATGGACTCAGCGGCTATGCCGTATATGCGTGGCGCAAGGCGAAGGGGCAGCACAGCAGCGTCATCAGCACATCCACGGACGAGCCTGACGAGCGCGGCCTGCACCAATGAGGCTTGGCCAAGGCGGTTCATCGTGCTTTCACCGCAGGCCTTTTTCTTGCGCCTGAGTTTCCCGTCATTGCAAGCGACACCCCACACCCAGACAACACAAGGAGAATCCGATGGCTGACAAACTGATCATTTTCGACACCACCTTGCGTGACGGCGAGCAATCTCCCGGTGCGTCGATGACCAAGGACGAAAAGCTGCGCATCGCGCGCCAGCTGGAGCGCTTGAAGGTGGATGTGATCGAGGCGGGTTTTGCAGCCAGCTCCAACGGGGATTTCGAGGCTGTGCAGGCCATTGCCCAGGCGATCAAGGATTCGACGATCTGCTCCTTGTCGCGTGCGAATGACCGCGACATCGCCCGTGCCGCCGAGGCGCTCAAGGATGCCCAGCGTGCGCGCATCCATACCTTCATCGCGACGAGTCCGCTGCACATGGAAAAGAAGCTGCGGATGACGCCGGAGCAAGTGCTGGAGCAAGCCAAGCAAGCCGTGCGTTTTGCGCGCAATCTGGTGGGAGATATCGAGTTCAGCCCGGAAGACGGATACCGGAGCGATCTCGATTTCCTGTGCCGGGTGCTCGAGGCCGTGATCGCGGAGGGCGCTACCACGATCAACGTTCCGGATACCGTGGGCTACGCGATTCCGGAGCTCTACGGCAACTTCATCAAGACCCTGCGAGAGCGCATTCCCAACAGCGACAAAGCCATCTGGTCGGTGCATTGCCACAACGATCTGGGCATGGCGGTCGCCAATTCGCTCGCGGGCGTGAAGATCGGTGGAGCAAGGCAGGTGGAGTGCACCATCAACGGCCTTGGCGAGCGGGCCGGCAATTGCTCTCTCGAAGAGGTGGTCATGGCCGTGAGAACGCGCAAGGACTATTTCGGGCTGGATCTGGGGATCGACGCCCAGCACATCGTTGCAGCGAGCCGCATGGTCAGCCAGACCACGGGATTCGTGGTGCAGCCGAACAAGGCGGTCGTGGGTGCCAATGCATTTGCCCATGCCAGCGGCATCCATCAGGATGGCGTGCTGAAAGCACGCGACACCTATGAAATCATGCGGGCCGAAGACGTAGGCTGGACGGCGAACAAGATCGTCCTGGGCAAGCTCAGCGGTCGCAATGCGTTCAAGCAGCGCCTGCAGGAACTGGGGGTGCAGCTGGAGAGCGAGGCCGAAGTGAATGGCGCCTTCCTCAAGTTCAAGGAACTGGCGGATCGCAAGAGCGAAATCTTCGATGAGGACATTCTCGCCTTGGTGAGTGGCGAGACGGCCGCCGGTGACGGCGAGCGGTATGGCTTCGTGTCTCTCTCGCAGCGCAGCGAAACGGGTGAGCGCCCGCATGCCACCGTGGTGTTCACCGTGGAGGGCAAGGAAGTGCACGGCTCTTCCGATGGCAACGGCCCCGTGGATGCATCCCTCAAAGCCATCGAGGCGCATGTGAACAGCGGTGCCGAAATGGTTCTGTATTCGGTCAACGCCATCAGTGGCTCCACCGAGAGCCAGGGTGAGGTGACCGTGCGCCTTCAGAACAGCGGCCGGGTGGTCAATGGCGTGGGGGCCGACCCTGACATCGTCGTCGCGTCAGCCAAGGCCTACCTCAGTGCGTTGAACAAATTACAAAGTAAAGCCGATCGCGTCGCAGCCCAAGGGTGACGAGCGAATTTATAATTCAGGCACTTTATTGAGAAGGTCGCGTAAGGTCTTGATCTTGCGCGACTTTTTTTGGTTTAGTACACTGCTATACACTTTTTGCCGCTTGGAGCACTTGATGCCAGAACGCCGCCGCATCGCCCCCCGTCTCTTCCATGCGTTCGCCTTCCTCGCGCTGAGCATCGCGCTGGCGGCTCCAGGGGCGCACGCGGCCGAGCAGAAGAAAACCACGGCCAAGAAGCAGGCGGCTGCAGCCAGCGCCAAGCAGCGCCCCGTGGCCCGATCCACGAAGGCCGTGCCCCGCAAGGCGGTCACGCGCGTGAAGGCGACACGCTCCATGGCCAGCAGCGCCAAGCTGGCGCCCCGCGCGGTGGCTGTCCCTGAGCGCCTCTCCTTTGGCCAGGCGGCAGGCCTGCATGCCGTGGCGGACCCTCTCGATCTGAAGTCCAGCGTGGCGCTGGTGATCGACCAAGATACGCACGAAGTGCTGCTGAGCAAGAACGACCACGCGGTGCTGCCAATTGCCTCGCTGACCAAGCTCATGACGGGGCTTCTCGTGTCCCAGGCGCATCTGTCGATGGATGAGCCCATCACGATCACGCAAGACGACGTAGACACCGAGAAATTCAGCAGCTCCAGGCTGGCGGTCGGCACCACGCTGACCCGCGGAGAGATGCTGCATCTGGCATTGATGTCCAGTGAGAATCGAGCCGCCCATGCCCTGGGGCGGACGCATCCGGGGGGGCTGGATGCATTTGTCGTCCAGATGAATGCAAAGGCCAAGCTTCTGGGGATGACGGATACCCGCTATGCGGAGCCCACGGGTCTCTCCAGCCGCAACCAGTCCAGCGCCCACGATCTGGCGATCCTGGTGAATGTCGCGCACTCCGACCCGTTGTTGCGTGAGCTCACGACGTCGCCGAGCTACGAAGTCGCCGTCGGGCGGCGAACCCTCCAGTACAACAATACGAATCGGCTGGTGAAGAATCCCGCATGGGATATCGGTCTCCAGAAGACGGGATATATCTCCGAGGCGGGGCGATGCCTTGTGATGCAGGCGCAGATCGCAGGCCGCAAGGTCATCATGGTGTTTCTGGATTCCGCTGGAAAATTCAGCCGCCTGGGTGATGCGGAACGGGTGCGTAATTGGGTGGAGAAGCGTCCTTCGATCGGTACGCCGGGCATGTTGCATGCCATAGGTGGTGCCAAGGTGGAATAACGGGGTGTGTCCTGTGGCAGGCTTGTTTCGGATCAGCATGCCATTTTGAAGCAGCCGAGAATTTTCCTTGGCTTGCAGGTGTGAATGCCTTCCTGTCGGCGCTGCGCTCGTGCCATCACGGATGAGGTAGAAAGTGCGCGCCGATGGTTGCCGTTTCGTGGCCAGCGCACGGTTTCGGCAGGGCCCATGGATTCAGGGGGCCGGGATAGCCCCAGGGGCGCTACTCCGCAGAGGGCCCGGAAGTGCGTGGGGCTCTTGAGCTGCTGTAGCCCAGTGCCGTGGAGATTTCATTCGCCGTGGCCTGCAGCTTGGGCAGCCAGTTCTCATCCAGCCGATCCGCCGGCGCTGAAATGGACAATCCGGCCACGAGTTGCGCCTGGTCGTCGTACACCCCTGCGGCCATGCACCTCACGCCCAGCTCCAGTTCCTCGTTGTCCCTTGCGATGCCGTATTGGCGGGCTTTGCTCAATTCCCGCTCCAGTATGGGCAACTGGGTGATGCTGTTGCGGGTGTGGCCCGAGAGGCCGGTGCGCATCGCATAGGCGCGCACGCGCTGGGGATCGTCTGCTGCCAGGAAGAGTTTGCCGGTGGAGGTCAGGTGCAGCGGCGCACGACCTCCGATGGCCCGGACCACCTGCATGCCGGAACGCTCGCTGTAGGCGCGTTCGACGTAGACGATTTCATCGCCCTGGCGCATGCTCAGATTGACGGGCTGCTGGATCAGCTTGTGCAGATTGCGCATGGGAAGCAGGGCGGCATCTCTGACGCTGAGCCGTGCCTTGACGAGGTTGCCGAGCTCCAGAAGCCTCATGCCGAGGCGGTAGCTGCCCGACTCGGGGCGATCCACGAAGCGGCCGATCGTGAGGTCGTTGAGGATGCGGTGCGCCGTGGAGGGGTGGAGTCCCGTCTTTTCGCTGATTTCTTTCAGCGGGATCGCTTCTTCCCGTGAAGCCAGCACATCAATGAGCATGAACATGCGTTCCAGCACTTGCACGCTGGGTTTGGCGGAAGGGCCTGCATTGTCTTTTTTCATGGTTTTCGGCAAGGGCAGTATCACTTAATTTTATCTTGTGAAAAACCCTTGATGCCGGGTTCAGGCGCCACGCTGCCAGCTTCCGTCGATCCGCAATTCATGGGGATGAAAACGTGACTTGTAGTTCATCTTCGGGCTCTGCGCGATCCAGTACCCCAGATAGACGTGCGGCAGGTTCAGGGTTCGGGCCTGTTCTATCTGCCACAGCACGTTGTAGGTGCCATAGCTGCACCCCGGCTCGGGTTCGTAGAAGGTATAGACGGCCGACAGGCCATCGTCCAGCACGTCGAGGATGGACACCATGCGCAGGGTTCCGGCTTCTCCGTCCGCGGTGGCGGGGTCGCGAAACTCCACCAGCCGCGAATTGACACGGCTTTGCAGCAGGAACTGGGTGTATTGGTCGATGCTGTCCTGGTCCATGCCGCCGCCAGCGTGGCGTGCCCGCTGATAGCGCAGGTAGAGCTGGTAATGCTCGGGTTCGTAGCAGAGCCTCAGCACGTGCGCCTGGAGGTGGGCGTGCTGTTTCCAGGCGCGGCGCTGGCTGCGATCCGGCTCGAAGGCGTGTGCCAGCACCCGCAAGGGGGTACAGGCCTGGCAGCCGTCGCAGTAGGGGCGATAGGTGAACATCCCGCTGCGGCGGAAGCCGCGTGCCACCAGATCGGAGTACACGTCGTTCTGGATGAGGTGGCTGGGTGTGGCGACCTGCGAGCGGGCCTGCCGTTCGGGCAGATAACTGCACGGATACGGCGCCGTCGCATAGAACTGCAGGGTGTGCAGGGGGAGGTCGTTGAGTTGCGTCATGGCGGGGAGGGCAGCAACGCGTCCCAGTATACGGACTCGAAATGCCATTCCACGGGGGGGTGTCGGGTGGCGCCGTCGAGATGTTCGAGAAACGCGCGCCGTTCGATCTCGCCCGCACCCAGGGATGCCAGGTGGGCGGTGTTCTGCTGGCAGTCGATCCACCGCACGCCCTGCGATCGGCAGAGGCATACCAGGGCCGCCAGTGCGATCTTGGAGGCATCGGTGGCATGGGCGAACATGGATTCTCCGAAAACCGCTTTTCCGATGCCGATCGCATACAAGCCTCCCACGAGGCGCCCGTCTTTCCAGGTTTCGATGCTGTGGGCGTGGCCGGCTGCGTGGAATGCGCAGTAGGCGTCGATCATCGCCGGAACGATCCAGGTGCCGCCCTGGCCCTGGCGGGGGGTGTTGGCACAGGCGTGGATGACCGCGGCGAAGTCGTGGTCCACGCGGATTTCGCAGCCCGGCGTGCTGCGGAATGCCTGCAGCGTGCGGCGCAGCGAGCGGTGAAGTCGAAAGTGTTCCACGGGCAGCACCATGCGGGGGGCGGGGCTCCACCAGAGGATGGGCTGGCTGGGACTGAACCAGGGGAAGATGCCGCTGGCGTAGGCCCGGCGGAGATGGTCCACGTCCAGCGTTCCGCCGGCGGCCAGCAAGCCGGGCGCGGGGTCGTCCGGTCCCCAGGCGGCTTCGGCGGGCGGGAAGGGGTCTTCGGGATCGAGCCAGGCGAGCGGAGCGGGCATGGGGCTTGGCGATTGCGGCGGGATGGGTGGCCGGAGGCCATGGTGGGCGCCATGGCTCGCCGGGTGGTGCGATATACCGATCCTAATGCGCCTAACCGCCCGTCAGTGCGGTTTGCTCGGGCCCAGGCAAAGCCGTGCAGCGCTTTTTGATGCCAGGGCACGGCGAAAAACAAAAAGGCCACCTTTTTAGGGGTGGCCTTTACAGATATCTGGCTCCTCGACCTGGGCTCGAACCAGGGACCTACGGATTAACAGTCCGGCGC
Organism: Paracidovorax anthurii; assembly: GCF_003269065.1. Classification (GTDB taxonomy): domain Bacteria; phylum Pseudomonadota; class Gammaproteobacteria; order Burkholderiales; family Burkholderiaceae_C; genus Paracidovorax; species Paracidovorax anthurii. The sequence goes on from NZ_QLTA01000045.1 coordinate 21,869, forward strand.
TCTACCGACTGAGCTATCGAGGAATATCTTTCGCAAAAAAGCCTTGTTCGATTGCAAGGCTTTGAAATTCTTGGCTCCTCGACCTGGGCTCGAACCAGGGACCTACGGATTAACAGTCCGGCGCTCTACCGACTGAGCTATCGAGGAACAAGACTTAGATTATATACACAAAAAAACAGCTGATCCGGCAATCTGGCATGCGGGCGCTTCCTGGGGGCTCATTCGGGGCGGCACCACAGCCATGCCAGCACGCCGGCCATGCACAGGGACGAGCCGATCGCCACCCAGCGCGGTGCCGGGCTGACCACCAGGACGATGCCGCTCAGGCCCATCAGCGCGGTGGCGCTCCATTTGGCGCGGCGGCTCACGCGGCCGCCGTCGGCCCAGTTGCGCAGCATGGCGCCGAAGACCGGGTGCCGCCAGAGCCAGGCATGCAGGCGCGGGGAACTGCGCGCCGCGGCCCAGCCCGCCATGAGGATGAAGACGGTGGTGGGCAGGCCGGGCACGAAGATGCCGATGATGCCAAGCGCCAGGCTCAGGCCGGCGAACCCCAGTAGCAGCCATCGCACCAGCAGCGGCAGGGGCGCGTGCGCGGGAGGCGGGGGTAAGGGGGCCGGGGGGTGCTCGGGCATGGAAGGGATTGTGCCCGCTGGGGCGCTCGGCGATATGCTGCGCATCCCCACGTTCCGGATTGATTGCTCCATCGGCTTTCCATGACCACACCATTCTGAGAATGGGCGATGCGCGCCTGCTGCGCGTCGCCGCTCCCGTGACCGGGTTCGATACCCCGGCGCTGCACCAGTTGGTGCAGGATCTCCACGACACCATGCGGGCCGCGAAGGGTGCCGGACTGGCGGCGCCGCAGATCGGCGTGGATCTGCAGGTGGTGGTTTTTGGTTCGAACGAGCGCAATCCGCGCTATCCCGACCGGCCGCTGGTGCCCCCGACGGTGCTCGTCAACCCCCGGATCACGCCGATCGGCCAGGACGAGGAGGAGGACTGGGAGGGGTGCCTGTCTGTGCCGGGCTTGCGCGGCAGGGTGCCGCGCTGGTCGAGCATCCGCTATACCGGCTTCGACGCGCAGGGCGAGCCCATCGACCGCACGGTGGAAGGCTTCCATGCCCGTGTGGTGCAGCACGAGTGCGACCACCTTCTGGGCACGCTCTATCCGATGCGGATGCGTGATTTCTCGCGCTTCGGCTTCACCGAGGTGCTGTTTCCGGAGATCGCGCCGGACGAGGACGATTGAAGAGGGTGTTTGGAATCAAACCCCCTCCATGTCGCCGTAAATCATGGATTGTTTGCTATTGAAAGAATAGCAATCGCCGGTCGGGCACGCAGGCTCACCCGGAGAGCGCTTCCAGCAGCTCGGTTTCGATCTGGATCTGCCGCGCGTTGTGCTGCAGCTCCGGTCCCTGGAGGAGGAAGGTGTCTTCCACGCGCTCGCCCAGGGTGCTGACCTTGGCGAGCTGCACGCTCAGCTGGTGGCGCGAGAGCACGCGCGCCACCAGGTAGAGCAGGCCCGCGCGGTCGCTGGCGGAGATGTGCAGGATCCAGCGCTGGGCCTTCTCGTCCGGGCGCAGGGCAACGCGCGGGGTGATCGGAAAGCTCTTGACCCGGCGCGACACGCGCTTGCGGCCCGGCTCCGGCAGCGGGCCGCCTTCCTCGATGGCGCGCATGAGATCGTTCTCGACCATGTGCGTGAGTTCGCGGTAGTGCCCGGCCTGCTCCGGCGCCACGATCTGGAAGGTGTCGAGCGCGTGGCCGTTGCGGGTGGTGTGCACGCGCGCGTCGAGGATGCTGAAGCCCGCGCGGTCGAAGTAGCCGCAGATGCGCGCGAAGAGGTCGGGCTGGTCGGGCGCGTAGACGGCCACCTGCAGCCCCTCGCCGACGACCGACTGGCGCGCCCGCACGACGCAGCGGCCGGCGCCGACGTGGCGTGCCAGGTGCCGCGCGTGCCAGGCGATGTCGGAGGCCTCGTGCCGCATGAAGTAGCCGACGTCGAGCGTGTCCCAGAGCTTCTTGTGGGCCTCGAACGGCTGGGCGCTGAGGGCGAGCAGCACCAGGGCCTCGCGCTTGCGGGCCTCGACCTCGGCGGCGGCGTCGGGCGCCCGTCCGCCCAGGGCGCGCAGGGTGGCGCGGTAGAGGTCTTCCAGCAGCTTGCCCTTCCAGGCGTTCCAGACCTTGGGGCTGGTGCCGCGGATGTCGGCCACGGTGAGCAGGTAGAGCGCGGTGAGCTTGCGTTCGCTGCCCACGCGCTGCGCGAAGGCCTCGATGACGTCGGGGTCGGAGAGGTCCTGCTTCTGCGCCACCTGGCTCATCGCGAGGTGCTCGGCCACGAGGAATTCGACCAGCGCCGCATCGCCCTGCGCCACGCCGTGCTGGCGGCAGAAGTGGCGGACTTCCTCGGCGCCGATCTGCGAGTGGTCGCCGCCGCGGCCCTTGCCGATGTCGTGGAAGAGGGCAGCGAGGTAGAGCAGCCAGGGCTTGTCCCAGCCGCCGGCCAGTTGCGAGCAGAACGGGTATTCGTGCGCGTGCTCGGGCATGAAGAAGCGGCGCACGTTGCGCAGCACCATGAGGATGTGCTGGTCCACGGTGTAGACGTGGAAGAGGTCGTGCTGCATCTGCCCGACGATGCGCCGGAAGGGCCAGAGATAGCGCCCGAGCACCGAGGTCTGGTTCATGAGCCGCATGGCGTGGGTGATGCCCACGGGCTGCTGCAGGATGCGCAGGAACTGCTGGCGGTTGACCGGGTCGCGGCGGAAGGCGCCGTCCATGACGCCCCGGGCGTTGTAGAGCGCGCGCAGCGTGCGCACCGACAGGTCCTTCAGGCCCTCTTCGGTTTCGTAGAGCAGGAAGGTTTCGAGGATGGCGTGGGGGTTCTGGCGGTAGAGGTCGTCGCTCGCCACCTCGATGAGCCCGGATTTGTCGAAGAAGCGCTCGTTGATCGGCCGCAGCTCGTGGGAGGGGGGCGAGAGGTGCTCCTCGATGTTGAGCAGCAGGATCTGGCTGAGCTGCGACACCGCCTTGGCTGCCCAGTAGTAGCGGCGCATGAGGGTTTCGCTGGCGCGCAGGCGCAGGCGCTTGCCCTCGGCGGATTGCGAGCGGTAGCCGAAGGACTCGGCCACGGCGGTCTGCAGGTCGAAGACGAGGCGGTCTTCATGGCGCCCGGCAACGGCGTGCAGGCGCGCGCGGATGAGAAAGAGCAGGGCTTCGTTGCGCTCGATCTGCCGCACCTCGAACGCGGTGGCCAGGCCGTGCGCGGCGAGCTCCTTCCAGTTGCGCCCGAGGCCGGCGGCGCGGGCCACCCAGAGCACCGTGTGCAGGTCGCGCAGGCCGCCGGGCGACTCCTTGCAATTGGGCTCCAGGGCGTAGGGGGTGTTCTCGTACTTGGTGTGGCGCTGGCGCATCTCCAGCGTCTTGGCGACCAGGAAGGCCTCGGGGTCCATCTGCGCGTCGTAGCTTTGCTGGAATTGCGCGAACAGCGCGGCGCTGCCGACGATGCGGCGGGCCTCCAGCAGCGAGGTCTGCACGGTGATGTCGGCCGCCGACTCGGTGAGGCATTCGTCCACGGTGCGCACGCTGGAGCCGATCTCCAGCCCGGCGTCCCAGCAGCTGCCGATGAAGGCTTCGATGGCCGGGCGCAGGGGGCCGTCGCACGCGGTTTCGCCGCCACCTTCGCTTCCACCCGGCAGCAGCAGCAGCACATCCACGTCCGAGGCGGGGAAGAGCTGGGCGCGCCCGTAGCCGCCCACGGCGACCAGGGCCAGCGTGTCGGGCAGGCCGGCCCGGTGCCAGAGGTGGCGCAGCAGCCGGTCCGCCAGCGCCGAGAGCTTGCCCAGCAGGGTGCGCACGCCCCGCGTGGACGCGCCCGTGGACCGCAGCGTGGCCAGCAGTGCCGCCTTGTCCTGGCGGTAGGCGTCGCGCAGCGGCTGGAGGTCCGAGAGGGAGGGGGGCGGCATGGCGGACGATGGGGTGGGCGAGGGGGGCGAAGGCCGGTGCATGCTCATGGCGCCCCGGCAAGCAAGAACCGTGCGCCTCGGCGGGGCCCGGGGCCCCGGAGGCCAGCGGTCAGGTCCGGGTGGCCGTGACGAAGGGCGGCAGCGGCGGCGAGCCGGCCGAGAGCGTCAGCACCTCGTAGCCGGTTTCGGTCACGAGGACGGTGTGCTCCCATTGTGCCGAGAGGCTGTGGTCCTTGGTGACGATGGTCCAGCCGTCGTTGCCGTGTTCCTTCACCTCGCGGCGGCCCGCGTTCAGCATGGGCTCGATGGTGAAGATCATGCCGGGCACCAGTTCCTCCAGGGTGCCGGGGCGGCCGTAGTGCAGCACCTGGGGCTCCTCGTGGAACTTCTTGCCGATGCCGTGGCCGCAGAACTCGCGCACCACCGACAGGCCATGGCCTTCGGCGAACGTCTGGATCGCGTGGCCCACGTCGCCCAGGTGCGCGCCGGGCCGGACCTGCTGGATGCCGATCCACATGGCGTCGAAGGTGAGCTGGCTCAGGCGCTTGGCGGCGATGGACACGTCGCCGATGAGGTACATGCGGCTGTTGTCGCCGTACCAGCCGTCCTGGGTGATGACGGTGACATCGACGTTCATGATGTCGCCCTTCTTGAGGGGCTTGTCGTTCGGGATCCCGTGGCAGACCACGTGGTTGAGCGACGTGCACAGCGACTTGGGGTAGGGCGGGTAGCCGGGGGGCTGGTAGCCGATGGTGGCCGAGATGGTGCCCTGCTGCGCCATGCACTCGGCGGCCAGCCGGTCGACCTCGTTCGTGGTGAGCCCGGCACGGATGTGGGGTGTGATGTAGTCCAGCACTTCGGAGGCCAGGCGGCAGGCCTCGCGCATGCCGGCGATTTCCTCTGCGGACTTGATGGTGATGCTCATGGGGCCGGATTATCCCATCGGGGCCCGCGCGCGCCGGCCCGGGGGGCGATGGCAGTGGTGCCCGGCCGAAGCCGGCCGGGCCGGTAAAATGGCGGGCTGCGTCAACTGCGCCGCGCCGCCCGCGCAAGAGAGGCCCCATTCAGCGGCCTTGCCCGGCGGGCCGCGGCTCCCCTCCGAGATCCATCCCCCGCAACAGGCCGCCAAAGTGACCCTGCACCTTACCTCGTTCGAGGGCAGCAATGCCCTCAGCCCCTTCCGCGTCCAGCAGCTCCTGCCCCGCCTGCAGGCCATCCACGACCGCATCGAGGGGATCTCGGCCCGGTTCGTGCACCTGGTGGCCACGGATGCCGAGCCCACGCCCGCCGACCGGGAGCGGCTGGCCGCGCTGCTCACCTACGGCGAGCCCTGCGCCGGCCCCGCGTCCGGCCCGGCGATCGTCGTCACCCCGCGCATCGGCACGGTGTCTCCCTGGGCCTCCAAGGCCACCGACATCGCGCGCAACTGCGGCCTGCACGTGCGCCGCGTGGAGCGCATCACCGAATACCGCCTGGGCCTGAAGTCCGGCCTGCTGGGCGGCACGCCCACCCTGACCGACGCGCAGAAGGCCGCCGTGGCCGCGCTGCTGCACGACCGCATGACGGAATCGGTGCTCTGGGACCGCGCCGGCGCCGCCGACCTGTTCACCGAGCTGCCGGCCGCGCCCATGGAGTTCGTCGATGTGCTGGGCGGGGGCCGCGCGGCGCTGGAGGACGCCAATACCCGCTGGGGGCTGGCCCTGGCCGACGACGAGATCGACTACCTCGTCAACGCCTTCACGGCGCTGCGGCGCAACCCCACCGACGTCGAGCTGATGATGTTCGCGCAGGCCAACAGCGAGCACTGCCGGCACAAGATCTTCAATGCGCGCTTCACCATCGATGGCCAGGAGCAGGACAAGAGCCTGTTCGCCATGATCCGCAACACGCACCAGCTCGCGCCGCAGCACACGGTGGTCGCGTATTCGGACAACGCCTCCATCATGGAAGGCAGCGCGGTGGAGCGTTTCATCGCCCCATCGGTCCTGGGTCGCGGAGAACAGGGCGTTCCCAGCTATCAAAAGAGTAGCGCAACGCACCACGTGCTGATGAAGGTGGAGACGCACAACCACCCGACGGCGATCTCGCCGTTCCCGGGCGCCTCCACGGGCGCGGGCGGCGAGATCCGCGACGAGGGCGCCACGGGCCGGGGCTCCAAGCCCAAGGCCGGCATGACGGGCTTCACGGTCTCCAAGCTCTGGGGCGGCTGGAGCGATGAGGCGGGCGGCAAGCCCGGGCATATCGCGAGCCCGCTGCAGATCATGGTCGAGGGCCCGCTGGGCGGCGCGGCCTTCAACAACGAGTTCGGCCGGCCCAACCTGCTGGGCTACTTCCGCGAGTACGAGCAGGACGTGGCGGGCGTGCGGCGCGGCTACCACAAGCCCATCATGATCGCGGGCGGCCTGGGCGTGATCGACGCCGGCCTCACGCAGAAGATCGAGTTCCCGGCCGGCACGCTGCTGATCCAGCTCGGCGGCCCGGGCATGCGCATCGGCATGGGCGGCGGTGCGGCCAGCTCGATGGCCACGGGCGCCAACGCGGCCGAGCTGGACTTCGATTCCGTGCAGCGCGGCAACCCCGAGATCGAGCGCCGCGCGCAGGAGGTCATCAACCATTGCTGGGCGCAGGGCGCGCACAACCCCATCCTCGCGATCCACGACGTGGGCGCGGGCGGCCTCTCCAATGCCTTCCCCGAGCTGACCAACGACGCCGGCCGCGGCGCGCGCTTCGACCTGCGCGCGGTGCAGCTGGAGGAATCCGGCCTGGCGCCCAAGGAGATCTGGTCCAACGAGAGCCAGGAGCGCTATGTGCTGGCGATCGCGCCCGAATCGCTGGACGCGTTCCGCGCGTTCTGTGAGCGCGAGCGCTGCCCGTTCGCCGTGATCGGCACGGCCACGGGCGAGCGCCAGCTCGTGCTGGAGGACACGGCCGTGGAGCGCGGCGACCAGAAGTTCCCGGTGGACATGCCCATGGACGTGCTGCTGGGCAAGCCGCCCAAGATGCACCGCGACGTGAAGACCGTGCGCCGCGAGGCCGCGCCCATCGACCTCACGGGTGTGCCGCTGCAGAAGGCGGTGATCGACGTGCTCGCGCACCCGACGGTGGCCTCCAAGCGCTTCCTCATCACCATCGGCGACCGCACCGTGGGCGGGCTGTCGCACCGCGACCAGATGGTGGGCCCCTGGCAGGTGCCCGTGGCCGACTGCGCGGTGACGCTGGCGGATTACAAGGGCTTCGCCGGCGAGGCGATGAGCATGGGCGAGCGCACGCCGCTCGCCGCCATCGACGCGCCGGCCTCGGGCCGCATGGCCGTGGCCGAGGCCATCACCAACCTGCTGGCCGCTCCCATCGAGCTGCCGCGCGTGAAGCTCTCGGCCAACTGGATGGCCGCCTGCGGCGAGGCCGGCGAGGATGCCGACCTCTACGCCACCGTGAAGGCCGTGGGCATGGAGTTGTGCCCGCAGCTGGGCATCAGCATCCCGGTGGGCAAGGACAGCCTGTCGATGCGCACGCAGTGGAAGGACGACGCGGGCGCCGCGAAGAAGGTCACCTCGCCCGTGAGCCTGATCGTGAGCGCCTTCGCCACCCTGGCCGACGTGCGCGGCACGCTCACGCCGCAGCTCGATGCGCAGGAGGACGACACCACGCTGGTGCTGATCGACCTCGGCAAGGGCCTGTGCCGCATGGGCGGCAGCATCCTCGCGCAGGTGCTCGGGCAGGAAGGCGGCGCGGTGCCGGACCTGGACGATGCGCAGGACCTGGTGAACCTCGTGAACGCCGTGAATGCCCTGCGCGCGCAGGGCCGCGTGCTGGCCTACCACGACCGCAGCGATGGCGGCCTGCTGGCCGCCGTGGCCGAGATGGCCTTCGCGGGCCACGTGGGCGTGGCGCTGAACGTGGACCTGCTGGTCACCGAGGGCGACGGCATCAGCGACAGCCGCATGGAAACCGGCGACGCCAAGAACTGGGCGCAGCAGGTGAGCGCGCGCCGCGAAGAGCTCACGCTCAAGGCCCTCTTCAACGAAGAGCTGGGCGTGGTGCTGCAGGTACGCACCGCCGAGCGCAACGACGTCATGCAGACGCTGCGCGAGCACGGCCTCTCGAAGTTCAGCCACTTCATCGGCAAGACGCGGCCGGCGTCGTCGGCGCTGGACGCGGGCAAGGGCGAGCTGCAGGTGTGGCGCGACGTGAAGGCGGTGTTCAGCGCATCGCTCTCCGACCTGCACCAGGTCTGGGACGCGGTGAGCTGGAAGATCTGCCAGCAGCGCGACAACCCGGCCTGCGCCGATGCCGAGCACGCCGCCGCCGGCGCGCCGGGCGACCCGGGCCTGCACGTGTCCCTCTCGTTCGATCCGGCCGAGGACGTGGCCGCGCCGTTCCTGAACCTCGCCCGCCCCAAGGTGGCGATCCTGCGCGAGCAGGGCGTCAACTCGCACGTGGAGATGGCCTATGCCTTCACCGAGGCGGGTTTCGAAGCCTACGACGTGCACATGACCGACCTGCAGGCGGGCCGCGCGCGCCTGGCCGATTTCGCAGGCATCGTGGCCTGCGGCGGCTTCAGCTATGGCGACACGCTGGGCGCGGGCATCGGCTGGGCGCGTTCGGTCACGTTCAATCCGCAGCTCGCGGAGCAGTTCCAGGGCTTCTTCGCGCGCCAGGACACGTTCGGCCTGGGCGTGTGCAACGGCTGCCAGATGTTCGCCGAACTGGCCGACATCATTCCCGGCGCCGAGGCCTGGCCGCGCTTCACCACCAACCAGAGCGAGCGTTTCGAGGCGCGCCTGTCGCTGGTGGAGGTGCTGGAGTCGCCCAGCCTGTTCCTCCAGGGCATGGCCGGCAGCCGCCTGCCGATCGCGGTGGCCCACGGCGAGGGCTATGCCAACTTCAAGGCCCGCGGCAATGCGGCGCAGGCCATCGCGGCGATGCGCTACGTGGACCATCAAGGGCGCGCGGCCGAGCAGTATCCGTTCAACCCCAACGGCAGCCCGGGCGGCCTCACGGCCGTGACCACGGCGGATGGCCGCTTCACGGCCATGATGCCGCACCCCGAGCGGGTGTTCCGCAACGTGCAGATGAGCTGGACCGGCGGCGACCGCAGCGCGCTCAGCCCCTGGATGCGCATCTGGCGCAACGCGCGCAAGTGGGTGGGGTGACGCGGGTGGGATGAGGCGGGCGCCGGGCCGGCCTGCCGGCCCCGCCTGGCGGCCTCAGCCCGGCAGGGCTTCGGGCGTGACCAGCGCGTTCCAGTGCTGCACGAAGTCGAAGGCCTCGCCGGGCGGCAGGGGGCGGCTGAGGTAGTAGCCCTGCACCTGGTCGCAGCCGATCTGCATGAGCTGGTCGAACACCTCGGCCGTCTCCACCCCTTCGGCCAGCAGGCGGTAGCCCAGCGTGTGGCCCAGGCGCACCATGCCCCGCACGACGTCGAGCGCCCGGGCGTCCGAGCCGATGGGGCGGATCAGCGCCTGATCGAGCTTGAGCACTTCGGCGGAGAGGCCGTAGAGGCAGCCGAAATTGCAGTAGCCCGTGCCGAAGTCGTCCAGCGCCACCCGCACGCCCAGCGCGCGCGTGGCGTTGATGGCGTTCAGCGTCGGGCCCTCGGTGAGCACGGCGTTTTCCGTGCATTCGATCTCCAGGCGCGACGGCGCGAGGCGGTGGCGCTGGAAGGCCCCGCGCAGGGTGTCGATGAAGTCCGGCTGCTCCAGGTTGCGGGGCGAGACGTTGATGGCCACGTCCAGGGTCAGGCCCCGGTCCTCCCACTCGCGGATCTGCGCGAGGGCCGTCTCCAGCACCCAGTGCGTGAGCGCATGGATGTGCGTGGTCTTTTCCAGCAAGGGGATGAAATCGCCCGGCGGCACCGGCCCCAGGCGCGGGTGGTCCCAGCGCAGCAGGGCTTCCACGCAGGTGTAGCGGGTCGAGGCGCGTTCGAACTGCGGCTGGTAGACCAGCCGGAACTCGCCTTCGATCAGCGCGCGGGGAATGCTCGCGATCAACTCGTAGGAGCGGCGGTAGCTGGCATCGACCGCGGCATCGTAGTGGCAGATGGCGGCCCCGGGCACGGGATGCTGGTAGAGCGCGGCATTGGCCCGCCGCAGCGCGTCGCCGGTGTCCGCGGGCTCCAGCCTGAACGGCGCCAGCCCTACGCGCCGGCGCTGGTTGATGACGAGGCCGCTGCCGCGCGAGGTGATGGGGGCATGCAGCGCATCGAGCAGATCCCGCGCGAACGCCTGCAGCGCGGGAACCTCCCCGGGGCGCAGCACCAGGGCCAGCCGGCCGACGCCCGTGTGATAGACGCGCGATTGGGTGCCCACGAAGCGGGTCAGCCGCTGGCCGGCCTCGTGGGTGAGCTGGTCGATGGGCTCCATGCCCACGGCGCGCGCGGTGTCCATGAGGCCGTCGTGCGGCAGCAGCTCCAGCAGCGCGAGGGTGCGCTCGCCGCCGGGGTCGGCCCGGCTCAGGCCGTCCAGGTCTTCCAGCAACTGCGCGCGGTTGGGCAGCAGCGTGGCCTCGTCCACGCGCGCGGCGGAGCATTGCAGGTCGATCTGCGCCACCACCAGCGCGGCCAGATCCTCCAGCTGCCGCTGCTGCGCGGGGCCGAAGGCGCGCGGCACGGTGTCGATCAGGCACAGGCTGCCCAGGTTGTGGCCCCCGCGCAGCGTGAGCGGGGCGCCGGCGTAGAAGCGGATGTGGGGCGGGCCCAGCACGAGGCGGTTGTCCGCGAAGCGGGGGTCGGACAGCGCGTTTTCCACCACCATCACGGAGGTGCCGCAGATCGTGCGGTCGCACAGCGCGTCTTCCCGGCAGGTTTCCTGCACCGCCAGCCCGACGCGGGATTTGAACCACTGCCGGTCGGCATCCACGAAGCTCACGAGCGCGATCGGCACGTCGAAGACGTCGCTCGCCAGCCGCGTGATGCGGTCGAACTCCTCGGAGGGCGGCGTGTCCAGCAGACCCGTGGCCCGGAGGGCGGCCAACCTCTCGGGCTCTGAACTTGGCGAGGTGGTCATCGTGGGGTGGGGCACTCGGGCGCGGCGGCCGTGCGGGGAGAACGGTCGAACCGCGAGCGATCCGGCAAGCATATGCAATTTGCGTTGGACTTGGGGAGAGAAGGGGTGTTGGCGCGCAGGGGCGGGGGGGCCGGAAGGCGCGGCATTTGTCCCCATAATCGCCCGACTTCAACCACGGAGCCCCACATGGCCGGAGCCAGCCTGCTGACCTTGCTCGACGACATCGCAACCGTTCTCGACGACGTGGCCCTCATGACGAAGGTGGCCGCGAAAAAAGGGGCCGCGATGGCCGACGACGTGGCGGTGATGACCCGGACCGCCGCGCAGAAGACGGCCGGCGTGCTGGGCGACGATCTGGCGCTGAACGCGCAGCAGGTCACGGGCGTGCGCGCCGAGCGCGAGCTGCCGGTGGTGTGGGCGGTGGCCAAGGGGTCCATGGTGAACAAGGCCATCCTCGTGCCTGCCGCGCTGCTGATCAGCGCCTTCATTCCCTGGGCCGTGACGCCGCTGCTCATGCTGGGCGGCGCCTTCCTGTGCTACGAGGGCGCGGAGAAGCTGGCGCACAGGTTCCTGCCCGCCGAGCCCGGGCAGGCGGCCGAGCGCGAAGCCCATGCGATCGCCGCGGCCAACCCCGCGGTGGACATGGCCGCGTTCGAGAAGGACAAGGTGAAGGGCGCGGTGCGCACGGATTTCATCCTCTCGGCGGAAATCATCGCGATCACGCTGGGCACGGTGGCCGGCGCGCCGTTCGGCCAGCAGGTGGCGGTGCTGGCGGGGATCGCGGCCATCATGACCGTCGGGGTCTATGGCCTGGTGGCCGGCATCGTGAAGCTCGACGATGCGGGCCTGTGGCTCAGCCGCCGGGCGGGCGCCGGCGCGCGGGCGCTGGGCCGGGGCATCGTGGCCGCCGCGCCCTGGCTCATGAAGGCGCTGTCCGTCGCGGGCACGGCCGCCATGTTCCTGGTGGGCGGCGGCATCCTGGTGCATGGCGTGCCGGCGCTGCACCATGGGGTGGAGGCGCTGGCCGCGGCGGCGTCGCAGGGGGCCGCCGGCGGGCTTGGGCATGCCCTCGTGACCAATGCTCTCAATGCGGTGGCCGGGATCGCCGCGGGCGCGGTGGTGCTCGCGGCCGTGGCACTGGCGCGGCGCCGGAGGGCCGGGCGCGCGGCGCTGAGCTGAGGCGGCAAGGCACCTGCCTTGTTGATCTGCGGCAAGGCGGGCAGGGCGGTTTGGCGGCCCAATGCGTGCACGGGGGCCGTCCCCGTTCAACCGCATCGAGTTCCGTATGAAAAAGAATCTGCTCGCCCTGGCCGCCCTCTGCGCTCTGACCTCGGGCTCCGCCTTCGCGCAAGCCACCGACGGCCAGGGCCCGTGGCTGGTTCGCGCCCGCGCGGTGCACCTGGACAGCTCGAACAAGGACAGCACCGGGCTGGGCCTGTCGATCAACAACAAGACCCTTCCCGAAGTCGATATCTCGTACTTCTTCAACAAGAACGTCGCCGCCGAGCTGGTGCTCACGGTGCCGCAGAAGCAGGACGTGCGCTCCAGCGCCCTGGGCGCGCAGATCGGCACGCTCAAGCACCTGCCGCCCTCGCTGATGCTGCAATACCACTTCGAGGCCCCCGGCTTCAAGCCCTACGTGGGCGCCGGCATCAACTACACGCGCTTCTCCAGCGTGCGCCTGCCCGCCGGCGTGAGCATCGACAAGAGCAGCTGGGGCGGTGCGCTGCAGGTGGGCGTGGACATCCCGCTGACCAAGAACCTGTCGCTGAACTTCGACATCAAGAAGGTCTATATCCAGACCGACGTGTCGGCCAACGGCGCCAAGCTGGGCACGCTCAAGATCGATCCGGTGCTGGCCGGCGTGGGCCTCGGCTGGCGCTTCTGATGCGCTGAAGGGCATGCCCCTGCGGGGGCACCTCAGCGGCCGCCGGCCGTCAGGTTCGGCCGCTGCGGCAATTCCAGCGTGAAGCGCGCGCCCCGGCCGAGGCCGGAGACCACGGTCAGCCGGCCGCCCATGAGTTCGGCCAGCGAGCGGGACAGCGCCAGTCCCAGGCCCGTGCCCCCGTGCTGGGTGCTTACGTTCGCATGGCCCTGGCGGAACTTCTCGAAGATGATGTCCTGCACCTCGGAGGGAATGCCGGGGCCGGTGTCGATCACGTGGAAGCGCACCACGCGGCCCACCGTGTCCACCTCCAGCCGCACGCCGCCCCGCTCCGTGAACTTGAAGGCGTTGCTCAGCAGGTTGTTCAGGATCTGCTTGAGCCGCAGCCCGTCGCACCGCAGCGTTTCGGGCACCTCGGGCGCGATGTGCGTCTCCAGGGTGAGTCCTTTTTGCGCGGCCGAGATGGCGAAGAGGTCGGTCGTGGTCTGGACCAGTTCGCGCACGCCGTGCTCGCCCCAGACGATGGGCATGGCGCCCGCCTGGACCTTGGCGAGGTCCAGGATTTCCGACAGCAGCGTGTTCAGGTGTTCCGCCGCCTTGCGGATCAGGCCGGCCGCCTCGCGGTAGGCGGGCTGCTCCAGGCGCAGCTCCATCAGTTCCGCGAAGCCGTGGATGCTGGTGAGCGGGGTGCGCAGCTCGTGCGAGATGGCCGTGAGGAACTCGCTCTTGGCCTGGTTGGCCGACTGGGCCTGGGCCTCGCTCACGGCCAGCTCCTGGTTCTTGCGTTCGAGCTGGCGCACGCCGTTCAGGAAGCCCAGCCCGATGGCGACGAGCGCGATGGAGAACAGGCCCGCGAACACCACGGCGAGGTTGCGCATGGTCTTCCACTCCGCGAGCGCGGCGTCCGTGGTGGTGGAGACCACGACGCTGAGCGGGTAGCCCTTGATGCGGTGGAAGGCCGAGATGCGCTCGATCCCGTCGATGCGGCTGACGCGCTGGAACGAGCCCTGCACGGTGTCGAGGTGGTGCAGGGGGTGGTCGTCCGGAAAGTCGAGGGCCAGGCCCATGCCCTCCGAGAGCCCGCCCACGACCCGCGCGCGCACGTTGAAGTCGTTGCCGATCAGGAGCACCGAGCCCTGGGCGCCGATGTCCACGTCGGCATACACCTTCTCGAAATAGCCCGGGTTGAGGGACGCCACCACCACGCCGTGCAGGTAGCCGCTGGCATTGCGGATGGGGCGGCTGAGCTGCACGGTCCACTTGCTCGACACCTTGCCCAGCACCGGCTTGCCCACGAACAGGCCCGAGTCCGAAAACTGCATCTGGGCCTGCGGCAAGCTGTCGGGCTCCAACTGCACGCGGATGTGTTCGCGCTCGCTCAGGTCCACCGACAGGCTCTTCTCGCCCGCCGGATCGATGTTGCTGCCCACGAAGCGGCCGTCCGGCCCCACCACGGAGAGCTGCGTCAGGATGTCCGGGACCAGGCCGGTCTCGTTGGCGAACAGGACGTAGTCGTCCGCCGTGAATTCGCCGTTGTTGACTTCGCCGGCCACGCGCAGCGTGGCCTGGTCCACCGTGGTGAGCACCCGCACGGTCTGTTCCTGCAGCACGCGGGCCAGGTTGCCGTTCTGGCGCTCCTCGGCTTCCATGGCGTCTTGCCACTTGATGTGCAGCGCCATGGTGACAAGCACCCAGGTCGTGGTCAGGGCCAGCAGCAGGAACCCGATGACCAGTGCGCGCAGCCGCGGGCCGTGCGCGCCCTGCGTGGGCGGGGACGCCGGTGAGGCGGGCGCTGCGGCGGCGGGGCGTTCAGGGGATCGGGGCATGTGCGGAGCTTGCCATGTTCTGGCGGTTTTCGGCCCCGCCAGTGCGCGGCATTCTCCGCTTGCGGGGGAATTTGTGACAAAAACGTGACGATCTCAGAACGTGAACACGTTCTCAGGGGGCCGGGGTGCCGAAGGGACCGTCGCCGCCACGGTGGCCCTGGATGCGGCGCCACAGGGCGGGCAGCGCGGTGGCCGGATCGGGGCGCTGCCATTGCTGGGTGATCCGGCCATGGCCCGAGAGAAGATCCTGCGGCGTGCCCAGGTCGAAGTGGAAGGTGTAGGACGGCTCCTGGCCCATGCGCAGGTCGGTGAGCTGGAGGTGGCCGTCCTGCTCGCGCATGCGGAAGAAGCCGTGGCTGAACCGCGCCACGCGCTGCACCGGCGCCTGGCTGCCGAAGCGGGCGATGAGCGCTTCTCCCCGGTCATGGATGGTGAAGCGGATGGCGGTATCGCCGTCGGCGAACGCATAGAAGCCTTCGGCGTACTGGTCCGGGGAGACGGCCAGCACGCGCCAGGCGAGGGTATTGAACGGGGTGGGCGTGACCAGCACGTGGTCGGTGGGCCAGCCGGAGGCCTCCAGGGAGGCCTGCGCGACCTTCGCCACGTGCTGCTGGGCCGCCACGCTCCACGCGAGGTAGACCGAGCTCAGCACCAGCCCCACGGTGTTCCAGCGCAGGCCGCGCTCCTCGGAGACGGCCAGCGCGGCCACCACGCCCACGATGAGCGGCACGGTGTAGAGCGGATCGATGATGAAGATGCTGCCCACGGCATAGGGCTGGTCGGTGAACGGGCGCAGCAGCTGCGTGCCGTACACCGTCATCCAGTCCAGCAGCGGGTGGGTGACCAGGGCGAGCCACATCGCCAGCCACCAGCGGCGCCAGAGACCGGTCTCGCCGTGCAGCCGGGCCGCCAGCCCGGCGAGCGGCAGGGAGACGAGCGACAGGTACAGCAGCGCGTGGCTCTCGGCGCGGTGCCGCACCATGTTGGCGATGGCGTCGCCATGGTCGATGAGCGCATCCAGGTCGGGCACCGTGCCGGCCAACGCGCCCCAGAGGGCGGCTTTCCAGGCGGCGGTGCGCCGCCCCATGACTGCGAGGGAGACGGCGGAGCCGAGGGCGATCTGGGTGAGGGAGTCCATGGGTGTGCTCTGAGCGTGCGAAACCGTACCGGCAAGAGATCCATCGGGCCATGCGCGAGTGCGCGGGGGACGTCGGGCGCTGCCGCCCGGGGCCAGGCCCCGGGTGCGGAAGCTGGCGGGGCGCCTGCGGTCAGCCCGGCCTGCGGGCCACCACCGTGGGAAAGAGCCTTGCCCGGTCGTCGATGAAGGTGATGTCGGTGAACCCGGCCGCTTCCAGCTGGCCGCGCGTGGTGGCGTGCGTGCGCAGCGCGCTCCAGCGCGCCTCGATGAGGCGCATGAAGAGCAGTTGCTGGAAGGCCAGCGCCTGCGGATCGAGCCGGGCCATGTCCCAGGGCGATTCGGGCGAGAGGCCGGGCGGCGGGGTGAGGAAGCTGGTCACCAGCGTGCCGCCGGGGCGCAGCGCGCCGTGGAAGCGCTGGTAGAGCGCGGTGACGCGCGCGTCGTCGGGCTCGTAGATGTTGAGGCCGTTGCTGGCCAGCACGTCGAAATCCGCCGACGGCGGAAGCTGCCAGGCGTCTTCCTGCCGCAGCGTGACGCGGTCCGCGAGCCCGCGCTCCCGCGCGAGCGCTTCCGCGCCCTGCAGCGCGCCCGCGTCGAGGTCGATGCCCACGATCGCGGCATCGGGCGCCGCGCCGTGGTCGAGCAGCAGCAACTCGCCCATGTGGCCGCAGGGCACGGACGCCATGCGCGCGCCGGGTCGCACGTGCTGCTGCAGTTGCGCGCGGAAGATGCCGAAGCGCTCGCGGGTGGCGAGCACGGTGGGCAGCGTCTCGAAGATGCGGCGTTCCAGGGCGCCCGCCGCGCGGCCCCGGGGGCCGTCGGGCGTATAGGTGACGACCTCGTGGGTCCAGTGCGCGTCCAGCCCGTGGTTCTGCAGCAGGAAGCGGCCGACGTCCAGGGCCGCGAAGGCGTGCAGCAGCTCGATCTGCTGCGCCACGGGCGCGCCGGGCAGGTCGCCGGCCGCTCGCAGGCGGGCTTCAATGGCCTGCAGTGCTTCGTCGCTCAGGGGGGCCGAGCCGGGGGCGTGGGAGAGGATGCGTGCGGAGGCGGGCTGGGACATGGCGGGGTTCGCTGGGGCGGGTTGAGGGAGTGCCGCGCGCGCTGGCCACGCGCCCTGGCGCGCGGATTCTAGGGGGATTGTTTTCAGATTCCGCCTAATGGCATGACCGCGCAAGGGGTGCTCGGCGGGTGCCTGCGGGGCGGGCGGCGTTCGTGCCATGCCTGCGGGCCCGCGCGCGGGGGCCTGCGGCGCGGGGATGCCTGTTTGCTATTGAATAAATAGCAAACTTGATAGCAAAACCGGCGACGTGGAGCCCAAAACCCTTCGAACGGTGTCCCCGGCGAAGCCGGGCGCCCGGGAGTGGGCCCCGTGCCTCTCGCCCACGGGCGGGGCCGGCGCGGCGCTGGCCACCCCCGTCCCGCCGGGTCAGGCCGCGTCCAGCGCCTGCGCGAGGTCGGCCGTGAGGTCGTCGATGTGCTCGATGCCCACCGACAGGCGCACCATGCCCTCGCTCACGCCGGCCTGGGCGAGTTCCGCGGGGCCGAGCTGGCGGTGGGTGGTGGAGGCGGGGTGCGTGGCGAGCGAGCGCGCGTCGCCGATGTTCACCAGCCGCGTGAAGAGCTGCAGCGCGTCCAGGAACCGCGCGCCGGCCGTGCGCGGGTCGTCGCCCGGGGCCGGGCGCAGCGTGAACGACAGGATGCCCGAGGCCCGCCCGCCCAGCTGCCGCTGCACCAGCGCGTGGTCGGGGTGGTCGGGCAGGGCGGCGTAGCGCACGTCCGCCACCTTGGGGTGCTGTTGCAGGAAATGCGCGATGGCCAGCGCGTTCTCGCAGATGCGGTCCATGCGCAGGGCCAGGGTCTCGATGCCCTGCAGGATCAGGAAGGCGCTGTGCGGCGCGAGCGCGGCGCCCGTGTTGCGCAGCGGCACCACGCGCGCGCGGCCGATGAAGGCCGCCTCGCCCAGCGCCTCGGTGTAGACCACGCCGTGGTAGCTCGGGTCGGGCTCGTTGAGCTGCGGAAAGCGTTCCTTGTGCCGGGCCCAGGGGAACTTGCCGCTGTCCACGATGGCGCCGCCGATGCTGTTGCCGTGGCCGCCCAGGTACTTGGTGAGCGAGTGCACCACGATGTCGGCGCCGTGCTCGATCGGGCGCAGCAGGTAGGGGCTGGGCACGGTGTTGTCCACGATCAGCGGCACGCCGTGGTCGTGCGCCACCTTCGCCAGCGCGGCGATGTCGGTCACGTTGCCCAGCGGGTTGCCGATGGATTCGACGAACACCGCCTTGGTCCGCGCGTCGATGTGCCGGGCGAAGCCCGCCGGATCGCGCGGATCGGCGAAGCGCGTGGTGATGCCCTGGCGCGGCAGCGTGTGGGCGAAGAGGTTGTAGGTGCCGCCGTAGAGCGTGCCGGCCGAGACGATGTTGTCGCCCGCCTCCGCGATGGTCTGGATGGCGTAGGTGATGGCCGCCATGCCCGAGGCCAGGGCCAGCGCGGCGATGCCGCCCTCCAGCGCCGCGACGCGCTTTTCCAGCACGTCGTTGGTCGGGTTCATGATGCGCGTGTAGATGTTGCCGGGCACCTTCAGGTCGAACAGGTCCGCCCCGTGCTGGGCGCTGTCGAAGGCATAGGCGACGGTCTGGTAGATGGGCACGGCCACGGAGCGGGTCGTGGGGTCCGGCGTCTGGCCGGCGTGGACGGCGAGGGTCTCGATCTTCATGGCTTGGTTGCCTTCAGGAACGGTTCGGGTGGGTGGTGCGGCCGCGCGGGGTGCCGGGGCGAGCCGGGCCATTGTGTCGGCGCGCGTCCGGGGGCTGAACGAACCGATGGCTATGTGCTTATGCGAAAGCCTGCCATGGGGGCCCATGCCGGTAAGATCGTGAACACGTTCTAAGAGCGTGTTTACGATCTCCTGAGTAGCAGAGCCAGAAACGCCAAGTGGACGAACTGTAAGCTGGTGTTGAGCCATCGCTCACAGTTCTTCCATAGCCGCCGGTTCTTGTCCAGCCAAGCAAAGCTGCGCTCAACCACCCAGCGCTTGGGCATGACCTTGAAGGTGTGCAACTCGCTTCTCTTGGCGATCTGCACCGTCACATGCTCACCCAGGATGTCCTTGACGCCTTGGGCGAAGGGCGCTCCTGTGTAGCCGCTGTCCGTCAGCACACTTTGCACCCGCCCCAGCGACTGTTTGCAGCGCTTGAATGCCGCAAGCGCTCCTTTGCGATCCGTCACTTCGGCTGTGGTTACCGTCACGGCATGGGGTAGCCCCTGAGTGTCCACCGCGATGTGTCGCTTGATACCCGAGACTTTCTTACCTGCGTCGTAGCCTTTGAAGCCCGCTGTGTCAGCGTTCTTGACGCTCTGCGCGTCCACGATCAAGAACGCGCTGCAGGCGTTGCGCCCCAGTCTCTCGCGGGCCGCGCCAACCTGATTTTTTTAAAGCCTGCTCCAGCACGCTCACTCCGTGCTGGTCAGGCTCGCTCCACTTGCGCCAGTACGCATAGACGTTGTGCCACTTGGGGAACTGCGGCGGCAGATAGCGCCACTGACAACCCGTGCGAAGCAGGTACAGCACTGCACAGAACACCTCGTATAGATCGAGCTTGATCGGTTTGGTGCTGCGCCGAACGCTACGCAGCAGCGGCTCTATCTCGGCAAACTTCTCTCGACTGACGTCGCTTGGGTACGGCTTTCTCTTCACCCTAGGATTGTCGGGGAAGAGATCGTAAACACGCTCTAAGAACGTGTTTACGATCTTCTGAGTAGCAGAGCCAGAAACGCCAAGTGGACGAACTGTAAGCTGGTGTTGAGCCATCGCTCACAGTTCTTCCATAGCCGCCGATTCTTGTCCAGCCAAGCAAAGCTGCGCTCAACCACCCAGCGCTTGGGCATGACCTTGAAGGTGTGCAACTCGCTTCTCTTGGCGATCTGCACCGTCACATGCTCACCCAGGATGTCCTTGACGCCTTGCGCGAAGGGCTCGCCTGTGTAACCGCTGTCCGTCAGCACACTTTGCACCCGCCCCAGCGAGCGCTTGCAGCGCTTGAAGGCCGCAAGCGCTCCCTTGCGATCAGTCACTTGGGCTGT
>NZ_QLTA01000046.1 GCF_003269065.1 Paracidovorax anthurii
CCACACCGGGCACGCTGCCCCAACGGCTGGATCAGTTGCTGCAACAGGCCCACTACTTCGTCCTACCGCCACGGCGACCTGAGCGAACCTACCCGCGCGAGGTCAAAAACAGAGCGCACAAGTTCCCAACGAAAAAATGCCAGTCAGCTGTTAACTGACTGGCATTGCCCCCCAAGGGGGCGTTTTCCATCCTGGGGCGGCCCGGCGATGAAAAAAGGCCTGCCACCGCGGGGCGGGGCAGGCCTGGGCCATTGTCGCCTGCTGCGATCCGGGCGATCGCGGCGGCGTGGCGGGCATCGTCAGAGCGAGTCGATGAAGCTGCGCAGCTTGTCGGAGCGGCTCGGGTGCTTGAGCTTGCGCAGTGCCTTGGCCTCGATCTGGCGGATGCGTTCGCGCGTCACGTCGAACTGCTTGCCCACTTCCTCCAGCGTGTGGTCGGTGGACATCTCGATGCCGAAGCGCATGCGCAACACCTTGGCCTCGCGCGGGGTGAGGCCGTCGAGGATGTCCTTGACCACGTCGCGCAGGCCGGCCTGCATGGCGGCATCGATGGGGGCGGTGTTGGCACCGTCCTCGATGAAGTCGCCCAGGTGGCTGTCGTCGTCGTCGCCGATCGGCGTTTCCATGGAGATCGGCTCCTTGGCGATCTTCATGATCTTGCGGATCTTGTCCTCGGGGATCTCCATCTTCGCGGCCAGGATGGACGCATCGGGCTCGAAGCCGAACTCCTGCAGGTGCTGGCGGCTGATGCGGTTCATCTTGTTGATGGTCTCGATCATGTGCACCGGGATGCGGATGGTGCGCGCCTGGTCGGCGATCGAGCGCGTGATGGCCTGGCGGATCCACCACGTGGCGTAGGTCGAGAACTTGTAGCCGCGGCGGTATTCGAACTTGTCCACCGCCTTCATGAGGCCGATGTTGCCCTCCTGGATCAGGTCGAGGAACTGCAGGCCGCGGTTGGTGTACTTCTTGGCGATGGAGATCACGAGGCGCAGGTTGGCCTCGATCATTTCCTTCTTGGCGTCGCGCGAGGCGGTTTCGCCCTCGTTCATGCGCTTGTTGATGTCCTTGAGCTCGGTGAGCGGCACCACCACGCGCGACTGCAGGTCCATCAGGCGCTGCTGCAGCTCCTGCACGGGCGGGATGTTGCGTGCGAGCACGGCGCTCCAGGGCTTGCCGGCCGCGGCCTGCTTCTCGACCCACTGCAGGTTGAGCAGGTTGGGCGGGAAGTCCTTGATGAAGGTTTCCTGCGGCATGCCGCACTTGTCCACGATGATGCGGCGCAGCTCGCGCTCCTTCTTGCGCACGTCGTCCACCTGGGCGCGCACCATGTCGCACAGCTTCTCGATGGTCTTGGC
The DNA here is from genome assembly GCF_003269065.1 of Paracidovorax anthurii. Lineage (GTDB taxonomy): Bacteria > Pseudomonadota > Gammaproteobacteria > Burkholderiales > Burkholderiaceae_C > Paracidovorax > Paracidovorax anthurii. Next base: position 1,359 of record NZ_QLTA01000046.1, read on the forward strand.
CGTGAAGCGGATGGTCATCAGCTCGGAGGAGATGGAGTGCTGGGCCTTCATGTAGGTCGGCGTGCCGTAGCCTTCCTTGTCGTAGACCTTGTGCATCTTCTCGAACAGCTCGCGCAGCGTGTCGAAGCGGCGCAGGGCCTCGTTCTTGAGTTCTTCCAGCTTCTTGGTGAGGGCCTTGGAGCCGCCCTTGCCGTCGTCGTCGTCCTCTTCGTCGAACTCGTCGAAGTCTTCCTCGGCCACGTAGTCATCGGCCTCGTTGGGGTTGGAGAAGCCGTCCACGATGGTGGAGATGACGACCTTGCCCTCGCGGATCTCCTCGCCCATGGCGAGGATCTCGGCGATGGTGGCGGGAGACGCGCTGATGGCTTCCATCATGGCCTGCAGGCCGCCTTCGATGCGCTTGGCGATCTCGATCTCGCCCTCGCGCGTGAGCAGCTCCACCGTGCCCATCTCGCGCATGTACATGCGCACGGGGTCGGTGGTGCGGCCGAATTCGCTGTCCACGGTGGAGAGCGCGGCCTCGGCTTCTTCCTCGGCCTCTTCCACGGTGGTGGCCGTGGGCGTCACGTTGTTCTGGAACAGCGTCTCGGCGTCGGGCGTCTGCTCGTACACGGCCACGCCCATGTCGTTGAGCATGGTGACCACGACTTCCATGGTCTCGGCATCGACGAGCTTGTCGGGCAGGTGGTCGGAGATCTCGACCTGCGTGAGGTAGCCGCGGGTCTTGCCCAGCGTGATCAGGGCCTTCAGGCGGGAACGGCGCTTGGCCAGGTCTTCCTCGGAGAGGACGGTGTCGTCCAGGCCGAATTCCTTCATCAAGGCCCGCTCCTTGGCCTTGCTGATCTTCATGCGCAGCGGCTTGGCCTTCTCGGCGGCGGGGGTGGCCTCGGCGGGTTCGGCCTCGACCTCGCCTTCGAGGTCGGACTCGATGTCCGACAGGTCGGCGTCGTCGCCGCTGCCGCCGGAACTTTCCTCGGCGGCCTTGGGCTTGCGACCGCGCTTGGCGGGGGCCTTCGACGCGGCGGCGGTGGTGGCGGCCTTGGCGGGGCGGCCGGGGCGCTTCTTGGGCGACTCCTCGTCATCGGCCGCCGTGGAGGCGGCCACCTTGGCGCGGCTGGCCTTCTTGGTGGTTTCGTCGGAGGCTTCGGGCTTGTCGGCGGACTTGTTCACGGGCACGGATGGGGCTTTCTTGGCGGCAGGAGCGGTCTTGGTCGCAGCAGGTTTCGAGGAGGACGCGGCCTTCGCGGCGGTTTCGGGGGCGGACTTGGGCGGCTTCGCGGACTTTTGAGCGGGCATGGACGACCTCAGATTCAAAAACGGACACACAAAGGAAACGCAAGCGCCTCGGATCCCGGCGCGGGTGGCACGGCAAAGGCCGGAGCCTTCGCGGTTCGGGGGGTGGACCCCCAGGGGCAAGATGTGTGGGCGATCATTTGGTGTGCAGTCCTTGCGGTGTGGGGGCGGTGGTGCGTGTGTGTCACGGTTGCCCGGCCCGGAGGTGCTGCTGTCGCTCTTGCCGATGAACCCTAAATTATAGCCCGTGGCGGTTTTTCAAGATGTACGCGGCGCGATACCCTGCAGGGCCTGCCGCCGCTGCTCCAGCGCGCGGTACTGCGCCAGGGCCGCCGGATCGTGCGCGGCCTGCTGGATGAGCAGGTTCTGCTGGCGCTTGATGTCCTCGACCAGCATCCGGTCGAGCAGGTCGCGCAGCTCGGCCCGCAGTTCGGCCGCGTCGCCCTCGGTCTGGGCATGGGAGCCGGTCATCACGCGCACGGCGAGGGCCTCGCCGCCGTGCCCGCGCAGACTCTCGCGCAGCACGGCCCAGGCGAGCGGACCATGCTCGTGCCACTGGCCCTCCAGCCAGGTGAAGAGCGGCCCGTGGGCCGCCGGCAGCGCGCAGAGGGCGGCGTGGTCCTCGTGCGACAGGTCCTCCAGGAACTCCATGTGCGAGAGCAGCAGCCGGGCGGCGTGGTCGGCGCGGCTCGCCGCGGGGGTGGAGGGCAGGCGCGGCTGGGGCGGGCGCTCGTCTTCCCGGTCGCGCCAGCGGCCCTTCCAGTCGCCCCCTCCCTTGCGCCATGGCTTGCCGGGCCGGGCGGTGCCGTAGCCTTCCTCGCGCGGCGGCGCCCATCCGCTGCCGTCGGGGGGGGGCGATCCCCAGGGCGGCTCGTCGTCGGGGGGGCCGCCGGCCTGTGCCGGGGCGGACGGCCGGGAGGCGCCCCGGCCACCTTCCTGGGCCGTGGCCTGGCTCCAGAGGTCCGCGAGATCGCTGGCGCCGAGCTGGGCCAGCTCGGCCAGTTCGCCCAGCAGCTGGCGCTTGAGCGCGCCGTCGGGCAGGGCGCTCCAGAGCGGGCGCGCGTTGGCGGCCATGCGGGCGCGGCCTTCGGCAAGGCCGAGGTCGCAGCCGTCGCCAGCCGCCTCCACCAGGAAGCGGCTCAGCGGCTGGGCATCGCGCACGTGCCGCGCGAAGGCGTCGGTGCCGTGCTCGCGGATGAAGCTGTCGGGGTCGTGCTCGGCGGGCAGGAAGAGGAATTTCACGCTGCGCGTGTCGGTGGCGTAGGGCAGGGCGCCGTCGAGCGCCTTGCGCGCGGCCCGCCGGCCCGCCGTGTCGCCGTCGAAGCTGAAAACCACCGTGTCGGTGAAGCGAAAGAGCTTGTGCACGTGCTCCGGCGTGCAGGCCGTGCCCAGCGTGGCCACGGCGTTGGGAAAGCCGAGCTGCGCGAGCGCCACCACATCCATGTAGCCCTCGGTGACGAGCGCGTAGCCGTGCTCGCGGATGGCGGTGCGCGCCTCGAAGAGGCCGTAGAGCTCGCGCCCCTTGTGGAACACGGGCGTCTCGGGCGAATTGAGGTACTTGGGCTTGTCGTCGCCCAGCACCCGGCCGCCGAAGCCGATGCACTCGCCCTTCACGTTGCGGATGGGGAACATCACCCGGTCGCGAAAGCGGTCGTAGCGCTTGCCATCCTCCTCGTTCACGATCACGAGGCCGGATTCATGCAACAGGGGGTTGTCGTACTCGGGGAAAACGCTGGCCAGCGAGCGCCAGCCTTCGGGCGCATAGCCCAGGCCGTAGCGCTTGGCGATGGCGCCCGAGACACCGCGGCCCTTGAAATACGCGACCGCGCGCGGCGATTCGCGCAAGTGCCTGCAATAGGCGTCGCCGGCTTTTTCCAGCACGTCGGTCAGCGTGGCCTGCTTCTGGCGCTGGGCGGCAGCCCGTTCGCGTTCTTGCGGTGAGACGTCGTCCTGCGGCACCTGCAGGCCGACCTGCTGGGCGAGGTCGTTCACGGCTTCGACGAAGCCCATGCCTGCGTGCTCCATGAGGAAGCTGATCGCATTGCCGTTCTTGCCGCAGCCGAAGCAGTGGTAGAACTGCTTGGAGGGGCTGACGCTGAACGAGGGCGACTTCTCGCCGTGGAAGGGGCACAGCCCCATGAAGTTGGCGCCGCCCTTCTTGAGCTGCACGTAGCGGCCGACGATGTCGACCACATCGACGCGGGCGAGCAATTCCTGGATGAACGACTGGGGGATGGACACCCGGCGATTGTCCCCCAACGCGCCGGCGCCGGCCCCTGCCGGCCGGCGGCCGGTCAGAGCCCCGGTGTCCGTGCCTCGCGCGGGGTGACGCCGAAGCGGTGCTTGAACATGCGCTGGAAGGTGGACGGATCGGAAAACCCGCACCGCTGCGCGATCACCGACAGGCTGGGCCGTTCCGCCGGGGGGGCGTTTGCATTCACGGTGATTTGCTGCCAGGCGGTTTCCAGCCGCGCGGTCCAGATGGCCGCCGCCACGCCCTCGCCGTGGCGCGCGAACAGCCGGTACAGCGAAGCCCGGGAGCATTCGAGCAGCGCGGCCAGCCGCTCGGCACAGAACGCCGGGTCGCCGCAGTGGCGCCGTATCAGGCCCCAGGCCGCCCGGTACAGGCTGTCGTCGAAGCGGCACGAATCGGGCTCCAGGCCGGTTTTCTGCGATGTCTGCAGCAGCGCCAGGGCCATGTCGGTGCAGGCTTTCAGCACGGCAGTGCGTTCGTCGGCCGCCATGCGCGGTGCCTCGCGCCAGGTGGCTGCCATCAGCGTTTGCAGCACGCTGCCCAGGCCCGGGCGCTGCGGCAACAGGTCGGGCAGCACGAAACCCGGGCCCAGGGCGTCGTGGATCTTTTTTCGCGACAGAAAGATGGACAGATCGCGGTGACGGGAGCGCCGCACCTCCACGGGCCGGGCGTAGTCCACCAAATAGAGCATGCCGGCCGAGATTTGCCGGGCGCCGTTGTTTTCCTGCGTGGCCCAGTGGCACTCCGCCATCAGCGACAGGCTGATGTCGTCTGCGCCATCCCGGCGGCACATGGCCTCGGTGCGCACGGCGTGCACGGCCTCGCTCGCGTGCTCGACCAGATCGGCACCGTGGCCGACGATGCGCCGCAGACGTCCGCCGAATGCGGTCCCGTCCTGAACGGCGGGCATGGAGCGCATGCGGCTGAGCACGGATTCCCGCCAGAAGTCGAGGCGCTCTTTCGGGGGAATGGGATCGGTTGCCACTTCCACCAGCGTCCCCGGCGCGTGCGGACTGGCGAGCGCGGCGTGGCGATGGTGGGGGGAGTCGGGAGCCAGACGGACCTCGGTTGCCATGAATTCCATTTGCCCTTCGGCGGTCTGTTGCTTTGTGTGTGTTGCCATGCGAAATGTAGTGCACACGCGACACAGCGCAAAAAAAATTCCTTGGCACTGGCTGGGGCTGAATTTGATCCCTTGTCTCAATCAGCGGGGGCTTGAAAGGCGCTTTATCTCAGCCGCCGGTCCAGCGTGCATTTGCCGGCGGGATGGCAGCGCGGCCCCTTCGAACGGACGGGTTGCTGCGCCAGGGGCGAGACGTCACGATGCACGGGCCGTTGGGTGGCTTGCCGCTCAATGCAGTGCAAAAACTTTCGTCATCTCTCAAGGACCGGCTTTGCCGGACACCCCCCCCATGGAACCTGTGGACAGCCCCTTCGACCCCCTCATGCATCTCGACCTGGCACGAAGCTGTGGCGAAGGCGGCCTCGGCCCGGCCCCCCATGCGCTGGAGGTGTCGGTCTACGCCGAGTCCACCGGGCCGCGCCAGGGCACGCTCACGGTCTTCAGCGCCAGCGGCGAGACTCTGGCCCAGACCGCGTTCGACAGCAGCATCACGGTGTCGGTGCACGCGGCGGAGACCGATCTGCGCCTGGTGCTGGAGATGGAGGCGGGCCTGTACCTGGCGGCGCGGGTGGCGGGTTACCGGTCCGGTACGGCGGTGGTGCTGTCTCCGCTTTCCACGCTGGTGGATGCCTACGCCGGCGCGCACCCGGGCATGGACCTGGCGCAGGCCCAGGCCCGCGTGCTGGAGTCGCTGGCGCTCCCGCCGGACGTTCCCGTCGGGACGCCGGGCTGCAGCCTGGACCGTGACTTGTTCGATAACGAGCGGTTCTACCGGGCGGCGGGCGATGCCGGGGGCATGGCCGCCCTGGCCGGCCAGGTGGCGGGGGCCGTCAACGAGGGCCGTGTCCAGGGGTTCGGGCAGGGCACGGCGGGTCTGCTCGGCGCGGGCAAAAGCACCGAGGCGATCGTCAAGGATCTGGTGGATGGCCTGGCCGGCAACTTCAAGGACTGGGCGGGTGGCCAGGTCAAGGGTTGGCTGATGCAGGTCAGCGGGCTCAACAGCTTCCTGCGCGAACTCGGCCTGGGCGAGGGCGAGGACTCCACGGCGAAACAGCTGCAGGCCCTGACGGCCGAGATCCAGCGGCTGAGCGATGCGATCGACAAGGTGCCGCGCTCCACGGCGTACATCGTGTGCCTGACGGCCCTGGAAACATTGAAAGCTTTCGTCAAGACCAAAACCGAGTTGCTGCAGGACGCTGCCGGGGACGCGCCGCCATCGGCCGAGCAGCTCCAGGAGCAATTCGTCAAGAATGTGAACGAGAGCCTCGTGCTGACCCAGCTCCACGACAACCAGGTGGGGTCCGGCTCCGATGCGAAGGGGCTGATTCGCCTGCTGCTGGACGACCACCCCAAGTTCTATGCGGGGCGTGCCGATACGGCCTACGACGAAATCCTGTTCAACGCCTTCAACCAGGCACGTGTGTTGCAGGTCCAGGCGCTCAATCTGAAAATCGAAGCGGCCCATGCGGACAACCCGCCGCAACTGGCCGCGGCCGAGCGATGCCTGGACGATTACCACATCCAGATCAAGCGCCAGCGGCTGATGTACCCCAACGGGCTCAAGCCCTTTGCCGACGGGGCCATCCTGGACCGCGCCACCGGGCTGATGTGGAAGCCGGGCATGTTCGAGTACGACGGCTATGAGGCCCTGCTGGCCGATCCGGCGAGCGCAGGCAACCCCTGGCGCCTGCCCACCATCGAAGAACTGCGGAGCTTGATGCCGCCCGATGCGGCGCGCGCGCGATTGCTTTCGGATGATCGGTCGGCGGCGGCACCGGCGATCATGCGGCATTTCGGTTTCCTGCCGCTGACGGTTCAGAAGGATGGCGCGACCCAGTACCGCCATTTCGCGGACCTGGGGCCCGCCGGGTCCAGGGACCGCAAGATCCTCGGGCCGGGCTATATCGTCACCTCCAATGCGTACAAGCGCCGCGATCGCAACTGGGGCATGCACGATTACGAACTGCGCACGCTGGTCATGAATCTCTACAACGGCGACGAGGAAAACATCCGCATCAAGTTCTGCCGCGGCAATGGCCAGTGCTACACCCAATACGGCAGCAATGTGCCGCCTGTGCCGTGGACCATGCCCGTGCTGTACGTTCGCAGGCCGCCGGTTCCCATTCAGTTCAAGGTCGAGTTCTACGAGGGCTTCAAATCCACGTCCGACACCGCGCAGGGGCGGGCCTTGGCCTTGTACTCCGACAGCGACCGCTGGAAGGACGTGACCGAGGATGCCATCTGGAGCGTCGTGGGCGACAACGCGTCTGACGTTCACGTGTCCAACAGCGACGGTACCAGCGGCCTGGTGCAGTTGCGCAGCAAGGAGCGGACGCCGCGGGCCTACACCATCAAGGCGGAGCTGCCCTGGTACCTGTCGGACCAGCCCGGCCAGTCGGGCCGGCTCGACGGTACGGCGGTGCTCTACGGCAACCAGAGCGCGCCGGCGCCGGTGCTGAAGCGCCTGCTGCTGTCCCCGGCCAAAAAGGTCACCAAGCAGTACCCATCGGTGTATGACCTCCACATCCGGGGCGTGCTGAGTTCAGGCGCCGCGGTCGATCAGGACGAGGCCGCCTGGTCATGGACTTCCAACGATCCTAGCGTGCAGATCAGTTCTTCCGGACGGGTGACCGTGTCGAAGGCCCCGGCATCGAAAAAGCAGATCCAGATCAAGGCGAAGAGTGGCGACGCCGAGGGGTTTGCCTACCTCGTGCTGTTGCCGTGACTCCGGGGCCCAGCCCATGCCAGCGGTGTGCTCCGGGTCAAACGGCCATGCGCTCGACCACGCAGGCCGGGAAATGATGCCGCTGGCGCACGTGGCCGCCTGACCCGCAAACAAAGAGGGAGAGAGGGAGAGAGGGAGAAGACGGGCGCGGCGTGGGGGCCGGTGCAGTGCGCCGGCTTCCACGCCCCACGCCGCCCGCGGCGCCGGGGTGCAGCAGTGCCTCGGCTGCGGTGCGGGGGCGTTCCGCGTACGGCGCCGTGACAGCCCGCCGAATGGGCGTAAGCTGTGCGTTCGATCGACCTCCGTCGCCTGCCGCGTAACCCGCCGCTGCCATGCATCCGCCTGCGTCTTCTCCGCCGACCTGCGCTGCCTGCCGCGACGGGCAGGCGCTGGATTTCGGGTTCACCATGGCCTTCCAGCCCATCGTGGACCTGCGCGAGGGGGGCAGCGTGTTCGCCTACGAGGCGCTCGTGCGCGGCGTGGACGGCAGTCCCGCCGCGTCGGTGCTGGGCCGCGTGAACGACGCCAACCGCTACGCCTTCGACCAAGCCTGCCGCGTGCGCGCCGTGGAGCTGGCCGCGCGCCTGGGCATGGACTGCCGGCTCAGCATCAACTTCCTGCCCAACGCCGTGTACCAGCCCGAGGCCTGCATCCGGGCCACGCTCGCGGCCGCGCGGCGCTGCGGCTTTCCGGTGGAGCGGATCATCTTCGAGGTGGCCGAGAGCGAGAACCTGCACGACCGCGAGCACCTCAACCGCATCCTGCGCGCATACCGGCGGCAGGGGTTCCACACCGCCATCGACGACTTCGGCGCAGGCTATGCCGGCCTCGGCCTGCTGGCGGATTTCCAGCCCGACCTGTTGAAGATCGACATGGCGCTGGTGCGCGGCATCGGCGCGGACCCGGTGCGCCAGGCGATCGCGCGCTGCGTGGTGTCGATGGGCGACGCACTCGGCATCGCGGTGGTGGCCGAGGGCGTGGAGACCGAGGCCGAGCTGCAACCCCTGCGGGCGATGGGCGTGCACCTCTTCCAGGGCTACCTGTTCGCGCGCCCGGCGCTGGAGGCCCTGCCGCCCGTGCAGTGGCCCGCGCCCACCGCGCCAGGCTGAGGCGCGGGGCCGGGGCGGGCCCGGTCACTGGTTGGAGATGATGGTGAGCAGGTCGCCGCGCACGTCGGGGTTGTCGGTGTGCTTCTTGTAGAGCGGCGCCATCCGCCGCACGTAGGGCGAGAAATCCGACACCGCCACGAACTGCACGCCTTCCTTGGCGAGCGCCGCGCGGGCCGATTGCACGCGCTTCTCCCACAGGCCGCGCATCAGGATCGCGGAGTTCTTGCCGGCCTTCAGGAAGGCCTGCTGGTCCTCGGCGCTCAGCTGGCCCCAGAGCTTGGTGGAGACGACCAGCGCCTCGGGCGAGATCATGTGCTGGTCCAGCAGCATGTATTTGGCCAGCTTGTAGTGGCCCGTGGACTCGTAGGAGACGAGGTTGCCCTCCGCGCAGTCGATCGTGTTGTTGCGGAATCCGTCCAGGACATCCTTGTAGGGAACGACCACGGGCGTGCCGCCCAGCAGTTTCACCATCTCGATGTGCGAATCGACCTGCTGCACGCGGATGCGCTGCCCGGCCAGATCCTCGCGCCGCGCGATGGGCTTGGTGCAGTAGAACGAGCGGGCGCCGCCGTTGTACCAGCCCAGCACCACGTAGCCCGCGCCCTTGAGCTTCTCCGCCAGCCGGTCGCCCATGGCGCCGTCCAGGTAGCGGAACATGTGCGTGGCATCAGTGAACAGGAACGGGAGATTGAAGGCCTGCAGGGCCGGCACCGCCTCTGCAAGGGGCCCAGGTTGAATTCGGCCACGTCGATCTCGCCGGCCTTGAGCATCTTCACGGCCTTGCCCTGGTCGCCCAGCACCGCGTCGGAGAACAGCTTGATCGTGTAGCGGCCCTTGGTGGAGGCCTCCGCCTCGCTGATGAAGCTTTTCATGGCTTCGGTGACCGGGTAGCCGTCGGGGTGGGTGTTCCATGCCCGCAGCGGGGCCGTCTGTGCGAGGGCGGGTACCGCCAGGGTTGCCAGCACCGACGCGAGTGCGATCCTGAAACGCTTGCGCATGCTCATCTTCCTCCAGTGTTGTCGAGAATTCTTCGGTGGCCGTGCTTGGCCGGGGGTGAGCGTGTTGCCGGTGGGAGGGCATTGTCCCGGTGCGTTTCCGGTGCGGGCAAGCACTTCTTGAGGCCGTGGAGTCGGCCAAGCCACAGCCCCGAGTGTTCGGCAATAGGCATGCGGGGCCGGATGTGATAGCACGGTGGCGCGGTGGCAAAAAAAGAGCACCCGGGGGATGCTCTTTTTCGTGGTGCATGGCCGCTGCCGGGGGCTCAGTCCCCCATCACGATCCCCTCGCGCCGGGGGTCGGCGCCGCCCAGCCACATCGGCTGGCCATGCACGTTGGCGCGGGTGATGGCCTGCAGGCCGCTGGTCATGTTCATCTCGCGCACCTCGGCGCCGCGCGTGCGCAACTGCTCCACAGTGGCCGGGGCGAAGCGTTTTTCCTCCAGCATCGTCGGGCCGTTGAGCGAGCCGAAGTTGGGCAGGTTGATGGCCTGCTGCGGCGTCAGGCCCCAGTTGAAGATGCCGTAGAGCGTCTTGGCCGTGTAGTGGATGATGAGCGCGCCGCCGGGGCTGCCGCCGCTCATCGCGAGCTGGCCGGTGGCCTTGTCGAATACCAGCGTGGGCGCCATGGAGGAGCGGGGGCGCTTGCCGGGTTCCACGCGGTTGGCGATGGGCTGGCCGTTCGCGTCCTTCGGGGCGAAGCTGAAATCGGTCAGCTCGTTGTTCAGCAGGAAGCCCTTGACCATCTGGCGCGAACCGAACTGGTCCTCGATGGTGGTGGTCATGGCCACCGCGTTGCCCTTGGCGTCCACGATGCTGATGTGGCTGGTGCCGTGCTCGATCTGGTCTGGCATGGGCGCGTAGCTGGTTTTCACCACGCCGGGCGTGCCGGGCTGGGCCACCTTCAGGCTTTGCGGGCCGATGAGCCGCGCGCGCTGGGCGAGGTAGGCCGGATCGAGCAGGCTCGACCAGCTGCCCGCCGGCGGCTGCACGAAGTCCGGGTCGGCCACGTACAGGCCCCGGTCGGCGAAGGCGAGGCGCGAGGCCTCGTTGTAGAAGTAGAGCCAGTCGGCGCCGGGCTGCAGGTCCTGCGCGCCCTGCGGGCCGGCCTGCAGCGGCAGGCTGGCGGCGGGCGTGTTCTGCAGGATGCCGAGGATCTGCCCCACGGCGATCGCGCCGGAGCTGGGCGGCGGGAAGCCGCAGAGCCGGAAGGCCTTGGCCGCCGCCGCTGTGTAGTCGCTGCACAGGGCTTCGCGCTTCTTGGGCTGGTAGCCCGCGAGGTCCGCCAGGCTCAGCTTGCCGGGGTTGGTCGGGTGGCCCTGCACTTTGGCGACGATGGCCTGGGCCACCTCGCCTTCGAGCAGCGCCCGGGAGCCGTCGCGGGCGATGCCGCGCAGCACCGAGGCCAGCTCGGGGTTGCGCAGCACGTGGCCCACGGGCCAGGGCTTGCCGGCGGCGTCGAAGAAGTAGGCGCGGGCCACCGGGTCCTGCGCGAGGTATTTCTCGTTGGCGAGCAGCGTATTGAGGCGTGCGCTCACCTTGAAGCCGCTCTCGGCGAGGCGGATCGCGGGCTCGAAGAGCTGCGCCCAGGGCAGCACGCCGTGCTCCTTGTGCGCCAGCTCCAGCATGCGCACGGCGCCGGGCACGCCCACCGAGCGGCCGCCCACCACGCCGTCGTAGAACGGCACCGGCTTGCCGTCGGGGCCGAGGAACAGGTTTTCGTCGGCCGCGGCGGGCGCGGTTTCGCGGCCGTCATACGCCTCGACCTGGCTGCCCGTGGCGTGCAGCAGGAAGGCCCCGCCGCCGATGCCGCTGGACTGCGGCTCCACCAGCGAGAGCACCATCTGCACGGCGATGGCCGCGTCGATGGCCGAGCCGCCGGCCTTGAGCACCTGGTAGCCCGCGTCGGTGGCGAGCGGATTGGCGGCCGCGACGGCGAACTTCTGCGTGGCCCAGCCGGGCTTCTCGGTGTAGCCGGAGGAGCCTTCGGGCTGGTCGGGCACGGTGTAGGCGAGGCGCGGGGCGCTGGAGCACGCGGCCAGCAGGGCGGCGGTGGCCGCCAGGGCCAGCGCGGAGCGGCGGGTGGAAGGGGGGATCATCGGGAAAACTCCTCCGTGCATTGCATGGTTGCTTCAAGGGTGCCGCGCATCCTATCGGGCGCGGCCCTGTGCGGGGCGGGTTGTTACAAGCGGCTACCAGGCGGGGCGGGGCAGCACGGAGGCCTGAGCGGTGCCTGCCCGCGGATGGCGAGAGTTTTGCCACCATGTCGCCGTATCCATTGGCTTTCTTGCTATTCAAATAATAGCAATCGACTCGCGCCCCGTGCTCAGTCGCGTACCGGGCCGGGTCGGCCGTCCTCCACCACGAAGCGGGCCAGCGTGGACGCGGCACTGTCCGCGCGCAGCGGGTCGTCCACCGTGCGCAGCACCGTGGTCCAGCGCGTGGGGGTGACGTCGGCCAGGCCCCAGCCGCGCAGGTCGCAGCGCGCCAGCAGCACGTGGGGGTTGAGCCGGGCGATCGCATCCACCTTGTCCTGCGTGGTGCCCGACCGCGAGCTGATCGAGGTGCCGCAGAACTCGCTCGCCAGCACGGGGCCGGAGGGGGCGCCCTCCGGCCCCGGCTCCAGGGCCTGCACGTTGCACACATAGTTCTGGTGGATGTCGCCGCCCAGCAGCACCGTGTTGCGCGGCGCATGCCCGGCGACGGAGGCCAGCAGCCGGGCGCGCGCGGCGGGGTAGCCGTCCCACGCGTCGGTGGACTGCAGGCCCGAGGGATAGCGGCGCGGCGAGAACAGCGTCTGCTGCGCGATCACGCTCCAGCGCGTGGCGCCGCCGGCGTCTTCCGCGAGGCCACCATCCAGCCAGCGCTCCTGCGCCGTGCCCAGGAAGCTGCGCGCCGGGTCGGCCAGCTCCGGGCAGTCCGCGGGCCGCACCGCGCCCGCGCTGGTGGAGCCCTCCTGGCGGCAGGCCTGCCGGCTGCGGAACTGGCGCGCGTCCAGCAGGTGGATGCGGGCGAGCCGTCCCCAGGCCAGGCGACGGTGCAGCCGCAGCCCGGCGAAGCCGCCGGAGCCGTCCGCGCCACCCGCCAGCACGGACGCGCGCAGGGGCATGTGCTCGTAGAACGCCTGGTAGGCAGCGGCGCGCAGGCTGGCGAAGCCGGCCTCGTGCGCGAACCGTCCGGAGAGGCCTGCGTAGTCGTTCTGCACCTCGTGGTCGTCCCAGGTCACGGCCCAGGGCGCCACGGCGTGGGCGGCCTGCAGGGCCGGGTCGCTGCGGTGCAGCGCATGGCGGTCGCGGAAGTCCGCCAGGGTGTGGGCCTGGCGCAGCGCATGGACCCGGGCCAGCCCCGCCGCATTGGCCGGGCTGGCGTACTCGTAGATGTAGTCCCCCAGGAACAGCACCAGATCGGGCGCGTGGCGGCAGGCGTCGGCCCAGGCGGCGTAGTGGCCGTGCTCCCAGCGCTGGCACGAGGCGAAGGCGATGCGCAGGCGCGCCTCCAGGGCCTGGGGCGCGGGCGCGGTGCGCGTGCGGCCGGTGGCGCTCGCGGCGTCGCCGTGGAGGAAGCGGTAGAAGTACCAGCGCCCGGGCTCCAGCCCCCGCAGTTCCACATGCACGCTGTGGGCCAGCTCGGGCAGGGCCGTGGCGGTGCCGCGCTGCACGATGCGGCGGAAGCGCTCGTCGTGCGCCAACTCCCAGCGCACGGTCGCGGGGCCGGCGGCCTCGTCCGGCGCGGCCGGCATGAGTCGCGTCCAGAGCACCACGCCGTCCGGCGCGGGGTCGCCGCTGGCCACGCCCAGCGCGAACGGGTCGTGCCGCCAGCCGGGCGCGGCCCAGGCCCAGCGGGGCAGGGCGCCGGCGGCGGCCACGGCCACCGCGCGCAGCAGCAGATCGCGGCGGCCCGGGGCGTTCATCGGCGGTGCCTGTGGAGGATGGCGCGGTGGGTCAGGCCGCCATCACCCGGTTCTTGCCCGAGCGCTTGGCGAGGTACATGCCCTGGTCCGCGCGGCGGATCGCCTCGGCCGTGGTCTCCTGCGGCCCGAGCTGCGCCACGCCCGCGCTGAAGGTGATGAGCACCTTCTCCTGGTCCTTGAGGAAGTAGCGCGTGGTGAGCTCGCGCTGCAGGCGGGCCATGGCGTCCACGCCCTGCGCCAGGGCCGTGTCGGGCAGGATGATGACGAACTCCTCGCCGCCGTAGCGCGCGAGCTGGTCCTGCGGGCGCATCACCTCGCGCGTCACCGAGGCCAGGTGCTTGAGGGCATCGTCGCCGGCCGTGTGGCCCAGGCGGTCGTTGATGGCCTTGAAGTTGTCCAGGTCCAGCAGGGCCACGCACAGCGGGGCCTCATTGCGCAGCGCGCGCGCCACCTCGCGGTCCAGCGCCTCGTCCAGGCCCTTGCGGTTGAGCGAACCCGTGAGCGGATCGTGCCGCGCCTGTGCGCTGGCACGGTCCAGCTCCTCCTGCAGCTTGGCGATCTCGGCGTGGCGCGCCTCGGAGCGCTCGCGCAGCTCGTGCAACTCATCCCGCGTGACGCGGGAGTCGAGCGCCATCGCGCGCGTCGCGCCCATCACCTCCTCCAGCAGCGGCGTGATCTCGTGCAGGCTGGTGGCCTGGCCGATCTGCTCGGCGCAGCGCTCCATCTTCTCGTGGTACGTGCTGCTGGAGGCCGTGATCTGCACGAGGCGCTCGATGAACGTGGCCAGCAGCTCCTTCATCTGCTGCTGCGCCTGCACCGTGCGTTCCTTGGCCTCGGTCTGCTTGAAGATCACGTCCTTGAGTCGGCGCTGCACGTCGTCGAGCCGGCGCAGCGTGAGCGGCGGGGTGGACGCGGCCATCAGCGCCTCGGCCTGTCCCTGCAGCCACTGGTCGTCCTGGCTCAGCACGGCGATGTTCTCGAACACCATCTGCAGCAGGGTCAGCAGGCCGGCGCGGATCGCGGCCTGGTCCTCGGTGGCGAAGGAAAGCCGGTAGCTGAAGTTGTTGAGCATCAGCACCAGCGTCGAGGCCGGCGGGGTGGGCTGGCGCAGGAACTGCGTGAGCTGCCCGGCCAACTCGTGCACGCGCGCATCGTCCTCGCCGAGGGCGGGTAGCGTGTTTTCCACCAGGCGGACCAGTTGCTCCGCGACTTCGTTGGAGACGTGTGTGGCGTTGCCGGCCGTGGCGGGCGGTGCGTCTGCCGCGGCGGTTTCTACCGGGGGGGCGCTGGCGGCATGCAGGCCCAGGTTGGCGTAGCCCACGAGAACCCCTTGCAACTGGTTCCAGTCGGCTTGGTCGATGGCGGCCTCGAACAGCCCCAGCAGGCGCTTCTGCGCGGGCGTCTGGCCGGGCAGCACGCGCAGGATGTGGCGCAGCGGGCCGTCCGGGAAGGCGGACGCCGTGCGGACGCCCGCGATCTCCTCGTAGAGCGCCTGGTAGTTGTCGGGCGTGGGCGCGAGGCGGCGGGCCGCCAGCTGTTTGAGGGTTTCTCGCGCGATCTCTGAAGGGGGGCGGTCGGCCATCGGGCTTGCACGGCGGGGTAAAGGTGGCACAGAGTGTGACAGACGGCGCGGGGCTTGAACAGGAACCCGCGCGCCGCTGGCGCCACCGGGCCCGGATCAGTTCACCAGCACGAGCTTGCCCATCACGCCGCGCGAGGCCATGTGGGCATAGGCGGCGGGCAACTGGGCCATGGGCATGGTGCGATCGATCACCGGCTTGACGGCACCTTCGGCATGCCAGCGGGCCAGCTCGGCCATCATCTCCGCGTTGGCGCGGGGCTCGCGCCGCGAGAACTCGCCCCAGAAAACGCCCACCACCGAGGCCCCCTTGAGCAGCGGCAGATTGAGGGGCAGCGAGGGAATCGGGCCGGCCGCGAAGCCCACCACCAGATAGCGCCCCCGCCACGCGATGGAGCGGAACGCCGGCTCGGTGAAATCGCCGCCCACGGGGTCGTAGATCACGTCCGGGCCCTTGCCGTCCGTGAGCGCCTTGATCGCCTCGCGCAGGTTCTCGGCGCTGTAGTTGATCACTGCGTCCGCGCCCGTCGAGAGGCAGAGCGCACACTTCTCGTCGGTGGAGGCCGCCGCGACCACGCGCGCGCCGATCTTCTTGGCGATCTGGATCGCCGCCGTGCCCACGCCGCCGGCCGCGCCGAGGATCAGCACCGTCTCGCCCGCCTTGAGCTGCGCGCGGTCCACCAGCGCGTGGTGGGAGGTGGCGTAGATCATGATGAATGCCGCCGCGTCCACGTGGGGAAAGCTGTCCGGCAGCGGCAGGCACAGCGCCGCGGGCGCCACCGCATGGGTGCCGAAGCCGCCCGTGCCGGTCAGGCAGGCCACGTTCTGCCCCGCGCGCAGGTGGCCCACGCCTTCCCCGACGGCCTGCACCACGCCCGCGTACTCGGAGCCCGGCACGAAGGGCGGCGGGGGCTTCATCTGGTACTTGTCCTGAACGATCAGCAGGTCCGGGAAATTCAGGCTCGCAGCCCGGATCTCGATCAGCACCTCGCCGGGCTTGGGCTCGGGGGTGGGCAGCTCGGTCCAGGCCAGGTTGTCCACGCCGGTGGGTTGGGTGCAAAGCCATGCGTGCATAGGGGGTCTCCTGTGGATCGTCGCGCGGGGCATCATAGGTGGCGCGGGGTGGCGGCAATGTCCCTGGAGCGACGGCCCCGACCGTGCGGGGTGCCTGTGGGACGACGCCTACAATCCGTCGCACTCCGCCTTTAAGCGACCATGAAGATTCTCCTCTCGAACGATGACGGTTACCAGGCGCCCGGCATCGTGGCGCTGCACGACGCGCTGCGGGGCATTGCCGACGTCGAGGTGGTGGCGCCCGAGCACAACAACAGCGCCAAGTCCAACGCCCTCACGCTGCACTCGCCGCTCTACGTCCACCGCGCGCCCAACGGGTTTCGCTACGTGAACGGCACGCCCGCCGACTGCGTGCACATCGCCCTCACCGGCCTGCTGGGCTACCGGCCCGACCTCGTGGTCTCCGGCATCAACAACGGCGCCAACATGGGCGACGACACCATCTACTCCGGCACCGTGGGGGCGGCCATGGAGGGGTATCTCTTCGGCGTGCCGGCCATCGCCTTCTCCCAGGTGGACAAGGGCTGGGGCGAGATCGAATCCGCCGCCCGCAAGGCGTGCGACATGGTCAAGCGCATGCAGGCGCGGCACCTCGTGGGCGAGGCACCCTGGCTGCTCAACGTCAACATCCCGAACCTGCCCTTCGAGCAACTGCGCCCGGTGCGGGTGTGCCGCCTGGGGCGCCGCCACGCCGCCGAGCGCGTCATCGAACAGGACAGCCCGCGCGGCGAGCGCATGTACTGGATCGGCGGCGCCGGGCCGGCCAAGGACGATGCCGAGGGCACGGACTTCCACGCCACCGCCCTCGGCCATGTGGCGCTGACGCCGCTCAAGGTGGATCTCACCGACCACGAGGGCCTGCCTTACTGGTCGGACGTGGCGGGCAGCCTCGCGCCGCAGCCGGAGGGCAGCCGTCCCGAGGCGGCCGGAGCGCTCTGATGCAGCGGCGTCCCGGTTTTCCCGCGCGCCTGGATTCGTCCGCGGCGGCCGGCGTGCCCAGGGCCGGGGCGTCCGCAGCGCGCGCCGGTGGATCGGCCTCCGCGCCGGTGCCGGTCCCGCAGGGCCTGGGCCTGGATTCGGCCGCCGTGCGCGCCCGCATGGCGCAGCGCCTCGCGGAGGGGGGTATTTCTGCGCCGGCCGTGCTGCAGGCCATGGGCGCGGTGGAGCGGCACCGTTTCGTCGATACCGCGCTGGTCAATCAGGCCTATGAAGACACGAGCCTGCCCATCGGCCTGGGGCAGACGATCTCCAAGCCCAGCATCGTCGCGCGCATGACGGAGTTGCTGCTGGGCGCGGAGGGCGCGCGCGCGGGCGGCCTGGGGCGCGTGCTGGAGATCGGCACCGGCTGCGGCTACCAGGCGGCCGTGCTGGCCCGCGTTGCCCGCGAGGTGTACACCATCGAGCGCCTGCGCGCGTTGCACGAAAAGGCGCGTGACAATTTGCGCCCCTGGCGCCTGGCCAACGTCCACCTGATTCTGGGGGACGGCATGGCGGGCTATGTGAAAGGGGCTCCCTATGCCGCGATCATCGCCGCCGCGGGTGGCGATGCCATCCCCGATGCCTGGGTCCAGCAACTCGCCGTGGGCGGCCGCCTTGTCGCGCCCATGGCGTCGTCTGGCGGCCGGCAGGTCCTGGTCGTGATCGACAAGACCCCGCAGGGGCTGAAGCAGAGCGCATTGGAGGCCGTACATTTTGTCCCCCTAAAATCGGGGATTGCCTGAAGGAATTGCTTATGTTGGTATCGCGTGGTCTTGTGGCTTGGAGTTCGGTGGCGTTGGCGGCCTTGGTGCTGGCCGGCTGCGGAACCCGCGTCAACAGGGCTCCGGTGGAGGATCGCGGCACGGCCGCCTCGTCTTCCTCGTCCATGTCTTCCCAGGCCGGCGTGGTCGTCGGCGCTCCCTTGAAGCCCCTGCCTGGTGCGGAAAACGCCGGCAAGCCGGGCTACTACACCGTAAAGCCGGGCGACACGCTGATCCGCATCGGCCTGGAGTCCGGGCAGAGCTGGAAGGACGTCGCCCGCTGGAACAACCTTGAGAACCCCAACCTCATCGAGGTGGGGCAGGTTCTGCGGGTCGTGTCTCCAGGCGCCACGCCGCCTTCCGCGGCGGTGGCCTCCGATACCGGCGTGGTCACCCGCCCGGTGGCTGCGGCCTCCATCACGCCCGCCCCCGCGCCGTCCGCCAGCACGCCGCGCAGCGGCGCGTCCGCTGCTCCGGCGGCTGCGGCACCTGCTCCCGCCCCGGCATCAGCGGGTGGCGAAGATGACATGGCCTTCATCTGGCCCGCATCCGGTCCCCTCATCGCGGGCTTCGACGAAGCCCGCAACAAGGGCTACGACATCAGCGGCAAGGCCGGTGACCCCATCCTGGCAGCCGCCGACGGCCGCGTCGTCTATGCCGGCGCAGGCCTTCGCGGGTACGGCAATCTGGTGATCCTGAAGCACAACAACACCTACCTCACGGCCTATGCCCACAACCAGACCCTGCTGGTGAAAGAGGACCAGACCGTGCGCCGCGGGCAGAAGATCGCGGAGATGGGCAGCTCCGACACCGATCGCGTGAAGACGCATTTCGAAATCCGCCGCAACGGCAAGCCCGTGGACCCGGCGCGCTACCTGTCCGCGCGTTGACCTCCCGGCACGTCCCCCGCGGTGGCGGCGAGGAAGGGCTGCTTCCCGGGGTAGCGGCTGCCGACGAGCCGGGGGACGTGGAGGGCATCGACGCCGCCGAAACCCGCGTCGTGCGCGTGCCTGCGCGGCAGCACGGCATGCGGCTCGACAAGGCCCTGGCCGAGCTGGTGCCTGAGTTTTCGCGCAGCTACCTCCAGCAACTGCTGGGCGAGGCGGGGGTCCTCGTCAACGGACGCGTGGCGGCCAAGCCTTCGGCCCGTGTGCAGGCGGGCGATGAGCTGGCCGTGGAGCTCAAGCCGACGCCGCAAAGCCAGGCATTCCGCCCGGAGACCATGGCGCTGGACGTGGTGCATGAAGACGATCACCTGCTGGTCGTGAACAAGCCGGCCGGGCTGGTCGTGCATCCCGCGCCCGGCAATTGGAGCGGCACCTTGCTGAACGGGCTTCTCGGGCGGGATCCCAGGGCCATGGCCGTTCCCCGGGCGGGCATCGTGCACCGGCTCGACAAGGACACCAGCGGACTCATGGTCGTGGCGCGCGAGCGCGCCGTCATGGACGCTCTGGTGAAGATGATCGCCGCGCGCGACGTCAGCCGTCAGTACCTGGCCCTTGGCCTCGGGGCCTGGACGGGGCCGGCGGAGCGCACTGTGGAAGAGCCCATCGGCCGCGATCCGCGCAATCGCCTTCGCATGGCGGTCGTCGACCTTGCGGCGCATTCCGGCAAGCCGGCCCGTACCGACATTGCCCTGCTGGACGGGGGCGGCGAGGGGTGCCTCGTGCATTGCACCCTTCACACCGGGCGGACGCACCAGATCCGCGTGCACATGGCGTGGCTGCGGCATCCGCTCGTTTCGGATGCGCTTTATGGGGGCGAGCCTGCTGCCGGCATGCGGCGGCAGGCCCTGCATGCCTATCGCCTGGCGTTCACGCACCCGGTCACCGGGGCGGATCTGGTCTTCCGTGCGCCCCTGCCACCCGACATGGCCGCGGCGCTCGATCTCTGGGGGCTACGGTACAATCCCGCCTGATGGGCCCAGAGCCCCCGGGCTACCTTCATGCCCTTCCATGCAGGCCAAGCGCGCCGTCCGGCGATGGGCGCTCCTCCAGCCGCCAGCCTCCCGCTTCCCAATGTGCACGGTGCCCCCGCAGAGTCGGCGCCTCTCTCCGCGATCGTTGAACCATGAATACGGTGGATGCCAAACGGGTCCTCGAAACCGCGCTGATCTGTGCGCCGCAGTCCACGACGTTGCGGGAGTTGCGCACGCTCTTCAATGACGCGCTGGGTTCCGACACCATCAAGCAGCTTCTGCTAGATCTGCAGCAGGAGTGGGCTTCGCGCGGGGTAGAGCTGGTGCAGGTGGCCTCCGGCTGGCGGTTCCAGAGCCGACCCGAGATGCGCGAGTTCCTCGACCGGCTGCACCCCGAGAAGCCGCCGCGCTACACCCGTGCGACCATGGAGACCCTGGCGATCATTGCGTACCGCCAACCCGTGACGCGGGGCGACATCGAGGACATCCGTGGTGTGACCGTGAACAGCCTGATCCTCAAGCAGCTGGAAGACCGGGGGTGGGTGGAGGTCATCGGGCACCGCGAGACCGTGGGGCGCCCGGCCTTGTTCGCCACGACCCGCCAGTTCCTTGATGACCTGGGATTGAAATCCCTGGACGAACTGCCGATGCTGGAGAGTCCCGCCGTGCAGGCCAGTGTGCTTGAGGCCCTTGATGCCGGTGTGGTCGGGGCTTCGGCTCGGGAGGAGAGCTCGGCTGAGGCTGTCGGGCCCATGGAGCCTGGTTCCGGGGAGGCCGATGCGGTACCCGTGCCAGAGGTGGACGCTCACCACGAAAATTTGACCGCTGATAGCGAATCCGGGAGGGAGGATGCGTCCCGGCGCACCGGACCATCGGACGTCTCCGAAAGCATGCCATGAACGAATCTCTGCCAGACAATGCCGAACTCCACGCCTCGCCCGAGCCCGTGGAGAACCATCCCGACACTGCGAAAAAGACCGCGCGGCGGACTCCTCGCAAGCGCGTGCCCCCCGCGGAGCCTGGTCTCCCGATGCCCCAGGCCGTCGATGGCGGCGCGGCTGCATCGTCTCCCGACGCTCCCGCGGCAGAGGAGGGCGTGTTGGAGTCGTCGGCCGAGGTCGCTCTGGATGGAGTGCCCCAGGCGCGGCCCGATTCGCCGGCGCGTGGCCGCCAGGGCAGGACGCCCCCTTCGAAGAAGGCTGCCGGGTTCGACGGCTATCGTTTCGACGACGTGGTCTCCGGACAACTGGACGAAGATGACGCACGGACCGACGTGGCGCCGGCGAAGCGGGTTTTGCCGCCCCAGGTGGAAATGCCCAAGCTGCACAAGGTCCTTGCGCAGGCGGGGCTGGGTTCCCGGTTGGAGATGGAGCAGCTCATCCTCGAAGGGCGCATTTCCGTGAACAACGAGCCTGCCCATATCGGGCAGCGCGTCCAGTATGGGGACCAGGTCAAGGTCAATGGGCGACCCATCCGTTATCGCATCGATCCACCGCCTGCGCGTGTCATCGCGTACCACAAGCCCGTCGGCGAAGTGGTGACGCACGACGACCCCCAGAATCGTCCTACCGTCTTCCGCAAGTTGCCGCGCCTGGCACACGGGAAATGGCAGTCCGTCGGGCGGCTGGACCTCAACACGGAAGGGCTGCTGCTCTTCACGAGTGCGGGGGAACTGGCCAACAAGCTCATGCATCCCCGTTTCGGGCTGGAGCGTGAATACGCGGTGCGCGTGCTCGGCGCCTTGAGCAACGAGGAAAAGCAGCGCCTGCTGGAAGGCGTGAAGCTCGATGACGGCATGGCGGCTTTTGGTTCGATCGAAGACGGGGGCGGCGAGGGGTCGAATTGCTGGTACCGGGTCACCATCTCCGAAGGGCGCAATCGCGAGGTGCGGCGCATGTTCGAGGCGGTGGGCCATGCGGTGAGCCGCCTGATCCGCATCCGCTATGGCTCCATGATGCTTCCGCGCGGACTCAAGCGTGGTGCATGGCTGGAGCTGGACGAACGCGACATCCGTGCGCTGATGCAGGCTGCCGGAGCGGACGTGGCGAGCCCGAATGGTGCTGCGCCTTCGGGTGATCGCAGGGGGGGCGTACGCAAAGGGGGTGCTCGCGGTCGTGACGCCGGGGGGGGGCAGCCGCGCAACGCCGCAGGTGGCGGTGTGGGCTATGGCAGTGGCCCGGTCGCCGATCGCGGCAAGCGGTCCGCTTCCGCTGAGCCCGATCCCATGAAGACCTCGGTGGGCTACATCGGAAGCGACAGCCTTTCGCGCTATCGGCAGGACCAGAAGCAGAAGCGCAAGAACTTCACGCGCCGTGGCGGGCGGTGACTGCAACAACGTGCTGGTTTGTGGATAAGCCTGGCCGATTAGAATCGAGGGCTTTGTCCGCATGACAAAAATCTTTCTCACCATCAAGGAAAACACCATGGCTATCGAACGCACCCTCTCCATCATCAAGCCCGACGCAGTGGCCAAGAACGTGATCGGCCAGATCTATGCCCGTTTCGAGGCTGCTGGCCTGAAGGTTGTTGCCGCCCGCATGGTCCACCTGTCGCGCCAGGAGGCGGAGCAGTTCTACGCGGTCCACAAGGAGCGCCCCTTCTTCAAGGATCTGGTTGATTTCATGATCTCCGGCCCTGTGATGATCCAGGCGCTCGAAGGCGAGAACGCCATCCTCAAGAACCGTGAACTGATGGGCGCGACCGATCCCAAGAAGGCTGCGCCCGGCACGATCCGCGCCGACTTCGCCGACAGCATCGATGCCAATGCCGTGCACGGTTCTGACGCTGCCGAAACCGCCCAGGTGGAAGTGGCCTTCTTCTTCCCTGGCCTGAACATCTACTCGCGCTGATCTTTCAGCCGCCGCGTTGCGCGGCGCGGGATTCTCTGCCCGTGCCGCGCATCCGCTCAACAGCGGCAAGCGTGGCAGCCCTCATGCCGATGACCACGAACCTCCTCGATTTCGAACTGGATGGGCTCGCTGCATTCTGCGAGCAACTGGGGGAAAAGCGTTTCCGCGCAACGCAGTTGTTCCGCTGGATCCACCAGCGCGGCGCCAGTGATTTTGCGCAGATGAGCGATCTCGCAAAATCGCTGCGTGAGAAGCTCAAGGGGTGTGCGAACGTGGTGGGCTTGCCGGTCATCAGCGAGCACGTTTCTTCCGACGGAACCGTCAAGTGGCTCTTTGACGTGGGGGATGGCAATGCCGTGGAAGCGGTGTTCATTCCCGAGGATGACCGGGGCACCCTGTGCATCTCCTCCCAGGCCGGGTGCGCTGTCGGCTGCCGTTTCTGCTCCACCGGACACCAGGGTTTCAGCCGGAACCTGTCCAGCGGAGAAATCGTCGCGCAGCTCTGGTTTGCCGAACACGCCTTGCGCTCCCGCATGGGTACCGAAGAGCGGGTCATCTCCAATGTGGTGATGATGGGCATGGGGGAGCCGCTTCAGAATTATTCCGCGCTGGTGCCTGCGCTCCGCACCATGCTCGATGACCATGGTTATGGCCTGTCGCGCAGGCGGGTCACCGTATCGACTTCCGGTGTCGTGCCCATGATGGACCGGTTGTCCCAGGATTGTCCTGTGGCGCTTGCCGTCTCGCTGCATGCGCCCGGCGACGCGCTCAGGGACCAGTTGGTTCCCCTCAATCGAAAGTATCCGTTGCAGGAGTTGCTGGGCGCTTGTGCCCGGTATCTCGACCATGCTCCCAGGGACTTCATCACGTTCGAGTATTGCATGCTCGATGGCGTCAACGATCAGCCTGAGCATGCCCGGCAATTGATCGAACTCGTGCGCCCTCGGGGTGCGGAGGGCGTGCGTTGCAAGTTCAATCTGATTCCCTTCAATCCTTTTCCGGCCTCCGGGCTGGTGCGTTCCACCCCTCAGCAGGTTGCGGTTTTCGCAAAGCTGTTGAGCGATGCGGGTATTGTCACGACTGTGCGCAAAACTCGCGGTGATGACATCGATGCGGCGTGCGGGCAACTCGCAGGCGATGTGAAGGACCGCACCAAGGCGGCTGAACGCATGGCCAAGCAGCGCACCATCGTACTCAAACCGGTGGCCTAGTGCGCCGCTTGCCGTTCAGGAGGCTTTAGATGACGGAACCTCGCCCGCTTTTTCGGCATATCGCCCGCACCATGCTGGTGGTCTGTGGCGTGCTTTCCTTGATGGCGGCTCTTGGTGGGTGCGCTACGCAAGCGGGTGCGGGAGCCACCAGTGGGACAAGCATTGCTGAGGCAGACCTCTCTCCCGATGCCGCGGACTTGCGCCGTCGCGCCCGCATCAGGCTGGAGTTGGCAGCCAACTATCTGGAAATGGGGCAGACGACCGTTGCGCTGGACGAGGTGAGGCAAGCCATTGCCACGGATCCTTCATACGGCGATGCCCATAACTTGCGTGGCCTTGTTCACATGCGCATGGGTGATTTGCCCGCGGCCGAAGAGAGTTTCCGGCGAGCCATGGCCATCAATCCATCGGAGCCTTACCTGCTGCACAACTATGGCTGGTTGCGTTGTCAGCAGCAGAACTATGCCGAGGCGAACCAATACTTCGAGCGGGCCCTTGCCAGCCCCACGTACACCGCGCGATCGAAAACCTTGATGACGCAGGGCTTGTGCCAGGAGCGGGCAGGCCAGGCGGCTGAGGCCGAGAAGACGTTGGCCAGGGCCTACGAGTTGGATGCCGGTAATCCTGTGGTGGGCTACAACCTGGCCTCGCTGGCTTTCCGTCGCGGGGATCTTCAGCGTGCTCAGTTCTACAGCCGGCGCTTGAACAACAGTGATCTGGCCAATGCTGAATCCCTTTGGCTGGGCATCAAGATAGAGCGTGCCCTGGGCAGTGCTGCAGGGATGCGACAGTTGGGTGAGCAGTTGCGCAAGCGCTTTCCTGATGCCAAGGAAGTGTTGGCCTTTGACCGAGGGGCGTTCAATGAGTGATCCGGTAGCGCAGGGTGCGCAAACCGTCGATGCGGATATGGAAAGGGTGCTGGCAGACGCCGCTGCGGCGGGGAATATGCTGCGCCATGGGCGCGAGCACGCCGGTGTTCACGTGGCTGCGCTGGCGGTTGCTCTCAAGGTGCCAGTGCACAAACTCGAAGCGCTCGAGGCAGGCCAACTCGGAGGGTTTCCCGATGCGGTCTTCGTGCGTGCCCTGGCGTCCAGTGTGTGCCGGACGTTGAAGATCGATCCGGCTCCCGTACTGGCACTGCTGCCGCAGAATCAGGTGCCCAGGCTTTCCTCGCATGAAGGCATCAATGCCTCGTTCAAGCCGGGTTCTACCAAACTCGTCTCGTCCTCCGCTGCGCCAGGCTCTCGCAAGGCAGCGTTCGCTGTCGTTTTGCTGTTGCTGGCGGCAGTGGCGCTCGTCTTCGTTCCAAGGGATTGGTTGGATCGCCTGTCGAGCCCGTCTTCTTCGGCCGTGAGTACTCCCGTGCACAGCGATTCGGCGGGGTTGTCGCCGCAGCAAGATTCAGCATCTGGCCCCGCTGTGACTGGTACGACGGTTTCGGAGTCGATAGCCCTGAGGCCGGAGTCCACCATCACCAGTGCGGGGGCTTCTGTGCCAGTGGCGGCGATTGCCAGTGCCGCCATGGCGTCTGCCCCCACAGAATCTTCGTTAACAGCCGCCTCGGCGAACGAAGAAGCCCAAGCGCTGCTGGTGATTCGCGCCAAAGGCGAATCATGGGTGCAGGTTCGGAGCGCAGGGGGCGCCACGGTATTGCAACGGGTTCTTGGCAGTGGTGAAAGTGTTTCCATTCCTGGTGCGCCGCCTTGGTCCGTGGTCGTCGGCAAGGCGGATGCAACCGAGGTGCTGGTGCGTGGCAAGTCCATGGATCTGGCTGCCATCGCCCGCGAAAATGTCGCACGGTTCGAGGTGAAATAGTGTCCAAAGCCATCAATGCTGACTCCCCTGTCGAGATGGCCGTGCCGAGACCACGGCGCTCTCGCCAGGCCCGTGTCGTATGGGGTAACCGGGTTGTGACTGTCGGGGGCGATGCGCCAGTGCGCGTTCAGTCCATGACCAACACTGACACGGTGGATGCAATCGCCACTGCGATCCAGGTGAAGGAACTGGCGCAGGCCGGCTCCGAGTTCGTACGCATCACTGTCAATACTCCCGAGGCAGCCGCGGCGGTTCCCTATATCCGGGAGCAGTTGGACCGCATGGGTGAAACAGTGCCCCTTGTGGGGGACTTTCATTACAACGGCCATCGCTTGTTGACTGAGTTTCCCGATTGCGCGCAGGCCTTGTCGAAGTACCGCATCAATCCGGGCAACGTCGGCAAAGGCGACAAGCGCGATCGCCAGTTCGGGCAGATGATCGAAGCCGCCATGCGCTGGAACAAGGCTGTGCGCATCGGTGTGAACTGGGGCAGTCTCGACCAAGAGCTTCTGGCGAGTTTGATGGATACCAACAGCCGCCGTGCCGTTCCTTGGGATGCGCGTCAGGTCATGTATGAGGCCCTGATCACTTCGGCCATCGAATCGGCGCAGCGGGCCGAGGCCATGGGGCTGGATGGCAACCAGATCATCCTGTCGTGCAAGGTCAGTGGCGTGCAGGACCTCATCTCCGTATACCGTGAATTGGCTAAGCGCTGCGACTACGCACTTCATCTCGGGTTGACCGAGGCAGGTATGGGGACAAAAGGCACAGTGGCCTCTGCAGCCGCATTGTCCATTCTTCTGCAAGAGGGCATTGGCGACACGATCCGGGTGTCCTTGACGCCGCAGCCTGGAGAGGCGCGGACGCAAGAAGTGGTCGTTGCCTCCGAAATATTGCAGGCCTTGGGGTTGCGCATTTTTGTTCCGAGCGTTACGGCGTGCCCGGGCTGCGGGCGTACCACGAGCACGACTTTCCAGGAACTGGCCAAGCAGATCGATGACTTTCTGCGGGCACAAATGCCTTTATGGCGTACGCGCTATCCCGGTGTCGAGAAAATCAAGGTCGCAGTGATGGGGTGCATCGTCAACGGCCCGGGTGAAAGCAAGCATGCCGATATCGGCATCAGCCTGCCTGGCACGGGCGAGGCGCCCTCTGCCCCCGTGTTCATCGACGGCGAGAAAGCAATGACCTTGCGTGGAGACCACATTGCGCAGGAGTTTCAACAGGTCGTCGAGGACTACATTTCCCGCCGCTTCAGCAGCACTGCTGCGGCGCTCTGATCCTGCCTCCATTGGCTTGGGCCCGGGTATAAGGCGCACCGGGCATCGGTTCTTTCTTTTCTTTCCATATCCGTGAGCACCTTTCAAACCAATTCTCCCGTGCCGGCCAAGCCCGGAAAGCTCGTGGCCGTCAAAGGCATGAACGACATCCTGCCACCCGACTCCTCGCGCTGGGAGTGGTTCGAGGAAAAGGTGCGAGTGCTGATGGGGCGGTATGCCTATCGCAATGTGCGCACGCCAGTCCTTGAGCACACTGCGCTTTTCGTGCGGGGAATCGGAGAAGTGACGGACATCGTCGAGAAGGAGATGTACTCCTTTCACGATCGATCCGACAAATACGGTGATAACGACCATCTTGCGTTGCGCCCCGAGAACACGGCAGGCGTCGTGCGTGCAGTGATCGAACACAACATGCTCTACGACGGAGCCAAGCGCCTCTGGTACACGGGCCCGATGTTCCGGCGCGAGAAACCTCAGCGAGGAAGATTCCGGCAGTTCCATCAGGTGGGAGCGGAAGCGCTGGGCTTTGCGGGGCCCGATGTAGACGCTGAACTCATATTGCTTGCCGATGCACTCTGGAAGTCCATCGGGCTGACGGACGTGCGTCTTGAACTCAACAGCCTGGGACAGCCGGCCGAGCGTGCAAGGCATCGGGAGCAGCTCATCGCCCATTTCGAACAGCATGTCGATGTGTTGGATGAAGATGCCAAGCGCCGGCTCTACACCAATCCTTTGCGCATTCTCGATACGAAGAATCCGGTGATGAAGTCCGTGGTGGAGTCTGCGCCGCGACTCATGGACTTTCTGGGTGAGCAATCCATGGCCCATCTCCAGGGATTGCGGGCCATTCTCGATGCCAATGGCATACCCTACACCATCAATCCACGCTTGGTGCGAGGGCTTGACTACTACAACCTGACGGTGTTCGAGTTCGTTACGGATCGTCTGGGCGCCCAGGGTACCGTGTGTGCTGGCGGTCGCTACGACGATCTGATTGCGCAAGTGGGTGGAAAGTCTGCGCCTGCGGTGGGGTGGGCCATTGGTGTGGAGCGGGTGTTGGAGCTTCTGAAGGAGCAGGGCGCACAGATTCCGACGGCCTCTCCAGATGTCTATGCGGTCGTGCCGGATGCCACCGCCATGCCGGTTGTGCTGAGAACCTTGCGCCAACTGAGGGAGGCGGGTGTCCAAGTGCAGATGCATGCCGCAGGTGCTGATGGGCTGGGGAGCTTCAAATCACAATTCAAGCGTGCAGATGCCAGCGGGGCGATGTATGCACTTATCTTTGGTGCGGATGAGCTGGCACGTGGCGCTGTCACGCTGAAGCCTCTGCGTGAACCGGGCGGGGAGCAGGTCGAGCGCCGGCTCGATGAGGTGCTCGTCTGGGCGCCCACCCTACAATCCCCCCGCTAATTCTGTCGCAATCTTTTTCCATGGCAAAACACCTCGACCTTGAAGAACAAGAGCAAATAGACCAACTCAAGCATTTCTGGAATGCCTGGGGCACCCTGATCAGTGGTGTATTGGTCGTTATCTTTGGCGGGATCGCTGCTTGGAATGGCTACCAGTATTGGCAGAACCGCCAAGCGGGCCAAGCTGCAGCGCTGGCCGACGCCGTGCAATCCGCCGTCCAGGCTGGCGATGCGGCTCGTGCCAGCCAGGCGTTCGACGATCTCAAGTCACGCTATGGCGGCACAACGCAGGCCGCCCAGGCGGGATTGACCACGGCAAAGGCCATGATTGATGGCGGCAATGTGGATGGAGCCAAGCCTGTCCTTGAATGGTTGGCTCAGAATGCGTCCGATGATGGCTATAAGGCACTTGCGAAGCTTCGTCTGGCGAGCGTTCTGGTAGATCAAAAATCTTATGACGATGCAATGGTGCATCTCTCTGGCAAGTTCCCCCCCCAGTTCGATGCGGTGGTGGCTGATCGCAAAGGGGATGTGCTGGTGTTGCAGGGTAAGAAATCCGACGCCGTGGCCGAATACCAAAAAGCCTATAAAGGCTTAGAAGAGGGGGCCGAATACCGCAGGCTGATTGACGTCAAGTTGGGGAGTCTTGGTGTTCAACTGCAGGCGAACGCTGTTGCTGCTGAAGGGGCTGGCAAGTGAACGTTGAGAACCATCCATTCCGGGCACTTTGTGTCCCCTCGTTACGTCGCAGCGGCTTGATCCTCATGGTTGCTGCCGCAACGGCTCTTGGTGGTTGCTCTCTGTGGGGAGGTGCATCCAAGCCCAAGCCGGCCGACTTGGAGCCGGTAGTCCCAACCCTCGCGGTGCGGCAGGCATGGATTGCCAAAGTCGGAGAGATTGGTCGATTGCCCCTGGATGTTCACGCTAGCGGCAATGTGGTAACACTGGCCTCCGCGGATGGAGTGGTTGCTGCCATTGATGCCCGTACCGGAGGCGATGTATGGCGTGTGGCAGTGGGTGAGCCACTCTCGGCAGGTGTGGGGAGTGATGGCAAATGGTCGGCGGTCGTGACGCAAACCAATCAACTGGTTGTGTTCTCTGGTGGTCGTGAGCTATGGCGCAAACCGTTGCCTGCTCAGGTTTATACCGCGCCCCTCGTGGCGGGTAACCGTGTATTTGTTCTGGCTGCGGATCGCTCTCTCTCTGCATACGATGCTGCCAATGGTGTGCGCTTGTGGAGCCAGCAGAGACCAGGCGAGCCCTTGGTATTGCGTCAGCAGGGTTTGCTCATTGCTGTGGGGGATACGTTGGTGGCGGGCATGTCGGGGCGCATGGTAGGGTTCAATCCCGACAACGGTACGGTGCGCTGGGAAGCGCCTCTTGCCAGTCCTAGAGGTACCAATGATGTTGAGCGGTTGGTGGAATTGCTGGGGCATGTGAGCCGTGTTGGGGACAGTGTCTGTGCTCGTGCTTACCTTGCGACCGTGGGCTGTGTGGATGCGGCGCGAGGAACGGTGGCGTGGACTCAACCTGCGAGCGGTTCAGAAGGCATTCATGGCGATAGCAACATGCTTTTTGGTACCGAAGGCAATGGCACGGTGGTGGCATGGAAACGTCTTGATGGCTCTCGGGCATGGTCGTTCGACAAACTGAGATATCGCAAGCTCACTGCGCCTTTGCTGTTGGGGCGTTCTGTGGTGTTGGGAGATGATGCAGGGTTTGTGCATCTGCTCTCGCGCGAGGATGGTGCGCCTGTCAACAGGCTTTCGACAGATGGCTCTGGTGTCGTTGCCGCACCCGTGGTTGCTGGAGACACTCTGGTGATCGTGACCCGCAATGGCGGTATCTACGGTTTCCGGCCTGAATGAGTCATCCGGTACAGAACATGAGAATTTGCGGATGAAGCCAGTCATCGCCTTGGTAGGGCGCCCCAATGTGGGTAAATCCACGCTTTTCAATCGGCTCACCAAATCGCGGGATGCCATCGTCGCCGATTTTGCGGGGCTGACACGCGACAGGCACTATGGCAATGGCAAGCACGGCAAGCACGAATACATCGCGATAGATACCGGCGGCTTTGAGCCTGATGCGTCCTCTGGGATCTACCGCGAAATGGCCAAGCAGACGCAACAAGCCGTGGCGGAGGCAGATGTCGTCATTTTTGTGGTGGATGTTCGGGCTGGATTGTCGGCGCAGGACCATGATATTGCGAACTATCTGAGGCGTCTGGGCAAACCCTGTCTGCTGGTAGGCAACAAAGCCGAGGGCATGCGTGAAGGTGTCCAGTTGGTAGAGTTCTACGAGTTGGGGCTAGGTGAGGTCTATCCCGTGTCGGCAGCCCACGGGCAAGGTATTCGCGGTCTGGTAGAGATGGCTCTTGCATCATTGCATTTGCCGGAACCAGACGACGACATGGAAGCTGATGGCGAGAAAACGATCAAATTGGCTGTGGCGGGCCGGCCAAACGTTGGCAAGTCCACGTTGATCAATACGTGGCTTGGTGAAGAGCGCCTCGTCGCTTTTGACATGCCCGGCACGACCCGAGATGCCATCTCGGTGCCATTCGAGAGAAATGGGCAGCGCTTCGAGCTCATTGATACAGCGGGCTTGCGCCGCAAGGGGAAAGTGTTCGAAGCAATCGAAAAGTTCTCAGTGGTCAAGACCTTGCAGGCCATCGAGTCCGCCAATGTCGTGCTCTTGTTGCTCGATGCAACCCAGGGTGTCACCGATCAGGATGCACACATCGCGGGCTATATCCTGGAGAGTGGTCGCGCCGTTGTGCTGGCAGTGAACAAATGGGATGCCGTGGATGACTATGGTCGCCAGCTTCTGGAGCGCTCCATTGAGTCCCGTTTGTCTTTCCTGAAATTTGCATCTTTGCACTTCGTGTCAGCTAAGAAGCGTCAAGGGTTAGGACCGTTGTGGACTTCGATTGCTCAGGCCCACAAGTCGGCAACTTGCAAGATGCCTACGCCGTTATTGACCAGATTGCTCTTGGAGGCTGTTCAATTTCAGGCTCCGAAGCGGGCTGGGATGTCTCGCCCTAAGCTGCGCTATGCCCATCAAGGGGGAATGAACCCGCCAGTGATCGTCATCCACGGGAACGCGCTTGAGCATGTCACTGATGCGTACAAGCGCTTTCTGGAGGGGCGATTCCGCAAGGAGTTCGATCTTGTGGGGACACCTTTGCGCATTGAGATGAAGACCTCGCGCAATCCATTTGCCGATGGTGTCGATTCATAGGCTTATTTGCCGGCGAGTGTCCCGCCTTGTCCAATGGGATGAATTGCTGTGGTAAGGTGCAGCTTTACAACAATATTCCTGAACACGGAGAATATCGTGAGCAACAAAGGCCAACTTCTTCAAGACCCCTTCCTGAATGCACTGCGTCGTGAGCATGTGCCGGTTTCCATCTACTTGGTGAACGGCATCAAGCTTCAAGGGCAGATTGAATCTTTCGATCAGTACGTGGTGCTTCTTCGAAACACTGTGACGCAGATGGTCTATAAGCACGCCATCTCTACTATCGTTCCAGGGCGTGCTGTCAATTTTTCAACAGCTGAGCCTACCGGCTCCGATGCTGGCTCTTGACGGCTTAGAGTGGTTTTGATCCAGACTGACGAGGTTCGTCAGTCTGAAAAATTGTCTTGAGTTCTTCCCCATCTTTTGAAAGCCGTGCCGCCCCTGCAATACTTGTGGGGGTGGATTTCGGTGCTCCTCACTTCGACTCCGCTCTGGAGGAGCTTGGCCTTTTGGCCCAAACTGCGGGCTTGGATCCTGTAGCCCGTTTGACTTGCAAGCGCAAGGCGCCCGATGCTGCGTTGTTTGTGGGTAGTGGCAAGGCCGATGAGATTCGCATGCTCGCACAGATGCATGGCGCTGTGGAGGTGCTTTTTGATCAGGCGCTGAGTCCTGCGCAGCAGCGCAATCTCGAGCGGCATTTGGAGTTGCCAGTCAATGACCGTACTTTGCTCATCCTTGAAATCTTCGCGCAGCGTGCACGAAGTCACGAGGGGAAGCTGCAGGTCGAGCTGGCACGGCTGCAATATTTGAGCACCCGATTGGTTCGGCGCTGGTCTCACTTGGAGCGTCAGCGCGGCGGTATTGGTACTCGCGGTGGTCCGGGCGAAACGCAGATCGAGTTGGATCGTCGGATGATTGGCGAGGCGATCAAGCGAACGCGTGATCGGCTCCAAAAGGTCAAACGGCAGCGGGCGACACAGAGGCGGCAGCGTGAGCGCAGAGATGCCTTCAACATTTCTTTGGTGGGTTACACCAATGCGGGTAAGTCCACTCTGTTCAATGCCCTTGTAAAAGCAAGAGCGTATGCGGCGAATCAGCTTTTCGCCACGTTGGACACTACGACTCGGCAGCTGTACCTGGGAGAGGTAGAGGGAACGGTTTCTCTGTCGGATACCGTTGGCTTCATACGGGATCTGCCGCACGGGTTGGTTGATGCATTCCAAGCCACTCTTCAGGAGGCTGTCGATGCAGACTTGTTGATGCATGTTGTGGATGCAGCCAGTCCGGATTTCCCTGAGCAGATCGTGCAAGTTCAGGAAGTTATAAGGGAGATCGGGGCGGATCATGTGCCTCAAGTGCTGGTGTTCAATAAGTTGGACGCCATGCCCCCAGAGAAGCAACCTTTTGTGTTGCAGGATGTATATGAGTGGAGTGGGCGGCAAATCCCGAGGCTGTTTGTGAGCGCTCGCTTGGGGTCGGGTCTTCCGGAGTTGCGCATGCAACTGGCTGCAGCTGTCATGGCTGCACGAAATAAGCCCATGACCCCTTGTGCCGATGCTGAATTCCCAGTGGACTGAGATCAGTTGGGCACAATGCTGGAAGATCTATCTGCTCGAAAATAAGAGACTTATTGCATGAATCCATCTATCAGAGCCCGGCGTTGGGTGGTGATGCCTAAGCGCATCCGGGGCATGTTCAATTTGAATGACCCTCGGTGGGGGCGTGGCGACGATAAGGCGGATGGTGGCCGTTCCGACTCTGATCGGCCTGCTCCGCCCTCTGGTGGGCGTGGTCGGGATTCGCAGGGGCAACCTCCTGATTTGGATGAGCTGTGGCGGGATCTGAACAGGAGGCTCAGCGGACTTTTCGGAGGGCGCAATGGTGGTGGACGAGGGCCGTCGAATGGTCCTCCGGGAGGATTCCAGCCTGATATGAGAAATACGGGAGTCGGTCTTGGCTTGATTGCTGCGATTGCGGTTCTCATCTGGCTGGGTTCTGGCTTTTTTATTGTGCAAGAAGGCCAGCAAGCCGTCATTACCCAATTTGGCAAATACAAAGGTACGGTCAATGCTGGTTTCAATTGGCGCTTGCCCTATCCCATACAACGTCATGAGCTTGTGTTTGTAACCCAGATCCGCTCCGCGGATGTGGGTAGAGACAGTGTCATCAAGAGCACAGGTCTGCGAGAGTCAGCGATGCTGACGGAAGATGAGAATATCGTAGAGATCAAGTTCGCGGTTCAGTACCGCCTGAGCGATGCACGTGCGTGGTTATTCGAAAGTCGAAATCCTGCCGATGCAGTCGTGCAGGCAGCAGAGACTGCAGTGCGGGAGATTGTTGGCAAGATGCGGATGGATACGGCGCTGGCTGAAGAGCGTGACCAGATTGCTCCCCGCGTGCGTGCGCTTATGCAGACTATTCTTGACCGCTACAAAGTGGGGGTAGAGGTTGTGGGCATCAATTTGCAGCAGGGTGGTGTGCGACCACCTGAACAGGTGCAGGCAGCTTTTGATGACGTTCTCAAGGCAGGGCAGGAGCGAGAGCGAGCCAAGAATGAAGCCCAAGCCTATGCAAATGATGTTATTCCGCGTGCTGTGGGCTCTGCTTCAAGGTTGACCGAAGAGGCTGCAGCGTATAAGGCGCGGATTGTTGCACAGGCGCAAGGCGATGCTCAGCGCTTTAGTTCCGTTCTGATGGAATACCAAAAAGCACCGCAGGTGACTCGTGATCGGATGTATCTCGAAACCATGCAGCAGATCTATACGAATGTGACCAAGGTATTGGTCGAGTCTCGGCAGGGTTCCAACTTGCTGTATATGCCATTGGACAAGATCATGCAGAACGTGTCTCAAGGTGGTGTCGCTATACCGCCTGAGGCACCTCCAGCCTCCTCATCTTCGTCAGTGCCGTCCAGTGCGTCCCAGGCGTTTCCTGTTGATCCCCGTGCAAGGGATACTAGTCGTACCCGTGATCGCGAGTCACGCTAGGAGAGAGTTGTGAACAGAGTTGGATTTATCGTTTCCTCCCTCCTTGTCTTGCTAGCGCTGCTCAGTTCAACATTGTTTGTAGTGGATCAGCGCCAGTTTGGCGTTGTCTATCAGTTGGGGCAGATCAAGGAGGTCATCACTGAGCCTGGACTCAATTTCAAGATGCCTCCGCCGTTTCAAAATGTACGTTACATCGACAAACGGCTTTTGACTTTGGATAGCACCGATACGGAGTCCATGCTGACTGCAGAAAAACAGCGTGTGGTGATCGACTGGTATGTCCGCTGGCGTATCTCCGATCCCTCAGAGTACATTCGTAACGTAGGACTTGACGAAAATTCTGGGGCTTTGCAGTTGAATCGAGTGGTCCGCAATGCTTTTCAAGAAGAAATCAATCGCCGCACGGTAAAGGAGTTGCTCTCTCTCAAGCGTGATGCGCTCATGTCTGATGTCAAGCGTGAGGTGCTTGAAGTGGTTAAGGGGGCAAAGCCATGGGGAGTGGATGTTGTTGACGTTCGAATCACTCGCGTGGACTATGTTGAAGCCATCACGGAGTCTGTCTATAGGCGGATGGAGGCAGAACGCAAGCGAGTAGCTAACGAATTGCGTTCGACGGGGGCTGCTGAAGGTGAAAAGATCCGTGCTGATGCGGATCGGCAGAGAGAAATAACGATTGCCAATGCCTACAGAGATGCTCAGAAGATTAAAGGTGAAGGTGATGCTGAAGCCGCCCGAGTCTATGCAGAGGCATTTGGCAAGGATCCACAATTTGCGCAGTTCTATCGGAGTCTTGAAGCCTACAAATCGAGTTTTAGCAAGAAAAGTGACGTGATGATTGTTGATCCAGCCTCTACGGAGTTTTTCAAGAACTTTCGAGGCGGGGCTTCTGGCGCGCGGAATTGAACGTTGGTTTGGCCGCGTTTTCCAGTAGATGGGCTGTTTCTGACCTGCTCGGTTTCTCCGAGACATTGATATCTAGGAAGATGGCTCCTATCGGAAGAGGAGCCCATGAAGAAGAGTCGATTCTCAGAAGAGCAGATGGGCAGATGGGCAGATGGTGACGATCCTGCGCGAGGCAGATCGCACGACGGTGGCCGAGGCCGCCAAGAAGCACACGGTCAGTGATGCCACGATCTACGCCTGGCGTAAACACTTTGGGCAGATGGAAGCGGCCGATGTCAAACGGCTCAAGGCGCTGGAACTTGAAAACAGCCGCCTGAAAAAGTTGCTGGCCGAGCGGGATCTCGACGTCGAGATCCTCAAGGAGATCAACGCAAAAAAATGGTGAGCCCGCTGGCGCGGCGCAAGCAGTTGGACGTCGTGCGTGCACGGGGCTGAGTCTGCGCCGCGCCTGCGGGCTGATCGGCATGTCCCGGGCCACGCCCAGCTACCAGCTGCGCCTGCCGGCAAAAGATGCGCAGGTGCTAGCGGCTATGCAGGAGCTCTCTGCATAATACCCGCGCTATGACTACCGCCGCATTCGCATCTTCTTGCGCCGCAAGGGTTTCGAGCTGAGCTGGTCGTACACGCATCGCCTCTGGCGTCAAGCCGGCCTGCTGGTGCCCAGGAAACGTCCGCGCAAGCGCATCGCCTCGGCGCGCCCACGCGTCCACACCCCGTTCAAGGCCAACATGGTCTGGGCTTATGACTTTGTCTTCGACACCACGGCCAACGGCCAACAGATCAAGTGCCTGACCGTCGTGGATGAATACACCCGCGAGTGCTTGGCCATCGACGTGGCCGGCGCCATTCGCTCCAAGCGCGTGATCGAGGTGCTGTCACGGCTGGTGAGCCTACATGGCGCGCCGCTGTTCATGCGCTTGGACAACGGTCCGGAGTTCGTCAGCCACGCCATCCTGGAGTGGATCGCGCATTCGGGCATCGCCACCGTGCTCAACGATCCCGGCAAGCCCTGGCGAACGGCACTGACGAGAGCTTCAACGGCAAGTTCCGCGACGAGTGTCTGTCCATCGAGTGGTTCTGCTCGCGCCGCGAAGCCGCTGTCCTGATGACCTGCCCCCTCCCGCCGAACCAACCTGACCGAGAGAAGTCCGTTCCTTTTGGAGAATGACGGACATGAGAACAAGCAAGTACAGCGAGCAGCAGATCATTGGCTTTCTGAACCGCGCCACCGCCGGCGAGCCCGTGGCCGAGCTGTGCCGCAAGGAGGGCTTCAGCCAGCCCACCTTCTACAAGTGGCGCGCCAAGTACGGCGGCCTGCAGGTCAGTGAGGCCGCGCGTCTGCGCGAGCTCGAAGGCGAGAACGCCAAGCTCAAGAAGCTGCTGGCCGAGGCCATGCTGGACATCAACGCACTCAAGGGCGTCTTTGGCGTAAAGCGCTAGCCCCACAGGCGCGCAGAGAAGCGGCGCGTCGCATGGTGCAGGAGCACCGCTTAAGCGAACGCCGCGCCTGCCGCCTCGTGGGGCTAAGCCGCGATGCCTATCGCCACCCGCCCGTGGCGACCTCGGAGAACCAATTGCTCAGTGAACGCATCAAGGCCGTCGCTCTGGTGCGCCGGCGCTTTGGGTATCGGCGCGTGCACGATGTGCTGCGTACCGACTTTCCCGGCGTCAACCACAAGCGGGTCTATCGCCTCTACAAGGCGGCCGACCTGGCCGTGCGCAAACGCAAGAAGGCCAAGCGGCCCCTGGGTCAGCGAACGCTGCTGGTGGCGGCCAGCACCGTCAACGCCGTCTGGAGCATGGACTTCGTCAGCGACAGCCTGTGCAACGCGCGGCGCATCAAGTGTCTGGCGGTGGCCAACGACTTCAGCCATGAGTGCGTGCAGATGGCCGTGGATTTCGGCATCGGTGGCCAGTACGTCACGTGGCTTTTGGATGAGGCTGCGCAGTTCCGCGGATATCCCAAGGCGGTGCGCACGGACAACGGACCGGAGTTCACCAGCCGGGCTTTTCTGGGCTGGTGCGAGCGCAACGAGATCCAGCACATCCTGATCGAGCCGGGCCGACCGATGCACAACGGCTACATCGAGAGCTTCAACGGCAAGTTCAGGGACGAGTGCTTGAACGAGCACTGGTTCGAGACGCTGGCGCAGGCCCGGGAGGTGATCCGGGCCTGGGCGCAGGACTACAACGAGGTGCGATCGCATTCGAGTATCGGCCGCATGCCACCAAGGCATTTCGCGCGCCTGCATCGCCAGCAAGCCGGCAATGCAGGTTCATCTGAAACACCCACCCAAAACACCACTATCCTGCAACCCCGGACTGTCTCCGAATGATTGGTATGGCGGATGGGGGCAGGTCATCAGTGCGCATCGAACGGCTCACCCGCCAGCCCACGATGCGACGGGCGAACACGTCGATGACAAAGGCCACGTACAGCCAGCCCTGCCTGGTGGAGACGTAAGTGAAGTCGCTGACCCATAGTTGGTTTGGCCGCTCGGCACGGTACTGCCGATTGACCCGGTCCAGCGGGCATGGGGCCTTGGCATCGCCGATGGTGGTTCGCACGACCTTGCCTCGCATCACACCACGCAGCCCCATGCGGCGCATCAGCCGCTCGACCGTGCAACGGGCCACGATGACGCCTTCGCGCGCCAGTTGTCGCCACACCTTGTAGGCACCGTAGACCTGTATGTTGGCCTGCCAGACGCGTTGAATCTGCGGCATCAGCAGCTCGTCGCGTTTGGCTCGGGCGCAGCGCCTGTGGGGCTCGCGCAGCAGTGCCGCATGCCGTCGATACGCTGACGGGGCGACCTGCAACACCTTGCAGAGCGGCTCGACCCCGAAGGCATTGCGATGCTGGTCGATGAAGGCCTTAACGACTTCAGGCGGCGGTCGAGCTCCGCCTGGGCGAAAAACGCTCTGGCCAGCTTCAATATCGCGTTGGCCCGGCGCAGCTCCTTGACCTCACGCTCGAGCTCCCTCATCCGCTGCGCCTCGTTGGTCGTGACGCCGACGCGCGCGCCGGCATCAACTTCGGCGCGATGGACTCGATGGCAGCCCAAAGCGATGGGTACTCCCCGCGCTGCTCTTGCACCATCCTTACCGCGCGCTCGCGAACCTCAGGCGAGAACTTGTTCGACTTGCTCATGGCTCAACCCTCTCAGAGTGTTGAGCCTCCGCGAAAGCCGGGGCGGTTCATTCAGGTGGCCACCGAGCGTAACCTCACGCTGGAGCGGCTGAGGTCGCTGCAGCGCCAGCTCTTCGCCGCCAAGAGCAAGGCCCGCGGCACCGATCAGAAGGACCTGTTCCTCAACGAAGCCGAAGCACTCGCGCCCACGGATCAGACCCCGCCGGCCGAGACCGGCGATGAAGACTCGACACTGGTCGCCGACCACCAGCGCAAGAGGCGCGGGAGCAAGCCGCTGGACCCCGCTGCCGCGTTAGATCGTGCGCCACGAGCTGCCCGAGGCGGAACGCATGTGCGCCCATGATGACCATGCGCTGGTGGAGATCGGGGCCGAGGTCAGCGAGCAGATCGACGTCATCCCTGAGCAGGTGCGTGTGCTGCAGCACCACCGCATCAAGGACGCCTGCCCCTGCTGCGACCAGAGCCTGAAGGTCGTGGCACGCATCATCCCGCGCGGGCTGCTCACCGAGGCCGCCCAGGCCTGGGTCATCACCGGCAAGTACCAACTCGGCATGCCGCTGTACCGCATGGCCGCGCTGCTGCGCCGCTTCGATGGCGACTCCATCGTGAGTAACACGCTGGCCTCTGGCGTTATACGTATTGGCAAAGCGATGCAACCCGTGATCAATCATCTGCTCGACTCGGACCTGATCTACGGCGATGAGACCACGGTCCAGGTACTGAAGGAGCCTGGAAGGAAAGCGCGGACTAAGAACGTGTTCAAGGTCTTCTAAGCAAGAGCCCCAAGAAGGCCAGATGAACGAACTGCAAGCTGGTGTTGAGCGGGCGCTCGCAGTTCTTCCACAGCCGCCGGTTCTTGTCCAGCCAAGCAAAGCTGCGCTCGACGATCCAGCGCTTGGGCCTGATCTTGAAGGTATGCCGCTCGCTTCTCCTGGCAGTCTGCACCGTCGCGTGTCCGCCCAGGCTCTCCTGCATCCCCTGCGCGAAGGGCTGGCCCACGTAGCCGCTGTCGCACAGCAGGCTTTGCACACGCTGCAGCCTGGGCTTGCAGCGCTTGAGAGCGCCTCCAATGCCCCTTTGCGCTCCGCCACCTCGGCCGTGGTCACTGCCACCGCGTGCGGCAATCCCTGGGTGTCCACCGCAATGTGGCGCTTGATGCCAGAGACCGTCTTGCCTGCGTCATAGCCCTTCAAGGCCGCTGGGTGCGTTTTCTTCACGCTCTGCGCGTCGATGATCAAGAACGCGCTGCAGGCGTTGCGCCCCAGTCTCTCGCGGGCCGCGCCAACCTGATTTTTCTTAGAGCGTGTTTACGATCTCCCCCGACAATCCTGGGGTGAAAAGAAAGCCATACCCAAGCGACATCAGTAGAGAGAAGTTTGCCGAGATCGAGCCGCTGCTGCGCAGCGTTCGGCGCAGCACCAAACCGATCAAGCTGGACCTGTACGAAGTGTTCTGTGCAGTGCTGTACCTGCTTCGCACGGGTTGTCAGTGGCGCTATCTGCCGCCGCAGTTCCCCAAGTGGCACAACGTCTATGCGTACTGGCGCAAGTGGAGCGAGCCTGACCAGCACGGAGTGAGCGTGCTGGAGCAGGCTTTAAAAAAATCAGGTTG
>NZ_QLTA01000047.1 GCF_003269065.1 Paracidovorax anthurii
GGCGCAGCACCCGGTTGCGCCGCGGCGGCAAGTGGCTCAAGACCACGCTGGTGCAGGCCGCCTGGGCGGCCATCAAAGTCAAGGACGGCTATCTGCAGGCGCAGTTCCACCGCATCCGGGCACGTCGCGGTGCCAAGAAGGCCATCATCGCCGTGGCAGCCTCCATGCTCACGGCCATGTGGCACATGCTGCGTGACGGCACCGAATGGCAAGACCTGGGTGCCGCCCACTTCGACCGCACGGACGCCGCCAAAACAGCCAACCGCTTGATCCGGCGCCTGCAGCAGATCGGCTACCAAGTCACCGCTGTCACGGGGTGAAAGACGCAGTTTCATTTCAGGCCATGAGCCCCTTCATGAGCAAGACCGCCCTATGCAGCAGACTCTGCAGGAGCTTGGTTCTTAAACCTGCAAAACGCACGGCATGGTTGCAGGAGGTGCGGCAGCTTACGCTAGATACGAATAGGGAGCGGCAGAACCTTTGATCGCAGGGCTCTCAGACATCGTTAAGTGTTGCGTGGAACACGAAAGCTGTCGAAAGCTGACAAACCGCAAATCGAAGTTCGATAAGAAAAATGAAGAAGATTTAATTTGATGGGGAATCACTCAATTGCTTCTTCTATAAATACCATAATCAATATCTATATAAGACGCTTCTGGGAACCTCTCGAAACCCAAGTGATTCATTCCCAACAAAGAACCCCTGATCCCCCACCGCCATGATCACTCCCCGTAGCGCGCTGAATAGCGCGCGCCACGGTAGCAAGGACGATGATGGCAGCCTGCCACAACATCAAGCGCCTGGTGTCCTTCCTGGAGAGGGGAGTGGATGCGTTTTTCAAATCTACGCACCCCAGGGCACAGGTGCGTGCGCAGATCGCGAAAGCCTGAGCCCTCGGGGGCCTGCAAGGCCCTGGGGCAAGGGGCTGGACCCATCCAGAGGCGTCATTGCACGCCCAGGGCACTGAAGCCTGCACGGCCCCACCCGGATCAGCGTCCGGCTCGGGGTTGTGAGAGATTCCCATATAGCTTGATGCCGGCTTCAGCCAGCCATCCGGCATATCGGACGCTGACGTACTGAGATTCCTCAACCAGAATGCCTCCATGTCGCCGTCAAATCTACCTCGGCAGCTATTAATTCAATAGCAAACCTCCCGATACGCCCGCCGATGCCCACGGCCTTACCATCGCCCGCATGCCCGACACCACCACCCCGCCCTCCCTCACCATCCTGACCGGCGCCTCGCGCGGCCTGGGCCTTGCCATGGCGCGCCGGCTGCTGCGCCCCGGCCACATGCTCCTGACCCTCTCGCGCCATGCCAGTGCCGAGCTGGCCGCGCTCGCGCGCGAGGCGGGCGCCACGCTGGAGCAGTGGGAGCAGGATCTGGCGCACGGCGCATCCGCGGCCGCACGGCTGCGCGCCTGGCTGGCCGCGCAGCCGCCGGGGCGCCATGCGGGCGCCACGCTCATCAACAACGCCGGCGTGGTGCCCCGCATCGCCCCGCTGTCGGACAGCGACCCGGCGGACCTCGCCCACGCGCTGCGCGTGGGCCTGGAGGCGCCCATGCAGCTCACCGGGGCCTTCCTGGGCGCCACCCGCCACTGGCCGGGGCCGCGCAAGGTGCTCAACATCTCCTCGGGCCTGGGGCGGCGGGCGCTGGCCTCGCAGTCGGCGTACTGCGCGGCCAAGGCCGGCATGGACCATTTCACGCGCTGCGCGGCGCTGGACGAGGCGCTGCACTCCAATGGCGCCAGGGTATGCTCGCTGGCTCCCGGTGTGATCGACACCGACATGCAGGTCCATCTGCGCGCCGCCGACCCGGCCGATTTCCCCGACGTGCAGAACTTCGCCAACCTCAAAACGGATGGCGCCCTGACCTCCCCCGACGACGCGGCCGCGCGCGTGCTCTCCTGGCTGGAGCGCCCGGACTTCGGCGAGCGCCCGGTGGCCGACGTGCGCGAGCCCTGAGACAGCCCCGCCCCGAGGGCACCAGCGGACTGCAGCGCCAAAAATAGCGGCCATTTCCCCACCCCGACGCCTGGAGACACCCCGACCATGATCCGCTCCCTGATTTCCTTCACCGCCCTGGCATTCGCCCTGGGCACCGCCACGGCCCAGACCGCGCCCGCCGCCACGCCGGCCGCCGGCGGCTACCCCTCCAAGCCCGTGCGCCTGATCGTGCCCTTCCCGCCCGGCGGCGGCACCGACATCCTCTCGCGCCTCGTGGCCACCAAACTCACCGAAACCCTGCACTGGACCGTGGTGCCCGACAACCGGGCCGGCGCGGGCGGCACCATCGGCATCACCGAGGCCGTCAAGGCCGCGCCCACGGGCTACGACCTCGTCATGGGCCAGAAGGACAACCTCGTCGTCGCGCCCTATCTCTACAAGAACCTGCCCTGGGACCCCACCAAGGACCTCGTGGCCGTCGCCCACGTGGCCTACACCCCGGTGATCATCGCCACGGGCGCCAACTCGCGCTTCAAGACCCTGGCCGACGTGGTGGCCGCCGCGCGCGCCACGCCCGGCAAGATCACCTACGGCTCGCCCGGCAACGGCACCACCATCCACCTCGCGGGCGACCTGTTCGAGAAGGCCGCGGGCATCAAGCTCAGCCACATCCCCTACAAGGGCTCCAACCCCGCGCTCATGGACGCGCTGGCGAGCAACGTGGACCTGCTGGTGTCCTCCGTGCCCTCGGCCATGGGGCAGATCAAGTCGGGCAAGCTGCGCCCGCTGGCCGTCACGTCGATCCAGCGCAGCTCGTCGCTGCCCGACGTGCCCACGGTGGCCGAGTCCGGCTACAAGGGCTTCGACGTGAGCTCCTGGTACGGCGTGTTCGCCCCGGCCGGCACGCCCGCCGGCATCGTCGCCACGGTGAATGCCGAGATCAACAAGCTGCTCGCCATGCCCGAGATGCGCACGGCCATCCAGGCACAGGGCGCGGAGCCGCAATCGATGTCCAGCGCGCAGTTCTCCGCCCTGCTCAAGAGCGACTACGCCAAGTGGAAGGGAATCGTGGAAGCGTCGGGAGCGAAAATCGAGTAAGGACTGCAGCGCCTCTGCGATGCGCGGCCCGGCCATTGCGCCATTGCGTTTCAAAATGTGATCTGATGTGTGCATGCGGCCACGGCCGCATCGCGACGACATTGTTCAACCATGAAGACCCGCCATGGCAGACGCAAAAACTCCGACATCGCTGACAGCGCTCACCATTGCCGCCATAGGCGTCGTGTACGGCGATATCGGCACATCGCCGCTCTACGCCTTCAAGGAAGTGTTTGCCGCGGGGCGCCTGGAGATCACGGGCGCCAATGTCCTCGGCGTTCTGTCGCTGTTCTTCTGGACGCTGACACTCATTGTCTCGGTCAAGTACGTGGCATTGATCATGCGCGCGGACAATCACGGCGAAGGCGGCCTGATGGCGCTGCTGGCGCTGGCGACGCAGTCCGTGCAGGACAAACCCCGCCTGAAGGGCGTCCTGATGACCCTGGGCGTTTTCGGTGTCGCCCTGTTCTTCGGCGACGGCGTCATCACTCCGGCGATATCGGTCCTGTCCGCCGTGGAGGGGCTGGAGGTGGTCACCACGAAAGCCACCCCCTACATCCTGCCGATCTCGCTGGTCGTGCTGCTCGCGCTCTTCATCGCCCAACGCTGGGGAACGGCGCATCTGGGGCGCTACTTCGGGATTGCCATGCTCGGCTGGTTTGCATGCCTCGGCCTGGCCGGGATTCCCCACATCGCCGCGCGCCCCGAGGTGTTGGCCGCGCTCCTGCCCCACCACGCGCTGGCTTTCTGCTTCGAACATTACGAGATTGCATTCTTCACGCTGGGCGCCGTTTTCCTGTGCGTCACTGGCGCGGAAGCGCTCTATGCCGACATGGGGC
Source organism: Paracidovorax anthurii (assembly GCF_003269065.1). GTDB lineage: Bacteria > Pseudomonadota > Gammaproteobacteria > Burkholderiales > Burkholderiaceae_C > Paracidovorax > Paracidovorax anthurii. The sequence goes on from NZ_QLTA01000047.1 coordinate 3,888, forward strand.
ACTTCGGTGCGAAGCCCATCCGGCTGGCGTGGTTCCTTCTGGTCATGCCGTGCCTGACCCTCAACTATCTCGGCCAGGGCGCCCTGGTTCTGAGCACGCCTTCCGCGTCCTCCAACCCGTTTTTCCTGATGATGCCCGATTGGGCCACGCTGCCCATGGTGGTGCTGGCCACGGCGGCCACAGTGATCGCCTCGCAGGCGCTGATTTCCGGCGCGTTTTCCGCCGCCAAGCAAACCACCCAGCTGGGATACCTGCCGCGCCTGTCCATCCGGCACACCTCGGAAAGCGAGGCCGGGCAGATCTACGTGCCGGTGGTGAACTGGGCGTTGCTCGCGGGCGTGGCACTGGCGGTGATCGCGTTCCGCACATCGAGCGCCCTGGCCGCGGCGTACGGAATCTCCGTGAGCCTGGTCATGGTGATCACCACGACATTGACGTTCTTCGTCATCCGCCATGGCTGGAAGCTCCCCCTGCCGCTGTGCATCGCTGCCACGGGGGTCTTCCTCTTCGTGGACCTTGCGTTCTTCGCCTCCAATTCGCTCAAGATCGCGGAGGGCGGCTGGTTCCCCCTGCTCATGGCGGGTGCGCTGTACCTGGTGATGTCCACCTGGAAGGATGGCCGGCACCTGTTGCGCCGGCGCCAGAATGACGAGGCGATCGAGTTGACCCCCTTTCTGCATGCACTCATCACGACGCAGATCACACGCGTGGACGGCACGGCGGTTTTCCTGACCTCCAATGCGGGCGTGGTGCCGGGTGCGATGCTGCACAACCTCAAGCACAACAAGGCACTGCACCGGTACAACCTGTTCCTCAACGTCCAGCACGGCGACGTGCCCCGCATACCGCTGACCGAGCAAGTGCAGATCCAGCCGCTCATCGAAGGCTGCTGGAGCGCCAGGATCAACTTCGGCTTCATGGATGAGCCGGACGTTCCGACTGCCTTGAACCAGGCCACTGAACTGCGGGCCATTCTGGACCCCATGTGCACCAGCTATTTCCTGGCGCGCGAGACGGTCGTTCCCAAGCTGGGCGGCACCATGGCCGTCTGGCGGCAGAAGCTGTTCGCCCAGATGCACCACAGCGCCAGCTCTGCCGCGGATTTCCTGAAACTGCCGAGCAATGCGGTCGTCGAGCTTGGCTCCAAGATAGAGATGTAGCTCGCCTCAGAGAGGCCTCACGCTCCCTCGCAGCGCGTGGCCGCCGCCCCGAGGGGGTGTTTTTCATCCTGGGGCGGCCCGGCGATGAAAAAAGCGGCGCCTCGCGGAGCCGCCTGGTCTGGCGTGGCCGCGGCACCGGCGCCACGGCCGGCCACATTCAGTCGCGCACCACCAGCACCGGCACGTGCACCACGCCCAGCACGCGCTGCGTGACGCTGCCCAGCACCAGTTTCTCCAGGCCGCGCCGGCCGTGCGAGCCCATCACGATCAGGTCGGCGCCGGTGGTTTCCAGCGCGCGCAGGATGCCGTCGTGCACCGCGTGCCCCTCGCCGATGGCCGTGGTCACGGCCACGCCGGCCTCTTCCAGCGCCTTGCGGGTGGCGTCCAGCGCGGCATTGGCCTCGGCGGTGGCGGCGCTCAGGTACTGCGACTGGCCATAGGCGAAATCCGCGCCCACCCCCGTGAAGGGATAGGGATCCACCACATACACCGCCGTCACCTTCGAGCCGAAGGCCTTGGCCAGCCCGGCGGCCTTGGCCACGGCGGTCTGGGAAGTCTGCGAACCGTCCACGGGAATCAGGATGTGCTTGAACATGGAACTTCTCCTTGCGTTGATGGTGGGATGAAAACGTCTCCCCCGGGGTGCATCGGCATGCCCGGCCCGGGATGGAAGCCAGTGTGACCCCGCCACGGCCGAGGTGGGTTGATTCGCATCAAGCCCGGCTGCCGCCGGCGGCACCCGCGGCTTCTGCCTGGAAGCCCCCGCGCCGGCAGGTTACCACCAGCGTATCGCGGAACCCCGGCACATCCCCCACCGGCTGAATGGGCGTGGTTTCGTGGATCATGCGCGCATCGTCCAGCAGTATCAGCGACCACGGCTCGCTCAGCGTGAAGCGGTGGCCGGTGGGCCCCGCCGCCTCGAAGATGCGCGTCTCGCCGCCCTTGATGCCCTGGCGCCCCACGAGGAACACGGCCACGAGGTCCACGCCGTCGCGGTGCGCGCCCTCGGGCGTGGGCCGCCCGATGCCGTCGGTGGTGTCGATGCGGAACTGGTGGGCCTCCAGGAACCAGCGCTCGGGCCGCGTGGCCAGGGCTGCCTGCGTCACCCCCGCGAGCGCGGCCAGCAGTTGCCGCCATGCGGGCCGTGCCGTCGTGGCATCCTGCATGGGCGCGAACCACCGCTCCATGCCGCCGTGCAGCGCGTTGTATTCCACGGGCTGCCAGTGCGCCCGGTGGGGCACCTGGCGCACGCCGTCCGGCCCGTCCGCCACGGTCTCGAAGCAGGCATGCCGCCGCCGGCGGTAGCGGCCGCCGTCCTTCAGGAACTCATCGGGCGGCAGATGCGCCCAGTCGGCCCGCAGGGCTTCGAGGTCCGGGAGCGTGCAGCCGATCCAGGCCGCCGTGTCCTCGGGCCGCAGCACCGCATAGCCCGTGCTGCGCAGATGCGCGGCCACCTGTTCGGGCGGCAGGTAGGGAGGGGGGAAGGTGATGTGCGCCATAGGCCGCGGAGCTTAACCCTCCACGCCGCGCCCGCGCGCGACCGGGATCAAGAAAGCCCGCCGGGCCATGGTGCGGTCCCGCCCCGGCTGCAGTAGCATCGCGGCGGCAGACCGCACGCAGTCCCCAGGAGAAAACCATGCCCCATGAACGCCGCCACTACGTCCGCGTGGCCTTCGACGCGCCGGCCCGCCTGATCGTGAGCGGCCACGGCAGCTTCGACGTGCGCGTGCTGGACGTGTCCCTCAAGGGCGCGCTGCTGCAGCTTCCCCCGGCGCTGTCGCTGCCGCAGGGCGCGCCCTGCACGCTCTCGATCCCGCTCATGGCCGAAGAGGAGCTGATCGCGATGTCCGGCGAACTGGCGCACGTGAACGGCCCCCACGCCGGCCTGCAGGGCCACACCATCGACCTCGACAGCGTCACCCACCTGCGCCGGATCATCGAGCTGCACCTGGGCGACCCGGCCCTGCTCGAACGCGATCTGCAGGCCCTGGTCTCCGCCAGCCGCGGCTGGACCTTCCCGGCCGCGCCGACCATCGGCCACTGACCGACCGCGCCGCCGTCAGGCCGGGGGCGCACCGGCCGCCCTCTCGGCCTCCTGCAGCGCGCGCCACATCACCTTGCCGCTGCCGCTCTTGGGCAGCGCGTCCGCGAACTGCACCACGCGCGGCGCCTTGTACACCGCCATGTGCTCGCGGCACCAGCCGATGACGTCCTCCTCGGAGACATGCCCGCGCTCGGCGGGCCGCAGCACCACCACCGCCTTCACCGTCTCGCCGCGGTAGCCGTCCGGCGCGGCGATCACGCAGGCCTCCTGGATGGCCGGGTGGCGGAACATGAGCGCCTCCACCTCCGCGGGCCAGACCTTGAAGCCGCTCGCGTTGATCATGCGCTTGAGCCGGTCGGTGAGGAAGAAATAGCCCTCCTCGTCCACGCGGCCCAGGTCGCCCGAGCGGAAGAACCGCTTGCCGTCCAGCTCGATGAAGGCGGCGGCCGTGGGCCCGGGCAGCTTCCAGTAGCCGCCGAACACGCCGGGGCCGTGGATCACGATCTCGCCCTGCTCGCCCACGGGCATCTCGCGCAGCGTGTCGGGGTCGATGACGCGTGCATCCGTGCCCATGAACGGAACGCCCAGGCACTGCTGCTTGGGGCGGTCCGGCGGATTGGTGTGCGAGGGCGCGGCCGTTTCCGTGAGGCCGTAGCCCTCGGTGTAGCGCAGGCCGAACTGTTCCAGCAGCCGCTGCGCCACGGCCTGGGGCATCGCCGCGCCGCCGCCGCCGATATAGACCAGGCTGGAGAGGTCGTAGTCGCCGAAGCGCGGGCTGGCCAGCAGGTCGATCACCATCGTCGGGATGTTGGTCCAGTTGGTCACCCGGTAGCGCGAGATGAGCCGCCCCGCGAGGTCGCGGTCCCAGCGCGGCATCATGACCAGCGTGGCGCCCACGTAGATCGACGCATGCATCAGGCTCACCATGCCGGTGATGTGGAACATGGGCACCACCGCGAGGGTGACGCTCTCCAGCGTGGCCGTGCCCCAGAGGCTGCTGGCGACCGCGTTGTGCATGATGCTGCGGTGCGGGTGCATGCACCCCTTGGGCAGCCCCGTGGTGCCGCTGGTGTAGGGCAGCACGGCCAGATCGTCGGGCCCCACGTCCAGCACGGGCGGCGCGGCGTCGCAGGCGATCGCGTCGTGCCAGGCGTGCACCTCGCCGCCCTCCAGCGCCGGCAGCGGCCGGACCGCGCAGAGCCAGTCGCGCCACGCCGCGGGCATGGCCCGGGCCTCCGGCGATGCGGGATCGAACGCATCCACGAACTGGGTCACCAGCAGATGCCCCAGGCGCTGCGCGGGCAGCAAAGACTGGTTCGCGCCCGCCAGCTCAGGGGCCAGGTCGGCGCTGGTGATGGCCACGCGCGCATCCGGGTCGGCGATGTAGTGCCGCAGCTCATCGGCCCGGTTCATCGGATTGACCGGGACCACCACCGCGTTGGCGCGCAGGATGGCGAAATGCGCGACCACGAGCTGTGGGCAGTTCTGCATGCACAGCAGCACCCGATCGCCCTTGCGCACCCCCAGCGCGTGCAGGCGCGCCGCCAGCCGCTCGGCAGCCTGCGCGAGCCCGCGATAGGTCAGCGCCTGGCCGAAGAAAACCACCGCCGGCTTGTGCGGATAGCGCAGCGCGTTGACGGCCAGGTTGTCCCAGAGGGATGTCGCGGGGGGAACGATCGAATGGGGAAGGCGCTTGGGCCAATGGGCAAGGTGTGCGGGCATGGGGGAAGTAGCGGTGTTCCGGGGATCGGCGCAAGGCCCCCATCCTGGAGCGCGGGCGGATCGGACGTATTGGGGATGGCCCCAATCGCCGGTCACCGATGCGACGCGCCCGGCCTCGGCACTCCGCCAGCGGCGGCGCGCGGGCAGCATAACGTGTCGAAGCACCGCGTTTTTGTAACGGCATGTCCCCAAAGCCTCCCGGCATGCGCCCCGGGCCGCCGGGAGGCCGCACCATGAACGACAATCGGGGCTCCGCCGGTGCGCCACCGCCCGAGTCCGGACGGCCGGACGGCTCCAGCGCCTTCGCACCCTCATCGCTTTCACGCCGGTCCTGCGCGACGCATGCGCGCGGGGCGCGGTCCGCGGCCCATGGACCCCATGAACATTGTCATTCTCGACGACTACCAGGACGCCGTGCGCAAGCTCCATTGCGCCGCCCGCCTCGACCCCTATTCCGCCAAGGTCTACACCAACACCGTCAAGGGCCTGGGCCAGCTGTCGATCCGGCTCAAGGACGCCGACGTCATCGTGCTGATCCGCGAGCGCACCCACATCACGCGCCAGCTGGTCGAAAAACTGCCCCGCCTCAAGATGATCGCGCAGACCGGCAAGCTCGGCTCGCACGTGGACGTGGCGGCCTGCACCGAGCGCGGCATCGCCGTCGCCGAGGGCGTGGGCTCGCCCGTCGCGCCGGCCGAACTCGCCTGGGCCCTCACCATGGCGGCCATGCGGCGCCTGCCGCAGTACATCGCCAACCTCAAGCACGGGGCATGGCAGCAGTCCGGCCTGCGCTCGGCCTCCATGCCGCCCAATTTCGGCATCGGCGCGGTGCTGCGCGGCAAGACGCTGGGCATCTGGGGCTACGGCCGCATCGGGCAGATCGTGGCGGGCTATGGCCGCGCCTTCGGCATGAACGTGCGGGTCTGGGGGCGCGAAGCCTCGCGCGCCCAGGCCCTCAGCGATGGCCTGCAGGTGGCCAGCACGCGTGAGGAATTCTTCGCGCAGTGCGACGTGATCTCGCTGCACCTGCGGCTCAACGACGAGACCCGGGGCATCGTGCGGCTGGAAGACCTGTCCACCATGAAGCCCACCGCCCTGCTGGTCAACACCTCGCGGGCCGAGCTGATCGAGCCCGACGCGCTCATCGCCGCGCTCAACCGGGGCCGCCCCGGCATGGCCGCCGTGGACGTGTTCGAGAGCGAGCCCATCCTGCAAGGCCACGCGCTGCTGCGCCTGGAGAACTGCATCTGCACCCCCCACATCGGCTACGTGGAGCAGGACAGCTACGAGCTGTACTTCGGCGCGGCCTTCGACAACGTCGTCAACTACATCCGGGGCACACCCACCAACATCGTCAACCCGGGAGCGCTGCAGGTACGGCGCTGACCCGCGGACCGCGCTGAAAAGACCGGCACACCCACCCGCTCCTCCCCAAGGGAACGCTTTTCACCCCGGGCAGCCAGGCAACGAAAAAAGGCCTCCGCATGCGGAGGCCTTCTTCTTTTCGGCGAGCCGATCGGCGGGCGATCAGTTCAGCGGGGTCTTCTTGCCGTCCTTGTACACGTACAGCGTGATGGCGGGGTTCTTCAGTTCGCCGTTGGGCTCGAAGGCGATGTTGGCCGTCACGCCCTTGTAGTTGGACTTCTGCAGCTCGGGGATGTACACCTTGGGGTCCCACGAGTTGGCGCGCTTCATCGCATCGACCAGCAGCATGGTGGCGTCGTAGGTGTAGGGGCTGTACACCTGGAACTGGTTGGGGTACTTGGCGTCGTACTTGGCCTTCCAGGCGGTGCCGCCGGGCATCTTGGCCAGCGAGGCGCCGCCTTCGGCGCAGACCACGTTGGCCAGCGTCTTGGCGCCCGCGGCCAGCTTGGCCACTTCTGCCGTACAGATGCCGTCGCCGCCGAAGTACTTCACGTTGGCCATGCCCAGCTGCTCCATCTGGCGCAGCATCGGGCCGGCTTGGGGGTCCATGCCGCCGTAGAAGATCGCGTCGGGGTTCTTGGACTTGATGGCGGTCAGGATCGCCATGAAGTCGGTGGCCTTGTCGGTCGTGAACTGCTCGTCCACCACCTTGATGCCCTTCGTGGCGGCGGTCTTCTTGAAGACGTCGGCCACGCCCTGGCCATAGGCCGTGCGGTCGTCGATGATGGCAACGGACTTGAGCTTCAGCGTGTCGGCCGCATAGGCCGCCAGGCCCGCGCCCAGGGCGTTGTCGTTCGCGATGATGCGGAACGTGGTCTTGTAGCCGGGCTTGGTCAGGTTGGGGTTGGTGGCGGCGCCGGTGACGTGCGGGATGCCGCAGTCGTTGTACACCTTCGACGCAGGGATCGTGGTGCCGGAATTCAGATGGCCGACCACGCCGGCGACCTTGGCGTCGCACAGCTTCTGGGCTGCGGCCGTGCCCTGCTTGGGATCGGCGGCATCGTCTTCGGCCTGCAGCTCGAACTTGATCTTCTTGCCGGCGATCGTGACACCCTGGGCATTCAGTTCTTCGACGGCCATGCGCGCGCCGTTTTCGTTGTCCTTGCCGTAGTGAGCCTGCGGGCCAGAAACCGGTCCCACGTGGCCGATCTTCACCACCTGCTCTTGTGCGGAGGCGATACCGGCAACAGCCGCGATAGCGGCAACCACGGTCAGTTTCAACTTCAATTGCATATGAATCTCCATAAAGGGTGATCGCTGAGAACCTTCTTTTCCCTCAGCGCCGGAAACATATCGCAATTTGTGGGCCAGGGCACCCGTGGATGCGAGCAGATGTGATCTAAAACCACAGGGGAATACCCTGTAGTCCCGGCAACGAAGTCAGCGTGCGTCAGCCCCGGGCTGCATTCCCAGCTCTTCGGCCACGGCCTCGTAGACGGCATGGCGCACCACGGCCTCGACCTCCTCGCGCAGGCGCGGCACCATCGAGCGGGTCTGCTCCTGAACCACCGTGGCGATGGCCTCGCGCAGCCGCTGGTCCAGCACCACGTCGACGCGCTGGATGATGCGGTGGATCACCACCTCCTCGATGCCCGCAAGGTCCGGCATGGCCGCCTTCGGCTCTGCCGCCACGGCCGGCGCCGGCACGACGGGCTGCCTCGGCACCGGGCGCTCCGGCTCCGGGCGGGGCGCCGCCGGGGCCACGGCCGCGCCGGACGCACCACGCCACGGCGGCTGCCCCACGACGGGTGGCCGCCCATCGGCGACCTGCACCACATCGGTGAGCGTGGGCACGAACCTGGGAGGTGTCTTCGGCGGCTGTGCGGCCATGGCTCAAGCTCCCTTGAGGACGAGATCGTGGCGCACGATCTCGTAGCCGCGCTGCGCGTAATGGCGCCAGCGCTCGCGCGCTCCCGCGCGGTCGGCTTCGTCATGGGCGCTCACCACCTCCACCAGCCGGGCAAAGCGCTCGAAGCCCGGAGGCACCTGCGCGCCGAGGTTCAGCAGCACGCCGTCATGGCCGCACTCGCGCGGATCGGGGGCCAGCAGCACCGGCGACGCATCGCGCAGCTCCGGGTCGTCCTGCTGCCGGCAGTGGGCGACGAAGTCCTGCGGCCCCATGGCCCACAGCGCCCGGTCGAGCTCATCGAGCATCGGCACGGGCCCCGTGATCACCAGCCGCGCATCGCTGCGCAAGGCCTTGCGGGCGAACCGGCAGGCATAGGCCAGCTTGTCGGGCGCGTTGAAGTGAAAGGCGATCTCGGTCATGCCGGGCCGGGTGCCATGGATGGCGGCAACGCTCAGGCCGCCCGCGATGCGCGCCGCGGCTTGGCCGCCGCGCTGCCCGCGCGGGCGCGGCTCGCCGGGGCGGGCACGGAATCGAGCAGGAACTGCACCAGCAACCCCACGGGCCGGCCCGTCGCGCCCTTGGCGGCGCCGCTCCTCCAGGCGGTGCCGGCGACGTCCAGATGGGCCCAGGGCATGGCGGCGCCCACGAACTTCTGCAGGAACTTGGCGGCGGTGATCGCGCCGCCGGCGCGGCCGCCCACGTTGCCCATGTCGGCGAAGCTGCTCTTCAGCCCTTCGGCGTACTCGTCGTCGAGCGGCATGCGCCAGCACGGATCGATGGCCGCCTCGCCCGCGGCCTGCAGGCGCGCGGCCAGGGCCTCGTCATTGGCGAAGAGGCCGCTGCGCACGCCGCCCAGCGCCACCACGCAGGCGCCCGTCAGCGTCGCGATGTCCACCATGGCCGCGGGCTTGAAGCGCGCCGCGTAGGTGATCGCATCGCAGAGCACCAGGCGGCCCTCCGCATCGGTGTTGAGCACTTCGATGGTCTGGCCGCTGAGGCTCGTCACCACGTCGCCCGGCTTCACCGCGCGGCCGTTGAGCATGTTCTCGCAGGCGGGGATGAGGCCGATCACGTTGATGGCGGGCCGCAACTCCGCCAGGGCACGGAAGGTGCCCAGCACGCTCGCAGCGCCGCTCATGTCGAACTTCATCTCGTCCATCTCGGCGGCCGGCTTGATGGAGATACCGCCCGAGTCGAAGGTGATGCCCTTGCCGATCAGGGCCACCGGGGCATCGGCGCGGCCGGCGCCCTGGTAGCGCAGCTCAATGAAGCGCAGGGGCTCGTCGGAGCCCTGGGCCACGGCCAGGAAGGCGCCCATGCCCAGCTTGGCCACCTCGGCCGGGCCATGGATCTTGACCTGGATGGACGCATGCTTGGCCAGCGCCTTCGCGGCACCCGCCAGCAGCGTGGGGGTGGCGTGGTTGGCGGGACGATTGGCCCACTCGCGGGCATATTCGATGCCCAGCGAGAGCGCAACGCCCTTGGCGAAGCCGGACCTGGCGCCCGCGGCGTCGGCCACGCCGATCACCACACGCGCCAAGGCGCGGGGCTCGGGCTTGGACTTGGTGGCCGTGTAGACGTAGCTGGCATCGGCCACCGCCTGCACGGCCGCGCAGGCCGCGGCATCCGCATCGGCAAGGGCCCCCAGGTACACCACCGCACGCTTGACCTGCGGCGCCTTCCACTGCGCCGACGCGCCCAGCAGGGCCTGCCGCACCGCGCGCGCGCCCCCGTCGCCGGCCCCCAGCAGCACGACGCGGCGCGCCGCCACCGCCGGAGGCTGGTAGAGCGAGAGGCTCTTGCCCGCCTTGGTCTCGAAATCGCCTTGCTTGATGGCATGCGCGACGATGGCCGACAGCGCATCGCCCGAGGGCTTGAAGCCATCGGGCACCAGCACGGCGAGCAGATCGCATTTCTCGGCGGCGGTGCCCGCCAGGGCCAGGGTCTTCAGATCGAAGTTCATAATCAGCGTTTTCCTTCGAGCCAATGTTATTCGATTCATCCATTCGCAAGGAGCTGGCCCGCAGCTTCGGCGCGACCCTGGTGGTGCTGGTCACCGTGGTCATGACCATGATGCTGATCCGCACGCTCGGCCAGGCCTCGCGCGGCAGCGTGAACCCCTCGGACGTGATGCTCGTGATGGGCTTCACCGTGCTGGGCCAGTTGCCCACCATTCTCTCCCTGAGCCTGTTCGTGGCCGTGGTCAGCACGCTGTCGCGCATGTACCGCGACAGCGAGATGGTGATCTGGTTCGCCAGCGGGCGCGGCATGCTCAACCTGCTGGCGCCGCTGCTGCGCTTCGCCTGGCCCGTGATGCTGGTGATCGCCACCCTCGCCCTCCTGATCTGGCCCTGGGCCAACCAGCAGATCCAGGAGCTGAAAGTGCAGTACGAACAGCGCGGCGACGTGGACCGCATCGCGCCGGGTGAATTCCAGGAGTCCGCCAACGGCAGCCGGGTCTTCTTCATCGACCGAGAAACCCCCGACGAGCAGCAGGCCACCAACGTCTTCATCGCATCGACCGAGCGGGGCCGCGAGATCGTCACCTCCGCCCGCAGCGCGCGGCTCGAAATCCAGGGCACCCAGCGCATGGCGCTGCTCAGCGACGGCCAGCGCCTCGAAACCACCGTCGACAAGCCGGGGCTCAAGGTGAGCGAATTCACCGAGTACGGCACGCGCGTGGGCTCCGCGCCGCTCGGGCCGGCCGACGACGTGGCCGTCAAGACACGCTCCACGCGGGATCTGTTCGCCTCCAGCGATCCGGCGTTCCGCGCGGAAATCGGCTGGCGCTTCGGCCTGGCCTTCGCGGCCCTGAACTTCGTCATCATGGGCCTGGCCGTCGCCAGCGCCAATCCACGCGCGGCGCGCAGCACCAGCCTCGTGTTCGCGCTGTTCTCGTTCGTCGTGTACTACAACCTCATGACGCTGGGCCAGAGCTGGGTCGGCTCGGGCCGCATGGGCCTGAGCGCCTTCATGGTGCTGCTGCATGGAGGCACGCTGGCCCTGGCCCTGGGTGTGCTGGTCGCGCGCCACAACCGATGGTCGCCCGGCATGCTGTGGCAACGCGCAAGGAAGCCGGCATGAAAACCATCCGAGGGCTCATCTATCGCGAGGCCGTGGCGGCCGTCGCGTTCGTCACGCTGGGCTTCCTGGCCCTGTTCTTCTTCTTCGACATGGTGGACGAGCTGCGCTGGGTCGGGCGCGCCGGCACGGACGGCTACCAGGTGTCGCACGCGCTGATGTTCGTCGCGCTCAGCATCCCCAGCCACCTCTACGAACTGCTGCCGATCACGGTGCTCATCGGCACCATCTTCGTGATGGCCCGCTTCGCGCAAAGCTCCGAGTTCACGATCATGCGCACCAGCGGGCTGGGCCCCTGGCGGGCCCTGCGCACCCTGCTGGTGCTCGGCTGCGCCTTCGTGCTGCTCACGTTCGCGGTGGGCGACTATCTCGCGCCGGCCACCGACCGGCTGGCGCAGCTCGTCAAGGCGCGCCACCTGGGGCAGCTCACCTCGGGGGCCACCGGCGCCTGGCTCAAGGAGCGCCAGGGGAACCACTCCGTCGCGGTGAACGTGCGCGCGCTGGGCCCCGATGGCGGCATGCGCAATGTGCGCGTCTTCGAGTTCGACGGCGAAGGCCGCGTGGCCTCCACCCTCCAGGCCGCCACGGGCGAATTCGGCCAGGGCGGCTGGGACCTGCACGAGGTGAAGCGCAGCATTTTCCACCGCCGCGGAGAAGCCGAGGCGCGCGTGGAGCGGCTGCAGGAAGCCAGCCTGCACTGGCCCACCCACATCAGCAGCGACATGGTGTCGGCCTCGCTGCTCAAGCCCGACCGCATGGCCACCATCGACCTGTTCCAGTACATCCGGCACCTGGAGTCCAACGGGCAATCCGCCCAGAAGTACGAGATCGAGTTCTGGCGCAAGGTGTTCTACCCCCTGAGCTGCCTGGTGATGGTCGTCCTCTCGCTGCCGTTCGCCTACCTGCATTTCCGCTCGGGCGGCATCGCGGGCTACGTGTTCGGCGGCGTGATGGCGGGCATCAGCTTCTTCCTGCTGAACAACGTGTTCGGCTACGCGGGCAACCTGCAGAACTGGTCTCCCTGGCTCACCGCCGCAGCGCCGGGCATCATTTATTCCCTGCTCTCGCTGGCCGCCTTCGGATGGCTGGTGCTGCGGCGCTGAGGCCGCGCGTCCCCCATGCACCACTCCGAGACCCCGGAAGGCGGCGCGCGGCGCGGCGTCGTGCTGTTCGCCCACGGTTCCCGCGACCCGCTGTGGCGCGCGCCGATCGAGGCCGTCGAGGCGCTGCTGCGCGCGCGCAGCCCGGAGCTGGCGGTGCGGTGCGCCTACCTCGAACTGAGCGAGCCCGATCTCCCAGCCGCGGTGGGCAGCCTGGTGGCGTGCGGCGTGCGGCGCATCACCGTGGTGCCAATGTTCCTGGGAACCGGCAAGCACGCGCGGGAAGACCTCCCCCTCATCGTGGAGGGGCTGCGCGCCAAACACCCCGGCGCCTCCATCGCCGTGCAGGGTGCGATCGGCGAAGACCCGCGCATGACGGCGCTCATGGCCTCGATCGCGGGCGAGGGCTGACGCCCCCTCCCCGCCCAGGGGCCTGAACACGGACGCCCCTCCAGGCAGCCACGAAGCGGCTCGCTTTTGCGCGCACCCTTAGACGGCTGCAGCATAATGACAATCACTCTTAGCAGCAATCGGATATGAATCTGCACCAATTCCGCTTCGTCCAGGAAGCCGCACGCCGCAACCTCAACCTCACCGAGGCCGCGAAAGCGCTCCACACCTCGCAGCCCGGGGTGTCCAAGGCCATCATCGAACTGGAAGAGGAATTGGGCGTCGATATCTTCGCGCGCCACGGCAAGCGGCTCAAACGCATCACCGAGCCCGGGCAGCATGTGCTCAAGAGCATCGAACTCATCATGCGCGAGGTGGGCAACCTCAAGCGCATCGGCGAGCAGTTCAGCGCGCAGGACAGCGGCACGCTGAGCATCGCCACCACCCACACCCAGGCGCGCTACGTGCTGCCGGTGCCGGTCGCGAAGCTGCGCGAGGCCTACCCCAAGGTCAATATCAGCCTCCACCAGGCCACGCCGCACGAGGTGGCCCGCATGGTGATCGACGAGGTGGCGGAGATCGGCATGGCCACCGAGTCGCTGGCGGACTACCCGGATCTGGTCACCCTGCCCTGCTACGAATGGCAGCACGTGCTGGTGATGCCCAACGACCATCCGCTGGCCCAGAAGGAGCGGCTGAACGTGGACGACATCGCCCATGAATCGCTCATCACCTACCACCCCTCCTTCACGGGCCGGGGCAAGATCGACCAGGCCTTCGCCGCGCGCAAGCTGCAGCCGCGCATCGTGCTGGAGGCCATCGATTCCGACGTCATCAAGACCTACGTGCGACTGGGCCTGGGCGTGGGCATCGTGGCCGAGATGGCCATGCGCGACGACCCGCTCGGGGATCTGGTCGTGCGGCCCGTGGGCCACCTGTTCGGCCAGAGCGTGGCGCGCGTGGCGTTCAAGCGCGGAGCCTATCTGCGCAACTTCGTGTACCGCTTCGCCGAACTGCTGAGCGACCGGCTCAGCCGGGAGCTCATCGCGCGCGCCATGTCCGGCCACGTGAACGACTACGAACTCTGATCCGCCGGCCGCCCCTCCCATCGCATCGCATCGCACCCCACGCTCCCATGACGACACCCAACGCCGCCGCGCGCACGCCGGCCCTCGCGAGCAAGCTGCCCCGCGTGGGCACCACGATCTTCTCCGTCATGTCCGCCCTGGCAGCGGAACACAGTGCAGTGAACCTCGGCCAGGGATTCCCCGACTTCGACTGCGATCCCGCGCTGGTGGAGGCGGTGCATGGCGCCATGCGCGCGGGGCACAACCAGTACCCGCCGATGCCCGGGGCGCCCGCGCTGCGCGAGGCCGTGGCGCGCAAGATCGGTGCCTTGCACGGACGCGCGTACGACGCCAATGCCGAGATCACCATCACCGCCGGCGCCACGCAGGCCATCCTCACGGCCATCCTGGCCGTGGTGCATGCGGGCGACGAGGTGATCGTTCTCGACCCCTGCTACGACAGCTACGTGCCCAACGTGGAACTGGCCGGCGGCACGGCGGTGCGGGTGCCGCTCACGCCCGGCACGTTCCGGCCCGACTTCGGCAGGATCGCCGCCGCCATCACGCCCCGCACGCGCGCGCTCATCCTCAACACGCCCCACAACCCGAGCGCCACCGTCTGGACGGCGGAGGACATGCGCACGCTGGAGGCGCTGCTCGCCCCGACCGACGTGCTCGTCATCAGCGACGAGGTGTACGAGCACATGGTGTTCGACGGCGCCGAGCACCAGAGCGCGGCGCGCTTCCCCGGGCTGGCCGCGCGCGCCTTCATCATCTCCAGCTTCGGCAAAACCTTCCACGTGACGGGCTGGAAGGTGGGCACCGTGGCGGCCCCCGCCGCGCTGACGGCCGAGTTTCGCAAAGTGCACCAGTTCAACGTGTTCACCGTGAACACGCCCATGCAGCACGGGCTGGCGGCGTACCTGTCCGACCCCGCGCCCTATCTGCAGTTGCCGGCCTTCTACCAGGCCAAGCGCGACCTGTTCCGCCAGGGCCTGGAGGGCTCCCGCCTGCGGCTGCTGCCCAGCACCGGGAGCTACTTCCAGTGCGTGGACATCTCGGAGGTGACCGGCCTGGGGGAGGCCGACTTCTGCCAATGGCTGACGCGCGAGATCGGCGTGGCGGCCATTCCGCTGTCCGCTTTCTATGGCGACGGCTTCGATCAGCGGGTGGTGCGCTTTTGCTTTGCGAAGCGAGATGAGACGCTGCGCGAAGCGTTGTCACGGCTGCGCCGGCTCTGATCCGGCACGGTGCCTGGAACGTACCCGCGTTGCAACCACGTGCCGGTGATCGCAAGGCGCGGGCCAGGATCGCCCCAGGCCCATTTCGCATACCGCATGCGCGTCGGGCCAGCGGAGCGGCCCCTTCCCACAGGCCCGATGCCATTCACCGGGCCGTAGGCACCGCGAACTCCGCCCCTGCGAGGTGCTTGCGGGCCAGCATTGCATGATGGACTGCTGCCGGGTGTAGAAACGCACGGCTTCTTTCCCGCAGGCATGCATGTCGCCGAACAGACTCTTCGCCCATCCGTCGAAGCCGAGCCAGACCATGGGCGCCGGGATGGGCACGTTGATGCCGACCATGCCCACCCGTACCCGCCGGGAAAACTCCCGGGCAGCATTGCCGTCGCGCGTGAAACAGGCCACGCCATTGCCGAATCCGTGCCCGTTCACCAGCGCGAGGGCCTCTCTAACGTCTGCCACGCGCACACACGCCAGCACCGGGCCGAAGCGCTCTTCCCGGTAGATGCGCATGTCCGGGGTGACATGGTCGAAAAGCGTTCCCCCCATGAAGAAACCCGCCCCATGGCCCTCGACCGCCAGCCCCCGTCCGTCGACGATCAGCCGCGCACCCTCCTCGACCCCTACGTCGATGCAGGCCTCGATGCGCTCCAGCACCTGCCTCGTCACGATCGGCCCCATCTCGGCACCGGGCTCCATGCCATTCCTGACCTGGAGGGATTTCACCCGTACCGCCAGCATCGGAACGATCCGGTCCGCGACGTCGCCCACCATGATCGCCACGGAGATGGCCATGCTGCGCTCTCCGGCAGAGCCGTAGGCCACGCCGATCAGCGCGTCCACCGCCTGCTCCAGATCGGCATCGGGCATGACGACCAGGGGGCTCCTGGCCGCACCGAGTGCTTGCACACGCTTGCCGAAGTGGGCGCCTCGTTCGTCGATGTACCGGGCCATCGGCTTCGAACCCACGAAGCTCAGGGCCGCGACGTCCGGATGCTCCAGCAGGCGATCGATCGCCACCTTGTCCCCTTGCACAACATTGAAGACACCGTCCGGCAAGCCGGCCTCCTTGAGCAGACCCGCCATGAACAATGGCGCCGAGGGATCGCGCTCGCTGGGCCTCAGGACGAACGTGTTGCCCGCCATCAGCGCCACCGAGAACATCCAGCTCGGCACCATGCACGGAAAATTGCACGGCGTGATACCCGCCACGACGCCCAGGGGCTGCCAGACCGTCCAGTTGCCGATGCCCGTGGACACCTGCTCCGTGAAGTCCCCCTTCAGGAGCTGGGGGATGCCGCAGGCGAACTCGACGATGTCGATGCCCCGGTCGACCTCGGCCTGCGCATCCGCGAACACCTTTCCATGCTCTGCGGTGATCATCGCGGCCAGCCGGTCGCGGTGGTGCTGCATCAGTTCGAGAAACTTGAACATGATGCGCGCGCGGCGGATCGGAGATGTCCCGGACCAGCCGGGAAACGCCGCCTGGGCGGACGCCACGGCCTCATCCACCACGTCCACCGAAGCGAGTGCCACGCGGCGCGCCACCGCACCCGTCGCGGGGTTGTAGACGTCCTGGTATCGGGCACCGTCGCCAAGGCGGCGATCGCCCTGGATGAAGTGAACGACGTCATCGGCAGCGGTAAATGATTCGGGCAGGGGCATCGCTTGTCTCCACAATGGGGACCGCAGTCTAGGCACGCGATGCCCCCCCACGAAGCCCTTGAATGCGGAATCAGAGTTCACGAGAATGAACAATCCTCGACGCATGGAGCGAAGAGAATCAGATGCCCGGAAAAAAGATCGACGCACTTTGGTCCCATGTGCACTGGCTCAACGTGCTCGCCGACCAGGGGTCGTTCACCGCTGCGGCGCGGCATCTGCGTGTCAGCAAGGCGACGATGAGCCACCACATCGGCGAACTGGAAGCGGCTGCCGGCGTGCCGCTGGTGCGGCGGACCACGAGAAGCGTCCAGCTCACCGAGGCGGGCCGGCAGTTGGTGGATGCCACCGGATCGGCGTTCATGGCGATCGCCCGGGGTTTTGAAAGCGTGCAAGACCTGGCGGACGCTCCGAGGGGCCTGGTCCGCGTGACGGCCCCGGTGGCCTTCGCCCGCCAGCAGCTCGTGCCCCGCCTGCCGCAGTTCCTCACGGCGCATCCGCAGATTCGCGTCGAATTGGACATGTCCGATGCACTGGCCTCCCTGGCCCGCGAAGGCTTCGATCTGGCGATTCGCCACAGCGCGTCCGCGCCGGAAACCCATGTCGCCTGGAAGATCTGCGACACCTCCACGGTGCTGGTGGCCAGCCGGGGCTACCTGCAACGGCGGGGCACGCCATCGGCGCCCCGAGATCTCCTGCAGCATGAATGCCTGTACTACCCCCGTTCGCAGGAATCCGTGGCCTGGCTTCTTGAGCCGACGCAGCGGGATGAAGAGGGCCAGCGCGTCAGCATCCCGGTGCGTGGCGCGTTCGCCGCGAACAACAGCGAGGCCCTCCGCGATGCCGCCGTCGCAGGGCTGGGAATCGCGCTGCTGCCGGATTTCAGCGCCAACAGCGCGCTCGAATCCGGGCGCCTGGTCCGCGTGCTGCCCGGGTGGCGCCCCGTGGGCCCATTCGCCAGCCAGATCCTCGCCATTCGCCCCTACACCCCGCACGTGCCACGGTCCGTGCAGGCCCTGGTGGCGTTCCTGCGGGCGTCGTTCTCGACAGGCTTCGATGCAAAGGCCCTCTGATGCCCTCCCCATCCCGGCAAAACGCCCAGGCCCGCATTCCATCCTGCAGGCATAGCTGCACGCGATCGGCCTGAAGGAGCGTCTCCATGAACCACGCTGTCATTCTCGGAAAAGTGTGAAATCTGAGAACGTGTTCACGATCTAAGTGCTTCTTCGAGAACCGGCCGAAGTCCGGCGAAATATCGTGCAACGAGCGATTACCACCGCAGCCACTGCCGACCTGCGAGTGCGCCAAGCACCGCCGACATGCCCATCCCGAGCACGTACCAGATCGCGACGAACGGGGCCTGCATCTCAGGGCAGTGCAGCGAGTACACGCAGGCCCCCACCGCGCCGGCCAGCCAGCCGGCCGCGGCGCCGGTCAGCACGGGCCGCGTCGGCGCCAGCCCGCGCAGCGCCCACAGCAGCCCGAGGCCGATCGGAAGCGCCGTCACCGTCACGTTAAACGCGCAGGTGCGCCAGGTCGTGCCCAGCACCAGCGGCATCCGCGCCGCCGGCTCCGCCATCCACAGCCCCACCGCCGCCCAGATCCACAGCAGCGACACCGGCAGCCAGACGCCGAGCCACCAGCCGTTCATCCGTGCGCCCGGATGCCCGAGCCGGAACACCACGACCAGCCCGGTCGCCGCGACCGCCAATGGCATCGCCACCTTCTGCCAGAAGGCCGCCGTGCCCATCACCTGCGCCAGGTCGGCGCGGATGCCATAAGCGCCCTGCACCCAGGCCAACGCCAGCGCGAGGCCCATACCCAGTGCGATCGCGAAACGACGCTCGCCCACCCGCACCGGCACCGGGTTGGCCTGCCGCGCGAGCAGCCCGATCAGCTCGTCAGTCTTCATGTCATGTCCTTCCATAACCGCGCCATCGCCTTGAGCCCGCGGTGCACGCCGACCTTCACCGCCGATTCGCTCATCCCCGTCAGCTGCGCCGTCTCCTGCACCGACAGCCCCTCGAGCTTCGTATGCACGATCGGCAACCGCTGGTTTGTCGGCAGTTGCTCCAGCAGCCGTCCCAGATCGCGGCGCGATTCACCCGCCTCGTGATCCGCCGTCGCGAAAACCGCCAGCTCGTCGTCCAGCGGATCATGCAGCGCCTCGCGGCGCTCGCGCCGCCGCCACAGGTCGACCAGCTTGTAGCGCGCCACCGCATGCACCCAGGCCGTCAGCGGCTCGCCGCGCCGGTAGCTCTGGCGCTGCGTGTGCACCGCCATCAGCGTCTCCTGCACGAGGTCCTCGACCTCGTCCGGCAGCTGCTGCAGCCGGCGCCGGAAGTACCCGCGAAGCAAGGCCCCCAGGCGCTGCAGGAAGCGGTGGTAGGCCGCCGCATCCCCGTCCAGCCCGGCGACGAAGAGGTCGTGCAGCTCATGCTCGGTCGCGATCATGGGATCTATTCGCGTCATGGGGATGGAAGGTTACAGGGCCTCCGAAAAAAATAATCGAGGACTTTTTCGGTGCGGCTGTAACCCGGCGCCCCGCCGCCGCGAATTAGCTCTCGGAACGCAACGGCAGTCCGCCGCGTTCATCCTCAACCTCGCATCCATGCACAAGGAGTTCCCCATGAAGTCGACCACCCTGAGCCTTGCCCTGGTCACGCTGACCGCGCTGTCCACCTCCGCCATGGCGCAAGACGCCAAGCCCGCAGCCGAAAAAGAGCGCTGCTACGGCGTCGCGATGGCCGGCAAGAACGACTGCGCCGCCGGCCCCGGCACCACCTGCGCCGGCACCTCGAAGATGGACTACCAGGCCAATGCCTGGAAGTACGTGCCGGCGGGCACCTGCACCTCGATCAAGACGCCCAAGGGCATGGGCTCGCTGGCCCCGGTGAAGTCCTGACCGGATCCGCGCCATGTCACGCACGCTGGGCGCGGGCCTGGGCTTCAAGCCGGATTTCGCCGAGGACGCGTTCGCCGCGCGCGAAGCGGGTCTGTGGTTCGAGGTCCATCCCGAGAACTACCTCGTCGCGGGCGGCCCGCGCCTGGCGCTGCTCGAGACCCTGCGCGCGACGCATCCGCTGTCGCTGCACGGGGTGTCGATGTCGCTGGCCGGCACCTCGCCGCCGGACCCCGACCACCTGCGGCGCTTCGCCGCGCTGGTCGACCGGCTGCAGCCGGCGCTGGTGTCCGAGCACCTGGCCTGGAGCCGCTTCGGCGGCGCCTACGCGCCAGACCTGCTGCCGGTGCCCCGCACCGGCGAATCGCTGCGTCTCGTCGCCGACAACCTGCAGCGCCTGCAGGACGCGCTGCGCCGGCGCGTCGCGATCGAGAACCCCTCCCACTACCTGCCCCTCGCCCATGACTGGGGCGAGGTCGATTTCCTGCATGAGCTGGTGCGCCGCACCGGCTGCGGGCTGCTGGTCGACGTGAACAACGTGTTCGTGTCGGCGAGCAACCTGGGTCTGGACGCTGCCCCGTGGATCGACGCGATCGACGGCGACGCGGTCATGGAAATCCACCTCGCCGGTCATCGCGCCGACGCGGATACCTCGACCGGCCTGCTGATCGACAGCCACGACGCACCGGTCGCGGAACCGGTCTGGGCGCTGCTCGAGCGCCTGACGGAGCGCATCGGCCCGCGGCCGACGCTGCTCGAGCGCGACGGGAACCTTCCGCCGTTCGGTGCCTTGATCTCGGAACGCGGCCGGGCGCAGGACGCGCTCGATGCCGCGGCCACCGCACCGACGGAGGTCCCCGCATGACGCTCGTCGAATTCCAGGACGCGTTCTGGCGCGACCTCTGGGCCGAACCCGGCGCCGCCGTGGCCCGGCCCGCCGCCTTCAACGTCTACCGCAACACCGTCCTCAAGGGCTGTGCCGATGCGCTGATCTCGCACTATCCGGCGGTGCACCGCCTGAGCGGCGATGCCTGGATGCAGGCGGTCGCGCTCGATCACGCGCGCACAACCCCTCCCACCGGCGGCGACCTGCAGCATTACGGCGAGCATTTCCCTGCGTTTCTCGACCAGGTGCTGGCGGGCTCCGAGCTGCCCTGGCTGGCCGAAGTGGCGCGGCTCGACCGGCTCTGGAGCGAGAGCCACGTTGCCGCCGACGCGCCGCAACTGACACTGCCCATGCTGACGCGGATCGATGCCGAGCGGCTCGCCCATTCGCGGCTGGTGCCGCATCCCGCGGCGCGCTGGCGCTGGTGCGCCGACTGGCCGGCCTTCAGCCTGTGGCAGGCCGCGCGCGAGGCGGCCGCCGACCCGAACCCGCCGCACTGGGTGGGCCAAGGCGCGCTGATGGTGCGGCCGGCGGGCGCCGTCCTCGGTCGGGAGATCGACGCCGCCGACTGCGCGCTGCTGGACGCCTGCGCGGAGGGCCAGCCGCTGGGCTCTGCGCTGGAGGCCGTCCAGACCGGCTTTCCCGACTTCGACCCCGGCGCCGCGCTGGGCCGCCTGCTGGACCACGGCGCATTCGCCGCCGCCATGGAGATGCCATCATGAACACGATCACCCCGACGCCCTCGCCGTCCGCCTCCTCCGCCGCCGCCGCCGCCGCGACGGCATCCCAGTCGGCCTCGCCGACGCTGCTTACCGCGATCCGCGACCGGCTGGAACGCTGGATCTCCCACGACCTGATCGCCCTGGCCTGCCGCTTCAGCATCGCGGGCGTGTTCTGGCTGTCGGGCCGGACCAAGGTCGAGGGCTGGTTCACGTTGACCGACACGACCTTCCTGCTGTTCCGCCAGGACTACGCGCTCCCGCTGATCCCGCCCGAATGGGCCGCCTTAATGGCCACGACGGCGGAGCACGTGCTGCCGATCCTGCTGGTGCTGGGCCTCGGCACCCGGCTGGCCGCTGCAGGTGTGCTGGGAATGACGGCGGTGATCCAGACTTTCGTCTACCCGTCGGCGTGGCCCACTCACCTGAGCTGGGCGGCTCCCATGCTCGTCCTGCTGGGACGCGGCCCGGGAAGATGGTCGTTGGACGCCGTGTTCACGCGTGTCATCAAGTCTCGAACCGCTCCATCAAGGTCACAAGGTTAACGACCTGTTGACGCAGGCTTTCTGCTGCTGCTCTGCTCGACGAGCGCTGCATTTTGCGGAATGCCTTCCTCGATGCGAACGATCGCATCGTTGACCTGACCGACGCCGCCACTTTGCGGCATGCAGGGCTGGCTGATGGCAGCCTCGACCCGCCGCATCGTGGCGCCGGCACGGGGCTTGGTCGCAAAAATCTCCCCGCCTGCGCCCGTAGACTGACGGTGTGACAGAAGAGAAGAGCCAATCGCGGAGCAAGTACCGCACGACAAACTGGAAAGCCTGCAACGCGGCGCTGAAGGCGCGAGGCTCGCTGACGATGTGGTTGGACCCGGGCATACGATGGCTGGGCAAGCCAAGCGGCAGGCGACGGCGATGATTGTGCCGCGCAGGAACGCCAGCCACAGGAAGAGGCCGAGTGAGGGATCGCAGCAGCGCAACGCAGCCATTCGTGCGTGCAAGAGGTATGTCTCGACCTGGCAGAGCTGGTTGATCGACGTGGCCAACGAACAGGTCGAGACACCCGAGGAGGTAACCGAGACGATAGGCCGCGCGCTGCAGTTCACGCCGAAGGAACGTCTGCTCCCCTGCACCAACCGCGGCCTCGCGCCGATGCCGCGCGCGATGGCGCTGGCCACCAAGCTCAAGTCGCTCGCGCGCCAGCGCCAGAGCGCTTATGGATGGTTTCATCCAGCCTGGGGCGCGCTTCGGCTTGACAGCAGCGGCGGTTCGGCTGTCACGAGTCGAAGGAGCCCTTGGATGATTTGCTGAGGATCGTCGTTGGCATCGAGCACCGCCTGCCTCACGCGCAGGTGCAGCCTGTCCTCTGGCAGGGTGGCTGCATCGTACAAATGATCCATGACGAGCAGCGCGTTGCCAAGGCTCAGCCCCGGATCCTGTGCTGGTTCCAGGCCAGCAACGATATTGATGGCATTGTCGAGTGCTTCGGTGTGCAGGAGCGACTGAACCTCGATCCGTCCGGCCGGCTGAGGGTCGATCGGCATGGCCTGCCTATTGGCGCGCGGATGCGGTCGAGGATCCACCGCGATGGCCACTGCCAGCCCTGCCGCGGCGAGTATGAAACCTTGAGCTGCCTCCCTCAAGCCTCGGTCTTGTTCGTCAGGCAGAGTGCCGGGCCCACCCACCCACAGGCCTCCGTGCACCATCATGCCAAGTCCTCCTGCAGCAACGACAGCACCTGCGTCCGCAAGCCTCGCGCGTGGATCCTGCTGCAACTCATTGATGATGAGGACCCCTGCCTGGGCCAGCGCGCCACCTGCCCGCAGGACCCCTTCAACCGTCTGCCATGCGGCCGCTGCCGCTTCCTGCGTGGCGGCTGCAGCTTGAACTGCCGTGTCTCTCAATGCGGCACCTGTCTGGACAGCCGCGTGTTGCGCTGCGGCCGCTGCTTGGCTGGCTGCGCGCTGCACCGTCGAGGCCGTGTGAAAGGCGGCCTGTCGCAGCACGGTGGCAGTCCTCTGAAAGTTCCCGGCTGTCGGCAGCGCAGCCCGCGGCACGGATACGGTGTCGCCACTGGAGGGAGGGGGCGGCCGATTCGCCAGGTCGCTCGTCACCTCCCGACCGTGCGACCGGGACGTGGAACGACGGGTCGAGGGTTGATCGACGGCCTCCTCGGCCGCATGGCGTGCCGGCAGGGCCGGCATACCAGACGATGATGTGATTGAAACCATAGCAGCCCTCACGAAACGAAAAGCACCATCGTCGTGACGCGACACACGCGTCGCCTGCGCAGCGCGAAGTCTTTTCCACGAAGCCGAACGATGCGTCCACGGTTTGTTCTTTGGCTCGCGCTTCGCCGAAAAACCTTGCTCGCACAGTCTGCATGCCTAGTCATATGCACAGTCCAATGCCTATATGAAACATAAGCGATGGACTATGTCCGGAGATTCAGGAGGCTATCTCATCGGGTTCTTGCCCTGTGCGATCTCGGCCCGCTTGACTAGCGCCATCGTCCGCGCTTCGGATAGACCGATCGCCGGATATGGCCCCAAGGTCATCTCGGGCCGCCGCGCTCCATGTCGATACCGCAACACCCACGCCGCGTTGCCAGCGGCCGACAAGGTGAAGATCAGCCCACCGCCATCACTCATCGAAAGCGGCTTACCCGCCTTGATCCACTGCTTAAGCTGCATATCGGACAGCAGCCCGCTTTTCTTTGCCATGTTCGCTTCTCCGGGTGCCGAAGGGGCCGATCCAGTCGCCTGGCTGGTCACCCAACAGGTCACCCCATCTTGTTGCGACTGGGTGGCACCCCGCGAAACCCAAAGACAGCTCACCTACCGAAAACCCCTGCCCCGACCACCGCTTGCGCGGCGTTTGAGACACGGCGGGAAGCCCTGAAACCTCAAAGCAACACGATGTCGTACTGCTCCTGCCCCAGGGTGCTCTCGGCCTGCAGCGAGATCGGCTTGCCGATGAAATCGGAGAGGCCCGCGAGGTGCCGGCTCTCCTCGTCCAGGAACAGCTCCACCACTTTCGCCGAGGCGACGACGCGGAATTCGCGCGGGTTGAACTGGCGCGCCTCGCGCAGGATCTCGCGCAGGATGTCGTAGCAGACACTGCGCGCGGTCTTGACGCTGCCCTTGCCCTGGCAGTGGGCGCATGGCTCGCAGAGCATGTGCGCCAGCGATTCGCGCGTGCGCTTGCGCGTCATCTCCACCAGGCCCAGTTGCGAGAAGCCGCCGGTCATGGTCTTCACGCGGTCGCGGGCGAGCTGCTTGCGGAACTCGGAGAGCACCGCGTGCTGGTGGTCGTCGCGGGCCATGTCGATGAAGTCCGCGATGATGATCCCGCCCAGGTTGCGCAGCCGCAGCTGCCGGGCGATGGCCTGCGCGGCCTCCAGGTTGGTCTTGAAGATCGTGTCGTCGAAGTTGCGCGCGCCCACGTAGCCGCCGGTGTTCACGTCGATGGTGGTCAGCGCCTCGGTCTGGTCCACGATGAGGTAGCCGCCGGACTTCAGGTCCACGCGGCGGCCCAGCGCGCGCGCGATCTCCTCGTCGATGGCATAGAGGTCGAAGATCGGCCGCTCGCCCTTGTAGAGCTGCAGCTTGGGCACGGCGGCCGGCATGAACTCGCGGCCGAAGGCCTGCAGCAGCGCGAACTGCTCCTTCGAGTCGAGGCGGATGCTGAGCGTCTCTTCGCCCACCAGATCGCGCAGCACGCGCTGCAGCAGATTCAGGTCCTGGTGCAGCAGCGAGGCGGGCGGCTGGCGCAGCGCCGCCTCGCGGATGCGGGCCCAGGTCTTGCGCAGGTAGGCGATGTCCTCGGCCAGTTCGGCGTCGGTGGAGTCTTCGCCGTTGGTGCGCAGGATGAAGCCGCCCCCGCCGCCGTTCGCCTTGTCCCCCACCAGCGCCTGCAGCCGCGCGCGCAGCGCGTCGCGCTCGGCCGCGGGAATCTTCTGCGAGACGCCCACGTGGTCGTCCTGCGGCAGGAAGACCAGCAGCCGCCCCGCGATGCTGATCTGGGTGGACAGGCGCGCGCCCTTGGTGCCGATGGGGTCCTTGATGACCTGCACCATGAGCGACTGGCCCTCGAAGACCTGCTTCTCGATCGGCACCGGCGGCTCGCCCTTGCGCGCGAACATGGGCGCCTCGCCGCCCTCCTGGCGGTGCCACACGTCGGCCACGTGCAGGAAGGCCGCGCGCTCCAGGCCGATGTCGATGAAGGCCGACTGCATGCCCGGCAGCACGCGCGAGACCTTGCCCAGGTACACGTTGCCCACCAGGCCGCGCTCCAGCGTGCGCTCCACGTGCAGCTCCTGCACCGCGCCGTGCTCGACCACGGCGACCCGCGTTTCCTGGGGGGACCAATTGATGAGGATGTCTTGTTGCATGGGGCGGCTTCGCGTCGCGCGCAGGGCGGAGGGTCAAGGGGCGGGATGGGTACCGATGATGCCTCAACGGCGCCCCGCGTGCCGGGCTCCGGGCCGGGGCCGCGCGCCCCGGCATGCCGCTGTCAGAACCTGTTCACGATCTCAGGGCAGCAGCCCCGCCGCCCGCAGAAGCCCTGCCGTCTCGAACAGCGGCAGGCCCATGATGCCCGTGTAGCTGCCCGCGAGCCGCGACACGTACTGCGCGGCCGGGCCCTGGATGCCGTAGGCGCCCGCCTTGCCCAGCGGCTCGCCGCTGGCGGCATAGGCCGCGATCTGGGCGGGCGACATCGGCGCGAAGGTCACCTGCGACACCGACAGGGCCGCGTGCCGGGCGCCGCCGGCCTCCTGCAGCGCCACGGCGGTGAGCACGCGGTGCGTGCGGCCCGACAGCGCCGCCAGCATGCGGCGCGCGTCCGCCTCGTCTTCGGGTTTGCCGAGGATCTCGCGACCCAGCGCCACCGTGGTGTCCGAACACAGGATCGACGCGGCCTCCAGGCCGCGCCGGGCGCGCCGCGCCACGGCGGCGTCGAGCTTGAGGCCCGTCACCCGCTGCACGTAGCGCGCGGGCGCCTCGCCGGGCTTCGGCGCCTCGATGGCTTCGGCGTCTTCCACCAGCGCATCGCCATCGGCATTGGGCAGCAGCAGGACATGGCGCACGCCGAGCTGGTCCAGCAACTGGCGCCGGCGCGGGCTCTGGGAGGCGAGATAGATGAAGGGGGCAGGAGGCGGGTTCACGGCGCAGGAGGATAGCGGATCGCGGGGGCCGCTTCGCGTGCCGGTGCATGTCTTCGAATTTCCGGCGACGGCCCGGCGGCCGGCCGGGATCATGCGGACATGAACCATCTTCCGAGCTTCCAGACCGCGCGGCTCCGGCTGCGCCCCATCGCCTTGCAGGATGCGCCCGCGCTGCTCGAGATGAGCGCGACCCGTCCGCCACGCCAGTGGATCGGCTACAACGCCCTGGCCGACATGGAGGCGGCCGAGATCTTCGTGGAGTGGATGATGATGATCGGCCGCAAGGCGATCCCGGACATCTGCTGGGCCGTGGAGCGCCTGGAGACCCCGGGCCTGATCGGGCTGTGCCAGTTCAAGCAATGGGACCCGGTGGAGCGTGTGGCCCTGCTCGGCTACGAACTGGCCCAGGCCCACCAGGGCCGGGGCTTCATGACCGAGGCCGTGCAGGCCCTGGTGTGGGGGTGCTTCCAGGGCTTCGGGCTGCGGCACCTGGACGCGCACGTCCACCCCGACAACGCGCCCTCCCTGCGCCTGCTCCACCGCCTCGGATTCATCGAGCAATGCGTCCTGCACGGCGAGGGCCAATGGGATGGGGAAACCCACGACATGCTGCTGTTCCGGCGCTTCGCCGAGGCCGCGCAGCCCGCCGCCGAAGCGCCTGCGGCCGTGGCCGCGCCTACTCGCGATGGTAGGGATGGCCAGCGTTCACCGACCAGGCACGGTAGAGCTGCTCGATCAGGAGCACCCGCACCATCGCATGCGGGAGCGTGAGGTCCGAGAGGCGGATGCGCTCGTGCGCGGCCTGCCGGAAGGCGGGGTCCAGGCCGTCGGGCCCGCCGATGACCAGGGCCACGTCGTCGCCCCCCAGCTGCCAGCCCTTGAGCCGCTCCGCGAGGGCCTTGGTGGTGAGTGAGGTGCCCCGCTCGTCGAGGGCCACCACGCGGGTACCGCGCGGGATGGCGGCCTCGATGCGCTCGCGCTCGGCGGCGTAGAGGGTTTCCAGCGTCTTGGAGCCGCGCGGCTCGGTCTTGACGGCCTTGAGCTCCACTTTCAGCTCGGGCGGAAAGCGCTTGGCATAGTCGTCGTAGGCCGTCTGCGCCCAGTCCGGCACGCGCTGGCCCACGGCCACGATGAGGAGTTTCATCGGTCAACGATCCCCGGGCCCGGCGATCGCGGCGCCGGACGGCTACCCACTTCAAGCCGCCTTCTTGCGCGCCGGGGCCTTCTTGGCGGCGGGCTTCCTGGCCACGGCGGCCCGGGTGGCGGGCTTGGCGGCGGCCTTCTTGGCCGCCGGCTTGACGACGACGGTCCTGGCCTTCGGCGCGGCCTTGGCCGGTGCCTTGGCGGCCACCTTTCCGGTGGCGGATTTCGCGGGCGCCTTCGCGGCGGCCTTGGCCGGCGTGGCCTTGGCGGCGGCCTTCTTCGCGGGGGCCTTCTTCACAGGGGCCTTCGGGGCCGGTGCGGCGGCCAGGGGGGCCTTGCGGGCCCCCGGCTTGCGGGCTGGTGCCTCGGGGGCGGCTGCGGCGGCCTTCTTGCGGGCCGCGGTCTTCCTGGCCAGTGCCGCATCGCCGGATTCGGCCGCCTTCGCCGGCTTGGGGGCGCCGAGCTTCAGGCGCACGGGCGTCTCGCCCCAGATCTCCTCCAGGCGGTAGTACTGGCGGATGGCCGGCTGCATGATGTGGGCCACGGCGGCGCCGCAGTCCACGATGATCCATTCGCCGTTGTCCTCGCCCTCGGTGCGCGGCTTGGGGAAACCGGCTTCGCGCACGGCGTCGCGCACGCTGGAGGCCAGGGCCTTGGTCTGCCGGTTGGACGTGCCCGATGCCACGATGACCCGCTCGAAGAGCGGCGAGAGCTTCTCGGTGTTGAACACCTGGATGTCTTGCGCCTTGACGTCTTCCAGGCCATCGACGATGGCGCGCTGGAGCTTGGTGACGTCTTTCTTGGCAGCGGATTCCGAACGGGTGGAAGTGGTCATCAGGGGTCGGATGGAATAGGGGTGAAGGGCAATATAGCGCGCAACCCGCCCGGGGGCCAATGGCGCGCCGGGGCGCCGTGGAACGGCCGGGTTGTGCGTTTTTGGGATGTTTCAGGCCTCATGTCGGCATGGAACGGACACGGGCAGCTATGGAAATTATAGCTTTCAGGCCTTGCGGCTCCGTGGGGCCCGCGTCACAGCCAGTCGCGCCGCACCAGGAAGCGCTGCGTCAGCAGGGCCTCGGGCGAGCCCGGCGGGTCCTGGCGCTGGTAGGACCAGCCGGCCATCGGCGGCATCGAGAGCAGGATCGATTCGGTGCGCCCGCCGGACTGCAGCCCGAAATGCGTGCCCCGGTCCCACACGAGGTTGAACTCGACGTAGCGGCCACGGCGATAGCACTGGAAGGCGCGCTCGCGCTCGCCGAAGGGCGTGCCCTGGCGGCGCTGCACGATGGGCAGGTAGGCCCCCAGGAACGAATCCCCCACCGACTGCATCATCGCGAGGCTGCGCTCGAAGCCCAGCTCGGAGAAGTCGTCGAAGAAGATGCCGCCGATGCCGCGCTGCTCGCCGCGGTGCTTGAGGTAGAAGTATTCGTCGCACCAGCGCTTGAAGCGCAGGTAGAGCCCTTCGCCGAACGGATAGAGCGCTTCGCGGCAGCTGCGGTGGAAGTGCACCGCGTCTTCCTCGTAGCCGTAGTACGGCGTCATGTCCATGCCGCCGCCGAACCAGCAAACGGGCGCGTGGCCCTCGCGGGCGGCGGCGATCATGCGCACGTTCATGTGCACCGTCGGCACGTGGGGGTTGAATGGGTGGAAGACCAGCGACACGCCCATGGCCTCGAACGGCGCACCCGCCAGATCGGGCCGGTGCTGGGTGGCCGAGGGCGGCAGCGACGCCCCGCGCACGTGCGAGAACCCGCAGCCGGCGCGCTCGAACACGCGCCCGCCTTCGAGGATGCGCGTGATGCCGTCGCCCTGCAGCGGCTCGCCCGGCTCCTTGCTCCAGGCATCGGACAGGAAGCGCGCGCCGCCCGGGCCCTCCACGCTCTCGATGGCGGCGGTGATGCGGGACTGCAGGTCCGTGAGGTAGCCGCGCACGCGGGCCACCACGTCGGCGGACTGGAAGGGCGCGGCCGGGCCGGCCGCGGAGGACGGGCCGGCCATCAGCCCTTGACCGCCCGGTGGCCGATGTCGCGGCGGTATTGCGCGCCATCGAAGTGCACGCCCCGCGCCACGTCGTAGACGCGCTGCTGGGCCTGCCGGACGCTGTCGGCCAGCGCGGTCACGCACAGCACGCGGCCGCCGCTGGTGCGCACCGTGCCGTCCTGCAGCTCGGTGCCGGCATGGAACACCACGGCATCGTCGGCGTCCGCCGGCAGGCCGGTGATGGCGTCGCCCTTGCGCGGGCTCTCGGGGTAGCCGTGGGCGGCCATGACGACGCCCAGCGCCGGGCGGCGGTCCCACTGCAGCTCGATCTGGTCGAGCTTGCCGTCCACCGCCGCGCCCAGCACATCGACGAAGTCGCTCTTGAGGCGCATCAGGATGGGCTGGGTCTCGGGGTCGCCCATGCGGCAGTTGAATTCGAGCGTCTTGGGCTGGCCCTTGGCGTCGATCATGAGGCCGGCGTACAGGAAGCCCGTGTACGGGATGCCGTCCTTCTCCATGCCGCGGATGGTGGGCAGGATGATCTCGCGCATGGCGCGGGCATGCACGTCGGCCGTGACCACGGGAGCGGGCGAGTAGGCGCCCATGCCGCCGGTGTTCGGGCCCTGGTCGCCGTCCTTGAGGCGCTTGTGGTCCTGGCTGGTGGCCAGGGCGGCGACGTTCTTGCCGTCGCACAGCACGATGAAGCTCGCCTCCTCGCCTTCGAGGAACTGCTCGATCACCACGCGCGCGCCGCCGTCGTTGTGGCTCACGCCGTATTTGTTGTCCACCAGCATGAAGTCCACGGCGTCGTGGGCCTCCTGCACGGTCATGGCCACGACCACGCCCTTGCCGGCGGCCAGGCCGTCGGCCTTGACCACGATGGGCGCGCCCAGGCGGTCGATGAAGGCATGGGCGGCGGCCGGGTCGGTGAAGGTGTCGTAGTCGGCCGTGGGGATGCCGTGGCGGCGCATGAAGGCCTTGGAGAAGGCCTTGGAGCTTTCGAGCTGCGCGGCGGCCTTCGTGGGCCCGAAGACGCGCAGGCCGTGGGCGCGGAACTCGTCCACCACGCCGGCGGCGAGCGGCGCCTCGGGGCCGACCACGGTGAGCTGGATCTTCTGCTCCTGCGCCCAGGCGCGCAGCGCGCGCACGTCGGTCACGGGCACGTTTTCGAGCTTGGGATTGAGGGCCGTGCCGCCGTTGCCGGGCGCCACATAGACCTTGGTGACCTTGGGAGACTGCGAGAGCTTCCAGGCCATTGCGTGTTCACGGCCGCCGCCTCCGATGACAAGAACTTTCATGGGTTTCCGGGTGCTGGCTCGTGCTTCAGAGGGCGGCGTTGTGATAGACCTCCTGCACGTCGTCGAGGTCTTCGATCACGTCCAGGAGCTTCTGCATGCGTTCGGCGTCTTCGCCGGCGAGGTCGATGGTCACGTCGGGGCGCATGGTGACGTCGGCGGCATCGGGCACGAGGCCCGCGGCTTCGAGGGCGTTCTTCACGGCCTCGAAGTCGCCGTAGGCGGTCAGCACCTCGATGGCGCCGTCCTCGCCCGTGACGACGTCCTCGGCGCCGGCCTCCAGCGCCACTTCCATCACCTTGTCCTCGTTCGTGCCGGGCGCGAAGATGAACTGGCCGCAGTGCTTGAACTGGAAGGCCACCGAGCCCTCGGTGCCCATGTTGCCGCCGTACTTGCTGAAGGCGTGGCGCACCTCGGCCACGGTGCGCACGCGGTTGTCGGTCATGGTGTCCACGATGATGGCCGCGCCGCCGATGCCGTAGCCCTCGTAGCGGATTTCCTCGTAGTTCACGCCCTCGGCATTGCCGGTGGCCTTGTCGATGTTGTACTTGATGCGGTCGGCGGGCATGTTGGCCGCCTTGGCCTTGTCGATCGCCAGCCGCAGGCGCGGGTTGGCGGAGATGTCGCCGCCGCCGGCGCGGGCGGCCACGGTGATCTCGCGAATGATCCGGGTCCAGATCTTGCCGCGCTTCTCATCCTGGCGCCCCTTGCGGTGCTGGATGTTGGCCCATTTGCTGTGTCCTGCCACAGGGAGTCCTTGCTGTTGTGTCTATGTGGATTAATCTACTGGCCGCGATTTTACTTTTGACGCCCCACCCGCCATGGCCAACCCCATCCTGATTGCCCAGCACGACACCCGCCAATGCCATCTGCTGCCCGAACTCGCCAACCGGCACGGCCTCGTCACCGGGGCCACGGGCACGGGCAAGACGGTGACGCTGCAGACGCTGGCGGAGGGTTTTTCCCGCATCGGCGTGCCGGTCTTCATGGCCGACGTGAAGGGCGACCTGACGGGCATCAGCCAGCCCGGGCGCATCGGCGACAAGCTTGCCGCCACGCTCGCCGAGCGCGGCC
This sequence comes from Paracidovorax anthurii, assembly GCF_003269065.1. Taxonomy (GTDB): domain Bacteria; phylum Pseudomonadota; class Gammaproteobacteria; order Burkholderiales; family Burkholderiaceae_C; genus Paracidovorax; species Paracidovorax anthurii. The sequence continues at coordinate 35,794 of NZ_QLTA01000047.1, forward strand.
TGCCTCTGCCCGAGCCGCTCGCCTGCCCCACCACGCTCTGGGACGTGTTCGGCGAACAGGGCCACCCGGTGCGCGCCACCATCTCCGACATGGGCCCGCTGCTGCTCGGGCGCATGCTGGGCCTGAACGAGACGCAACTGGGGGTGCTCAACATCGTCTTCAAGATCGCCGACGACCACGGCCTGCTGCTGCTCGACCTCAAGGACCTGCGTGCCATGCTGGCCCACGTGGGCGAGAACGCCAAGGAGTTCACCACCGAATACGGCAACATCAGCGCCGCCAGCGTGGGCGCCATCCAGCGCGGGCTGCTGCAGATCGAGGCCCAGGGCGGCGACCGCTTCTTCGGCGAGCCCATGCTCAACATCCAGGACTTCATGCAGACGGTGGACGGACGGGGCGTGGTGAACGTCCTCGCGGCCGACAAGCTCATGAATTCGCCGCGCCTCTACGCCACCTTCCTGCTCTGGATGCTCTCGGAGCTGTTCGAGCAGCTGCCCGAGATCGGCGACCCCGAGCAGCCCAAGCTGGTGTTCTTCTTCGACGAGGCCCACCTGCTCTTCAACGAGGCGCCCAAGGTGCTGGTGGAGCGCATCGAACTGGTGGTGCGCCTCGTGCGCTCCAAGGGCGTGGGCGTGTACTTCGTCACCCAGAACCCGCTGGACATCCCCGACAGCGTGCTGGCGCAGCTCGGCAACCGCGTGCAGCACGCGCTGCGCGCCTTCACGCCGCGCGACCAGAAGGCCGTGAAGGCCACCGCCACCACCATGCGGCCGCAGCCCGGCCTGGACATCGAGGCCGCCATCACCGAGCTGGCCGTGGGCGAGGCGCTGGTGAGCCTGCTCGACGCCAAGGGGCGGCCGGGCATCACCGAGCGCGTGTTCGTGGTGCCGCCGGGCAGCCAGATCGGCCCGATCACCGCGCCGCAGCGGCAGGCGCTGATGGCGCAGTCGCTGGTGGCGGGCGTCTATGAAACGGCCGTGGACCGCGAATCCGCCTACGAGAAGCTGCGCGGCCGCGCCGGGGATGCCGGCAGGCAGGCGCCCGCCCCCGGCACGGCGGCCCCAGCGCCGGGCGCCCCCGGCGCCCCTGCCCCCGGAGAGGCCGGCGAGGCCGGTGGCGGCCTGCTCGGCGGGCTGAACGACGTGCTCTTCGGCTCCACGGGCCCGCGCGGCGGCCGGCACGACGGCCTGGTGCAGACCATGGCCAAGTCGGCCGTGCGCACCATGGGCACCTCGCTGGGCAAGGAGATCCTGCGCGGGGTGCTGGGCAGCGTGTTCGGCGGGCGCAAGCGCTGACCCGCCGCCGCGCCGCCCGGCATTTGCTACATATTCAATAGCAAACAACCCAATAAATACGGCGACATGGAGCCCCCCAGGCCCTGAAAACAGCGGCAAGGCACGCCCCGGCGGGCGGCGGGGCTCTGCCACGGGCCTTCCGGGCGGCGGGGCGCGCGGGAGCGGCGGCGCGCCGATCGCGCGCGCCGCCCGGGCGGGCCGCGAGCTATCATCGTTCGCGACGCCGAGGCCGGCACATTCCGGCCACCGCCGGAGCGCTCCATCCCGCACAGGAAGCCGCCATGACCCAGCCGACCCCGCTCGCAGCGCCCACCCACGACGACGTCGCCGCCGCTGCCCGGCGCCTGAACGGCATCGCGCACCGGACACCCGTGCTGCGCTCCAGCACCGGCGACGAGCGGCTCGGCGCCCAGCTCTTCTTCAAGTGCGAGAACCTGCAGCGCACGGGCGCCTTCAAGTTCCGCGGCGCCTACAACACGCTCGCGCAGTTCAGCGACGCCCAGCGCGAGCGCGGCGTGCTCGCCTTCTCGTCCGGCAACCATGCGCAGGCCGTCGCGCTCTCCGCCCGCCTGCTGGACATGCCCGCCACCATCCTCATGCCCGAGGACGCGCCCGCCGGCAAGATGGCCGCCACGCGCGAATACGGCGCGCAGGTGGTCACCTACGACCGCTTCACCGAGGACCGCGAGGCGATCAGCCGGCGCCTGGCCGAAGAGCGCGGCATGGTGCTGGTGCCGCCCTTCGACCACCCGCACGTCATCGCCGGCCAGGGCACCGCGGCACTGGAGCTGCTGCAGGACGTGCCCGGGCTGGACTACCTCTTCGTCTGCCTGGGCGGCGGCGGCCTGCTCTCGGGCTGCCTGCTGGCGGCCGAGCAGCTCGCGCCGCAGTGCCGCGTGGTGGGCGTGGAGCCCGAGGCCGGCAACGACGTGCAGCAGTCGCTGCGCGCCGGGCACATCGTGCACATCGCCACCCCGCACACCATCGCCGACGGCGCGCAGGCCACCGCGCCCAGCCCCCTCACCTTCTCCATCATCCAGCGGCTCGTGCACGAGGTCGTCACCGTGGCCGACGCCCAGTTGGCCGAGGCGCTGCGCTTCTTCGCCGAGCGCATGAAGCTGGTCGTCGAGCCCACGGGCGCCCTGGCCCTCGCGGGCGCGCGGCACGGCGGCCTGGACCTGCGCGGCGCGCGCGTGGGCATCGTCATCAGCGGCGGCAACGTGGACCTGCCGCGCTATGCGCGCTTTCTGGCAGACTGACCGGTTTTTCCGGCCGCCGCGCCCACGCCCCCGGAAGGCGCCGCGCCGTTCTTCTTTCCCCCTCCCCCACAGGCCATGAGCACCGAGACCTCCCCCGGCAACGTCCACGTCATCACCCACCCGCTGGTGCAGCACAAGCTGACCCTGATGCGCCGCAAGGACGCCAGCACCAACAGCTTCCGCCGCCTGCTGGGCGAGCTGAGCACGCTGATGGCCTACGAGCTCACGCGCGACATGCCGCTGTCGGACATCGAGATCGAGACCCCGCTGGAGACCACGACCGGCAAGGTCATCGACGGCAAGAAGCTGGTGCTGGTCTCCATCCTGCGCGCGGGCAACGGCTTCCTGGACGGCATGCTCACCGTGGTGCCCGGCGCGCGCGTGGGCCACATCGGGCTCTACCGCGACCCGGCCACGCTGCAGCCCGTGGAGTACTACTTCAAGATGCCTTCCGAGATGGAAGAGCGCGACATCGTCGTGGTGGACCCGATGCTGGCCACCGGCAACTCCGCCGCCGCCGCGGTGGCCAAGCTCAAGGCACTGAAACCGCGCTCGGTGAAATTCATGTGCCTGCTGGCCGCGCCCGAGGGCATCGCCACGCTGCAGAAGGCCCATCCGGACGTGCCCATCTACACCGCCGCCATCGACCGCGAACTGAACGAACACGGCTACATCCTGCCGGGCCTGGGGGACGCGGGCGACCGCATCTTCGGCACCAAGTAAGGGGCGTTCAGGGGGCGTTCATCCCCCCTTGCCATCCAGGGGAACGCAAGGGAGCCAGGCCCCCCCGCCCGGGACAACGCCCGCTACCTCGCGGCGCGCGCCACCCCACCGGCACGGCGATGGCCTCCGCGCGCAGCGCGGAGCACCACCGCCGCGAGGCCTCACGACCAGTTCGCCACCGCGATCGTGTTCGCCAGGCTGCCCTGGCGCTCCGCCACCAGCCCGCTCTGGCCCGCGGCGGGCGGCGCGAACGCCGCCATCGCCGACACCAGCGCATTCGCCTGGCCGTCCAGCGATGCCAGGCCCTGCAGGCCCTCCAGGCTCTGGCTGCGCGCATGGGAGACGAACCAGTCGATGACGGCGGCCGCATCGTCCGCGCCCAGGCTGCTGGCGGCCTGCGCCTGCACCCCGTGGATCAGGATCGGCGCGGCATCGGCGAGCGGGTCCGCGCCCTCGGCGGCCAGGAACTTCGCGGCGGAGGCCTGCAGGCCCCACGCATCCCCCGGCTCCTCCAGCACCGGCTCCACCGGCACCAGCGCGCGGACATTGGCGATGTGGGCGGGCGCGCTCTCATAGGGCGACGCCGTCACCTGCATCCCGCCGTCCACGCTGGCGATCGCACTCGCCACCGCCGTTCCAGCGACCACGCTGCCGGCCGCGCCACCCGCGCCGCCGGCGGCGCCCGCAAGGAGCCGGTCCCGGATCGCCGGCAGATCCCACACCGTGCCATCGGCGAATGCGATGCGCTGCACCGCGTTGTAGGCGTTGCCCGGGTCGTCGTTGCGCAAGAAGCTGCGGATGATCACCTTGTCCTGCGTGCCCGCGATGGACACCTCCAGCCCCAGGGTGCCGCTGGACCAGCCGTCCGCCACCCGGTTGAGCACGATGTCCTCGGGCTTCACGCCCTCCTTGAACTGCAGCGTGTTCTGCCGGTGGGCCGATTCGTCCATCGCATAGGGGTCGTGGCCCAGCTGCACGTAGTCCTGCCCGTCGCCCCGGCCGAAGCGATACACGTTGTGCAGGCCGTAGCCGCCGCTCAGCGTGTCGTTGCCCGCCCCGCCGTCGAGCACGTCGTCCCCGCCCTGGGCGGAGAGGAAGTCGTTGCCGTCGCCGCCCAGCAGCACATCGTCGCCATCACCCCCATAGAGGCTGTCGTCGCCCCCCAGGCCGCTGATCGTGTCGGCGCTCTTCGTGCCCGTGATCGTGTCGTTGCCTTCCGTGCCCGTGTACAGCCGGCCCAGGATCGCCGACATGTCCCACACCGTGCCGTCGGCGAACGCCATGCGCTGCACCACGTTGCGGCCGTTGCCCGGGTCGTCGTTCAGGAAGAAGC